>JAZHSQ010000008.1:0-63384 GCA_036454645.1 Olsenella sp. | reverse complement strand
TGCGCCCGCGTCACCCCCGCGCCCCCCTGCGCCCGCGTCACCCCCGCGCCCGCGGCGCCCCCGCGCCCGCGGCACACGGCACCGCGAGCCCATGTCCTTCCCTGCCCCTCAAAATGCCAGTTTCGCGGTAGCTTTTTGTAAATGTGGCCGTGACAACAGTTTACCTATCCTTACTCACATATCCTTGCCACCGACAAAAAGCAAGGGACGAGGCTGTCCCGCGGCTCGGAAACGCCAGAGTCACGGCCAGTCGCGCCCAGACAAGGAGCAACCATGGGAAAGACGCTTGACCTCACGAGGAGCGTGCACGACCTGGCCCAGGACTACCCCGAGTTCGTCCAGGTCATGGCGGGTCTCGGGTTCACCGACATCACCAAGCCGGCCGCGCTCAACACCGTCGGCCGCGTCATGACCGTGCCGCGCGGCTGCTCGATCAAGGGCGTGAGCCTGCAGGACGCCGTCGCGGCCTTCGAGGCGGCGGGCTTCTCGGTCACGGGCGCCGCGCCCGAGGTCGCCCTCGCAGACGAGAAGGACGCGGGTGCCGCGCCGGCCACTGCGAGCCCGGCAGCTCCGGCCGCCGCGGCAGCGCCCACCGCGGCAGCGCCCGCCAGCCCCGCGCCCGCGCCGGCCGCCCTCGACGAGCAGGGCCGCGCCGAGCTGCTCAAGAGCTACGTCGCGCGCCTGTCCGCCGGCGAGCCCCTCGAGGACGTGCGCGCCGAGTTCGTCGCCAACTTCAGCGACGTGGACGCCGGCGAGATCGCCCGCGCCGAGCAGGGCCTCATCGAGGGCGGCACCAAGATCTCCGACGTGCAGCGCCTCTGCGACGTCCACTCCGCCCTCTTCCACGGCGCCACCCGCGAGGAGCGCATCGCAAACGCCGAGGACGCGGTCATGAGCTCGCTCGCCGGCGGGGCAGCCGGTAGCGGCGCGCCGGCCGGCGGCTCGCTCTCGTCCGACCTCAACACGAAGTTCCTCTGCAACCTGCCCGGCCACCCCATGCACGTCTTCTCCGTCGAGAACCAGGCGATCTCCGACCAGCTCGCCCGCACGCGCGCGGCGCTCGGCACCCCCGAGCTCGACAGCGAGCTGCGAACCCTCTGCAAGCTCGGCATCCACTACGCCAAGAAGGGCGACCTGCTCTACCCCGTCCTCAAGGTGCGCCACGGCTACTCGGGCCCGTCCGACGTGATGTGGGGCGTCGACGACGAGATCCGCGCGGAGCTCGGCTCCCTCGCGGCCGCCACGCAGCGCGACGACGCCTGGTCCGCGCGCCTCGACGCCGTCCTCACCCGCGCCGAGGAGATGGTCTACAAGGAGGCCAACATCCTGCTGCCGCTCTGCGCGCAGAACTTCACCAACGACGAGTGGCTGCAGATGTACGCGGACCTCAAGGGCTACGACCTGTGCCTCGTCGAGGACGCGGGCACCTGGGGCGCCGGCGAGGAGTTCTGCCAGCGTCGCGCCGAGCAGGCCGCGGCCGGAACGGGCGTCGTGGCCTCCCCCGTCGCGGGCGAGAAGGACGCGGGGTCCGCGTCCGGCGCCGCTGGCGCCGCGACCGGCTCCGCTGGCGCCGCAGCCGCCGCTGGCGCTGCCGACGTCCCCGTCGCGGGCGAGGTGCGCCTGCCCTCCGGCAGCATGAGCGTCGCCCAGCTCGACGCCCTTCTCAACACCATCCCCCTGGAGCTCACCTTCGTCGACGACGCGAACATCAACCGCTACTGGAACGACGACGGCGAGAAGAAGCTCTTCAAGCGCCCCGAGTCCGCGCTCGGCCGCGAGGTCTGGAGCTGCCACCCGCCCAAGGTGCAGGAGATGGTGCGCCAGGTCATCGACACGCTCAGGAGCGGCGCCCAGGACTCCGTCGACATCTGGATGGAGAAGGACGGCGAGCCCGTGCTGGTGCGCTACATGGCGGTGCGCGACCGCAGCAGCGCCTACCTCGGCACCATGGAGGCGGTCCAGCGCATGGGCTTCGCGCAGGAGCACTTCAAAGCCTAGCGGCGGCCGCGAGAGCGCCGCTAGCAAGGAACGACAACGCAGAGAAGTAAGGAGAGTCACATGAACGATCTTCAGAACGAGCTTGCCGGGGCAACCGTCGCCCTCGGCGCCACCATCACCGCCGCCATGGACGACGTGCCCGGGTTCGTCCCGTGCGGGACGCCGTCGCAGGTCGTGACCGGCGCGCTCGTGGCCACCGGCGCCGACGAGGCGCCCGCCGACCTGGCCGCGCGCGTGCAGCAGGTGCACGGCTTCGTCGATCACGTCGCCGACCACCGCGGCGTCGAGCCGCACGCCGACACCGACGTCACGGCCCTCTCCCCCGCCGGCAGGCAGCTGCTCGAGGCCCTTCTCGGCTTCTCCGCCAGCGCCGACGCCGATGGCGTCACGCCCGACGAGGCCGAGTGGCTCTACCGCTCGCTGGCCGCCGTCGAGTCCGGCGACGACGAGCGCTCGAACGCGCAGCTCGCGGCGACTCCGCGCAGGTAGCGGGCGGCGTGGCCCGGGCGGCGCCCCAGGCCACGGGCGGCGCGGCTCAGGCGCCCCGGGCCACGGGCGGCGCGGCTCAGGCGCCCCGGGCCATGGGCAGCCCGCAAGCCGTCTCTGGCGCCCCGGGCCACGGGCGACCCGCAAGCCGTCTCGGGCGCCCCGGGGTCGGGCGCAGCGGATCCGGCGTCGGATCGGGCGGGGCGCTGAGAGCCCCTCTGAGGCCCCGATGCCCTCATCGCGACACCCGGGCCGTGCCGGCGGAACGAGCCGGCACGGCCTTTTCTTGCGCAATCGCCCTTTTCCCGACATTTTTTCGAAAATTTGTTCTCATACCGCAATTTGCCGGTACCCCAAAAAGCGCTTAGCGGACAAAATCTTCGAGAATTGTCGGGAAAACGCGAAATGCCCGTGCTCGTTGCACTGTTGATGCGTCTCGGGCCCCGCGGCGGGACAGGCCGCCGGCTGGGGCCGGCCCGCAGGGGCGCCCCCAGCCGGCCGGCGTCCCCGGGGCGTCGCCGCCCGCAGCCCTCGACCTGCGGGCGGCCAGCCGGCCGGCGTCCCCGGTAGCGCCGCCGACCGGTCGCCCCCCGGCCGCGCCACGGCGCCGCGACCCCTACGGCAACCCCCGGCCGCGCCACGGCGCCGCGACCCCTACGGCAACACCCCGGCGCTCTGCCTGCTCAGGCAGAGCTTCAGGCGGTGGAGACCCTCGTGCAGCCGCTCGGGCGGCACGGACGCGTAGTTCACGACGAGGTCGCGGCCCATGCGGCCCGAGGGCCGCGAGGCGTAGTCGCCGACGAACGCGAAGCGGATGTCGAGCGCCCGCGCGTTTGCCCTCATCTGCTCGCGCGTCACGTCGCCCTCGCCGAGCCGCAGAATCACGTGGGTGCCGGCCTCGGGGACCACGACCTCGCCCATCCGGTCCAGCCCGAGCTCCGAAATCTCGGAGAGCACCTGCGCCCGCTCTCGCCGGAAGAACACGTTGAGGCGGCTCAGGTGCCGCTCGAAGTGCCCGTCCGCCAGGAACCTGGCAAGCACGTACTGGTCGGAGCCCGAGACCGTGCAGGAGAAGAACGTCTGGGTCCGCCGGTAGCGCGCCAGCAGCTCCATCGGCAGGACCATGTAGGAGATTCGCAGCGAGGGCACGAGGGTCTTCGAGAACGAGTTGAGGTAGACCGTGCGCCTCCCGAAGTCGCTCTGGAAGATTGGCGTCGTAGCGCTGCCGAACGAGTTGACCTCGCTGTCGAAGTCGTCCTCGACGAGATAGCGCCCCTCGCCCTCGTAGAGCCACGAGAGCAGCTCGAGCCTGCGCCCTATCGGCATGACCGAGCCCAGCGGGAACGAGTTCGCGGGCGAGACGTGCACCAGGCTGGCGCGGCTCCGCGAGAGCGCGTCCATGCTCACGCCCTTCTCGTCCACGGGCAGAAAGTCGCTGACTAGGCCGCTGCGCGCCGCGATGTCCGCGAACTTGTGGTTGCCTGAGTCCTCGAGCCCGAGCACCGTGCCGGGATCGAACAGCTGCATGAGCCTGCCGTAGAGGTACTCGGTGCCGCAGCCGACGATGACCTGGTCGGGGTCCACCTCCATGCCCCGGTAGCGCCTGAGGTAGCCGGCGATTGCGTGCCTGAGCGTCCTCGTACCGTTGTAGGGGACGGTGGAGAAGAACCTCTCGTCGCGCACGGCGAGCATCTCGCGGGTGAGCCTGGCCACCGTCGACGCGGGGAACAGGCTCGTCTGCACCTTGTTGGACGAGAAGTCCGCGAAGTAGGCGTGTTCCTCCTCCATGGGTGGCAGGCTCGTGGTCGGCCTGCGGCCGCCCGGGAGCCGGCCCTCGAGGCGCTCGACGAAGAACCCGACCTTCTCCCTCGAGCGGACGTAGCCCTCGACGACCAGCAGCCGGTAGGCGTTCTCCACCGTGATGACGCTGACGCCCAGGTGGTCGGCGAACGCGCGCTTGGAGGGAAGCCGCTCGTCGGCGGGTATCCTGCCCGCCAGGATGTCGTCCCTGATGCACTGGTACAGGTAGAGGTACTTGGGGGCGCCGCCCCTGTTCCCCATCTCGTAGGTGAGCATCACGCGCCTCCGAACCGCCCACGAAACCAGGCGCGCTGCGGGCGCCCCGCGTCGCGGCGCGCGTCGTCGCGGCTGTTGGGAGTGCGGGCCGCAGCGCGTCCGGCCGAGAACTGACCTTAGAAGAAAAGCCTGAATTGATTATATACGTCGACCCAGACCCACCATAAGATGCTTCCTTGAGAGAGCGCGACGGGCCGCAAGGCGCCCGTCGGCTGGCATCACACCACGACTAGGAGGTATCTCATGTTCAACTACACCGGCAAGGTCGTCGCAGTCACCGGAGCCTCCTCCGGCCTCGGCAAGCAGATGGCCGAGGGCTTCGCCGAGCAGGGCGCCAACCTCGTCCTTCTCGCCCGCCGCGTCGAGCGCCTCGAGGCGAGCGCCAAGGAGCTGAACGAGAAGTACGGCGTGGAGGTCCTGCCCCTCGCCTGCGACGTCACCGACGACGCATCGATCGACGCCGCCCTCGCTGCCGCCGACGAGAAGTTCGGCCACGTCGAGGTCCTGGTCAACTCCGCGGGCGGCGAGAAGGGCACTGGCACCAAGCTGGTCGACTTCAAGCGCAGCGACTGGGACTTCACGATGAACCTGGACCTCACCTCCATCTTCACCATGTGCAAGAAGTTCGGCGGCTACATGCAGAAGGGCATCGAGTCCGGCAAGCAGGGCTACGGCCGCATCATCAACATCGCCTCAATCTACGGCCTGGTCGGCAACACCGCCATCCCGACCATCGCCTACCACGCCTCCAAGGGCGCGGTCGTGAACTTCACCCGCGGCGCGGCGGCCGAGTTCGCCCCCACCGGCATCACCGTCAACGCCATCTGCCCGGGCTACTTCTACACCGAGCTGACCACCGAGACCCTGGACACCGAGTACTTCCAGAACTTCGCCAAGTCCACCGTCCCGATGCAGCGCTACGGCCACGAGGGCGAGCTCTGCTCCGCCGCCGTCTTCCTGGGCGCCGAGGAGTCCAGCTACGTCACCGGCCAGATGCTCGCGGTCGACGGCGGCTACACCGCGGTCTAGCGCGGCTGGCGGACCGGGCGGCGCGGGCGGACCCGAACCGTCTCGCGCGGTGCAACCCCCCTCGGACGTCGGATCGGGCGAGGCGCTGAGAGCCCCTCTGAGGGCCCGATCCCCTTATTGCGACATCCAGGCCGTGCCGGCGGAACGAGCCGGCACGGCCTTTTCTTGCGCAAACGCCCTTTTCGCGACATTTTTTCGAAAATTTGTTCTCATACCGTTTTTTGCCGGTACCCCAAACTGCGTTTTGCGGACAAAATCCTCGAGAATTGTCGGGAAAACGCGAAATGCCCCTGCTCGTTGCACTGTTGATGCGTCTCGGGGCCCCGCGGCGGGACAGGCCGCCGGCGCGGAACCGGCCCGCAGGGGCGCCCCCAGCCGACCGGCGTCCCCGGGGCGTCGCCAGCCACAGCAACAGGGCGCGTTCTCGCCTGACATCCGGGAGCGGCTCGTCGGCTCGGCGGCGCTCGCGCGCTCGCTCGGCGTGGAGGAGCACGAGGTCCTCGACTCGACTCAATCGCGTCGACGACTTCTTCCTCTCCTAGTGCGCACGGGCGGCCGGGCGCGGGCGGGCCGGTTCGGGCGGGCCGGGCACGGGCGGCCCAAGCGCAAACGGACCGGGCGCAAGCGGGCCGGGCGCAAGCGGGCCGAGCGCGGGCGGGTCGTGCGTGATGCGGTCCGCGGTCGATTGTGTAGGAATTATGAAGTACTTATTAGGATAGATTCCTGTTTATAAAAGGGCCCTCCTTGGGTATAGTTCCACTAACAAGAAACAGTCCTATTAAGAACCACGATAGGACACGACAGAAAGGATCCAACCATGGAGACCAAGCTCAACGCCCTTCTCGCCAACCTCACCGTCGAGTACCACAAGCTCCAGAACCAGCACTGGTTCGTAAGCGGCAGCGACTTCTTCCAGGCGCACGCCCAGCTCGAGGAGCTCTACGACGAGATCCTGCCCGCGATCGACGATGTGGCCGAGCTCATCCTGCAGCTGGGAGGCAAGCCCATCGCCTCACTCTCCGAGGTGCTCGCCGCATCCGACATCGAGGAGCGGCCGGACGAGGCGCTCACCAGCAAGGAGGCCTTCGCCAACGTGCGCGCCGACCTCTCCCGCATCCTGGAGCAGGTCACCTCGGTCAAGGCGCACGCCGACGCCGAGTCCAACGCCCTCGTGAGCGCGAAGATGGACGACTACATCGCGAGCCTGTCCAAGACCCTCTGGATGCTCCGCCAGCAGGCGGCCTAGGGAGTGGGCAACGCCCGGGGAGAAGGACCTCGCCTCGTAGAAGGGCCTTATCCGGAGAAGGGCCCCTCCAGCGAGGCGGGCCCTCCCGGGGAGAAGGGCCTCGTCCGAGCGAGCCTGCCCGGGCGCAAGGTTAGTCACATGGGGCGGGAGACCTGCCATTCGGCGGGCCTCCCGCCCTTCTCGGCCTCCCGCCCTTCTCGGCCTCCCGCCCTTCTCGGCCTCCCGCCCTTCTCGGCCTCCCGCCCTTCTCCCGCGCGCAAGGCTCGCGCCGCCCCCGTTGCCAGCCGGACGTCGCAAGATCGTGCGGACGAGGCAGCCCAGCCACCGGAGTCCCTCGTACCCACACCGGACCGTTGAAACCCACCGGTCTGCAAGGGACCCCGAATTACGCACGGGTGAATTTTTAGTAAATGTATTTATGCTTTTATCTGGGGTTTTGCGAAGGCGGGTTTCAGCCGTGCGTAACTTGGCAAGCGGGAGCTGGCCGCGTGAGGCGCCGGGGGCCGTGCTAGCCTGCCACCCCCACAGCCTGCGACCCGTCCCAGCGGCCAGCTGTGGACGAGAAGGACGTGAGGCCTCCGCTCATACGAAGACGCGGTACCATGGCCCAAGCGCACACGCCCGAGCAACACGCCCTTCTCGCCAAGAGATCAGAGGCCCCATGGACGAAATCGACCTGATGTACGACTTCACCCTCATGCTCATCTACCTCACGTCCTGGGACGAAAAGGCCGGGCAGAAGACGGTCGCCAAGGCCTGGCGGACCTACGACGACCACGCCCTCGCCTCGCTCGAGCGCGACGGGCTCATCACCTCGAACAAGAATTCCAGCCCGCTCGTCCTCACCGAGGACGGCGAGTCCATGGCGCGCACCCTCGTGAACATCTACGGCTCCCTCATCAACGACTTTCAGCGCCAGGTGGCCGAGAACCTCGAGGCCTCGCGTCTGCGCAGCGACGAGCCGGCCTTCCGCCTCAGGATCGACCTCAAGCTCGGCGGCCGCGCGTGCTGGCGCGAGGTCGTCGTCCCCCAGGACATGACTTTCGCCGACCTCCACGACGTGATCCAGGCTTCGTTCCTGTGGTGGGACTACCACCTCTTCGACTTCCAGCTCACGAGCAAGCGCGAGAAGCTCATGCTCGTCGACCCCGACGCGGACGGCGTCGACTCGATGCTCGGCCACGACGACGGCCGGCGCGTCGTCGACGTCAACGGCGTCAACCTGAGGGACGTGTTCCCGCGCACGCGCACGGCGACCTACACCTACGACTACGGCGACTGGTGGGTGCACAAGATCAAGCTGGTCGAGACGATTCCCTGCTACAAGGGCGACATGCCGGCATGCACCGCTGGCGTGGGCGACGCGCCCCCCGAGGACATGGGGGGCGCCCGCGGGTTCGAGCACTTCCTCGAGGCGATCGCGGACCCCAAGGACCCCGAGCACGACGAGATGCGCGCCTGGGGGTACTCGCAGTTCTTCGAGCGCTTCAGCCTCGACGCCGTGAACGCGCGCATCCGCAAGTGGCGCACGGGCGCGCTGTTCGACGAGTGGGATCGCCGCCAAGCCGAGGAGCTGGACGACACGGACGGTCCAGACGGCTCGGACGTCCCGGGCGCCCCGCGGGGCGGTGCGGCCAACCTGAGGCTCGTACCCTAGCCGGGGTGACGCTGCAAGTCGACGCGGCCCCGAGCCGCCTCATTCGTAGAGCCCCGCGGCGTTGCCGACGACCCATCCCTCGCCGAGCGACGCCCGCACGCCCCCATCCAGCGACTTGCGCGTGAAGAGGCAGTAGGTCGTGGCGTCGTAGCGGCCGAGAAGGGCCGCGCGGCCGGCACACCCGCTCCGGATCATGCTTGCGCGACCACGTCCTTCTCCACCTTGTCGAGCCAGCGACGCCTGGCGTCCTCGTCGGTCGTGTCCATGCCGCCAAGGTTGTGCCAGGTTCCCGCGCCGCAGCCCAGCTGCCAGAAGGTCGCGTCCAGGAGCGTGCCCTGGATGCCGTCCCCGAGCCGCTCCCGCATGTAGTCGGTGGGGTTGGACGAGGTCGTGTACGCGTCCACGCGGCGGATGTTCTGGAGCTTGCCGGCGAGGCCCGCGCCCGTGGCCTCCCACGAGAACCCCGGCAGCATGACGCGGTCGAGGAAGCCCCGAAGCATCGCCGGCACGTCGTTCCACCAGACGGGGAACACGAGCACGAGACGGCGGCACCTCGCGAGGAGGCCCTGGTAGCGAAGGACCAGCGGGTCGCACGTCTCGCCGGTGGAGTAGCGGGCGAGCTCCTCCGCGCTCATCGCGGGGCTGAAGCCGTCGGCGTAGAGGTCGATCACCTCGTAGGCCTCGCCGGCGCGTGCGAGCCCACGCTCCACCGCCTCGAGCACGGCGTGGGTGTAGCTCCCCTCCCACGGGTGGCAGTAGACGACGAGCACGTCGAGGGGCGTGGCTTCGGGTTCCATGGCGGGTCCTCCTTGGGTCTTGGGTACCGGACGAGCTCGATGGTATACCCAGGGGGGCGACGCCGGGGGCCGCAAGGACGACGTCGCGGCGGCGGGGCAACGCCGGGGGGCGGCGGGGCGACGTCGCGGCGGCGGGGCGACGCCGGGGGGCGTGGATGCTTCGGATATATTTTTTAGGATATGATTTGCATGTGCTTGAACATGCGCCTAGCAGGGGCCGCTTGGGCGCGGCAGAGCACCGACTGCGACACCATGCACAAATCGCTCAAATTCCTTTTTCCCAACAATTTTTTAAAAATTTGTTCTCGAAACGGAAAATAGACCCCCCGCAATTTGCGGTTTGGAAACAATTTTTTCAATTTTTGTCGGGAAAAGAGAAAATGCTTCGAGCGTATGCGCGAACTGCATACCGCCCCGAAGGTATCAGAGGCCATCGGCCAAGCAAAGCGGGCCTCAAATCGCCTCTCATTCGGTCGCCCCAGCGGGGCGGCAGAGCCTCGGGCGGAGAAGCGCGGGCTGGAGCGGAGAAGACCATGGGGCTCGAGCGGAGAAGTTCATGGGGCTAGACCGTGAACCGCGCGGGGGGCTCGAGCCGAGAACCGCGTGGGGGCTCGAGCGGGGAGCCGCTCCGTAAACGTCCCTAAGCTGACGATCCGGTCCTTATCCTGCAAGTTTTGGGATTTATAACCACTGGCTATAAATCCCAAAACTTGTGCTTCGACGCCTTCTCCGCAAGCTTAAGGCCGTTTAGCCAGAGCCCCGCCGGACGGGCGTCCAGGCTCCCACGCCGGGCCGGGTCCCCAGAGGCCCAAAGCGCTGCGGAGCCCAAAGCGTTGCGGCGCCCCGCGCTACATCACCAGCGCGAGCACGGCGCTCACGACGCCGATGAGCGCGAGCGGCAGGCACCCGTCTACGAACGACGGCAGCGGCGCCAGCCTGTAGTACAGCACGTAGCAAACTAGGCTCGCGACGAACCCCGCGACCGCGAGCGCCACGGCGAGCGCGGCCACGCTCCCGCGCCCGGCGCATGCCAGCGCGTAGGCGCAGAGGAGCTCCATCCCCAGCCAGGCCACGAACAGCACCAACTCCGTCGTCGGCTGCCGGCCGAACGCCCGCGTAGTGACGGCAAGGAGCACCAGGTAGAGCACCACGGACCCCACGACGGCCACCGGCACCGCGGCGCCATGCGCCAGCGACGCCGCCCCGGCGCACGACCGCGTCGCACCGAGCAGCCCGCACACGGCGGCACCCAGGATCGCCACGACGCCGACGCCGCGGATCGCCCCCTGCGCCTCTCCTCCGCTGACCTTGGGCCAGAAGAAGATGGCCCACCAGGCCAGGTAAAGGACGCAGCACGCCGCAAGGAGCCAGTGTCCCTGCCGCAGCTGAGAGATCGAAGCATCCATGCAAGCCTCCTGACATGTGTCGTTCGCACCATTATGCCGCCGTCGGCCCGGTCACCCTCGGCTGCCGCCAGACGCCTGCCGCCGTCGGCCCGGTCACCCTCGGCCGCCGCCAGACGCCTGCGACCGGCGGCGCGGTCACCCTCGGCTGCCCGCGCCCTCCCCCGCGAGCTGCACTTCGCTGGCGGCGAGCAGGCTGCGGTAGAGCCGGCGCTTCATGCGGCGGTTGACGTCGTTCGCGAACCTCCGCACGTAGAGGCGCTTCAAGAAGCACATGAGCTGCACGCCGGTGCTGCCCCGGCGCCGTCACGGCTACCCCTCCAGCAGGAACCTCCAGAGCGGGACGACCTCGACCCTGGCGCCACCGGCCTCAATCGTCTTTGCGCAGATGGATGGGGCCGCTTTGAGAAGACCGTGGGATTGCTGGCACGGGCGTGAGGGCCTCCCTCTGGACGAACGCCTGCCATCGCAAGCGGTATGACCTAATATAGAGACTAATATTCAACCCTGTTTTTAGCTTCGTTTCCGAGGAGGAGGGCTATGACAGCCACGCCCACCATCGGCATGTCCGAGGCAAAGACCAACTTCAGCCGGCTGACGGCAGACGACAACCGCACTGGCCGCTCGGTTGTCGTGTTCAAGAACAACAAGCCTTGGGTAGAGATCCGCCCGTTGGCACACGAAGAGAACGGTACGCCAAACGAGACGCGCGAGGCCATGGAAGAGGCCGATGCCCTGGCGGCAGACCCAGAGCACACGACCTACCAGACCGCAGAGAGCCTCTTCTCGGCGCTCGGACTGTAAGGAACGTCAATGTACGCCGCGGCCTTCACTCCGCGCTTCCTACGTGACGTAAAGACCTGCAAGAAGCGCCATTGGGACGAGGGGGCTCTCAAGAGCCATCGCCGACCTGCTTGTGAGCGACGAGCGCGAAATTGGGCCGCGCTATTGCGACTATGCGCTGACTGGGGCATATGAGGGGTACAGGTCCATCCACGTGGACTCAGCACCAAACCCTCCGAAGGACAGGTGGGTACTGATGTACCGGCTCTCGGGATCCGAGCTCACGCTCGTGCGCACAGGCACCCACGACGAGGTCTACGGGAAATAACCGTCGCCCCCCCGCAGGCCCGGGCGCCGGCACCCGGCCCCAACCGCCGGCACCCGGCCCCATGCGCCGGCGCCCGGCTCACGAGCCCTGCGCCGTGCCCAGGTCCTCGCTGCGGTACGCGTCGTACCCCTCGTATGACCAGGACGCGTCCAGGCTGCACGCGAGAAGGGCGACGCTCCGCAGGTCGTCCGAGAGCGCCCGTCCGAGCAGGGCCTTTATCTCGAGGTCGCGAACCGGGCTGCGCTCCATCGCGAGGGCGCCCCGGCGCGGGGCTACCCCGGCCTGCCAGCCCGATGCTAAGATGGCGGTTGTCTCGCAGCGGCCTGGCGCAGCGGCCTGGCGCAGCGGCCTGGCGCAGCGGCCTGGCGCAGCGTCCGGCAGGCGGACGCGAGGAAAGCGCCGCCAGCGCCCGGCCCCAGGGAGGGGCAGCCACCCATGAAGGAAGTCATAACCTACATCGCACCAAGGCGGCCCGAGGGCAGCAGGTTCTACGTCGACAGGTGCCGCTTCACGCCCGGCACCCCCATCGAGGTCGGGGCGATGGGCATCGACGAGGGACGGCTGTACGACTGGCCCATGGTCTACATCCTCGCCAACGATCAGGAGGCCTACGTCGGGCAGACGACGAGCGTCGTCCGCCGCATGGCGCAGCACGGAGACAACCCCGAGAAGAGCGCGTTCGACACGGTCAACGTCATCTACAACGCCGAGGCCAACATGTCGGTCATCACCGACTACGAGGCCCGCCTCATCAGATACATGAGCGCCGACGGCAAGTACGTGCTCACCAACAAGAACGAGGGCATCTCCGAGGCGAACTACTTCTCCAAGGCCGAGTACGACGGGATGTTCGAGGACCTGTGGGCGGAGCTGCGCGACATGGAGCTCGTCGACCACACCATCGCCGAGATCGAGGAGTCGGAGGTCTTCAAGTACTCGCCATACAAGAGCCTCAACCTAGACCAGCGCGACGCCCTCTCCAAGATCATGACCGCAATCCGCACAAACACCGACTCGAGCCCCATCGTGGTCGAGGGACTGCCCGGCACCGGCAAGACGGTGCTGGCGGTCTTCCTCCTCAAGGCCCTGCGCGACCTCTCGCTGAGCGACGACCCCAAGGACGAGCAGTTCAGGGGCATGAACGTCCGCATCCTCGAGCCGGTCACCTCGCTGCGCACCACCCTGCAGCGCTCGCTCGCCGGCATCCAGAACCTCTCGCAGGACGACATCCTCGGCCCGAGCGACCTCGCCAAGCCGAGGTTTGCCGCCCGCCCCGACGCGCAGGTCGGGGCAGGCGCGCGGACCGGGGCAGGCGCGCGGACCGGGGCAGGCGCGCGGACCGGGGCAGACGCGCGAACCCGCCGCCCCGGCAGGAAGCCCTTCGACATCCTCCTCGTCGACGAGGCGCACCGCCTCAAGCAGCGCAGGAACATCGTCGCGTACAAGTCCTTCGACGACACGACCGAGAGGCTCGGCTTCGAGCGGGGCGGCGACGCCAACCAGCTCGACTGGGTCCTCAGGCAGGCGCGGATTCCCATCCTCTTCTACGACCCCATGCAGGTGGTGGGCCCCTCGGGCATCGGCCCGGAGATCCTGAGGGACCGGCTCGGCGCCGCGGCCAACGACGCCATCCGCCTCAGCAGCCAGATGCGCGTCAAGGGCGGCGAAGCCTACCTCGACTACGTGGCAGACGTCCTGTGGGACAAGGACCCGGAGCCCCGGACGTTCGACGGCTACGAGCTCGTCCTCCACGACGACTTCCGGGAGTTCCACGCCAGCTTCGAGCGACGCCTCGGCGAGCACGACCTCACGCGGATGGTCGCCGGCTACGCGTGGAAGTGGCGCACGAGGGGCAGCAAGGGCCCCGAAGCCTACGACATCGAGATCGACGGCGTGAGGATCCGCTGGAACCGCAGGCAGGAGAACTGGGTGGGCCTCGGCGTGGACGACCCCGCCGCAGCGCACGAGATGGGCGTCATCCACTCCATCCAGGGCTACGACCTGAGCTACGCTTACGTGGTCGTCGGCCCCGACCTGGCCTACGACGAGGAGGCGGGCCGGATCGTGGCCGACCGGGCCAGCTACTTCGACGTCAACGGCAAGAACAACGCCAGTGACCGGGAGCTTGGCGAATTCGTCAAGCACATCTACTACGTGCTGATGACACGCGGCATCCTCGGCACCCACCTGTACGTCTGCGACCCCGCCCTCAGGCGGCACCTTGCGCGATACTTCGCGTAGCGCGCAAGGTGACGCAGGTGGCGCAAGGTGACGCAGTTGGCTACAGGTCGCGTCCCCCCGCCGGGCCCTACGCGTCGAAGCGGTGGCCGCTCACCAGCTCGAAGTCGCACTTGACGATGCCGAGGTCCGTCCTGGCGAAGAAGCCGGCGCCGCGCACGCGCGCTGTGAGGCGGCTGCCGTCCCACGAGATGAGGAACTTCTGCTGGTTGACGGCCGTGGGCGAGAGCATGGCGGCCTCCATGCCGCGCCGGAACCAGTCGGGCATCTCGCCCGCGACGGAGCACAGCTGCTCCATCGGCCTGGACTTGTGCGGCACGCCCTGCGTCTTGCCGTACCCGAGCGACACCACGATCGCCTGCTTCTCTCCCCTGCCAATCCTCGCATGGCTCTTGCCGTGCGTCATGCCCACCCAGCAGCTGTTGAGCCCCAGGCTCTGGGCGAGAAGGACCACGCGCTCGCCCCAGTACCCCGCCCGCTCGTCGAGGTCGGGCGACTTGGAGCCGACGATCGCGAGGTAGTCGGTGACGCCGGTTAACTTGCCGTAGTGGGCGCGGGCGGAGTCGAAGCACTCCGGCTCGTCGAAGAACAGCTGCATGTGGAGGCCGCTCTCCGCGTTGAGGCGCTCGACCTCGCGCTCGAGCTCGGCGCGCACGTCGGCGGGCACCGGCCTGTCATCGTACTGCCTCACGCTGTGCCTCGCGCGCATCGCCTGTACCAGATCCTTGTCGTCTGCCATGTCGCATCATCCTTCCGTCGGTCGTCCGCGCGGCCGGCGCGGGCGACGCCTCCGGGGGCGTCGCCTTGCGCGGGTCCGTCGCGCCTGCGGGTCCGTCGCGCCTGCGGGTCCGTCGCTCCTGCGGGTCCGTCGCGCCTGCGGGTCCGTCGCATTCGCGGGTCCGTCGCGTCTGCTCATGCACATGGTCAGATGGTATCCGCCCGCCGACGTTTTTACACCATCCGTAAAGAAAGACGGGACGGATGGCAGAAAGACGGGTGGATTCGAGGCTGCGGGACGGCCCTGCACAATTCCTACGACGTGATGGTGCAATTCTGGGAGTTATGGACGGGTCGGCCGTACCTCGGGGGCGGTAGGGCGACGACTCCACGCCTGGGGCTAGCGTTTGCCCAGGATTCCGAAGGTCACCGGGAGAGCGGCGAACCCGCTCCCACCTCCCCCGCACCGCCGCCAGCCCGCGACCCGTCCATAACTCTCCGAGATGCACCTGCCGAGTCCAGGAGTTACGCGCGACCCTGCGAGAGGCCGGGTTCGGCATGACTCCGAAGGGCCAGCCCCGGCCCGCGGGCACATCGCCAGCGTCTCGCGACCCTCCTCAAGCTCCCGCGGAGTCCCACGGCGCCGCGAACCCGCCAGCGGGCACGGTGGGACGGCGACGTTGGGGCTCCGGCGCAACTTCTCCAATGGGATTCTGCATTTGAGCAGGTTATGGACGGATTGGGACGTCTTCGTAGGTTCGCCGGGACGCCGTCCGCCGGCCCGTATTCGCGTTTGCCCAGGATTCCGGAGGGCGACGCGGCATCGAAGGCGCGATCATCGCCCTCGCCGCACCGCCGACGCGCCTCGACTTGTCCCTAAGTTGCTGAAACGCACAAGTCGGTGCGAGAAGTTGCACGGAGGCCCCGCGAAGCCAGGCCCAGCAGCCCCGCCGGCCTCCCGCATGGCGTGCGCCGCCTCCACCGGGCGCGCCGCCTCCGCTGGGTGCGCGGGCCCGGGCGACTACTTCCCGAGCAGCGCCCTGCCCTCGGCGTCGGTCGCGACGATGGCCGCGTAGAGCTCGTCGGGCGTGACGTCGCCTGCGAGGTTGTGGATCGTCTCGCCCGGGACGCAGGCGTTCTGCGCGATCGTGCGGATCTGCTCGTCCGTGGTGATGCCGAGCTCCTCGAGCGTCACCGGCAGGCCCACCTCCAGGCAGAAGCCCTGGATGTCCTCGAACTCCTCCTTCGTGGCGCCCTCGAGCGTGAGCTGCACGAGCGTGCCGAAGGCGACGCAGCAGCCGTGCGGCGCGCTGTGGCCTCCGAGCGAGGTCAGGCCGTTGTAGAAGGAGTGCGCGGCCGCGCAGTTGACGTTGTCCGCGCCGACGCCGGACAGGTAGACGTTGGCCTCGATGATGGCGTCGAGCGCCGGGGTCACCACGTTGTTCTCGCACGCGGCGATAGCCTGCTTGCCGTAGTTGCGCAGGGTCTCGTAGCAGAGCCTTGCCAGCGCCATGCCAGCGCGCGTAATGCCGGTGCCCTCGAGGCTCGGCGACTCGGTGCGGATGGAGGCGCGGCCCTCGAAGAAGGTGCCGAGCGCGTCGCCCATGCCCGCGACGAGGAAGCGGACGGGGGCGTTGGCGATGACCTGCGAGTCCACCATGACCGCGTCGGGGTTGGTGGGATAGAAGAGGTACTTGTCGAAGCTGCCGTCGTCGTTGTAGATGACGGAGAGGCCCGTGCAAGGCGCGTCGGTCGCGGCGACCGTCGGGATGATGACGACGTGCTTGCCCGTGTAGTAGGCCGTGGCCTTCGCCGTGTCGACCGCCGAGCCACCGCCGCACGCGACGACCGCGTCGATCTTGTCCTCCGCGACGATCTGCTTCATCTTCTCGATCTCGCCCTTGCTGGAGATGCCGCCGAAGACCTCCCAGCGACGGTACTCCGGGCCGTCGCCGAAGCTCTGCTCGACCTGGTCGTGGCAGGCCTTGTAACCGCTCTTGGAACAGATGAAGAGCCAGCGCTGGCCCATGTAACCCATCTCTTCCTTGAACTTGAGCAGAGCACCCTTCCCCTGGACGTACTTCAGAGGCTCACGCATGGCACGAAGCAGCTTCATTCCGATCTCCTCCTGTCAGGTGGTGCGAACTCGCACGCGTTGGGTCTGCCGCCGGCTTTTGTCGGTAGGCGCATGACGCCCCCGATTCTGACCGGGTCATAACGAGTTAGCAATAGCCCTCCGTTGATGATAAAACCGTGTCATACGGGCGTAACAATCTGCCCGCAGGGGGCGCGCAGCTGCCCGCTCGCTGCGGGCAAAGCGAGTGACCTGCTCGCAAATTGCGGGTCAGTCGACGCAAACGGCCTATACGGACCAGTCCGGACCAGGGCGAGAAGGACCTGCGGCATGGAGCAGGTCAGTGCAGGCGCAGGTGGTGCGCCAGCCGGGCGCCAGGCCCGCGCCAGCCCGACGTCAGCCGAGTGCCAGGCCCGTGCCAGCCCGCGCCAGCCGGGTACCAGCCCGGCGCCAGGCCCGCGCCAGCCCGACGCCAGGCCCGCGCCAGCCCGGTGCCAGCCGGGTGCCAGGCCCGCGCCAGGCGGCTACGACTCCCGGTACAGCACCGAGCGCAGCAGGGCGACAAGGTCGTCGCAGTCCTCGCTCCCTAGCACGAGCAGGGCGAGAAGGTCGCGCATCACGACGCGGGCGAGCGCCTCGGGGGTGAGCCCGTCCGCGAACGCCCGGCCAGACACGCGCCCGTCGCGTGCGAGGGCGGCCAGGAGCGCCCGCTCGACCCGTGCCAGGAAGGCGTCCATGCGGCGCCTCCCCTCCTCCGCGTGCCCCGCCTGGGCGACGAGGTCGAGGCCGTGCGCCTGGGCGAAGCCGGGATAGGCGGCGAGCCGCAACCGCGCGCCCGAGAAGAGCGCGCGCACGTAGCCGGGAAAGCCGACGTCCTTCTCGCCCGCGACGGCCGGCGCTTCGCCCGCGGCGGGCAGCGCGTCGCCCGCGGCGGCCGGCGCTTCGCCCGCGGCGGGCAGCGCGTCGAGGTCGAACACCTCGCGCCAGACGTCGGCCGTGACCGCCGTGAGCAGGGCGCGCTTGTCCGGGAAGTAGTGGTAGAGGGTGCCCGGGGCCACGCCCGCCGCCGTCGCGACGGCACGCACGCTGACGCCCTCGAGCCCGCCCTCGCGCACGAGCCGCCGGCACGCAGCCAGGATGTCCTCCCGCGAGGTCGCCTGAGGCTTCACGCCAGCCCCTACAGGACGGGCAGCAGCTGCAGGCCCATGGCGATCATCCACATGTAGGTCAGGGTCTTGGGCAGCATGAGCGCGCCGACGGCGGGGCGGCGCTTGGCAAGGAAGGTGACAGGCAGGTAGAAGCCGAAGCTCAGCGCGATGGCGATGCACATGCGCCACATGCGCAGGCCACCGGCGTCGCCAGAGATCGCGAACAGGGCGATTACCAACGCTCCCGTGACGACGAACGGCACGTTTCGCAGGAGCGACCAGCGCAGGTTCTCGCGACCCGAGGTCCAGTCGTTCTGCGGGAGCAGACAGACCACGATGCGCACGGCCGCCGACGCGACGATGAGCGCGCCGATCGCGGCGTCGCCCCGACGCCGGGGAAGAGCTGCAGCCAGATGAGGTAGAGGAGCACGTAGAACACGGTCATCGTGACCGAGGCGACCTGCGTGCCGCGTCCGAGGCGGGCCTGGGTGTCGTCGCGCACACCGAACAGGTGCATCTGCACGCGCGGCACCAGGTGGAACGCGTCGCCCGCCCCCAGCACGAGCGCCAGCAGGCCGTAGAGCACGAACACGGTCCGGCCGGCGGCGAGCGAGAAGAACGTGATGCCAGCGACGAGGTCGTACAGCAGGTAGGCGATGTCGAAGACGCTCTCGCCGATCCGCATGCCGCGGGGCATGGGGTCGCGCGCGGGCTCGGCAGGCGTCTCGGACACGGCGGATGTTGCAGGCTCAGCAGCCTGGGAAGTAGCGTCGATCTTCGTGGCAGCCTGGGACATGGCCGCCCCCTCTCTCCCTGCGGGGCGGCCCTCCGCCGTCCCCGCACCCAATGTGAACAACGTTCATATTGGGCGCGGGGCACAAGGGAGTCAACCGCGGCAGGCAATCGTCACGAAACCGTCCTTCTCCCCTACTCCTTGTTCCAGCACATGTCCCAGAACCTGTACTCGAACTCGCTGCAGTCGAGCACAATCCTCTCGAGTCGCGCGACCCTCTCGGGCGTGTAGTCCGCGGAGAGCCGGTCGAGCATCTCGATGTCGTGGTCGTTGGACGCGCGGTACCACTCGCTCGAGTAGGTGTGGCGCCACTTGGCGTAGAACTCGTCGGACGTGGCGTTCTCGCGCGCCTCGAGCTTGTCGCCGATGTACTTGTAGCTCCACGAGCACGCCGTCACGGCCGCCATGATCTCCGCCGGACCCTCGCGCAGGGCGACGTTCATCATGTAGCTGGTATAGGCGTTGTTCGCGAGCGACATCGGCGTCCGCTCGACCTCCTCGGGAGAAATGCCGAGCTGGCCGAGGTACTCGTCGTGCAGGCTCTGCTCGGCCTGGAACGTCGACGAGATGAAGCTCGCGAACTCGCGCGCGTCTCGGTCGCACTCGCTCTTCACGACGCCCAGCGCGAAGACGCGCGCGTACATGGAGAGGTACTTGTGGTCCTGCACCATGAAGTGCGCGAAGCGGTCGTGCGAGAGCGAGCCGTCGCCGAGCCCCTGCACGAAGGGGTGCTGGTAGCAGCGCTCCCAGATGGGCAGCGCGGAGCGGAAGATCCTCTCCGAGGTCCTCTCGCCCGGCTTGCCGGAGACGGGCATCGTGTCTGCGTCGATAGCCTTACCTGCGGTTTCCTGCATGTCCATGCCTGCTTCCTTCCTTCAGTCCCGTGTCAGATTCACGCAAGCCGCGCGCCGGCCGCGCGTCAGCCCCGTGCCAGCCCCGTGCCGGCGCCACGCCAGCCGCGCGCCAGCGCCGTGCGAGAAGCCCGAGCGCCCGCTACTCCCCCGGACCCTCGACGAACCTGCTCGCCAGGTCGAACCCGTGGTCCATGGGACCCGAGCCCGCGCCGAGGTCGAGCATCGCCGCGAGCGCGCCGGAGACGTAGTCCTTGGCCCTCATTACAGACTCGTCGAGCCCGAAGCCCTTCGCCAGGTTGGACGCGATGGCGCTCGACAGCGTGCAGCCCGTCCCGTGCGTGTTGGGGTTCTCGACCCTGCGGCCGCGGTACCAGCGGCATTCGCCGTCTCGCCACAGCACGTCGGAGGCGTCCGCCAGGCTGTGGCCGCCCTTGACCAGTACCGCGCAGCCCAGCCGCCGCCCGACCTCGGCCGCCGCGAGCTCCATGTCCTTCTCCGTCTGGATCTCGTGGCCCCAGAGCACCTCGGCCTCGGGGCGGTTGGGGGTGATCACGGTCGCACGCGGCAGCAGCTCCGCGACAAGGGTCCCCACCGCGTCCTCGCTGATGAGCCGCGCGCCCGAGGTGGCGACCATCACGGGGTCCACGACCACGTGCTCCGGACGCCAGCGGTCGATCCTCTCGGCGATCGTGCGGATCAGCGGCGTGGCCGACACCATGCCGACCTTCACCGCGTCGGGCCGGATGTCGGAGAAGACCGCGTCGATCTGCTCGCCCAGGAACTCCGGCGTGACGTCCATGATCGAGGTGACGCCGCGGGTGTTCTGCGCCGTCAGTGCCGTGATGGCGCTCGTGCCGAACACGCCGTTTGCCTGCATCGTCTTGAGGTCCGCCTGCACGCCGGCACCGCCGCTCGAGTCCGAGCCGGCGATCGTGAGCGCGCAGCGCACGCCGTCGAGCATGCGGCGCGTGCGGACGAGAAGGTCGTGCGCGGCGAGGCGCACGTCCGGCCGCGCGAACAGCGCGCTGATGGTGGCGACGCCAACGATCCCGGTGCCGGCCAGCTCGCGCACGTTGTCGCGGCCGATGCCGCCGATCGCCACGACGGGAATCGAGACGGCCGCGCAGATCGCCGCCAGCGTCTCGCGACCCACGTCGAGCGCGTCGTCCTTGGAACCGGTCGGGAAGACTGCACCCACGCCGAGGTAGTCAGCCCCGCGCTCCTGGGCGAGAAGGGCCTCGTCCACCGTCTGGGCGGACACGCCGAGGATCATGTCGGGCCCGATCAGCGCGCGTACGGCACCGGCCTCCATATCGGACTGGCCGACGTGCACGCCGTCGGCGCCGGCTGCCACGGCGACCTCCACGTCGTCGTCCACGATCAGGGGCACGCCGGCCGCGTGGCAGACCTCCCGGAGCCGCACGGCCTCGTCGAACAGCTCGTCGCGCCCGAGGTCCTTCTCGCGCAGCTGCACCATGGTGGCGCCACCCTCGACGGCGCGTGCGACCTCCTCCTCGAGCGTGATCCCGTCGAGCCAGCGGCGGTCGGTCACCGCGTAGAGCACGAGGGTCCTGGGGTCGAGCCCGCCGTCCGCGAGCCGGAACGCCGCGGGCCCGGCCGGGTGCGCGGCCGCAGGCCCGGCCGCCGCCGGCGCTGCGACCGCGCGCGGGTCCCTCTCGCCCGCTCCCCTAGCGAAGCTCATAGCGCTCACCCCCGTCGAGGCCGGCGCCGTCCAGGTGCGAGAGCGCGTCGATGATGCGGTTGCGCAGGGTCGCGTTGCCCTCGTGCGGCGCGAGGTGCGCACAGCCGACCTCGCCGGCCAGTCCCATGCAGGCCACGGCCGCAGCGACCGCCGCCGTGGTGTCGCCCGCGGCCGGGGCCGGGGTCGCGGCCGGGGTCGCGGCCGGCACGTCTCTCGCCGCCGGGGCGGCCGCGCGTGCGGCGGCGACGAAGGCGCAGATCACGCCGGAGAGCTGGCAGCCCGTCCCGGTGATGCGGCTCATCTCCGGCCGCCCGTTGCGAATCACGAAGCAGCGCCCGGCATCGGCGACCAGGTCGATCGCGCCCGTTATCGCGACGGTCGCATGGACGTCCGCGGCGAAGCCCTTCGCGAACTCGACCATGGCGTCGAGGTTCCGCTCGCTCACGGCGTCGGCCGCCGCCGCATCGACCCCGTGGGTCGAGGTGGTGCCGAGCGCGAGCGCGCGGACCTCGGACGCGTTGCCGCGCACGACATCGGGTCGCGCCAGCTCGAGCAGCTCGAGGGCGGTCCTGGTGCGCAGCGGACTCGCGCCCGCGCCGACCGGGTCGAGAAGGACCACGTGCCCGAGCTCGCGCGCGCGGGCGCCGGCGCGGCGCATGCCCTCTATCGTGAGCCGGTTGAGCGTGCCGATGTTGAGGTCAAGCGCATCGCAGATGGCGGTGATGTCGGCCACCTCTTCGGGCTCGTCCGACATGATGGGGCTCGCCCCCACGGCGAGAATCGCGTTGGCGACGTCGTTCACGGTGACGTAGTTGGTGATGCAGTGGACCAGCGGCGACGCCTCGCGCACGCGGTCCAGGCACGAGCCTAGCATGCTGCCTCCTCCAGACACGACCTGGCTGCGTGCGCGCTCCTCGGAGGAGACTCTCCCTACGCTGGCATTGTCCAGGTCAGGTTCCCGGGTCGGGGCCGCGGTGGGCCCCCTCTCAGCCGGCGTGCGCCAGCTCCCCTCTGTCCGGGCCAGTATAGCGCGAGGCTTGCGCCAGCGGGCGAGAAGGACATGCCGCCAGCGGCCGCGCATCGACCGCCGCCCCAACACCGCAGCCCTCCCCAAAAAGTCGCCACGGACCCGCCGCGAACGCGCATAATCGGGCGAGAGGGACGACGATGTCGAGAAGGACGCGGCGGCGGCGTCGCGGCCGAGAAGGAGGAGCCATGGAACTCGAAGACGCGCTCAACCAGCGAAAGTCGGTCCGCAGCTACACCGGGGAGTCCGCGACCCCCGAGCAGCTCGAAGCGGTCCTCACGGCCGCGTACGAGGCGCCCATCGGCATGGGCAAGTACGACAGCATCCACCTCACCGTCGTGACCAGGAGGAGCCTCCTTGACGCGATCGACGCCGCGGCCGCACGCTACTTCGGCAACCCCGAGCTGCACCCGCTCTACGGTGCGCCGACGCTCGTCGTGGTCTCGAGCAGCGGCGAGGGCAACGTGGCCAGCGCCAACGTCGCCGCAATCATCCAGAACATGTCGCTCGCGGCGGTCGAGCAGGACCTCGGCAGCTGCTACATCTACGGCGCGACCCGCGCGCTGTCGCAGGACCCCGCGCTCCTCTCCGAGCTCGAGCTGCCCGAGGGCTTCTCTCCCCTGGGCTCGATCATCCTCGGGCAGACGGAAGAGAGGTACGCGCCGCGCGAGATCCCGGCCGAACACCGCTTCGCGCAGAACGTCGTCGCGTAGGAGCGAGGGCGCAAGCGCAGACGGGGGACGGGCACCGGATGATGGATAGTGGCATTCCGTCCTAAGCGACAACTCTGAACGTTCGCCTGATTTCGATGGAGAAGTCAGCTGCGACTCAGCCTATCCTTGACGAACGCCCATATACTCCCAAGCTGTCTTCGCCGAAGATAGAATACAAGCACGACGAGGACGAACTGGACGAACTGGAACTCGGGCCGCATGGCGACTAATGCCTGCAGGAGGAGCACGACGAGCGTCGCGACCTCAGTTCGCCAGGAAACCTTTAGCCGCACCACCTTGTCGAGCATCACCCACGTTCGAGTCACCCAAGTTACCAGATAACCTAGGAACGTTGCAATAGCCGCCCCGATAGGGCCGATGGTGATGGTCAGGATAATGCATGAGGCGATGCTCGTCGCTGCACCAGCAAGCGTAGTAGTGGAGACTGCCTTTGTGTTGCGTGCAGCCGTAAAGAGGCATCCCTCGAAGAGAGCAAGCCCGTAGAGCAGCGTGCCAACGAGCAGCGCCGGAACGAACCGCCACGCTTCGAAGAATTCGTTCGCATAAAGAAACGTCGCTAAAGGGATGTTTATCAGCATGATTACCGAGCAGCAAATGGCCATTGCCCCCGAGTAGAGCTCATAGGTCCTGCCCAGAAAGCCGTCCTTATCCTCTGCGTCAAACTCCTTAACTGCGGAAATAGCCCACGCGTTATAAAAGACAGACTGCAGCGTAGAGAGTATCGAGGGGATTTTGTATGCCACGGCATAAATGCCATTTGCCGCAGCACCGCACACCAGCGTCACAACGTAACGGTCACTCACGTCGTTAGTCCACCAGGCTAGGCTATTCGCCACCAAGGGTGCACTGAAGGCAACCATAGACCTTAAGAGGCCCGTGCGGACCTTGACCGTAACCCCATGCCAAAGCTTGCCGGCGAAAAAAAGGTAGATGACAACGAAGAGAGATCCTAGTGCCATCGAAATCATATATCCGACGACGCCGGCCTTGACCACGACGAGTAGCACGACGGCCGAGATGCACATGACGAACGTATTGCCAATGCCGCTCACCACGAGCGACCTCACCTGATCCTGTGACTTTACGTACATGGTAATCACGTTGGAGAGCGCCGTGAGCACGAACATTATCAGGAGAAAGGCCAGGTACGTTCCATCGATGGGAATCACGCCGAGAACGTGCACGACAACGAGCAGTACCAGCAGCACGCAACTGCCGCCTGTGACCATCCGCAAGCCAACCGAGAGTATCTCCTCAGGCTCGGCATCCATTCCCAGGCCATAGCGAAGAACAGCATCCTGTACGTTGAGCGTTAGCAACGGCACAAGCAGGCTTACCGTGCTGTTTATTAAATCAACCGTGCCGTAGTCGCCAGTGGAAAGCACTGCCGTATAAAGCGGTAGCATCAAGAAGGAGATGAGCTTCGATCCGAACGAACTTATGGCAAAGAGCCCGGTATTGACAACAAGCTCCTTGTTGCGACCCCTGGCCATCCTACCGTCTCCCCAACAGTCGCTTTGCGACGTCACTAAGTGGCTCAAGCATTTGGTAGAGATCGCACTGCTTGGCGACAGGCTCGGCGAACTTGTCGCAGACCCTCTGGATGCCGTATTCGGAATTTGACAGCTCGGTCAAGACCTCGTTGCGGAAGACAGGCGTAGCGGAGTTTTCCGTCTGCTGGTAGTCCATGTAATCGGAGAGTGGCATTTCCTCAACGAGCCCCGTCCGCTCGAGATCGCGCACGAGTTCGTGGCCGCGCTCGGTAAGGGCGAGTAGCATGCTCACGCCAGTGCTGTCTTTTTTGTAGCGCGGACCCCAGTAGTCACCCAAGCGCACATCTGCCATACTCGCCGCCCTCCAGGGACACTCGTAGCAGCAGTCCGCATAGCACTGTCCCGCCTCGAAAATGAGGAGATAGGGGTCGTGTCTCTGATGCAGACAGACATCGTGCGTACCATCACTCGTATGAATAAATTTCTCTCTCCACCCTTTTGGCTTGTAACGAAAGACCGTGTGCGCAACCTTGGGGTCAATCCCGTACTCAATTGAGAGCCACTCCCTGTACCGATCGTAGAGCAGCCTCGTGGGAACGCCATGACATATAAGATCGACATAGGTGACGTCGTCCCGTTCTCCAAATAGGTTCCTCGCGGCCGCCACCAGACAGGGGGTACCGGTGACGAGCAGTGGGCCCTCGTAGCAGGCAGCCTCCATGAGAGCGGACCCTACATGACTCTGCATGTACTTGCTGCCAGCCAGCGAGGCAAGCCCCTCCGCATCGTCAGGCGCGACGAGACGGCAGACGGCGCCCCCCTCAGTGGTATCGAAGGCGCAGCCGAGCACTGCTGCGCCAGCGTCCAAAGCTGCCCTCGAGATGGCGTTTCCTGCCCCACCGCTCGACGATACGAGTAGTTGGGCCATGTCAGCACCCTTGTATGAGTAGAGCATCCCCTTTTCGATGGGCAGAGACCCCGAATGCTCTATGAACGGGCAGACTTTCCTGCACTTACCACAAGACACGCAGACACCCTCGTCCACCTCGGCTCGCCAGAAGCCCTCCACATCCAGCGAGACCTCGATTGCGCCCACCGGGCAGACGCATGCGCAAGCAGTACAACCGCAGCAGAGCGACCTATCATGCAGCACGTTATCCTTGTGAACCGGTGACTTCGGTTCCATCGCAAGTGCTCGTTCCAGCCACGAGAGGGAGCGATTCCGTTCTTCGACGAGCTTCGCGTTAGGACCACTCCACTGAACCCGTTCACAGAGCATTTCATCCGTTACGTCTTCTGAGACGAGCCTACCTCGCAGCCCCAACTTATCAAGGATGTTGTAGACACGAGAGTTTTGACTACCCGCATCGTCTCTCCTGAAACGCTCGAACGCACAGAAGTCTCTTTCAAGATTTATAGAAAATGCAATCCCGTGGAACGAGTCGGTGCAGACGTAAGTCGCGTTGTCAATCAAGGACACGAACTCACGTGGGCCAATGGGCTCCTCTATACAGCCTTCACGACGCAAATCTCTCTCGAACACGGGAACCACCCAGACGGGGAGACCGAGCCTTTTGGCAAGCGCGTATATTCTCCTCCAATGGGCCTCATCATGGCCGAGCATGTATGCGAGTAGGTAAGGACCATCTCCCGCTACGTTAGCCCCCGCCGCCATACGTCTCCACTCTGTAGGTGCCACGAGCAGGGTGGGGTCGATTACGGTTGCGACTGCGCGGCCGGTAAGTTCAGATACTATCTCGCTGCCAGACTCCTCTCGCGTCGAGAGCGCATCGAAGCGCCCGCAGAGGCATGCCATCCGTCTGGCCACGTCTTTGTCGTTCACGTGCGGAAGCCCGACACTGGGCGCGTATGCCACCTTGAGGCGATCGTCGCCCGCAAAGTCAAGGAAGTAGTGGGGGTCAAAGACGTTCGGCGCCCATATCTGATCGCTTCCACACATGAATGTGTCATAGCGCTCGTTCAGCGCCTCCAATTCCGACATCGTCGGGCAGGACTCTGTAAATCTGAGATTGTCTTTAAGGAACTCTTCAAACTTTCGTTCCCTCGCCACCGGAGCATAGTCACGCTGCCTCAATCGGCTCACGCCTTTTACGGCTAGTCTCCCGAGAGCGGAAGCGCTTCCCTCCCACTGAGGTCTTGCAACGATTTTCCCTGTCGGATGGTAGTCCACGACTTCAATGTCGTGGCCTAGACCGCTTACCACATGAAATAGCGCGGCAACCTGAAGCGCAGTTCCGTAGTTGTGATAGCTGTACCAAGTCATAAGAGCTATCTTCTTGGCTACGACCCCCTTCGCTGAATCGTCTGATCCCAACTCCATTCCGACGCCGGTAACCGCCCTCTTCGGCATGCAACTATCTCCTCTCCACGCCTGTCGCGCGATAGACCAAGCCAGTAATCTGATGCAGCACAAACGGAGCCGCAATTAACCATGAAAACACAAGCGCAATCACCGCGACAGGGTTTTCATGGAGTACGGCCGCCAGCGAGAAGTCGTCCAGGTTAAGAAGCTGTTTTGTGAGGTAAACCCTATAGGAGTAAGCATCGCTCCACTTTAGAAGCCGCTCAGCGCTCCCTCTCAGCGGAACAGAGCTACCCCCAACTGCGAGTATTCCGAGGAAGGAACCAAGGAACCCGCCGTACAGGCGAAACGGATAATAAGGCAAGGTGGCAATAGGTTTAGACATGGCTGCAGAAACCATGTGCCCAGCACTGCAGACAATCACAACCGCTGGCAAAGCACGGGTCTCAGGCACGCCTTCGCGAGCGAGACGCCCCATACCGAACGCCATCACATAGCAGAAGCAGCTGCCCTCTACCACCAGACGATTACCGACTGTAAACAACGATAATGGGGAAAGTGGACTCGGCCAGAGCCGCCAACGCATCCACAGCAAGCCCAGCATCGATGCAATCAACAGAATCACACTGACATACCACAGGTGTGCACCATTGGGAACCGGCCCTGACCTGACACATGGAACAGAAAGGACGGCTCGCCTCATCGTCGAGGCATGAACCGCGAAGAGGACGTCGGCCGCAAAAAGGAGAAGGAGAATAGCCCAGTAGGGAACCCCGATACGTACCAGCTGCCACCAATGCCAGCAGCCCGCATCAGTAACGAAAGCACGTAGACCACAAAGCCATCCTGAGATAACCAGAAAGACCTGCACGCCTACGTTGAGCGACCAGGCTGCAGCCAGATTGCGGAGCTGGCATAGATGGTACGCGGCAATGCAAGGCATTGCGGTAATGCGCGAGACACTGATTGACCAATCCGTGCACCTGAGCCCACTAGCCACGCAAGTCCCCCGCCAGCGCATCGGCGATACGCTCACTTGCGAATCCGTCTCCATAGGGGTTGGAAGCATGCGACATGTTCTTGTAGTCCTCCGATTCGGAAAGCAGTCTGTCGAACTCGCGATAGATCGTATCCTCATCGGTGCCCACGAGCTTGAGCGTACCCGCAGCCACTCCTTCAGGACGCTCCGTAGTGTCACGCATGACGAGTACAGGCTTTCCCAGGGAAGGCGCCTCCTCTTGGATTCCGCCTGAGTCGGTGAGCACCAAGAAGCTCCGAGCCATGTAGTTATGGAAGTCAAGCACGTCGAGCGGCTCTATTATGTGAAGGCGGTCGAACCCGTCAAGCTCGTCGTGGGCAGTTGCACGAACCTTTGGGTTCATATGGATGGGATATATGGCCTTGGTGTCGGGATGTTCCTCCATCACGCGGCGAATCGCTCGAAACATATGGTGCATTGGCTCACCTAGGTTCTCACGTCGATGCGCTGTAATCAGTATGAGCCTGCTCCCCTCCGCCCAGTCAAGCTCTGAATCTGAGTAGTCCTCGCGTACAGTAGTGCGGAGCGCATCTATACCGGTATTACCGGTGACCCAGATTCTGTCCTCCTGCTTGCCTTCTGAGAGCAAGTTCTGCCGCGAAAGCTCAGTGGGCGCGAAGTACCAGTTCGTAACTATGTCTACGGCCAGACGATTGAACTCCTCGGGCCACGGACTATAGATATCGTGCGTGCGCAAGCCCGCCTCCACATGGCCTACTGGTATCTGCAGATAGAAGCAGGCTAGGGCTGCTGCGAAGGAGGTCGTGGTATCACCGTGCACGAGAACGGCGTCGGGCTTCTCCTTCTCCAGAACCGGCTTAAGTCGCGTCAGCACGTCACAGGTAACATCAAAGAGCGTCTGTCCCGGGCGCATGATGTTGAGGTTGTATTCGGGCACGACGTGGAAGATATCTAGAACCTGCTGGAGCATTTCTCTGTGCTGGCCAGTCACGGTAACAACAACGTCGTAGTCCTCTTGCCGATCTTTCAGCACATTCACCAAGGGGCACATCTTTATGGCCTCAGGACGGGTCCCGAAGACAAGCATGACTTTGTGCTTCACTTCTCATTTCTCCATTACTTGCTCAAGTTGTTCCTGATGCCTTCGAAGAAGGGGCTGAAGTTGCCATGTCTGAAGCCGTATTCCAGCTTCGCAAGAGCAGCAGCGACCTTCACATTCGTCCCAGGGTGCCGCTCCATGATCCGATGCTTGATAGCAACGATCTCCCGCGTCGAGGACGGCTCCCAAGATCCTGCAAAGTGATGAATCGTATGCGTGTTCTCTGTCGCATAGATTAGCCCCGTGTCATGGCTCTTAGGACAGAACCAGTCCTTGGGATACAGTGCTAGGCCCTCCACCACTTGGAACGTGTTGTTCGGAACGAACCCGCAACCGAGACAGGCGTCACTAATAGCTTGCACGTTCGTCGACATATCAAGCGATCCATCATCCCGCACGAACCTGCGGTCATCATAGTCATGGAGCAGCGATGAGAAGAGGCGGTACCCCTTCTCGCAAGCCATGATTCCCGTCGGGATGTCAGTGTCACTCTCGAAACCCGAGAATGCCTGGTGCACTAGAAACTCGTCTAGGGGTTTAACTACCTCAACATCGGTGTCCATATAGACACCACCGTAGTTCACAAGCACCCACAGACGCACGTAGTCGCTCACGAAAGCCCATTTCTTGGCCTCGTAGGCTTCCTGGCAGTACCGGTTGCTTGAGACGTCAAAACTTGTTTCATCCCAACGGACTATCTCATAGTCCGGACAGAACTTCTTCCAGGAATCAATGCAAGCGCGCTCCCTCTCCCCAAGAGGACCGCCTCCGAACCATATGTAATGAATCGTCTTAGGTATCACGAGCACTTATCCTTTGCTAGCATCGCTGGCAACAGCTTTGAGTGAGTGTGCACTCAATCATCTCAGTAGGGATATTCCTAATACGTATGGCAAAGCAGCATCTTGGTTCTCGATAAGCTGCATAATCATCCAGACTCCAATTGTAGTTCCGAAGCCCATCTTCATAAGCAGGTTCATTCCACCGTGATACTTGGCTACCACTGCAGGAATGAATGGTACGTATGCGACCATGTAGAACCAAAGCAAACGGTTGATAAGAAAACTCTTGCCATAAACGATGCCAAGAACGCCCGCAAAATAGCAAATTGGCAGCAGGAGGAAGATAACATAGTCATATCTGTCCCTTATGCCATCTCCATTGCATATTGCCACATAGCCAAAGAGGCAGGCAACGAGCATGACTGCATAAAGGATGCGTATGCGCCCGCCATAAGCATCAGAAAACAAGTCAATGTTATTTGTTCCGTCGTACATTCCGTAATTCGGAAATATCTGGATGAAGAGTTTGGCGAGAGGCCCCATGATAAGCCCCACCAAAGCGGCGACAAGGAAGATTATTCGGAGGACTTTACGAGCCATCGGCATTTTACGCATGATAATAACTATTGTGACAGCAGGCATCATCGCCATCGCTGTAGAGTGGATGCCCACCGCGAGAGCAATCAGAACCCAACCGCGCACGCTTGTGATACCGCGCTCATAGAAATCAAGATATGCATTGACAGCCAAGGCAATGGCAACATACTGTCGCATGCCGTTCATACTCTCAAAAAACATAGCAAGACAGAAATATATCAAAAATGCTGTTGCAGGCTTATCGCACGTCCTCTTAATGAAGATGCCGATGCCTATGTTAGTAATGAGCGCGTTGACCACGAGAAGCATCTGATGCGAGAAGCCCATCTTGCCGAGTAGGTACGCATATGCCACATACACCGGCGCGTTGATCGTCGAGACGTCGAATGCTTGCTTCAGGGTGGATGAATCGGCTATCCAGTAGAACATGCGACTGTAAGTGGCGGTATCGCTGCCGACGCTCGTGGCGCGCAATCCCGCGATGAGGCTGAGAACAATGACGATGATTGCAGTCTTCGCGTTGTTACCCCGGTCCTTGCCCGGAAGAGAGACGGCAGACAGGAAAACAATGAGCGCGAGTGTGAGTATGTACGGAAGGCCGTCAGTCATAAGCGCACCTACTGAGCGTGGAGAACAGCGCGATACAGGTTACAGAAGACCCTGAATGGCCCCCGACCGAGCTTCGATATCCCAGCCGCAAGCCTCTCCTTCTTGCGCGCATTCGGATCATGGATGACCGCAGTGGCATAACTCTGCATTTCTTGCCAGAGCACCCGCTGGTGAATCCCGTCATCAGAGGGAACCTGAGAGAACACGACGCGCAAAATAGCAAAGCATCTCGATGCAACCGCGACGTCCAGCTGAGGGTACCACTCATGCATATCATCGCGCATCTGCCGCGTGATGGCCATGGCCGACACGAGCTTCCCTTCGTTGAATAGCCCGCGCATAATCCCTGACTCGTTCTGGCGGTACGCGTAAAGCCTGGTCGAGCCGAGCACGGCGACCCTGTCGCACTTGTGGGCGTAAAGGTAGGCCGTGGCGTCATCCTCGTAGTAGAACCCCTCGGGGAATCGAACCTTGTCGGCCAAATCGCGCCGGTACAGGCGCCAGACTGCTCCAGCCCAGCTCTTCTGGTACAGGATCTCCTCTTGATATTCCTCGTCCGTCTCCACCTCGAAGGCACTGGCGGAGACCAGATCCTGCTCGAGCTCTGGTTCCCGGCTGTCGTAGAACTCGACGCCGTAGCGCAGCGCCGACATTGCGCAGTCCGACTCCTCTACGGCATGGTAGAGGGCCTCGTAGAAGACGGGCGAGATGTAGTCATCACTGTCGATGTAGCCGATGTAGTCACCATGGGCGGCATCGGTTCCCGTGTTGCGCGCGGCGGAGAGACCGCCGTTCTTCCGGTGCACCGCGATGACGTTGTCGTACCTCTCGGCATACGCGTCGCATATGGCTGGGCAACCGTCGGGCGACCCATCGTCCACGAGCACGACCTCGATGTTGGGATAGGTCTGCGCGAGGATGCTGTCCACACACTGGCACAGATAACGCTCTACGTTGTAAACGGGCACCACCACGGAGATGAGGGGGAGGTCACCTCCGCCCGTAGCCTGCTCGCTAACCAACCTCATTCATCGCCCTCCGATAGTAGGCGGCGAGCCGCCTCGCCTCGGACTTTGCGTCGTATCCTGCAGCCATGCACTCTTCCGCGCGGGAGCTGCGCGGCTCGACAGAGTCCATCACGGAGAGAATGCTCTTCGCCCACGACTCCGCCCCATCGGAGAGCGGGTAGAAGTGCCCCAGCCCACAGAAGGCTGCCTCACGGGTGATTTCGTCAGAGAAGAACACGTCCAGGCCGGCTACCTGTGCCTCCAAGCCCACCACAGGCAAGCCCTCGTACATGCTGGGCAGGAGGAAGCAGTCCATTGCCTGGTAGAAACCAATGATGTCCTCCCTGCGCCCGAGGTATATTAGGCTTTCGGCAATACCCTCACCCTCCGCGTAGGAGAGCATCTGCTCGCGGTACTCGCCATCCCCGATGAGGAGCAGCCTCGTGTCGGGCCGTAGGCGCGCGACTTCGCGAAACACTCGCATGAGGAACATAGGGTTCTTTTGGTAGGCGAACCGTCCGATGAAGCCCAAGAGCAGCGCTCCCTCAGGCACGCCCAGCTCGTTGCGCACCCTGGCGCGCAACTCGGGATTGAAAGCGTAGCGCTCCGATGTGATAGCCGTCTTGAACACATCGACCCTACCAGCATGGAAGAGCCTATCTCCGAACTGCCAGCGCCCGCAGTCCTTGCCACAGGCCATGAAGTGCGTGGCGTACAGGTGCGAGAACTTGCGTAGGATGAGCTTCAGGACGGTCTTCGGCTCGCCCCGGTGCGCCATCGAGAGGCTCTCGGATATGCGCACGGGCACGCCAGCCTTCTCCGCCACGCGTAGTGGAAACAGGTTCATGGTGCTGTCCCAGGCATGCAGCACGTCGAACCCCACCTCTTCGAACAGGCGTCGCATGTCGCGCATATTCCCGAAGATGTGCTGGTAGGGTGTCACCATCACTACGTGGCCACCCGCAGCCTCAATCTCCTCGGTTGGCACAGCGTTGGAATCCTCGTCGCACACGAACCACACCTCGACCTCATCCGGGTCGAAGTTCTTGAAGTACTGCATCGTTAGCGTCTTCTTGCCGCCAGAGTTCATCTTGCCCTCGATAAAGGCGACACGCAGCGGTCTCTTCTTCTCCTGCTCGCCCATACGCCTACTCCGGCCGCTTGCCGGTCAGGTACGCACTAGTCACCTCTACCACGCGGTCGGCATCGACCGGTGCGAGGTTGTAATACATCGGGAGCCGCACTAGCCGGTCGCTCTCGCGCGTGGTGTACTCGTCGTCGCCGTCGAAACGACCGAAACGCTGGCCTGCCGGCGAAGAGTGCAGTGGCACGTAGTGGAAGGTACAGTTGATGCCGTGCTGCTTCATAAACGCAATATAAGCAGTCCGGTCTGCGAGATTCCTAAGCTTAATGTAGTACATGTGAGCGTTTTGTTCACAGCCTTCGGGGACCACGGGGAGCTCAACGAGCCCCTCGGATTCTAAGGGACGCAGCGCCTCGTCGTAGCGGTGCCAGGTAGCAAGCCGGTTCTCATTGATCTCGTCCGCACGTTCGAGCTCGGCCCACAGGTAGGCAGCATTGAGGTCGCTCTGCAGATAGGAGCTACCACGGTCCACCCAGGTATACTTGTCCACCTGCCCACGGAAGAAGCGCTGCCGATTGGTGCCCTTTTCACGTATAATCTCCGCCCGGTCAATGTACTCCGGGTTATTGATCACGATAGCGCCACCCTCACCCATTGAGTAATTCTTGGTCTCGTGAAAGCTGTAGCAGCCGAAAGTGCCGATTGTGCCCAAGGCACGTCCTTTATAGGTGCTCATGACGCCCTGCGCAGCATCCTCGACCACAAGAAGGTTATGCCTTCGTGCGATATCGATGATCGCATCCATCTCACAGGCCACGCCTGCGTAGTGTACGGGCACTATTACGCGAGTACGGTCAGTAATGGCATGCTCGACTTTTCTCTCGTCAAGATTCATCGTATCAGGCCGTATGTCCACGAACACAAGCTCGGCTCCCAAAGACTGAAATGCAGTAGCAGTTGAGGAAAAAGTAAAGCTGGGAAGAATAACCTCATCCCCCGGCTTCAGGTCACACAGGACTGCAGCCATTTCAAGGGCAGACGTACCACTTGTAGTAAGAAGAACCTTCTCCGCATCAAAACGCGATTCCATCCAAGCATGACACTTGAGCGAGAATGGCCCATCACCAGAAATTTTCCGGTTGACCTCTGCCGCTTGACGGACGTATTCCATTTCAGTACCTACATAAGGTGGAACGTTAAATGGAATCCTCATCACAGAGTCGATATCCAAAGTCTCCTCCATTGACAAATGACCTAGGCAAAGACCTTCTGAGCATGAGCGTGAACATGCATCGGATTTATATGACCTTGGTATCCTATCAAAATGACATTCTCATGTTCACTAATCCCAACAATGACTGAATCTCGATGCGAATATATTCCTCGAAGCATATTCACTAAACTAGTTCCCCTGCGCGGTGAGCACCACGCCGACGGTCTGGATGATGAGCTTGAAGTCCGCCCAGACGCTGCACTGCTTGATGTACAGGAGATCGAGCGCGACCCACTCGTCGAAGCCGATGTCGTCGCGATTCCGACGCGTCTGCCAGTAGCAGGTGATTCCCGGCTTGACGAGGAGGCGCTGCCTCTCGTAGGGCGTGTACTGGCAGACCTCGCGCGGGAGCGCTGGCCGCGGACCCACGATGGACATGTTGCCCAGGAGCACGTTCAGGAACTGTGGCAGCTCGTCCAGGCTCGTCTTCCTGATGAAGCGGCCCACGCGCGTGACGCGGGGGTCGTGCTTGATCTTGAAGACCGGTCCGTCCTTCTCGTTGAGGGACTGGAGGCTCTCGAGGCGGTCCTCCGCGTCCTTGAACATCGAGCGAAATTTGTACATCTTGAAGGTACGACCGTCCTTGCCCACGCGCTCCTGGCTGAAGAGCACGGGACCGGGGCTATCCAGCTTGATAGCGACGGCCACGGCGAGGAAGAGCCACCAGAGCAGTGCGAACACCAAGAGGCTGAAGACGATATCGAAGAGGCGCTTGACGAAGCGGTAGCCGAGGCGTCCCTCGAGCCGCTCGGCCGCCTTCGTCGCCTCGGCGTCCGGCAAGACTCGAGCTGCCTTGTCGCCCATAGCAGCCACCGCAAGCACGTCTTGGTAGGGCACCGCAGCCTGCGGGACGTCGTAGCTCGAACCAACGAAGGGGATGGTGTTGGCTGCCTTGTCGGGACAGGCTGCCATGGGCTGCGCCTGGCAACGACTAGCCCCGGAGGGGACATCCTTCTCCTTCAGCGGGAGTAGGGGAACGTCTTGTGCGCCGGCGTCGGCATCCCCCGAGACCACGGACAGCATGCCATCGGCGGCGCAAGCGCCATCGGCGGTGTAAGCCGCACCCTGGCTAGCCATGTCACACACGCTGTTCATCGAGAGTTACCCCCCCCTCCGGCAATTTCTCCCACCCGGGGTGACAGACCCATGCAAGTCTACGCGACTGCCGTCACTAATCGACCGCTCGCAGTGCTTAGCCTGCCATCCATACCGTGCCAAGTAAATACTATAGGTTTGCAGCCTATCGAAACTGCGGCATGCCGAATGCTACATCAATTTTCAGTAAATATAAAGTTTACTTGAGTAATTCGTGTCCCGCATGCCGGACACCCAGCGCCGTGGTTTCTGCTATGGCATGTTCCCTAGAGAAAGTGGGCGGGACGTACGCGGTACTCCTCGCACGCCCTCCTCCAGAGCTCGTAGTGCTCCACGACGTGCGCGTCGCTCGCGATGTAGCGGTAGAGCCCCATCTGAAAGAGCCGCTTGGCGGTCCTGCCGCTGTTGCCCATCCTGCCACCGCGGATGAAGTCCGCAGACGCCTGCAGGTCGCAGTCGAGCTCCAGGAAGCGCCGGGCGAGCTCGGGGTGCCTGCGGACGGCGTCGTAGCGCTCCGGGTGCGCGATCACCACGCGCCAGCCCATGCCCTGCAGCTCGTAGATCGTGCGCTCGTAGGCGTCCATGGACTCGCGCGAGCAGTGCGTGTCGAGCTCCAGCAGGAACTGTCCCGTGCGGGCGCAGCCCAGGCGCGGACCCCACTCCCCCACCCCGAGCTCCATGAGCTTGGCGTGGTTGACCTCGAACCCCATGAGGAGCAGGAAGTCCGGCGCCTGCGCGCGGAGCGCCTCGTAGGCGGTCAGCATCCGGTCGTAGTCGAAGTAGGGGTCGCGGCAGTGCGGCGTGCATATGATGCTCGAGGCGCCCGCGGCGCGCGCGGACTCGAGCATCCTGAGGCTGTGCTCCATGTCCGGCGAGCCGTCGTCCACTCCGGGCAGGATATGGCAGTGGATGTCCCTCACGCGCTACTCCGGCCTCGGCTCGTAGCCCGTGCTCCTGAGGAAGGCGGACGTCTCGTCGAGTCCGGGCCTGGGACGCGCGGTAGCGTCCGCATCGGCGGGCGCCTGCTGCGCGGGGGCCGCGGACGGCTCGTCGGCGGGCCTCGTCCAGGCGGCGTCCGCGGACCCGACCGGCCCCGCTGCCGACCCCTCGACCTGCGACGACACCGAGGCCTGCTGGGCGGCAGCAGCCTGACGGCGCGAGCGGTCGGCGTAGACCACGCGGCGCGGCGGGACGATGGGCTGCGCCTGCTGCGCGGGGGCACCCGTCTGCCTGGAGGCGCTTGTCGGCACCGAGGGGCTTATCGGCGCGTGGACGCCCGCCTGGGCGGCGCCGGCTCGCATGGAGACGGGCGACTCCACGTCGGAGGAAGGGTTGCCTGCCTCCCCACCGGGAGCCACGATGTCGTAGGAGTCGTGCCTGCGCTCCTTGTAGTAACCGTAGTAGTGGCCGGAGGAGGTGGCGTCGCAGCAGTTGAGCACCGTGCCAACCACGTTGGCACCGGCCTGCACGAGCTGTTCGTAGGCGGTGCGCACGTCCTCGCGGTGGGTGAAGTCCTGGCGCACGACCAGGACCGTGGCGTCGATGAGGGAGGCCACGACGGCCGCGTCCACGAAGGTGGCGACGGGCGGCGTGTCGACGACCACGTAGTCGAACTGCCCCTGGAGCTGCGCGAGGAGCGCGTGGAAGCGCTTGGACTGCAGCACGTCGGGCGGGTTGGGGATACCCGGCTCGGAGTCGAGGAAGTAGAGCCCCTTGGGCTGGCCCACCGCGACGGCGGCCTCCTGCACGGAGCGCTCCCCCGTCAGCACCGAGTAGAGGCCGTACCTGCCATGGCGGCCGAGCGCCGTGGCGAGCGAGCGGCGGCGCATGTCGCACTCGAGCAGCAGGACGCGCGCGCCGCCCTCGGCGAAGGCGCGGCCGAGCGCGACCGACGTGGTGGTCTTGCCCTCCGAGGGGACCGACGACGTGACGCAGATCGTTCGGACCGGGTTGTCGACGGACGCGAAGCGTATGTTCGCCGCCAACGTCTTGACGGCGTTCTGGAACGCCTGCCTGTCCGCTGTCCTCTTTCCGGGCATGGCTACCTTCCCTCCCTGGTGACGGGGATGCGGCCGATGACGGGCACGGGCACGATCTCCTCGAGGTCGTGCTGGCCGCGAATCTTGGTGTTCAGCATGTCGGCCACCACGACGATAGCGATGGCCACGAACAGGCCGGCGAGCGCGGCGACGCCCACGTAGAGGGCGCGCCTGGGACCGCTCGGGCTCGTGGGGGCGACGGCGCTGTCGATGGAGTTGACCGCCTCGATGCTCATGACGTCCTGGGCGACCTCGGAGACGTTCTGGACCATGTCGTTGGCGACGTCGGCCGCGACCTGGGGGTTGGGGCCGGTCACCGAGAGCGTGATGACGCGCGAGGTCGTCTCGTTCTGGACGTCCACCTTGTAGCCCTCGAGGTTGTGCACACCCACCTCGTCGCCGGTCTTGGCCACGATGCGGTCGCTCTTGAGGAGCTTGGCGACGTCGTTGGTGAGCATCTGCGAGGCGCTGAGGTCCTGCGAGAGGCTAGTCGAGCTGGTGGTGGAGTCGCCCTTGGCGAGCACGTACATGCTCGTGCTCGCGGTGTAGGTGTCGTGCATGAAGAGCACGGAGTAGGCGCCCATGACCAGCGCGCACGCGACCGGCAGGACGACCACCAGCCGGAGGTGCCTCTTGAGCAGCTGTAGAAGTTCGAGCAGGGTCATAGGGTTCCCTTCACTCTCGCGGCACCCTCGGCCGCCTCGCGGGTTGCTTGCATTCTCTTGCGGAGGGCTGCCGCCTTGCGCCTCGTCACGCCGTGGCGACGGCGCTGCCGGACGGTGACGGGACGCGGGTTCGCGGTGCGCGGGACGCTGGGCGCGTGTGGCGCAGGCGCAGACAAGCCCGCGGCAAGGCTCGCGGGAGCTGCGCGCGGCAGGCATCCACAAGACTTAATCCCAACAAGGATTCATTCTATTGTTCGATGCGCCCAAATGCCAATGGCAGTTTGATTTCACGACTCTGGCACAAGGCGCGCGGCACGGCGGGGCGGGGGCTGGGGCGGGCAGGGGTGCCGATGCCAGCCAGCTGCCAGACGGCCGGCAGCTGGCTACCTGCCGAGCGCAGCCAGGAAGCGACCGAGGGAGCGCCGGCCCTTCTCGTCCCACGCGAAGACGCCGGCGTCCTCGAGGACCGAGGAGAAGACGAGGCCCACCTCGCGGCGCAGGAGCCGGTCGGCCTCGGCCTCCCCCATGCCGAGGAGCTCCGGGTGGCTCGCGGCGAGCCCGCGCGCCCACGTTGCATGCGGCGACGCGAGCGGGTCGGACTCGAGCCCGTCGAGGTCGCCCGAAACGAGGTGCTCGCGCACGGCGCGGACCTCCGCCTCAAGGCGGGCGGGCAGGATCGCCAGGCCCATGACCTCGATGAGGCCGATGTTCTCCTTCTTGACGTGCCACTTGTCCTCGTGGGGGCAGAAGAGCCCGAGCGGGTGCGCCTCCGTCGTGACGTTACAGCGAAGCGCCAGGTAGAGCTCGTAGACGTCCCCCCTCTTGCGGCAGATCGGCGTCACGGTGTTGTGGCGCGTGCCGTCGGGGTCGTGCGAGACGACGCCGGACGCGGGGTCGTCCCAGCTGCGCCACAGCTCGAGCACCCGAACAGCCGCAGCAAGGAGCTGGTTGCGGTCTGCGCTGGCGAGCCTGAGGGCGGTCATCGGCCACTCGAGCACCGCGGCAGAGACCCCGGGCGCCCCCGCGATGCGGAAGCGCTCCGACTCCCTCGCCCTCATCATCGCGAACTCGTGCCTGCCCCCCTGGAAGTGGTCGTGGGAGAGGATGGAGCCGCCCACGAGCGGCAGGTCCGCGTTGGAGCCCACGAAGTAGTGCGGGAGGAGGTCGACGAAGTCCAGCAGGCAGCCGAGGGACGCCGCGTCGATGTGCATGGGGCGGTGGACGTCGCTCATCACGATGCAGTGTTCCTCGAAGTAGGCGTAGGGGCTGTACTGCAGCCCGTAGCCCTCGCCGCCGAGCAGGATCGGGACGATGCGCAGGTTCTGGCGGGCAGCGTGCCCACCGGCGTCCGCGGCCGCGCGGCCGCTGTAGCCCTCGTTCTCGCGGCAGAGCGCACAGGCCGGGTAGCTCGCCGAGACGGAGGCGCCCGCCGCGGCGATGTCGCGCGGGTCCTTCTCGGGCTTGGACTTGTTTATCGTGATCTCGAGCGCGCCCCAGCGCGTGTCGGTCGTCCAGGCGAGGTTGCGCGCGATCGCGGAGCGCCGGACGTAGTCCGCGTCGCAGCAGAGCCGGTAGAACCAGTCCGTCGCCGCCCGAGCGCCCCGCGTGCGGAGAAGGTCGCGGAAGGTCCGCGCCACCTCGGACGGCCGCGGCGTCAGCTCGCCCATGAGCCGCATGGCGAGCCGGTCGCGGCCGGTCGCCGTGTCCTCCGCGAGCCCGCGCGCGACGCCCGCCTCCGCGAGGAGGGCGAGGTCGGCCTCGAAGTCGTAGCCCTCGGCCGCCTCCTGGCCCGCGGCGGAGGGGTCGGGCTCCGGGCCGCTCAGCCCCACGGCCTCGAGCAGGCGGTTGTAGGCCCAGCGGGCGTCGTCCCCCTCGATGAGCTGGGTGGCGAGGCCGTAGGCGACGAGCCGCGACGCGGCCTGGCCGAGGGCGGGCGCGGACGCCGGGGCGGGGGCGGCTGCCGGCGAGGTCACGGAGCCCGGAGCGGTCTCCGTGCCGCCCGCGCCGTGCGATGCCGTGGTGGCGACGCCCTTGCAGGAACCCGCGCTTGTCTCTCGTCCCATACCGAACGCGCTCCCTCTGATCGATCCTCTGGACACCCACCCGGACGCTCGATGCGAGCGCCCCTGGCTATCCTACAGCGCTTGCGGCGCAGACAGGCCCTACATGCCGCCGAACCCGCCTGCGCCGTCGGCTGGACTGCAGGTTGCTAGAAAAAACCTTTGGCGAGGTGCACGGATTCGGCCCTCCCAATCGTTCTGTAGGTAAAGGCGCCACGGGCGCAGGACCGTGAGGAAGGGAACGGCTATGTCACGCGAACACGGAACGGCAAGGAGCATCGGCAGGAAGGTCGCCCTGGCACTGGTCGCGGCAGGGATCGCAGGCTCGGTGGTCGCGGGCACCGCGTTCGCAGCAGAGCCTCTGGTCGCCCGCAGCTGCGACGACTCGGGCGTAGTCGCGAGGGTCTGCACCCAGACCAGGGCGAGAGCCATGCTGCGGGACGGCACCTGCGACGGCACCGGCCCATGCGCCAACGGTGGTGCCTGCGACGGAACGGGTCCGGCCGGTCACATGCGGGGAGACGCGACGCGCGGACAGGCACGCCGGCAACGAGTCGCGGCACACGACGGCAGCTGCCGTGGCGGCCAGTGCGCATGCCGCGGCGGCGCGTCTGCGTAAGGTAGACTCTACGGACCGGCTCCGCAGGGCGATGGGCGCTGCTCGGTAGCGCCCTGGGGTGCGCCCCGACTTCGCTCGGCGCTGGTGACCCGAGCGCGCGAGCGCACCCGGACAGGAGCCGCGCAGCCGTCACGTTTACTCACCTCTACCGGAGGGCGGATGGGTGCGACCTCAACAGGACATAGAGGAGGCCTTCGACCGATACGGCGACGCGGTTCTGCGGGCCTGCATCGCCGCCGGCCTCAGCAGGGCCGACGCGGAGGACGCCCTGCAGGAGACGTTCCTCAAGTACGCCACAGGCAGGACGCCGTTCCTCACGGAGTCCCACCGGAAGGCATGGCTCCTGAGGGTCGCGATCAACGGGGCGCGCGACCTACAGAGGCGCGCCTCCAACCAGGACGTGCCCCTCGAAGACGCCGACTGTCCCAGGCCATCCCGCCCGGAGGACGAGATCTCGAGCGGCGTCTGCACGCGCATGGACGTGGCGGAGGCGCTCAGGGCACTCTCGGACGATCAGCGGGTCGCGGTCCTTCTCGCCCTGGGCGAGGGCTACACCGCGCCGGAGGTCGCCCGCATCATGCGAAAGCCCACGAACACGGTGTACTCGCTCATCACGCGAGGGAAGCGCAAGCTCAGGGAGGTGCTAGGCGATGAGTGAGGCCCACGACGGCTACGACGGGCGGGACCGCGAGGCCGGAGGCGGCCCAGGCGGGTGCTACGGCGGGAGGAGCCGCGACGACGTCGAGCTCGGCCCAGAGGTGACCCAGGCCGTCAGGGACGCCTGGAAGTCCGAGCGCGTGGGCGCGGACCTTCGCGCGAGGGTGCTCTCGAGCGTCGCGAGGGAGCGAGCCGAGCGGGAGCGCGGGCATGGCCCGCTCCAGGGCCGGCCTGAGCGCATGCGCCTCGCGGTGGCGATCGCGGCGGTGGCGCTCGTGGCTGCCGTCGCCGTCCCAGCTGGCAGCAACCTGTACTTCACCACGACGGCATACGCGCGCATTGCGTCCGAGAGCCAGATCACCCTGGGCGTGAACCGCTTCGGCCGCGTCGTGAGCGCCTCGCAGGAAGCTGGCACGACAAACGTCGTGGGGATGACGTACGAGGATGCGCTGGAGGCACTCTCGGCAGAGGGGCTCCTGGGCGACGCGAGCGTGGACGTGGAGGTCTCCTCCCAGGACCCCGACCAGCAGGAGGAGCTCGCGCGGCAGTCGACGGCGTGCCTGGGGCGGGCCGGCCACCACGGGACGTGCAACGGCCACCGCTACGGGCAGGAGGGCTCCGCGACGGGCGAGGACGAAGAGGTCGGGGAAGACGGCGAGCCCGGCTCGACCGCCGAAGCCGCCGGGGACGACGCGGGCGACCACGCACCCGCAGGAGGAGACGGAATGCAGGCGGACACGGCACGCGGGGGCTCCGCGAACGGAGGTGGGGCGCAGCACAGGCACGCAATGGGAGCGGGCTCGCAGGGCGGACATCACGCGAGCGGCGAGGCGCACGACTAGGCGCGCTCGCTCGACAGGCGCACCTGCTCGAAGGGTCGGGCCTGCAGGAGGGAGGCCCGACTGGCGGAGGCACGGGCGACTCTTGGCTCGGGCCCATCCCTACCAGGAGGTCCTGTGCTCGTCCGTCACGGCGAGCGTCCGGTGGTCCACCAGGTAGAAGCCCAGGAGCTGCACGTCGGACTCCCCGTCGGGATACGCTCGCTCGAGCACGAACTCCTCGGCCGTGCCGGCGGGCTCTCGTGACTCCCCGTTGTCTCGCAGCAGGTACTCGACCCTGACGGTCCTGCCGTCCACGGTCGCGTCCTCGGTGCCCAAGCTCGCATAGGGATGACCCTTCGCGTCGTATGAGAGCGTAGGGTCATCCGCACCAAGCACGACGCCGCTCTGCCGCAGGTACTGCGCGACAGCGCGCACCTGGTCCTCGAGCGCGGCGTACGCGTCGCCGTCTTCGCCCGCGTCGGGCGTCGTCCCGTCGGAAGCGCTGGCAGCCGCGCCCGCGTCGGACATCGCCCCGTCGGGCGCTTCGACGTCTGCACCCGCGTCGGAGGTCGCCTCGTCGGACGCACCGGCACCCGAACCTCCGTCGCCCGTCGACCCACCGCGGACCGTCTTTGTGTCGAGCGCCCGCGCCGACGGCCACTCCCGCATCACGATGGGGTCGCTCGCGAGCCAGTACGTGGTCAGGGTGCCCCCGGCGTAGTTGCTCATGTCCACCGCGACGCACTCGTACGGACCGCCCGCGAGGCCGTCCACAGAGTCGCCCCTCACGCCGCGCGCCAGCACGCGCTCCGTCCCGTCCGTCGCGAGCACCGCGCCGAGCGCCACCACGAGCGCGAGGAGGGATACGGCCAACGCCGAGAGGCACGACGCCGCGGCGCACGCGACCCTTCGGCCCCGCGAGGCCGGCTCGCCCCGCCGCCTCCGCCATCGGGCGAGAAGAACCACGCCCACGACGGCGAGCGCCACCATGGACCCCGACGCCAGCAGGCCGGCCGCGAGCTCGTAGCCCAGCCGCAGGCGCCAGCCGTCGGCGCCGTCGACCCCGGCCGCGACCGAAAGGAAGAACAGACAGTGCGCGAGCATCGCGGAGCAGCCGGCAATGAGGAGCGGCCGGCGCCGGCGCGACGGCAGCGCCTTCGCGCAGGCCTCGCGCATCCCCAAGCCGTCGGGGGCGCGGCCCTCCGCCGCGGCGCGCGCCCACCCGCTCACCACGTCCTCGGACGGGAAGCCCGCGTCCTTCTCGCCCGCGATGCCGGCGTAGCGGATAGCGGCTTCGCGGGCGTCCCGTCGCAGCTGAATCGCGGTGACCGCCTGCAGCAGGTACAGGAGCTTGAGGCGGCTCGGGTCGAGACGGGCCGTGTCCACGTGCGCGAGCGCGCAGGCGGCGAGGAGGGGCTCTCCCCTCCCGACGTCCAGCCGGGCGAGCTCCAGCAGGAGCCTCGGCGTGGCGCCGGCGGCACGCCTCCCCCTGCGGAGCACGCGCAGCACGTAGTCATGGCGGGCTGTGGGGTCGAGGCGGAGCGACGCGCGCCCGAACGCGACCGACGCCGCGAGGGCGAGGCCACATCCGAGGACAACGGCGGAGAGCCCCAGGCACAGGGAGCATGCCAGTATGCCTCCGGGCGAGACCGCCGGCAGCCACGTCCTCGCGGACCACAGGAGGGCCGCGATCGCGAGGGCGACGGTCGACAGGCGCAGGACGGCGCTCGTCTTGAAGGCGGCGTCCGCGAGCCTGCGGCCGCGGGGGTCCCAGGGGTAGTCGCCCGGAAGCGGGGAGACGAGGTCATAGGGGTCCCGCTCAGGGCACGCGTCGTCGCAACCTGCGGCTACCCCACGGCGAGGACCTCCACGCTCGAGCAGCTCGGGCTCTTGCCCAGGGGGTTGGACTGGGAGGCCCAGGCACTCCGGCTGTTGTCGAAGGCGGCCGTCACGTGCTGGCCGTCGTAGGAGCCCAGGTCGGACCCCAGGCTGACGACGTAGGTCTTCCGGCCGTCGGTGCTCAGCCCCTCGCCCGGCTCGCCCCACGCGATCTCCTGCGGCTCGTCGAGCACGAAGACCGTGTACGTCTCGGTCAGCGCCTTGGGGTAGGTGGAGGAGAAGAAGCTCCTCGTCGCGGCAGCCTCGGACGAGCTCATGGCGCCGACGCTCTCGCAGAGGTCGATCGCGTCACTCCCCGACACAGTGCGGACGGTGCCGGCGAGCACGACGAGGCCCCTCGCCTTGGCGTCGGAGATCGCCGCGTCGCTGGCGGCGCCCGCCGACTGCGAGGACTCCGCCTGGCCCTGCGCCTGCGACTGGCCCTGGCCCTTCTCGCCGCTCGGAGCCGCGACCTCCCCGTCCTTGGCGTACGACTCCAGGGGCGAGCGGTCGCTCACGTCGACGAAGGCGAGCTCGACGCTCTCCGCCAGCACCTCAGACGCGAGCTGGGTGGTCGACTGCGACAGGATCGGGTCGCCCTCGGCCACGAGCGCCCCGTCCCTCACGACGTAGCGCTGCGTCGTGGGAATGGCCGCGCCCGAGCCCAGAACCTGGGAGTACAGCAGCCCGTCGCCCACGTTCGACCCGCTGAGGAGGAACTGGAGGGAGCTCGCGTAGCCCTTCCTCGTGACGAGGTCCTCCGGGACCTCAACCTGCGTCACCCCCGAGCCGTCCGGCGAGCCGACCCACGCGCAGTAGTGCTGGATGCCGTCCTTGTCCCCCGAGACCAGGAGGTCGGGAGCCCCGTCGCCGTTGATGTCCTGGAGCGCGTACGCGAAGGCCTGGGGGACGAAGCCGTCCTTCGCGCCCGAGGAGAAGTCCACGTCCCGGACGTTGTCGAGGATGCCCCCGTAGAGGGCCGCGACCTGCCTCCTCACCACCGTACTCGCGAGGTCCTCGACGCGCCCGGCATCGAAGCCGCTCGCCTGCGCGGCGGCCTTCGCGGCGTCGACGTCCTCCTTGGTGACGTCCTCTGCGGGCTTCACCTCGAAGGCGACCTCCGGTGCGGCCGCGCCGTCGCCTGCGACGGCCTTCGTGTCGAGGGCCACGGACTCGGGCAGGACGTAGACGTCGCCGGTCGCCAGCAGCGGGCTCGCTGGAAGCGACAGCTCGTAGGTGCCGGCGGGGACCTCGAGCTGGGGCGTTGAGGGCGACACGTAGAACGTCTCGTCGTACTCCGCGTCCGCAGCGGTCCTCCCCCTCACCTCGAGGGGAATCTTGGAGTCCGTGCTCTCGTCGTAGTTGGGCGTCACGAACTTCACGGTGATCGGCTGCGCCTCCGGCTCGGAGGTGGCGGGGGCCTGCCCGGAGCCCCGCGGCATCAGCGCGACCACGGCAAGCACCACGGCGAGCAGGAGGGCGACAAGGACGCCTGCCAGCACCCGCGTCCTTCTCCCCTTCTTGCCCGCGTGCGGCTGCCCCTCCGCGGCCGCGCGCGGCTCGGCCGCCTGCGGCACGTCCGCCTGCGGCACGTCCGCCTGCGGCCCCTCGGAGCCCTCGCGCCCCCCGAGCGAGGCGTCGCGCCTGGAGTCTTCGTCTGCCATCTGAGACCCACCCCGTCCTCTCCGCCAAGCGTGGCGCGCGGGGCCAGCCTCCGGGGCGAGCGCCGCGCGCCACGAAAACAGTGCGATCGAAGTCACGAAACCAGTGCTCCCGAATGTACCACAAGGCCGGTCCCGTCTCCTGGGCCGGCTGCCCTACGGGCGGCGAGGGTCGCGACGCACCGCGCGCCCTACCGGAGGCCTCGGCCAACCGCCCCGGGCCCACGTGCAGCCCCAGGCGCAACGCTTCTTTCGCTTTGTGCATTTCCGCGACTTAGGGACGGGTCGAGGCTTCCTCGAAGGGGAGCCGCACGCTGGAGGAGGCTCTCTGACGAAGGCGAGGGCCATGGGATCCTGGGCAAACGCGCGCAGGCGAAGACGTGGTGGCCGACGGGCGCGCCCCGGCGCCCCTCCGACCCGTCCCTAACCTCTCAAAATGCACAATCCCATGTAGGAAACTGCGTCGGGCCCGTCGCAGGACGCGGCGGGCGGAATCGGACGGACCCGGGCCGCGCCGGCAAGCCCGGGCCGCGCCGGAAAGCCCGGGCCGCGCCGGCAAGCCCGGGCCGCGCCGGCCCGAGAGAACGAGCGCAGCATCATGGACATCGGGACCATCCCCGTGATGGTCCCCCACGGCGTCGGCGCTACTCGTATGCCTCGAAGGATGCGGTCCCCTGGAGGTTCCCGCTCGCGTCGTATAAGCCAAAGCCCGCGCTGCCGTCGTCGTTGGCGCGCCACGTCATCGTCTGCTGGGCGTCGTCGTCGGACCAGCTGCCGTTGGCGATCGAGTCGAAGATGTCGTTGGGCTCCCCGGACGAGCCGCCGGATGAGTACGAGTTTAAATAGACGTTGCCGTCGTCCCCGAGCCGGAGCCAGACCACCTGGGCAAGGGAATTCGAGCTCTTGGTGCCGCTCATGCGGAAGGCGTAGTCCCCCGCATAGGACCCCTTGTCCAATCCGCTGGGAAGAATCAGGCTGACGCTGAGGTCGCTGACGTCGCTCGCGCTTGTGCCCGGAATCGCAAAGTTCGGGTCGCTCAGCTCGATCACCAGGTGCCCGTTGGACCTCTTGGCCTTGCTCCTGCCCTCGAAGGTTCCCGTCCCGGCTATTGTGACGCCCACGACCCCATCGCCATGCACGGAGAGCATCATCTCCCTGTCGCTGGAGTCCCTCAGGTAGTAGGTGCCGGCCTTCAGCCCGCTACCCGCCAGGCCGAACCAGCGCGTCACAAGGCCGACCACCAGCACCGCGGCGATCGTCACCACGACGGCAACTACCGGAACCCTCGCCTTGACCCGTGGCTTCTCGGCAGCCTCCTGCGCCGGGCCGGGAGCAGGCGCAGCCCCGACCAGCGGCGACGGGGCGGACGCGGGTGCCGCGCCGGTCACCCCCGCATGCGGACCCGTAGCGGACTGGGCGCCTAGCGGGGCGCCGCACCCCTTGCAGAACTTGGAGCCGTCCGGGTTCTGCGTGCCGCACTTCGGACAGAACATGAGTCTTCCCCTTCCCTCGCGTCTCTTATCACCCATCTACTTGAAGGGCTCGAATGACCCAGACATCCCCTGGCGCCCGCTCGTGTCGTAGATGTCGAAGCCTGCGTCGCCGGAGTCGTCGGCGCGCCAGGTCGCCTTCTTGGCCTGGTCGTCGGACCAGGTACCGTTAGCAATCGAGCCGATGAGGACGTTGGGGTCCTTTTCGCTCAAGGAGTCGCCGTAGGCAATCGCGTTCAAGGCATCGTCAAAGCCATTTCCGCCAGAGGATACGCCGCAGACGTACTGCTTATAGCTCGCGCTGCCGTCGTCTCTGAGCTGGAACCACGACACCTCGCCACGCGATTTGTCCGAACCGGCAAAGACGGCGAGCGCATAGTCCCCGACGTAGGACCCCTCGCCCAGCCCGCTGGGGAGAATCACAGTGACGTCGATGCCGCTAAGATCGGCCCCACCGCCGCTTGAAGCGCGCAGGTCGCTCAGCTTCATCACCAAGTGCCCGTTGGAGTTCGTGACCTCGCTCTTGCCCTCGATGGTCATGCTCCCGGCTTCCGAGACGCCCACGATTCCGTCCTTGTGCACGGAGAGCATGAGCGCCGTGCTGCCGTCAGAGTTCCTAAGGTAGTAGGTGCCGGCTTTCAGCCCCTTGCTCCCTGCCAGGCCGAACCAGCTCGTCGCGAGGCCGATCGCCAGCACCGCGACGATCGCGACCACGGCGATCGCCAGCGGCTTGACCTTGGGCCGCGGCTTCCCCGCGCCCATCGGCACGGCACCAGGCATCGTCCCGGGCATCGTCGACGGGCTAGTCGCACCGGGCGCGCCCGCATACGGCGCCGTCGCGGGCCGGCCGCCCAACGGGGCGCCGCACCCCTTGCAGAACTTGGCGCCGTCGGGGTTCTGTGCGCCGCACTTCGGACAAAACATGAGGTTCTCCTTTCCTCGTGCTCTTATCGCCTTAGATGCTCGCTGCCAGCTCGTGTGGCAAAGGATCTGCTATTGGCCGTAGCGAGCTGAAATCACGCGGTTGTCATCGTCGAGGGTGATTACGAGGACGGAGGCGTAGTCGCTCCCCGTCGACCAGCCGGTGTTCTGGCTCCACGTGATGACCTCGTACTCCACGTAATACTTGTCGCCGTCGACCTTCAAGATCCTGGGGTCATGCGCGCGCTGCATGAGCTTCCTGTCGGACGGGCCCATGAAGCCATGCTCGAGCTCGTGCCCCACGGTCGAGCCGATGAGGGGCTCGACCTTGCCAAACCACTCGCTGTCGGACATCAGGACGGCGTCGTCCGTGGACGTGTAGCTGCCGCTGGGGCTCACGGCGGTGGTCTCGTACGCGACCGCGAAGTCCTTTGCGACCTCCTGGCGCTTGTCCTGCGTCGCCTGCGCCTCCGCCTGGCGCGCCGCCTCCTCGGCCGCCGCCTTCTCCTCCTCGGCAGCCTTCTTGGCGGCCACGGCGTCGTCGCGCCGCGCGACCGCCGACTGCGCCAGCGACTCCGCCCTCCCGTCGTCCTGCGGGTCCGCCTCGGCAGCCGCCTTCGCGGCGGCGATCTGCTCGTCCGTCACGCTCGCCGGGTCGTCCACTGCCGCAAGCTCGATCGTCCCGTCGGCGGTGGCCTCGTCGTCGTCCCCGACGGTAACGCCCACCGGGCCCTCCGGCAGCGAGTAGAGCGAGCCGTCCTCGAGGATGGGCGAGGCCGTCACGCGAATCTCGTAGGAACCTTGCTGGAGGGAGATGCTGGGGTCGTCGGCGCCCACGTACTCCGTGCGCGTCACCGCGTCGCCGTCCAGGTCCGTGCCAGTGACCTCGAGCGGGATGCGCGTCGCGGCGGAGGTGTAGCCGGGCGCCACGATCGTGAGGCGGACGCTGCGCTCCGCGTGGGCCGCGTCCCACGCCGCCTGCGCGGCCTGCCTGTCCTGCTCGGACTTCCACCATACGGCGCCGCCGGCGGCCGCGATGGCCGCGACGAGCGCCACCACGACAAGGACCACGGGCCTCCTGCCGCGCCGGCCCGCCTTCCCGGAGCGCGGCGCCGCGGGCGCGGGGCTCTCGTCCGGCGCCGCGGCGGGGACGGCCCCGGGCGCGGGTGCGTCGGCAGGCTCCGGGCCGGGCACGGGCGCGGTCCCGGGGGCGTCGGCAGGCTCCGGCCCGGGTGCGTCGGCAGGCTCCGGGCCGGGTGCGTCGGCAGCGCCGATGGGCGCGGCGGGCGCGGCATCGGATGCCGACGGGTCATCGGGTGGCGCGGCGTCGAGCGGCGCGCCGCAGTACGGGCAGAACGACGACCCGTCGCGCTCGATCCTCGCTCCGCAGTTGTTGCAGTACATAGGCATTCCCTTCGCGCATGGAGTGGCGTAATCGTCAGGACGGGACGAGATGCCACCGCCAGCCGCCCCCTCGGGGGCCGGGGCGTCGGCCCCCACCAGCTCACGTGTCGCACGGACAGCGCACGTCCGAGCTGCAACGCAAATGGTATGCCAGGGCTTTTTTATATTGTTGCGCAACAACTGAAGGAGACCTCGGCGCTACCCTGCTGGAAGCTGGGTGCGACCGTGTCGGAAGGCGCCGTCGCACACTCGCAAAAATGCATGGAGCATCGAATCTGAGGCCATGCTTGCCGAAGCCCCGGGGCTGGCGAAGGACAGGCGGGGCGTGCGAGTTGCTGCCCACGCGCGGGTCTCTGCACGCGTGCAGGCCGCTGCCCGCGTGCGGGCCAAGGCCCTCGGCACAGGCCGCGAGCTTCGGCAGGCTCACGTTCAATTTGGAGGACGCCCGTGATTTGTCCTAACTGCAAGTCCGAGATTCGCGACGACGCGCTCTTCTGCCCCCTGTGCGGCAAGCCGACGGGGCTGGACGTGACGGGGGCGGATACGTCGCTGCCAGACGAGCCGCAGGCGGACGAGACGCAGGTGCTCGAGCCGGCGGCGGACGAGCCGCAGGCGGAAGCCGCCAGCGAAGCGCCCGCAGGCGGCAAGGCGCGCAAGCACCGCGGTCCTTCTCGGAAGGCGATCGTCGCGATCGCGGTCGCAGGCGTCATCGCGGCCGGCGCCGTGGGAGGCGGGCTGTACTACCACCAGCAGCAGGTCGAGCAGGCCGAGCGCGAGCGCCAGAAGGAGCTCGAGCGGGAGCAGCAGCGGGCCGCGGCGCTGGACGCGCTGCGCCACCAGGACCACCCCGTGACGTTCACCATCCAGGCGGACGGCTACGAGGCGGAGGACGGCCCCATCCCCGTGCGGATAACTGGCACGGACCTGGACGGCACCTCCGTGGACACGACCTGCTACGTCGCACAGGACGGCTCAGGCACGACGCTGAAGTCGGGCAGCTACGAGGCGACCGTGGTGGCGTCGCCGCTCACTAAGTCGGGAACGCTGTACGCGACGCCGGACTCCCCCGTCTCGTTCGAGATCCCCGTCGCCGAGGAGGCGGACGCCGGGTCGACTGACGCTGGGTCGTCTGACGGCGGGTCGCAGGGCACCGCCTCGGATTCCGGCGACTCCGCGGACGCGGACGGATCCAGCGCCGCCGCCGCGCCAACCGAGGGCGGCACGATCCAGCTCGCCGCGCTCGACCCGCTCGACCAGACCGACGACGTCATCGACGCGGCCTACCAGGCCGCACTCGACGGTGGCCTCGGCGCCGGCACCGCCGACGCCTACCGCCAGGCCGCGGTCGACGTGCGCACCGCGGCCGAGAAGGCGAAGGAGGAGGCGGAGGCCAAGGCCGCCGCGGAGAAGAGGGCACAGGACGCGCACGCGGCGTACTCGACCTTCCTCCAGGGCACCTACGACTGGGGCAGCGACAAGAACGCGAGCCTCGACGGGTGCAAGTTCGCTCTCGTCGACCTGGACGGGGACGGGGTCGACGAGCTCCTGGTGCAGAACCTCAACGCGTCCCACGCCAACGGCTACGAGCGCCTCTTCGGGTACAACGGCGGACAGGTGGTCGAGCTCGCGGCCGCGCGCGACGGGCTCAAGCTCTTCAGGAGCGGGGCGATCCTGAGCCTGAGCGTCGGCAGGGGTTCGTGGGACGGCACCTACAGCACCCTCCAGGACGGCAGGGTCTCCGAGGTGGCGAGCTTCGAGTCGGGCGACACCCCCGGCTCGTCCGACATCACGCAGAACTTCTCCGACCCCGGCGGAGAGTCCGCACCGTACTGCAGGAGCCTGAAGGTGAACGGCGCCGACGCGAGCCTCGACGCCTACCTCGCGACGGTTCGCAAGCTCGCGGACCAGGAGATCACCCCCAGCCTGGTGGACAACACCGCCGCCAACCGCAGCCAGCTGCTGGGCTGATGCCGCGCCGGCGCGCCGGGCGCCGGGCGCCGGCGGAGCTACGGGCTGCCGGCGCATCCTGGGCCCCGGCTCGCCCCGGGCGCAATTCTCACGACCGTTTTCTACGTTTTCGCGACTTATGGACGGGTCGAGGGCGAGCCGCAAGGGCGCGGCAGGTGAGGCAGCGTACCCGGTTGCCGACGTCGCTCCGGAATCCTGGGGTTTTGCGGCTCCTCGCGGACAGGCCGGCTGACGGGGATCCGCCGCGCCGGTCGAAATCCGTCCCTAAGTTGCCGAGATGCAGAATCCTGTTCGAAAAGTTGCATCGGGACCTCCGATGCTGCGTGAGGGGAGCGAGGCACCTTCGCCCCGCCCCCCTATCCGACCCCCTAAGGCGCGCGCTCATAAAAGCCCAGATCAAACGTCTAACCTGCCCCCGGGCTTCGCGGCTTCCGGGACCTCGGCCTGCCCCGGGACCCGGGACCCGGGCCCGGGCGCAATTCGCACGACGACTCTTTGCAATTACGCGACTTATGGACGGGTCGGGGACGGGCCGTGGGCGGGCCGGACGGCGGGTCGTGGCGCACGAACGCCGACGCCGCCCCGGAATCCTGGGGCTTTGCGGCTCCCCGCGGACATGCCGGCCGACGGGGGCCCGCCGCGCCGGCCGCAACCCGTCCATAAGTTCCCGAGATGCACAATCTGGTTCGAGGGGCTGCGCCGGGCCCGTCGGCGCGGCATGAAGGGGCGGCGGGGCGCCTTCGCCCCGCCCCCCCGGTCCGACCTGAGATGCGCGCTCGAAAAGCCCAGGCCAGGCGCCTAGCGCGGCCGCGCCGTCGCGGATATGCCGCCACCGCTGCCGCGGGCGTGCCCCCGCGGGCCGCCGCGGCGCCACCGCAGGCACGTTGCCGCGCCCGCGCCGCGCCCGCCGCCGCGGGCGCGCCGGCGGAGCCTACCGCAGGTCGTTCTCGCGGTCGTAGTGCTTGCCGCCCCAGTACACGCGGCTCGCGACCTGCGCCTTGGGCCCCAGCTCCACGTCGCGCATCGCCCACTTCACGAACTCGTCGAAGCCCGTGCGGTCCACGATGTAGCCGATGTGCTCCTTGCCCTCGGGCTTGGACTCGTCGATGTACTCCTCGATGTAGGCGTAGGTGTTCTGGACGATCTTGATGATGGAGTCCTCGTCCACCCACCTCAGCCAGTCCTCCGCCAGCCTGGGGTTCTGCTTGCCCGTGCGCCCCATGATCTTCACGCGGAAGTAGTGCTCGGGGCTGCGCGTCCACGCGCGCGTCGGGCAGTAGTTCACGCACACGCCGCAGCCGATGCAGCGGTCCTCGTCGCGCTTGATCTTGCCGTTCACCACGCTGAGCGCGCCGACCGAGCGCGACTTGCAGTAGCGCACGCACGCCTTGCACGTCACGCAGCGGTCGGGGTCGTACTGCGGCTCCGTCATCCCGATGATGCCGAAGTCGTTCAGCGCCACGTGCGCGCAGTCGTTGGAGCAGCCGGTGAAGGCCACCTTGACGTGGCGGTTGTTGGGGAAGATCGCCCGGTCCATGCGCTGGGCGAACGCCGTCGTGTCGTAGCAGCCGAAGGGGCACAGCCTGGCGCCCGGGCAGGCCACCACGTTGCGCGTGCCGCTGGCGAGGTAGCCGTGGGCCGTGTCCTCCTGGTTGATCCTCGTGTCCTCGATGATGTCGCGCAGCCGCTCGTTCACGCGCGGCATGTCCTCCAGGCGGATCCCGGGGATCTCGACGCCCTGGCGGTTGGTCAGGAAGATCTGCCCGTTGCCGAACTCCTGCGCGATCTCGACGATGCGCGACATGCTCTCGGCACTCACCAGGCCGCCGGGGACGCGCACGCGCGAGGCGGTCTCGCCGCGCACCTTGCTCTGGCGGAAGGCGTTCTTCTTCATGGCCTTCACGTTGATGTCTTGAGTCATGCGAGCCCCCTAGTCCAGCATGTCGCGGGACTCAGTGTAGTTGAACACCGGCCCGTCCAGGCACACGTAGCTCTTGCCGATGCGGCAGTGGCCGCACTTGCCCATGCCGCAGCACATCTTGCGCTCCTGCGACACCCAGACGTTCTCCGACGCCAGCCCCAGCGCGAGAAGCCCCTGGATGGAGAAGCGCATCATGGGCGGCGGCCCCACCACCACGGCCTGGGCGCGCGCGGGGTCGCGCAGGGGCAGGCCGGGGATGTACTTGGTGACCAGGCCGACGTTGCCCTCGTAGCCCTCGGGCGCGGCATCGACCGTGAGGGTGAGGTCCAGCTGGCCGGCCCAGCGCTCCAGGTCGTCGCGGAAGAGCAGGTCGTCGGGGCCCCGGAAGCCGACGATCACGTGCTTGTCGGCCGCGTCCTCGCAGCGCGCGAGCGCGTCCACCACGCCGCGCACGGGCGAGACGCCCGTGCCGCCGGCCACCACCACGACCTCGCCCCTCTCGAAGTAGGAGGTGTCGAACCCGTTGCCGTAGGGCCCGCGGAGAAGGACGGCGTCCCCCACGCCGTAGCCCTGGAAGAGCTCGCCGGTGACGCGGCCGACGTTGCGGATCGTGAGGTCCACCGAGCGGCCCGGGTCGATGCCCGAGACCGAGATGGGGGCCTCGCCGTACTTGGGGATGCTCACCTCGAAGAACTGTCCGGGCCGGACGTCGCCCGAGAACTCCAGGCGGAAGGTGTGCTCGCGCCTGGTGTGGGAGACGATCTGGATGATCCGCGCCGGCCAGGGGGCGTAGGGGTTGTCCGTCCAGACCGGCTTGGGGCCCTCGCTCATGCGGATGGCGCCCTGCGTGCCCTGCGTGGAAGTCGCGCTACTCATGCGCGCTCGCCTCCCCTCCCTGCGGCTGTGCCGCGTCTGGCTTCTGGGTGTCGGCCGCCTGCGCGGCAGCTGCCGTCCGCGCGGCAGCGCCCGCCTGCGCGGCGGCGCCCGGCCGCCGGGCCTCGAGCGCCTCGGTCGCCGCCTGGTCCAGGCGGTTCACGGCGACGGCGAAGTTGATGTACTCGGGGCACACGGTCGTGCAGCGGCCGCAGCCCACGCACATGTCGTAGCCGAAGCGGCGCCGGAAGTCGTACACCTTGTGCAGCACCTTGAAGCGCATGCGCTCGCCGGCCGTGCGGCGGTACTGCCCGCCGCCGGCGACGTCGGTGTAGCCGTCCACCATGCAGCTCGCCGCCACGCGGCGCCTCTCGCCAACGCGGCCGTTGTCGGTGTAGAAGACGTCCTGCATGGTGTAGCAGGTGCAGGTCGGGCACACGAAGTTGCAGCGGCCGCACTCGATGCAGCGCGCGGTGTAGTCGTCCCACATCGGCGCAGAGTACACCTCGTTGGGGACCTCGGCGGGCACCCTGACCTGCGTCTCGTTGGCGTCGACGTGCGCGGGCACCACGTCCTTCTCGGCCATGGCGGCGCGGGAGAAGGCCGGGCGGAGGCCCTCGGCGGGGACGTCGCAGAGGAGGTTGCCCTCGGGGCCCACCTCGAGGCTGAAGTCGTAGCTGCCCTCGGGCGCGACGTTCGAGCCCATGCTCGCGCAGAAGCAGTCCTCGAACTCGTGCGTGCAGCCGATGAGCGCGAAGCGCACGCGGTCGCGGATGCGGTCGTAGTACCAGTCGGTGCGGGCGCCGTTGTGCAGGTACATCTGGTCCAGGCGCCTGAGGGCGTTGAGGTCGCACGCGCGCACGAAGGCGATCACGTCGCGCGCGTCCTCCTTGGGCACCGTGACCTCGTCCTCGGTGTAGTAGAAGAGCGTCTGTGAGAGCGGCGTCAGCAGCTCCTTGAAGGAGTAGTCCGACCGCTGCCCCAGCTCGATCTGGTCGGCCGAGTCGACGAAGTCGTAGCGCACCACGTCGGTGTCCGTGAAGCGCCCCTCGCCTCGCTTGAGGACGGGCGCCCACAGGCGGTACGTCTCGCCGAGCTCCCGGATGACCTGGTCGAAGCCATCCGCGCTCAAAACATAGCCCACGTTTCCTCCCTCTGCACGGTCGCGGCCCTCCCCCAAGGGCCCGCGGGTCTGAGCCCGCGCGGCCGGGCGCGGGGCGCGGCGGCGTGGCGGGCATCTCTTCAGAAATTGTAAGGGAGTTCGTCACATTTTCGGCGAGAAGTGCGAAAGTGCTTGCGAGCGCGTTACCGACGCGCGCGGCGGGCACGGGGCGGGCGCGGGCGCTGCGGCGGGCGCGACGCGGGCACGGCGGCGGGCGCGGGGCGGAGAAGGACCCGCGGCTCCGGGCCGCCGCGGCTCACCTGCCCAGCGCGTAGGGGTAGAGCGCCCCCTCCGTGCGCTCGGGCACGACCGAGACGCCCATGGCCGCGCGCACCACGTCGGGCCGCGCGGCCAGCCGCTCCGGCGCGTCGCTCGCGACCAGCCCGCCGTCGGCGACCAGGCACACCCTGTCCGCGACCGAGAATGCCTCGGGCAGGTCGTGCGAGGTGACCACCACGCCGCGACCCTCCCGCGCGAGGCGCGCCAGGAAGGTGCCGAGCAGCAGGCGGTGCTCGGCGTCCATGTAGGTGCCGGGCTCGTCCAGCAGCAGGTACGGGGTGTCCTGCGCCACGACCATGGCGAGGTAGGCGCGCTGGCGCTCCCCGCCCGAGAGCTCCGCCAGCGTGCGGTCGGCGAGCCGCGAGACGTCCGCGACCTCCATGGCGCGCCCGACGGCCTCGCGGTCGGCCGCCCCGAGGGTCTTGGAGACGCCGGAGAGCCGTGCGTAGCGCCCGTGGGCGACGAGCGCGGCCACCGTGAGGTCGGCGACTCGCAGCGACTGGGGAAGGTACGCCAGCAGCCGGGCGCGCTCCCGGTGCGGGAGGGCGGCGACCTCATGGCCGTCCACGAGGACCTCGCCCTCGTGCGGCAGGATGCCGACGAGGGCCCTGAGCAGCGTGGACTTGCCGCAGCCGTTGCGGCCCACGAGCGCGCTCACCTCGCCGGGCGCGAGCTCGAGGCCACCCACGCGCAGCACGACCCTCTCGCCGTAGCCGACTGCGACGTCTCGCAGGCAGATCATGCGCGCCCCCTCTGGTGGCGCCTCGTGAGCATGAGGATGAAGAACGGCGCGCCGAGCGCCGAGAGGATGAGGCCGACGGGCAGCTCGTAGGGGTAGAACGCCAGGCGCGCCACGAGGTCGCAGCCGAGCACCAGCGCGGCGCCCCACACGCAGCACAGCGCGAGCCCGCGCGCCGTGCCGGCGCGGCCCACCATGCGCACCAGGTTGGGCACGATGAGGCCGACGAAGCCCAGCAGCCCGCAGACGGAGACGGCCGCCGCACTCAGCAGCGCCGAGCAGCCGATCGCGAGCAGGCGGTGGCGCCGCACGTCGAGCCCGAGGCCGAAGGCGGCCTCGTCGCCCAGGGCGAACAGGTCCACGCCCGGCGCCAGGAGGAGGCCGGCCACGAGCGCCGCGAGCACGACGGGCGCAGCCAGGCCGAGGGCTTCAGCGGACACGCTGGAGAAGCCGCCCAGGCTGAAGGCCACGCGGTCGGTCACGAGGTCGGGCCTGACCGTGATGATCACGTCCACGCCGGCGCTCATGAGGCTCGAGACCGCCACGCCCGAGAGCACCAGCGTGGAGCGCGCCACGCCGGCACGCCGCGAGATGAGGTAGACGACCAGCGTCGACGCGAGCGCGCCGGCGAAGGCGGCGAGGGCGCGGACGAGCGGCTGCTGCGGGGCGAGAAGGGCCGCGAGCAGCGCGCCCAGCCCCGCGCCGGAGTTGACGCCCATGACGCTGGGCGCCGCGAGGTCGTTGTCGAGGGAGGACTGCAGGAGCAGGCCGGCCGAGGCCAGAGCGGCCCCGCACACGATCGCGGCGAGCGTCCGGGGCATGCGCACGCCCCACACGATGAGCTGCGCCTTCGCGCTCGCGGCGCGGCCGAGGAGCGCCGAGGCCGCCTCGGCGGCGCCGAGCGAAGCGCTGCCGGCGACGAGCGAGGCCACGGCCAGGAACGCGACGAGGGCGAGGCCGAGCAGCGCCGCGGCGGCGAGGCGCGGCGCGCGGGGGCGGCCGGGCGTGGGCGTCGCCGGGCCGGGGGCGGGGGCCCCGGGCGCGGCCGGCGCAGCCTCGAGGCCGCGGTCCTTATCCATAGACGAGCTGGTAGGCGTAGTCGTAGGCCTCTCCCCAGCGCTCGTTGGGCTTGTAGTGGAACAGGTCGGTGGGCATCCGGTGCACGCGGCCCTCCCGCACGGCGGTGAGGTCCTGCCAGACCGCCTGGCTCGCGAAGGCGTCCTGGTAGGCCTGCTCGGCCTGGCCCTCGTCGCCCTGCGTGATGACGAACACGTAGCTGGGGTCGGCGTCGACGATGGCCTCGAGCGAGAGCTCGTCCAGGGCGGAGTCGTCGTCGGCGACGTTGGCGAGCGCCATGTCGTCGAAGATCTCGCACGCGAAGTTGTCGCGCTTCAGGGCCTTGTTCTTGGTGGCCGAGACGCGGAGCGCCAGGTAGGTGCGGTCCTCGCGCGAGGCGTCGCCCGCCTGGACGCTCGCGCGCACCTGCTCGACGTGGGCGGCGACCTGCGTGACGTTCTCGTCGTACAGGTCGTCGCGGCCGGTGATGTCGCACAGCGTGCGCTCGGCCGACTCGTAGTCCTCGAAGGAGTCGATCGTCTCGTCGATGACGCCCACGCCGGCCGCGCGCAGCTCTTCGGCGAGCTGCTTCTGCACCGCCACGTCCTCGCTCAGCAGCACGAGGGTCGGGCCGAGGCCGACGATCGCCTCCTTGCTGGGCTTGAAGATCGTGCCCACGCTGGTGGCGTCGGAGAGGCCCAGGTCGGAGATGGCGTCGTCTGTCGCGCCGGCGAGTGTGCCGCCAGCGCACAGCCACATGTCCGCGACCGACCTCGAGAGCGCGACCACGACCGAGGCGTCGTAGGCCTGGGCGTCGCCGGAGCCGGTCGCGCCGGAGCCGGTCGCGCCGGAGCCGGTGGCAGCGGCGTCGGAGCCGGACGCACCGCCGGCGGCGTCGGCGGAGCCCTGCGCGGACTGCGAGCAGCCCGCCAGGAGCGCCCCGCAGGCGCCCGCCACGGCAAGTGAGACGAACTCGCGCCTGCCCATGGCGGCGCGGAAGACGGACTCGCGGCTGTCTGGCATGAACCTACCCTTCCTTTGCACGCATCGGCGAAAGGGTACCATGAGTCGGCGTCCGCGCGCGGAGAAGGACCGCGGGCCACACGCCCTCGCCGGGTGCGAGGCCGGAGGCGCCCGCGGGCTACGCGGACGCGCCGGGCTCGGTTGGCGCGGCGGGCTACGCGGACGCGCCGGGCTCGGTTGGCGCGGCGGGCATCCCGCTCGCGGCCTCGCGTGCGTGGCGCACGACGAGCTCGCGCACGGCCGGCAGCTCGCCGAGACCCACCTGCAGCGGCTCCACCTCGAAGCCGGCAGCCGCGAGCGAGGACTCCCAGCTCGCGGGGTCGGGGCCGGCCATGTCGCGGTGCGCGTGCGCGCCGGCGCACATCATGAGCGGCGCGAGGCGCACGAGCCGCGCGTCGCCCGCCGCGCCGGAGCCGAGCTCCTCGAGCACCCGTGCGCGTCCCGCCTCGCCGTGGAGCGTCCCGACGAGCACGTCGGTGCGGCCCAGGGCGTGGGCGGCGCGCTCCACCTGCGCGAACAGCCCGTCGCCCTTCTCGCCCCCGCCGTGCCCCACGAGCACGAGCGCCACGCCCGCCTCGCGGGGGTAGCGCTCGCACACGGCCTCTGCCAGGCAGAACGCGTCGGAGCCGTCGGAGAGCAGCGGGCTGCCGACGGCGGCCTCGTCGAAGAGCCGGCCGCACTTGCCCAGCGCGGCGCCGACCTCGTCGAAGGAGGCGCCGGGCACGACGTGCCCGGACTGCACCACCACGCGGCGCACGCCCAGCGCGAGAAGGACGTGCAGCGCCTCGGTCACGCTGGCGACGTGCTCGCCGCGGGCGTCCAGGGCGCGGCGAACCTTGCGGCTGGTGTAGGCGCGCGTGACGAGCCAGCCTGGAAACGCCTGCTCGAGCGCGTCGGACACGGGGTCCAGGCACGTCGCGCGGGCGTCGTCGCGCGTCGTGCCGTAGCTCGCGAGGACGACCGCCTGGGTCGGGGACGACGCGTTAGCCATGGTTGCACCACTCCCTCGGATCGGACCTGACGCGGGGCGCGCGGGTCGTGCAGCCGTTGGCCGACGGCGCCGCCCGGCGGAGGCGCCCCCTAAGAAGCATGGTATCTTTTCAGGAAGGCTACACCACGTGTGGGAGGTCATCATGGGTCTCTTCTTCGGCAAGAAGAAGCGCAAGCGCTCCGGCTCCAACGTCTGGGTGGATCCCACCTCGGACGAGTTCCAGATGAACTACCTCCTGAACCAGGAAAGGATGGACCGTGAAAGGGCCCAGGCGCGCGAAGACGCCTCGCGCCGCGCCAACAACGAGAGCTGGTGCGACGGCTGGGACAGGTAGCGCGGGCGCGCGTCTCGCCCGGGGCCTGCGTCTCGCCCGGGGCGCGCGTCCTTCTCGCCCAGGCGCTTCATGAGTAGCGCCGGCCTCCCCTGGGAAGGCCGGCGCTAGATTACGGCTTTTGGTGCCCGCCGGGCCGCAGCCGGGCGCCGGGCCGGGCGCGGGCGTCCTACTTCGTGTACTTGCCGTCGACGAAGGCGAAGTCGTGCTCGTCCTTGTACGAGTTGCCATACGCCTTCGTCATCGCGATGATCCAGTCGACGAGCGACCACACGCCGCAGCCGCCGCAGGTCACGAGCTTCAGGATCCCGAGGCCGATCTGGCGGCGGACGAAGCGGTCGACGCCCAGCCCACCGAGAAGGAAGCAGAACACCCAGGTGAAGACGTTCTTGTCGATAGTCTTCGCGTCCGTGGGCTTGATAGCGGTCTGCTCGTCCATGCAATCCTCCAAACTTGGTTGTCTGAATAAGTTCTTAAGATGATATCAGGATATCATCCATTTTTTGTTTCGCTGCCGTAACGGCATGATAAATGTTCGAACATGGGCTAGGTCAGTGCTATGGCCCAGGCCGGCGCGGCTTGGCCCACGGCTGCGCGGCTTGGCTCCAGGCCAGCGCGGCTTGGCCCCATCGGGGCTACCTTCTCGCAGGCCCTACTCCCCCGCGCTCCTCGCGCGCCCGCGCCCGCGGGTGACGATCCAGGCGCACAGCAGCAGGGTCGGGACGCAGCCGACGAGCCCCAGCGGTGTGGGCCCGAGGATTCCGACGCCGCCGGTCGAGAGCCACAAGGGCAGCCCCGCCACGGCGTTGAGGGCGCCGTGCGCGAGCGCGCAGGGCCACACGCTCCGGGTGGCGTCCCTCAGCAGGCAGAGCAGGGTGCCAAACCCCATGCAGAACAGCGTCATCGCGAGGACGCCCAGCACGGGGAACCCCAGGTACGAAGTCCCGTAGTTGTATCCCATGGCGATGAGCGGGGCGTGCCACGCGCCCCAGGTCGCCCCGGTCACGAGCATCGCCGCAGGTCGGGGCAGGCGGCTGGCGAGCGCCGGGTACAGGAAGCCGCGCCAGCCGGCCTCCTCGCCGATGGCGAAGAGGGCGTTGAGGAACGGCGCGAGAAGGGCCGCCGACGCGAACTGGACCACCAGCAGCATGGGAACCTGCGCGGCGTCGACGCCCAGCTGCGTCGCGGCGGCCTGGGCATAGGAGGTTGCCGCGGGGTCGAAGGAGCCCGGCACGAGCACGAAGTATGCGAGGGCGCCGAGCAACGTGAGGGCGGTCGGGGCGAGAAGCGCCACCGCGTACCAGCGGAGGCCTCCTCTGAGGTGCGGACGCCAGCCCCGGGGCACGTCGGTGCCGGGAAGTGCCCTCACAACGAGCGCGGCAACGAGCGGGCCGAACATGGAGAGCGGCAGGACGAGCGGCCACGGGGCGGACCCCTCGGCCACGCTCCATCCCGTCTGCGCGCCCGCCCAGGCCCAGCACGCCCAGTCGAGGCCAAACGCGAGGGCGACGAAGAGCGCCATCCTCCCTCGCGACACCCTGCCTGGCGCCCCGTCCGACGCCCTGTCGTCCATGCGAGAGCCTCCCGTCACGAGGTCACGGCGGCGCGGCGGTCGCGGCGACGCCGGGCCGCCGGCTGCGGCGCCGGCCACCGGCTGCGACGCCGGGCACCGGCCCGGTACCGCGTCCGGTGCGCAGACGAGCCGAAGGGTCGCCCCACAGGCGGGCGCTTTCGGCTCGCGACAACCATAGCACCGCAGGCATTCCGGACGAGCTGGAGGGCGGCGCAGCTTCGCACCGCCCTCCCAACGGGGCACAGTCTCCCGCGCCGCCGCGCGAGCCATGGAATCTTAAACGGCACTAAGCCGACTTCAAGCTCGCTTGGCCGCACGCTTTATGCCGTTTAGGCCCTCCTAAACGGCACAAAAGTCGTCGCGAGAGCCCTTAATCTCAAGTTTTGTGCCGTTTAGGCAGACACGGAGCCGGCCCCACGGCGGCCTCGGCCGGCATGGCCCCGAGGCCGCCCGGTCACTAGAGCGACTGAACGCTGGGAAGGGCCTAGGCCCAGATCCGAGCCTTGAGGTCGCTCCGACTTTTTTCGATCGCCCCCACCGACGGGTCGAGGGGCAGGATGCCGCCGTGGGTGACGAGCCGTACGAGGGGACGAGAACGTCCCGCCCTTCGACTTCGGCGCATGGTATCCGGTGAGGTAGCAGAGATCTCCCGAAATAGCTACTCGTGCCTGCGGTCGCAGTACCTGCCCTGCTCGCCGCCGTTCCAGGCGTCGATGGCCTCCCACGGGGTCGTGGCCGTTCCCGTCTCGATGGTAGCCATGCAGTCTGCGCAGATCACGCCGTAGCGCTTGCCTCCTCCGACGGCGTCCCTCTCGATGAGGCATATCGTGGTGCCCCCGCAGAACGGGCACTCCCTCGCGACGTCGTGGATCCTGGTGAGCCTGTACTCGTCCCTGTGCGTTTCCATACCTAATCCAATCCGAGATCGACGAACTGCGCCACCTGAAAAGCCATGCGAGGGGACAAGAACGTCCCGCCCTTCAACGAAATCGCGCTAGTCCACGTCCTTGCGGTCGCAGTACCTGCCCCGCTCGCCGCCGTTCCAGGCGTCGATGGCCTCCAACGGGTGCCTGAACAGGGGTGACTCCATGCTTGCCGGGCAGCTCGCGCACATGACGCCGTAGCGCGTCGCCCTGCCCTCGGCCTTGGTCTCCACAAGGTAGATCTTCCTCCCGCCGCAGAACGGGCACTCCCTCGCCACGTCGTGGAGCGACGTCACCTTGTCCACTTCATTGCATGCCATGACAAGTCCAATCCGAAATCGCGTTCCCCATGCTCCCATCAGGAGCCTCGCCCGCGTGGTCCGGGAATGCGCGGCCCTCCCGTCGTGCCGAAATCCTACTCGAAGTAGTCGAGCCGGATCACGTCGCCGACCACCGCGGCGTCGAGCCGCACGCCGACACCGACGTCACGGCCCTCTCCCCCGCCGGCAGCCAGCTGCTCGAGGCCCTTCTCGGCTTCTCCGCCACCGCCGACGCCGGCGGCGTCACGCCCGACGAGGCCGAGTGGCTCTACCGCTCGCTGGCCGCCGTCGAGTCCGGCGACGACGAGCGCGCGAACGCGCAGCTCGCGGCGACTCCGCGCAGGTAGCGGGCGGCGCGGATCAGGCGGCGCGGGCCACGAGCAGCGCGGCTCAGGCGGCGCCCCGGGCCACGGGCGGCCCGCAAGCCGTCTCGGGCGCCCCGGGGTCGGGCGCAGCGGATCCGGCGCCGATTCGGGCGAGGCGCTGAGAGCCCCTCTGAGGGCCCGATCCCCTTATCGCGACATCCAGGTCGTGCCGGCGGGTCCCGCCCGCCCCGCC
>JAZHSQ010000007.1:0-64027 GCA_036454645.1 Olsenella sp. | reverse complement strand
GAGCCGCCACCAAGGCGGCTCCCGCCGACGTCATACGGGTCGGCAAGGCTTACCACCAGAAGGCCTCGTGCCACATCATCGTGGACTCGACGGCGGACTACTCGCCCGAGGTCGCCCGCCAGCTCGGCGTGGAGGTCATCCCGTTCCACTACGTGGACCAGGACGGCGAGCACGAGGACGACCTCTGGCAGACCAGGGACCCCCACGAGTTCTACGAGTACATGCGCAAGCACCCCGACGTCCACTTCAAGACGCAGGCGGTCACGCCCGGCCACTACTACGAGGTGTTCGAGCGCGCGGCGCTCTCTGGGCAGCCGGCGATCTACATGAGCCTGCCCGCCGGCCTGTCCTCCTCGATCGACTCGGCGCGCCAGGCGGCGGACATGGTCCGCGAGAAGTACCCGGACTACGAGCTCTACGTCCTGGACAACCGCTGCGACTCCGCGGCCGGCGAGCTGCTCGCGATCGAGGTGGTGCGCCAGGCCACGAGCGGCCTCACCGCGCGCGAGGTCTACGAGTGGGCCCGCGACGCGCGCTACTTCATCCACGGCTACTTCACGCTGGACAACTTCAACGCGCTCAAGGCGGGCGGCCGCATCCCGCCGGCCGCGGCCAACGTGGGCAGCAAGCTGGACATCAAGCCGGAGCTCTCCTACGACACCAACGGCGCCCTCACGCTGCGCGGCATGTGCCGCGGCCGCAAGAAGGCGCTGCGCGCGATTCTGCAGGACTTCCGCGACAACTACTCCTACGACACCTCGCTGCCCCTCGCGATCGTCTCGACCGACGCCGAGAAGGACGCGGACTGGCTCGAGAAGGAGGTCCGCAAGGAGAAGGGCTGCGAGGACGTGACGGTCATCCGCAGCCAGGTGTCGCCGATCCTGGGCTCGCACGTGGGGCCCGGCATGGTCGCCCTGGTCTTCTGGGGGACCGACCGGCGCGAGAAGGTCTCGCTCACTGACCGAATCGCGCGCAAGGTGCGCAGCTCGAGGTAGCGCAGGGGAGAGGGCCTGTCGCCGCGCGTGGCGCCAGCCGCCGCGTGCGGCGGACTCATGGAGAAGGGCCGGCGCCGCTCGGGCGCGGGCGAGGGCGTGCCGGGGTCGGCACGGCGAGGGACGCCGCGCGTGCGCGGGCGAGGGCGTGCCGGGGTCGGCACGGCGAGGGACGCCGCGCGTGCGCGGCGGGAGCGAGCGAGGTGGGACGAGGGATGATTCGCAAGGTCGCGTTCATAGGGACGGGCATCATGGGTGCCCCGATCGCCGGCCACATTCTGGACGCCGGCTACGAGCTCACGGTCTACAACCGCAGCAAGGAGAAGGCCGAGGACCTTCTCGCCCGCGGCGCCATCTGGGCGGGGAGCCCGGCGGAGGTCGCGTGCGACGCGGACGTGGTCCTCACGATGCTCGGCTACCCCGACGACGTCGAGGACGTCTACCTCACGACCGAGGGGCTCATCCGCACCATGCGCAAGGGCTCCTGGATGGTGGACCTCACCACCTCCTCGCCGCAGCTCGCGCGCGACATCCACGACGCGGCGGAGGTCATGGACAAGCATGCCGTCGACTGCCCGGTGACGGGTGGCGAGTCGGGGGCCAGGGCCGGCACGCTGACGCTCATGCTCGGCGCGCGCGAGGAGGAGGTCGCGCCGCTCCTGCCGGTGCTCGAGACCTTCTCGGACAACGTCTACTACTTCGACGAGCCGGGCGCCGGCCAGGTGGCCAAGCTCTGCAACCAGGTCTCGCTCGCGTCCTGCATGGTGGGCTACGCCGAGGCGATCTCGCTCGCCAAGCAGGCGGGGCTCGACCAGCGCAAGGTCGTCGACTTCATCATGCACGGCATGGGCAACTCCGTGGCGCTCCAGCGCCTGGCGCCCAAGTCGATCGACGGCGACTTCAGGCCGGGCTTCCTCTCCGAGCACATGCGCAAGGACGTGGGGCTCGCCCTCGCCGAGGCGGACGACCTCGACCTCACGCTGCCCGGCACGCAGAACGCCTTCGACCTCTACGACGTCCTGTGCCGCGTGGGCGGCAAGCGCCTGGGCACCCAGGCCGTCTCGCTGCTCTACGAGAGCCAGGAGGAGACGGCCAAGGCGGGCCTCGACTGGTCGCTGCTCGACGAGGACGAGTACGCGGAGGGCGACGCGTTCGACGCCGCCGACGCCGCGGCGGACGCTGCGGGCGCGGACGGCGCCGGTGCCAAGGGCGGCCGCGCGGCCGGCGGGAGCGCCGGCGCGGGCTCGGACGCCGAGCCCAAGTACTACCACGGCGTGGGGTACTTCAGGCCCCACGGCGGCGCGTAGCGCCCGGGCGGAGGCGCGCGCCTGACCGAGGCGCCGCCCGCGCCCGCCCGCGCGCGCACGAAACGAAGGGAATCACGCAAGAAAATGAGTAACGAAACAACCCAGAGCTCCATCGCGGTGTTCATCGACTACGAGAACCTCGCGCTGGGGACCGGAAAGCGCAAGCGCAACGGCCACCAGGAGCCGGGCCCCCTGCCCGACGTCAAGCGCATCCTGGAGCGGCTCGTCGACAAGGGCCGCATCGTCGCCAAGCGCGCCTACTGCGACTGGCAGCGCTTCGAGAACGCGGTCACGCCCATGCACGAGCTGGGCATCGAGCTGATAGAGATCCCGGACCGCGCCTACACGGGCAAGAACTCCGCGGACATCCGCCTGTCGGTCGACGCGGTGGAGATGTGCCTCACCAAGGACCACATCGACACCTTCGCGATCCTCTCGGGCGACTCGGACTTCTCGCCGCTCGTCTCCAAGCTCAAGGAGTTCGGCAAGACGGTGATCGGCGTCGGCATGAAGGAGTCCACGAGCACGCTGCTGGCCGAGGTCTGCGACGAGTTCATCTTCTACGAGGACATCGTGAGCACCGCCGGGATCCCGAGCTTCGAGGGCAAGGTGCCCAAGGAGAAGTACCCCTGCTACGAGCTGCTCTTCGAGACCGTCGACGCGCTCGAGCGCGAGGCGGACGGGGCCGTGGTGGCGTCGCGCATCAAGGACACGATGCGCCGCAAGAAGCCGCAGTTCTCCGAGCGCACCTATGGGTACCGCTCCTTCAGCAACCTCCTGAGGGAGGCCTCCAAGCTGGGCCTCATCGAGATCCACCAGGACCCGAAGAGCGGGACCATCGCCGTCGACGGCTTCAGCGAGTAGGGCCCGCGCAGGGGCGCGGCTCGGGTGCCCCGCACCGCGGTCGCAGCCGCACCGGGGCCGCAGCCGCGCCGGGGCCGCAGCCGAGTTGCGGTCGCCACCAAGCAGAACGATCGCCCGGGCGGCGCCGTCAGGCGCCCCGGGCAGGGCAGTGACAGAAGGGGATAAGGACACATGGCAGAAGACATCAGACGCAGCGCAAGCCCCGAGGAGTCCCGCGACGCCCTCCTCGACCAGCTCGGCAGCGCGAACCGCCGCCGTCGCCAGGAGGCCTCGCACCAGCTGGCGATCATGGCGAAGTACGCGCCGGACGTCCTTATCGACCACGCGGACGCCCTCGAGGAGGCGCTCTTCCGCCCCGAGGCGCAGACGCGCTGGGAGTGCCTGGACGCCCTCGCCGACCTGGCCGAGCTCGACCCGGCCAAGGTCCTGGGCGCCTTCGAGGGCGCCGAGGCGTCGCTGTTCGACGAGGACTCGGCACCCGTGCGCCTGGCGGCCTTCCGCTTCATCGCGCGCGTCGGCGCCACCTCCCCGGAGCACTCCGACAAGGCCTGGCCGCTGCTCGACGAGGCCATCCAGTGCTTCCACGGCGACCCTGAGTACCGCGACATGCTGCAGGCGCTCATCGAGTTCGTGAAGGGCGACATCTCCGACGAGGCGCGCGACGCCCTGGTGGCGCGCGTCGACTTCGACGCCAACAAGGGCTCGTCGGCCGGCTACATCAGGGCCTACTCGCGCCAGATCATCGACGAGGCCAAGGCGGCCTCCAAGCGCTAGGTCGCGGCCGGCCGCGGGGCGCCGGTCCGCGCTCTCAGCCACGCTTGGGGCTGCGGAGAAGCCGTAGGGCCTGCCGCGGGCCGCGTGGCGCCACGTCGCGCCGCTGTACCATAGCGGACGCCGCCCTGTCGCGCAGGGCGGCTTCGACGCCGCCTGCTGGGCGGCCTGAAGTTAGGGGGATCACCACATGGACGACACTTCCAAGGACAAGGACCAGGCCGGCCTCTCCGAGGACGCGGCCGAGGCCACGTCCGACCAGGGTGCCGGCACGGGCTCCGACGAGGCCTCCGGCAAGGGCTCCAAGAAGGACAAGGCCGACAAGGGCGCGAAGTCCGACAAGGGCGGCAAGGCCGAGAAGGCCGCGCCCAAGCGCGCCTCGAGGCGCGGCGGCAAGGGCGTGGGCGCCAGGATCGCCGTCGTCGCCGTGGTCTGCCTCATCGTGGGCGGGCTCGTCGGCGGCTTCGTGGGCTATCGCTTCCTGGGCGACGGCACCGCGCCGCTCTCCGGCCAGACCACGCTCTCCGAGAGCCAGCTCGACACCGTCCTCGGCACCTACACCTACAAGGGCGAGAAGCACGAGATCACCGCCCGCGACGCCATCCTCGAGACCACGAGCCTCGACGCCGCCAAGAACGACGACGGCACCTACAACGTGCCCTCCGTCGACAACGTCCTCTCCATCGCCCGCAACGACATCGTGGCGCAGGACGCCGCCGACCGCGGCGTCACGGTGAGCGACGACGAGGTCGCCTCCTACGCGGAGAGCACCATCGGCTCGAGCGACTACGCGACCATCGCCTCCACCTACGGCATGGACGAGGACCAGGTCAAGTCCCTCATGACCTCCTCCGCCACCATGAAGAAGCTGCACGACCAGATCGTCACCGTCACCGTGCCGAGCGTCCCCGACGCCCCGTCCTCGCCCGCGAGCGGCCAGGAGAGCACCCCGACGGCCGAGTACGCGCAGTACATCATCAACCTCGTCGGCGACGAGTGGGACTCCAACGCCAACACCTGGGCCCGCACCGACGGCACCTACTACGCGGCGCTCTCCAGCTACACCATCTCCAACGACTCCGCCACCTACGACGCCGCGCAGGCGGCCTACTACGTGGCCTACTCCAACTACAGCTCCGCCAACTCCGAGGCCACCACGCAGTGGACCAACTACGTGAACGGCCTGCTCTCCAACGCGACCATCTCGCTCGGCACCCTCATGGCCTAGCGGACAAGGACCTGCGGAGAAGGACCTGCGGAGAAGGACCCGCGGGGTGTGACCCGTGGACAAGGACTTGCGGAGCGTGACCTGATGCGCGTCATCGTCAGTAAGTGCCTGCTCGGCGTGGCCTGCCGCTACGACGGCAGGTCCAAGCCGAGCGCCGCCGTCCTCGACCTCGCCAGAAAGGCGGAGGTCGTGGGCGTCTGCCCGGAGGCCGCGTCGGGCCTGCCGGTGCCCCGTCCGCCCGCGGAGCAGCGCGGGGGGCGGGTCCTTCTCGCCGACGGAACGGACGTCACGGAGGAGTTCCGACTGGGCGCCGGCCGCTCGCTCGCCGAGGTGCGAGCGCGGCCGGCGCCGCTCGCCGTACTCAAGGCAAAGAGCCCGTCCTGCGGGGTGCACCATATCTACGATGGTACGTATTCCGGTACTTTGACCGAGGGGGAGGGCGTCTTCGCCCGCCTGCTCGAGGAGGAGGGGATCTGCGTGGTGAGCGAGGAAGTAGTCGAGAGCTGCAAGCCTTCCGTGGAGCATCCCGTCGCGATCGTGCTGGGGACCGGCCTCGGGCACCTCGCCAAGCTGGTGCGCCCCGTCCGCAGGGTCGACTACCACGAGATCGAGGGCTTCCCGGAGGAGGCGCGCCCGATGGCGGGCCACAGCTTCGAGGCCACGATCGGCAGCATCGACGACGTGCCCGTGGTCGTCTACCCGGGGCGCATCCACCTGTACCAGGGATACTCCGCCGCGGAGGTGACCTCGCTCGTGCGGCATGCGCACCACCTGGGCTGCCGCGACGTGATCTTCGCGTGCGCGACGGGCGCCATCCGCGGCAACGCCGAGCCGGGGCTGGGCATCCTGTGCGACCAGATTAACCTCACCGGGCGCAACCCGCTGGCCGAGTGGGACGAGGTGCGCGGGGTGGACGACCCGTTCGTGGACATGACCGACGCATACTCGCCCTACCTGCGCACGATCGCGCGCTCGGTCGCGGACGAGGAGGGCATCGAGGTCGCCGAGGGCGTCTACGCCGGGGTGCTGGGGCCGTGCCTGGAGACCGAGGCCGAGGTCCGCGCGCTGGCGGGGTTGGGCGTCTCCTACGTGGGGATGTCCACGGTGAACGAGGTCATCATGGCCCGCGCGCTGGGGATGAACGTGCTGGGGCTCACGCTGGCGGCCAACTACTCCGGCGCGAGCGACACCTCGCACGAGAGCGTGCTCGAGGAGGCCGGCCGCAAGGAGGAGGAGTTCCAGAAGCTGGTGCGCGGTGTGCTGAGGATGCTGTAGCGCCGCCGGCCGGGCGCCGGGGTCATCCGGGGCCGCGGGGCCCCGAGGCCGCCGGACGCCGAGCCGTTGCCGTAGGGAAGGGCCGAAGGGCCGAGAGGTGTGCGCCCGCTCCGCGGGCGCAGAAAAAAAGCTCCGAAGCCCCTTGCGCCGGATGGTGGCTACCCGTATAATCTCTATTCGCTGCGATGCAGCCATGGAGTTGCCAGCATAGCTCAGTTGGTAGAGCACCGCTCTCGTAAAGCGGGGGTCATCGGTTCGAGTCCGATTGCTGGCTCCACGTAAAAGCGCAGGCCACAGGCATCGTTTGCCCGTGGCCTGCTTTCGTTTTTGAACCTTTCCGCATGATCGTGGCACCAGATCGGCACCTCCAGAACCACCGAGATGGATGTTGGTCTACGGTTGGTCTACGAACTGCCCATTCTCTCGCCCTCGCCGCCCCTGGCGTCGAGCCCGGCTCCCATTAACTCGAAATGTGGCTCCGCGCATACGATACGCATACGAATCGGCTCCCGTTCTGCGCCCTGCCTCTCGATGGCGCTGAGCTCGAGGGCCCGCGCCCAACCCCGAGGCGGCTTGGTCCTCCCCGAGGCCACCCAGCCCCCTTCAGCCTCCCGGCCTCTCGGCCAACCCTCCCAGTCCACGGAGCCGGCAAGGGGGTCCTCGACCTGAGCTCCGCACAAATTCCTTTTATCCAACATTTTTTGATAATTTTGTCCTGAAACCATACTATGACCACCTATTAAATTATGGTTTGAGAACAAAATTTTGAAATTTTGTTGCGGAAAATCAATTTGCTATTCGAACCAAGCCCGACCAATCGGCAGCCGCCCTCACGACGCTCCGCGGAATAGGTACCAAAGGCCATCGGGAGGTCGAAGCGGGCTTCAAATCGCCTCTCAGCTGGTCGGCCTCTCGGCATCGAATCCTCGTGGTTCCTGGCGATGGCCAGCCGCCCGTCCGCCCGCCTGCGCTCGCCAGCAAGTATGCTTGTTGGGCGTGCAACCGCCCGACCCACGAGGCCTCCCGGGCCGACCTCACGAAGCGAAAGGCGAGAGATGAGCAGCTACGACCTCCATCCGACCATCCGCATCCACTCCGACGAGGTGCCCGAGCGCGGCTACGCGGCTGTCGTCGCGCGCATCAGGGAGGAGCTCGCCGCCGCCCGCACGGCCGCCGCGCCCCGTCCCGCCGCCGCCCGCCCGGCCGCCGCGCCCGGCCCCGTAGTCCTCGCGCTCGAGTGCTACCCCGGCACCGACCTCGAGGAGCTGCGCCGCTGCCTCGTCGAGCCGCTCGCCCCGAGCCTCGCGATCTTCTCCGACGACTACTCTCAGCCGGCCGACGAGGTGCAGCGCCGCATCGCCGACTGCATCACCGACGACCGCGTGTTCGGCGTCATGTCGCACTACCGCATCGAGCAGTTCTTCGACGAGGAGAGGGTCGCGGAGGCGGGCGAGAAGATTCGCGCGGCCCGGGGGCTGGTGGTCGTGTACGGCATGGGCGCCACGCACCTGTGCGACGTGGCGGCCCGCGGCGGGTCGCGGCCCGACGCCGCGGCGTGCGATGACGCCGCGCCCGCGCCCGGTGCCGCAGCCGCGCCCGGTGCCGCAGCCGCGCCCGCGCCCGGTGCCGCAGCCGCGCCCGCGCCCGGAGCGCCGGACCTTCTCGTCTACGTGTCCCTGACCCGCTGGGAGATCCAGCTGCGCTACCGCGCCGGCGCCTGCAACTGGAAGGCGGACAACGCGCACGAGGACGCGCTGCGCAAGTTCAAGCGCGGCTACTTCTTCGAGTGGCGCGTCGCCGACCGCGTCAAGCGCGATGTCGCCGGCCGCGTCGACCTGCTGCTGGACTGCAACCGCCACGGCGACCCGCGCATGGTGAGCGGCGGGGCGTGGCGCGCCGCCCTCGCGCAGGTCGCGACCCAGCCCTTCCGCCTGGTGCCCTACTTCGACGCGAGCGTCTGGGGCGGCCACTGGATGCAGGAGCGCTTCGGACTGGACCCCGACGCGCCCAACTTCGGCTGGGCGTTCGACGGCGTGCCGGAGGAGAATTCGCTCGCGCTGGAATTCTCGGGCACCTTCGTCGAGGTGCCGGCGCAGGACGTGGTCTCCCTCGAGCCCGTGCCGCTGCTGGGCCCCGAGGTGCACGCGCGCTTCGGCGTGGACTTCCCGATCCGCTTCGACTACCTCGACACCATGGGCGGCGGCAACCTCAGCCTGCAGGTACACCCGCTGACCGCCTACATCCAGGACCGCTTCGGCATGGCCTACACCCAGGACGAGAGCTACTACATCCTCGACGCCACGCCCGAGTCCTGCGTGTACCTGGGTCTCAGGACGGGCGCGAGCAAGGAGGCGATGGTGGCCGACCTCAGGCGCGCAGAGCGCGGCGGCTTCAGGTTCCCGGACGAGCGCTACGTCAACCGCGTGCCCGTGGGCAGGCACGACCACGTGCACATCCCCGCCGGCACCGTGCACGCCGGCGGCGCGGGGACGGTGATCCTGGAGATAAGCGCGACGCCCTACATCTTCACCTTCAAGCTGTGGGACTGGGGCCGCGTCGGGCTCGACGGGCTGCCGAGGCCGATCAACGTCGGCCACGGCGCACCCAACATCGTGGCCGGGCGCGACACCGAGTGCGTCTACCACAGGCTCGTCGACTGGGCTGCGGCCGAGCACGCGGACCTCTCGCAGGAGCCTGGCGTGAGGGTGGAGAGGACCGGCCTCGACGAGCTCGAGTTCCTCGAGACGCGCCGCTACTGGTTCCGCGAGCGCGCGACGATTCCCACGTTCGGCGGCGTGAACATGCTGAACCTCGTGGAGGGCGACACGGTCGTGGTCGAGAGCCCGGACGGCACCTTCGACCCGCTCGAGGTGCACTTCGGCGAGACGTTCGTCGTGCCCGCGAGCGTGGGGGAGTACCGCGTGCGGAACGCGGGCGACGCCACGCGCGAGGTCGCCCTCGTCCAGGCCTTCGTGCGCCTGGGGTAGGGGGGCCGGGTGCCGACCGGCAGGCGTCGGGCGGCACGCCGGGCGCCGCCCCCGCGCGCCGGGCGCGCCGCGGGCCCCCTACGCGAGCGTGCGGATGACGTCGACGAGGGCGTCGACCTCCTCGTCCGTCGAGGACCAGCTCGTCGCGAGCCTGACGGCGGTGCGCCCGTCGGCCAGGCGGCTCCAGAAGCTCGACTCCACCCGGGCCTCGAGGCGCTCGAGCTGCGCGGGCGCGAGCGCCACGATGACCTGGTTGGTCTCCTGCGGCTCCAGCAGCTCGCAGCCCGCCTCCTCGAAGGCGCTGGCGACGCGCGCTGCCTGCGCGTCCGCCCGCGCGCCGAGCCGCTGGTAGAGTCCGTCCTCGAAGAGCGCCTCGAACTGGGCGCCCACGACGAAGCCCTTCGCGAGAAGGGCCCCGCGCCGCTTGACCTGCGTGAGGAGGTGCGGGCAGGTGCCGGGCCTGGGGAGGACGACCGCCTCGCCGAGCAGCGTCCCGCACTTGGTCCCGCCCACGTAGAACGCGTCCGCGAGCCGCGCGAGGTCGGCCAGGCCCACGTCGTTGCCGGGCGCCGCCAGGGCGTAGGCCAGCCGCGCGCCGTCCACGTAGAGCCCGATGCCGTGACCGTCGCACGTGGCGCGCAGGGCCTCGAGCTCCGCGAGCGTGTAGAGCCTGCCGTACTCGGTGGGCTGCGACACGTAGACCAGGCCGGGCATCACCATGTGCTCGCGGTTCTCGTCGCTCTCCCACTCGGCGCAGGCGGCGTCCACCGCCTCTGCCGTGAGCTTGCTGTCCGTGCCCGGGAGCTCGATCACCTTGTGGCCCATGGCCTCGATCGCGCCGGCCTCGTGCACGCTCACGTGCCCCGAGTCCGCCGCCACGACGCCCTGCCACGGGGCGAGGAGGGCGTCGATCACGACGGCGTTCGTCTGCGTGCCGCCCGCGAGGAAGCTCACCTCCGCCTCCGGGGCGTCCGCCGCCGCGCGGATGAGGTCGCGGGCGCGCCTGCTGTGGGCGTCCGCGCCGTAGCCCGGGTTGGGCTCGAGGTTCGTCTCCCGCAGCCGGTCGAGGACCTGCGGCAGCGCGCCCCTCTCGTAGTCGGATGCGAACGGGAGCCTCCGCGGCTCCTCACCCTGCTTCATGCCCATGTCCATCTCGTGCCTCCCTGTCATCCGTCCTCCCGTTGTGCCGTCGCAGTCCGGTGCGCGTGCCGCCCAGAGCGGCCCTGCCGCCGGGCGCCGCGCCTACCCCAGGCCGAGCTCGGGGTACTCCGCGCTGATGTAGGAGAGGGCCTCGTCCCACTGGTCGCGCTGGACCCCGCCCTTGGCGCGCCCGCGCCTGCCGGCGGCCCACTCGTAGACGCGGCGCGGGTCCTCGCCCGCGTCGAGCCGGTCGCAGACCAGGAAGTAGGGGTCCTCGTCGTCGTAGAAGTCGTCAGCCATGGCCATCCTCCCTCTCGCCGCCCGCGGGGAGCGCCGGCGCGGGGTCCGTCCGGTGCCGGGCCGGGCGCCCCCGTTCGGCGCCGCGCCCCTCGCGGCTCCGTTCCTGCCGTAGAGTATCTCATGTGGCGACTTGGCGCGCGGCAGCAGGAGGGAGCAAGGAAGAGATGATCAGGCTGATCGCGGCGGACATGGACGGGACGCTCCTGGACGGCAGCGGCAAGCTGCCCGAGGAGACCTTCGAGCTCGTCTCGGAGCTGCGCCGGCACGGCGTCATCTTCGTCGCGAGCTCCGGGCGTCGCTACCGCACCCTGCGGGAGTTCTTCAGGCCGGTCGCGGACCAGATGGACTACGTGGCCGCGCTCGGCAGCCAGGTGTACGCCGACGGCGAGCTGCTCGACCGCGAGGTCTTCTCGACCATGGACCTGCTCCGGCTCTTCCGGGCCTGCCAGACCTTCGACTGCCTGCACCTGGTGCTCTACGACGAGCGGCGCACCTTCCTCCTGGACGACCAGTCGCGCTACGTGCGCGAGCTCGACAAGGACCTGCCCAACGCCGAGCGCGTCTTCGATCCGCCCTCGCCCGACGTGAGCATCATCAAGGCGGCCGTGTGCTACGACCGCCACGAGGACATCATGGACATGGTCTACGTCCTCGAGTGCGAGCTAGGCGACCGCTTCGCCTTCATGCCCTCCGGCTCCACCTGGATCGACGTGACGCCGCTGCAGGTGAGCAAGGCCACCGGCCTGGAGCAGGTCATGCGCTACTGGGGCATCGGCCCGCAGGAGGTCGTGGCCTTCGGGGACAGCATGAACGACTACGCGATGCTGCGCTTCGTGGGGCACCCCTATGTGATGGGCAACGCCCGCCCGGCGCTCAAGCAGATCGCGAGGCGGGTCGTGGGTACCAACGAGGAGCACGCCGTCCAGCGCGAGATGCGCCGCTTCCTGGAGGAGCTCTCCTGATTCGGGCGCCGCGCCTCGCGGCCTCGGAGGCTGCCGGCAGGGCTTGCGGAATCCGACAACGAGAAACGCGGAAACTGACAACGTAACTCGCGGATTCTGATAACAAGAAACGCGGAATCTGTCAACGAGAATCGCGGATTCCGACAACGGGGCGCGCGGTATGCCCGATAATGACAGCCGTGGGAAGCCACCTGCGACTTGGGAGGTCGATGGCGATGTCAGTCGTTCCTGCGGGATACCTACCTCGAATCGTCGACGACGAGGTCGACGAGTGCCTCGAGACCTACGGCGCGGTAGAGATCGCCGGCGCCAAGTGGTGCGGCAAGACGTGGACCGCGCGCCGCCATGCGAAGAGCATCATCTACCTCGACGAGGGCCAGAACCTGGACATGGCCCTCGCTGACCCCAAGGCCGTCCTCGCAGGGGAGCGCCCGCACGTGATCGACGAGTGGCAGCTCGCTCCCTCCGTCTGGGACGTGGTACGCCACGAGGTCGACGACGCGGGAGGCGAGAAGGGCCTCTGGATCCTGACCGGCTCGTCGACGCCCGCGAAGGACAGGGTTCACCACAGCGGGGTGGGCCGGATCGGCAGGGTACGCATGCTCCCCATGTCGCTGCAGGAGTCCGGCGACTCCACGGGCGAGGTCTCCCTGGCGGACCTCTTCGAGGGGAGGTTCGCGCACGCCTCCTGCGACATGGACGTCGACCGGCTGGTGTCGCTGTGCTGCAGGGGAGGTTGGCCCGAGGCGGTCGGCATCAGGCCGTCCCGCGCCCTGCGGATCGCGCGGGACTACGTGGACGCGACGGTCGAGCAGAGCGTGCCCGCCAGGGGCGGGAACCCCGACACGGCGCGACGGCTCCTTGGGAGCCTGGCCAGGAACCTCGGCCAGGCGACGACCAGGAAGACGATGGCGCGCGACATGTACGGGGAGGCCGTCGGGGCGGACGCGGTCTCGCCGGCGACCGTCTCCAACTACGTCGCCCTCCTTGAGGCGCTCTACCTCGTGATGCCCGTACGCGGGTGGGAGCCCCCCGCCCGCTCGCCCAAGCGGTTCCGGACAAGCCCCAAGCGCTACCTGGTCGACCCGTCCCTCGCGGTCGCGCTCCTGCAGATGAACGAGCGGTCGCTCAAGGAGGACTGGCAGACGCTCGGCCTGGTCTTCGAGAACCTGTGCATCCGCGACCTCACCGTCTACGCGCGCGCCCTCCCCGAGGCGTCGCAGGACCCCGTGCACTACTACCGCGACGACAACGGGCTCGAGGCGGACGCCATCATCGAGGACGCGTCCGGCAGGTGGGGCGCGGTCGAGGTGAAGCTGGGCGAGAACAAGGCGGACGAGGCCGCCCAGAACCTGCTGCGCATCCGCGAGAAGCTGGCGAGGAACTCCCTCGCCCGCACGCGCGAGCCGGAGTTCCTGGCGGTCCTGGTCGGCCTCGGCGAGCGCTCCTACCGGAGGTCGGACGGCGTGTACGTCATCCCCGTCGGCTGCCTCGGCAGGTAGCCGCCGCGCCCGTCGTCGCGCCTCCCGCGTGCCCACCGACGCACTGGCGCGGCCTGAGCCGATCCGGGGGCTTCCGCGCGCGGACCCGCCCCGGACCGTCGCGTGGTAGGCTACTGCGTCGGTGTGGCGCGACGGGGGAGGTACATCGATGGCAGGGTCGGCAGGCGGACGAGAAGGACATGTGGCTGAGGGCGGGAGCGCGCAGGGCACGCCGGACGTCACGGCGGCGCGGGGCAGGCTCTGCGTCGCCGTCCTGGTGCTCATGGGCTTCGCCCTGGGGTGCTCGGAGTTCGTCGTCATCGGCATCGAGAGCGAGCTCTCGCGCGACTTCGGGGTCTCGCTCTCCACGACGGGCCAGCTGATCAGCCTCTTCGCGCTGCCCTACGCCGTCATGACCCCGGCCCTGGCGCTGGCCACCGGCCGCTTCAGGCGCTATCACGTCATGCTCGCCTACCTGGCGCTGTTCCTCGCCAGCAACGTGGTCTCCGCGTTCGCCACGAGCTTCGCCGCGCTGCTCGTCGCCCGCGTCGTCCTGGGGTCCATCTCCGGCGCCCTCCTGGCCGTCGGCGTGACCTTCATCCCCGAGCTCGTGGGGGCGGAGCGCACCTCCGGCGTCCTCACCCTCGTGTACGCGAGCTACTCGGTGGCGCTCATCGTGGCCACGAGCGCGGGCAAGATGCTCGCCAGCACGGTGGGCTGGCACGTCGCCATGTACGGCACGCTCGCGGTCTGCGTCGTGTCCTGCGTCCTGCTCGCCCTCCTCATGCCGCGCTCCGGCGCGACCGACGAGCCGGCGAGCGCAGGGGAGCAGCTGCGGCTGCTCTCCGAGCCGTGCATCCTCACGGGCATGGCCGTGTTCGTCTTCGGGGTTGGCTCCGTCTACACCCTCTACGGCTACGTGACGCCCTACCTCGAGCAGGTCCTGGGCATGGGCGCGGCGGACGCGAGCCGGACGCTCGTCGCCTACGGCGCCGTCACCCTGGCGAGCAACTTCCTGAGCGGCTGGCTCGACAGGCGCTTCGGGCTGCGCTCGCTGACGGCCGTCTTCCCCGTGCAGGCGGCGGTCCTGCTCGGCCTCTTCCTCGCCGGCGGCAGCACGGGCCCCGCCGTCGCCCTGCTCATGCTCCTCGCCCTGCTCATGTACCTCGCCTCCATCCCCAGCATCTCCAACTTCATGGACGTGGCGCACCGGCGCTACCCCAAGGCGTTCACGCTGGCGAGCTCCCTCGAGCCGCTCTCGTTCAACGTGGGCATCGCGGCGGGGACCTTCGCGGGTGGCAGGGTCGTCGCCGGCCCCGGCATCTCCTACCTGGGCCTCTTCGGCGCGCTGCTCGCCCTCGTGGCGTTCGCCCTCGTGCTGGCGACCGTCTCGCTCTCCCGCCGGGAGCGCGCGCGGCGGGCGTAGGCCGGCACCGCCCTTCGGGGCCGGCCGCCCTGCCCTGGCGCCGTGGCCGACCGTCCGGCCCTGGTGCCGGAAGTTAGCTAATGGTATTAGCTTGTGGAGGTCCCGTGTAGGCGGGGCCTGCTTTGCTGGCGGTGCTAGCGAGCGCGCGCTCGCGGGTATAGCCTCTCCCAACGGCTAAGGCCATTAGCGAATGGGGGACGGATGGGAGAGGCACGGAAGGAGGGCGCCGCAGCGCCCGCGGACTGGGACGGGCTCGCCCACGACCTGATCGAGGTCGCGCGCGGCATCCGCGGGAGCGGCCAGCACTGCAAGGGGGCGGACAGGAAGCGCGGCGAGAACAACGTGCTGCACCTGCTGCACCACAGCCCCGAGGGGATGGCGCCGGCGGCGATCGCCGAGGCCTGCCACATCACGAGCGCGCGCGTCGCCCAGACGCTCAACCAGCTCGAGGGGCACGGCCTCGTCAGGCGGCGCCCGAGCGAGCGAGACCGCCGCGGCGTGGTCGTCACCATCACGGAGGCGGGCGAGCGCGAGCTCGAGGCTCGCTTCGCCAAGAGGACCCGCCTGGTCGCCTCCGTGCTCGAGAGGCTCGGCGAGGACGACGCCCGCGAGCTCGTGCGCATCTGCGGGCGCGTGGGCGCGATCGTCGACGAGATGGCATGGGGAGGCGAGCGCCGATGAGGCTCGCGAGGCTCCTGCGCCCCCACGCCGCCGAGGTGGCGGCCGTCGTCGCGCTCCTTCTCGTCCAGGCGCTCTGCGAGCTGTCGCTGCCGCGCTACATGTCCGACATCGTGAACGTGGGCGTCGTGGGCGCGGAGGCGGGCGACGCCGCCTACCTTGGGCACATGGCGCTCGTGATGCTCGGCTTCTGCGTGGGCTCGCTCGTGGCGGCCGTGCTCTCGGGGCTCGTCGCGTCCCGCGTGGCGGCTGCCGTGGCGCGCGACCTGCGCCGCGACGTCTTCGCAAAGGTGATGTCCCTCTCGCCCGCGGAGGTCAACCGGTTCTCGCAGTCGTCGCTCATCACGCGCTGCACCAACGACGTGCAGCAGATCCAGAACATGATCGTGATCATGCTCCGCATGGTGATGTTCGCCCCGGTCATGGGCGTCGTCGCCGTGGTGCAGGTCATGGGCATGGGCGGCGGCCTCACCTGGATCGTGGGCGCGGCGCTGCTGGCGGTCCTGGGCGTCGTGGCCGTGCTCTTCTGGCTCACCATGCCGCGCTTCAAGGTCATGCAGTCGCTGGTAGACCGCGTGAACCTCCTCGCGCGAGAGATGCTCGACGGCATCATGACCATCCGCGCCTTCGGCCGCCAGGGCCACGAGCTCAAGCGCTTTGATGCGGCGTCCGGCGACCTCCGCGACGCGCAGCTCTTCGTGAACCGCGCCATGACCCTCATGATGCCCCTCATGATGCTCGTGATGAACGTGGCCACGGTCGCCATCGTGTGGTTCGGCTCGCACGGGGTGGCCGCCGGCGCCATGCAGGCGGGAGACATGATGGCCTTCATCAGCTACGCCATGATGATCGTGATGAGCTTTCTTGTTGTCTCGATGGTTGCCGTCATCCTGCCGCGCGCCGAGGTCTCCGTCGGCCGCGTGCAGGAGGTGCTCGACGTCACGCCGGCCGTGAGCGACCCCGCGGACCCCGTCTCGCCGGCAGCGGACGCGCCGCGCGGGCGCCTGGTCTTCGACCACGTGGGCTTCCGCTACCCGGACGCCGAGGGCGACGTGGTGAGCGACGTGAGCCTCTCCACCGCGCCCGGCAGGGTGACGGCCATCGTGGGCTCCACGGGCTCGGGCAAGTCGACGCTCGTGCAGCTGGTGCCGCGCCTCTACGACCCCACGTCGGGCACCATCACGCTCGACGGCGTGGACACGCGCAAGATGTCCCTCGCCGACCTGCGCTCCCGCGTGGGCTACGTGCCCCAGCAGGGCTTCCTCTTCTCGGGCACCATCGCCAGCAACGTGGCCTTCGGCACGGACGACGCGACGGAGGAGGACCTGCTCCACGCCATCGACGTGGCGCAGGCCACGGAGCTCGTGGCCCAGAAGGGGGACGGGCTCAGTACTGCGATCGCCCAGGGCGGGACCAACGTGTCCGGCGGGCAGCGCCAGCGCCTGGCCATAGCCCGCGCGCTCGCCGCGCACCCCGAGGTCCTGGTGCTCGACGACTCCTTCTCGGCGCTCGACTACGCCACGGACGCGCGGCTGCGCCAGGCGCTGGCGCGCGAGCGGGCGGACACCGCGGTCCTGGTGGTGGCGCAGCGCGTCGCCACCGTCATGGGCGCCGACCAGATCGTCGTGCTCGACGAGGGCCGCGTGGTGGGGCAGGGAACGCACGAGGAGCTCCTGCGCAGCTGCCCGGAGTACCTGGAGATCGCGAAGAGCCAGCTCAGCGCCGAGGAGCTCGGCCTTGTGGAGGGGGAGTAGCATGGCGGGGGAGTCGCTCAGGGAGCAGGGCGCGCGGCAGGCGCGCCAGGCGGGCGCGCGCCCGCACGGGCCCGGCAGCCGCATGGCGCCGGGCGAGAAGGCCAAGGACTTCAAGGGCACCATCCGAAAGCTCATGCGCTACATGGGGCCGTATCGCGCGGGGCTCGTTGCGGCGGTGGTCCTGGCCATGGCGTCGGTGGTGTTCTCGGTGGTGGGGCCCAAGGTCCTGGGCAGCGCGACCACCGAGGTCATCCGTGGCGTCCAGGCCGCGGCGGCCGGCGCGGGCGGCATCGACTTCGGCCTCATCGGGCGGATCCTGGCGACCCTCCTCGTGGTCTACCTGGCGAGCGCCGCGGCCTCCGGCCTCCAGAGCTGGATCATGACGGGCGTCACGCAGAGGGTCGTCTACCGCATGCGCGGCGAGATAGCCGACAAGATCTCGAAGGTGCCCCTCTCGTACTTCGACGGGAGGTCCGTCTCCAAGGGCGACGTGCTCTCGCGCATGACCAACGACGTGGACACCCTGAGCCAGTCGCTCAACCAGGGGCTCGTCCAGCTCGTGACCTCGGCCACGCAGGTGGTGGGCGTCGCCGTCATGATGCTCGCCATCTCCCTGCCGCTCGCGGGCGTGACCTTCGTGACGCTGCCGGTCTCGGCGCTCGTCCTGGGCGTGCTCATCCGCCGCTCGCAGAGGTACTTCCGTCAGCAGCAGGAGCAGCTCGGCGCCGTTAACGGGCGCGTGGAGGAGGACTTCTCGGGCCAGGTGGTGATCCAGGCCTTCGACCGCGGCGGACGTGCCGTCGAGCGCTTCGAGGAGGAGAACGACCGGCTCTTCGAGAGCGCGTGGAGGAGCCAGTTCCTCTCGGGCCTCATGCAGCCGCTCATGAACCTCGTGGGCAACATGGGCTACGTGGGCGTCGTCGTGGTCGGCGCGGGCCTCGCCGTCACGGGCGCCATCCAGCCCGGCGACATCCAGTCCTTCATCCAGTACGTCAAGAACTTCACGCAGCCATCACGCAGCTGGCGACCGTGTCCAACGTGCTGCAGCAGATGGCCGCCTGCGCCGAGCGCGTCTTCGAGTTCCTGGAGGCGCCCGAGGAGGAGGAGACGGCGGCGCTCGACCCCGCCACGGGCGCGCCTGCCGAGACCATCGGCCATGCCGCGGGCGCGGTGGACTTCGACCACGTCTACTTCGGCTACCTGCCGGGGCAGACGATCATCCACGACTTCTCGGCCAACGTGGAGCCCGGCCGCACGGTGGCCATCGTGGGGCCCACCGGCGCCGGCAAGACCACGCTCATGAAGCTCCTGCTGCGCTTCTACGACGTGGACGCGGGCGCGCTCCGCGTCGACGGACACGACGTGCGCGACGTCGCCCGCGCCGACCTGCGCCAGAGCTTCTCGATGGTCCTGCAGGACGCGTGGCTCTTCAAGGGCACCATCCGCGAGAACATCCGCTTCGGGCGGCTCGACGCCACCGACGAGGAGGTGGAGGCCGCCGCGCGCTACGCGCACTGCGAGCACTTCATCGAGACGCTGCCCGGCGGATACGACTTCGAGCTGGACGAGGGCGCGACCAACGTCAGCCAGGGGCAGCGCCAGCTCTTGACCATCGCCCGCGCGGTGCTGGCGAACCGCCCGATCCTGATCCTGGACGAGGCGACCTCCAACGTGGACACGCGCACCGAGTGGCGCATCCAGCGCGCCATGGACAAGCTCATGGCCGGCCGCACGAGCTTCGTGATCGCGCACCGCCTCTCGACCATCAGGAGCGCCGACGCCATCCTGGTGCTGCGCGACGGCGACGTGGTGGAGAAGGGCACGCACGAGGAGCTCCTCGCCGCGGGCGGCTTCTACGCGCGGCTGTACCAGTCGCAGTTCGAGGAGGTCGCGTAGGGTCGGGTCGCAAGGCGGGGCCGCCTAGTCGCCGAGCTCCTCCCGGACGTAGGCCCTGAACTCGGGAAGGGCGAAGCGCACCACGCCGCGGGCGACCTGCTCTATTAAGGCGCGAAGGGGTTGATCGGGGGCATCGCGGGTGCCTTTCGCCTTGTTCGCCTTCGCGGGCAAGCCGTGTCGGCTTCCTGCCATGGCCGTCTGCGCCCGCCCCGTCCGTCGGCCGCGCCGGTGCGGGCGGGGCCGGCGCTCGGTATATGATGTGCCGAAGGCGACGGCCCCGCGCGGGGGCCGGGCGCAAGGGACCCGGGCGGTCGGCAAAGGGCGAAGGAGGCGGCGATGATCCTCTCGACGGAGCAGTACCAGCGGCTCGTCGAGCTGCTGTGGGCGCTCTACGACTTCGCCGCGATCCGGCTCGACCTCACCGACGAGCTCTACCCCGGGGGCGCCTTCGAGCCCGACCCGGAGGTCCAGGCCAGCCTCATGAAGTACGTCTGGGACGAGGACCGCTCGACCATCGACGACTTCGCGCGCGAGAACCCTGCCGACCTGCCCGCCGCCGACGTGCAGGAGCTGCGCCGCTGGGGCCAGGGCCTCTACGGGACCTTCTCGGTCGTCCGCGACGGGCTGGGGCAGAGCGTGCTGCTCGGCGAGGGCATGGGCTTCGTGGTGGCGGGCATCAACGAGGAGCCCTGGGAGGTCGTGAGCAAGGAGCCCGCCTTCGTGAGGACGGCGCTGATCCCCTTCGGCGACAAGATCACCTACGCCGGCGTCCTCGTGGAGCCCAGGATCGCCGTCGGCGACGACACGCGCGCCCTCCTGCGCGCGGAGCTCGCGCGCCGTCGCGCGACCGGCGGGCTCGTGAGCGACGCCCGCACCTTCGTGCGCGCCGTCCGCGAGATGCGCTACGGCAGCTGGGGCCACGCGGAGCAGCTGAGGTCCCGCGCCGCCGCGTCGTGCGCCCAGGCGGCCGTCGCGGGCGTGCCCGCGGCCCCGCCCGACCTGCCCCGCCCGAGCGAGCCCGTGCTGGCGGGCGTCAGGGGCATGCCCGCCGGCCAGCACAGGGGCGCCCTCGCCGGCCTCGCGGGCCGGGCGCGCGAGCGGGCCTGCCGCCTGCACCGCCTGGGCCTGCACGCGCCGGCCTCGCCGCTCGGCGCGCACGCGGCGGCGCCCGAGCGCGCCGTCTCCGTCCAGCCGGTCGAGTTCGCCGAGGAGCTCCTGCGCCTGCGCGGCGTGGCGCGCCTCGCGGAGGTCTCGCGCGAGTGCGTCGCCTACTTCGCCCGCAACGGGATCGAGGGGCCCCGCCCGCACGAGGCGAGCCAGGTCTCCAACGAGCTGCTCGCACGCTGGCGCGCCGTCCCGGACGCCGTGAACTACGAGGTCGTGGACGCGCCGGACGGCTGCTACCTCGTGGAGTACACGTTGGCCAAGGACAACTGGTGCGAGCTCACGGGCCTGTGGCACCCGGACGACTCGGAGCGCGACGACGGCTACCCCGGCCGCGAGCTGGGTCCGGGCCTCCGCTCGCTCCTGGAGCGCAGGAGCGCGCTGCCGCCGCGCCCGGTGCCCGACGACCTCTTCGACCACCTGACGGACTACTTCGGCTGGTCGCTCGACCAGCCGCCCATGCGCGCGCTCACGCGCTACCTCGACGCCCACGTCCCGGACGGCGAGGACGACTACACCTACGCCAACGACGTCCTCGGCTTCGTCCAGGAGTGCCTGCACGTGGGCATGGGCGTGGACGAGATCGTCTGGGAGCTCTTCGACCGCGGGGCCTGCCCGGACGAGAGGAGCTTCGACGCCGTGGAGTGGCTCGTCTGCCAGGTCGTCGACGGCATGCCGAGCTGGGCGTGCAACGGCTGGTCGCCCCGGGAGGCGCGCGAGATCGTCGCCCGCGCCGGGGGGCGCGGGTGAGCGGGCGCGGACGCGGCTGCCTCACGCGCCGCGGCCTCCTGCGCCTCGGCGCCGGGGCGTGCTGCTCGCTCGCCGTAGCCGGAGCGTCCGCCGCGCTCGCCGGCTGCTCGGCCGCCGCCGGCCCCGCCCGGGGGATGTCCCAGTCCACCTTCTTCGCGTTCGACACCATCGTCGACCTGCGCGCCTACTGCACGCAGGCGATGCTCGACCTCGCCCGGGACAGGTGCTCCTACTTCGAGGGGATCCTCGACGCCAGGACCGAGGGCACCGACGTCTGGCGGATAAACCACGCGGGGGGCCAGGAGGTCGAGGTCGCCCAGGAGACGGCCGACGTCATCGAGCGCTCCCTCGCGTACTCGGAGGCCTCCGGCGGCCTCTTCGACGTCACCATCGGCTCGGTCTCGCTGCTGTGGGACTTCGACGAGGGGGTGCGCCCCGAGGACGCCGCCATCGAGGCCGCCGTCTCCCACGTGGGCTGGCAGGGCGTCTCCGTGAGCGGGCGCAAGGTGCGCCTCGCCGACCCCGAGGCCATGGTCGACCTGGGAGGCATCGCGAAGGGCTACATCGCCGACGACCTCGACTCGCTCCTCTCGGAGCACGGCGTCACGAGCGGGATCCTGAACCTGGGGGGCAACGTCTACGCCCTGGGCTCCAAGCCCTCCGGGGAGGCCTGGAGGGTCGGCGTCCGCGACCCCAACGCCCGCTCCGGTGACGGCTCGGCCGCCGGCTCCGGCTCTGGCGACGGCTCCGGCTCGGGCGACGGCTCCGGCTCCTCCTCGCAGGAGGTCAGCGCCTACGTCGAGTGCTCAGGGCGCTCCGTCGTGACCTCCGGACTCTACGAGCGCAGGTTCGAGAAGGACGGCGTCGCCTACTGGCACATCCTGGACCCGAGGACGGGCATGCCCGCCCAGAGCGACCTCGTGAGCTCGTCGATCCTCTCCGAGCGCTCCGTCGACGGCGACGCGTACGCCACCATCCTGTTCCTGCTCGGCCGCGACGCCGCGCTCTCGCTCGCGGAGGCGGAGCCCGCGATCGAGGGCGCCCTGCTCGAGGGCGCGGACGGCACCGTCACGACCACGCCGGGCTCCGGCTTCGTGGTCCTGTAGGGGAGGAGGCGAGATGGCGCTCGACGCGAGGGACGTGCGGGAGCGGCGCGGGCGCTCCGACGGCGGGGCGGCTGCCGCGAGCGGCACCGCGGACGGCACCGCGCCCGGCACCGCGCCCGGCACAGCGCCCGGCACCGCGCCGGGCGGCGCGCCCCGCCGCGGCCGCCGCCACGTGGTAGCCGCGGTCGTGGTCGCCCTCCTCGTCGCGGCCGCGATCGCGGCGAGCCGGCTCGCCGCGCCGCGGGCCCGGGGGCGCTGGGCCGTCGTGCACGACGCGGACGGCGACGTCTACGCCCTCGACCTCGCCGAGGACCAGGAGCTGCGGGTGGAGACCTCCCTCGGCTACAACGTTGTCGTGGTGGAGGGCGGGACCGTGCGCGTCGCCGACGCCGACTGCAGGGGCCACGACTGCGTGGGCCAGGGCCGGGTCTCCGAGGTGGGGGAGCAGGTCGTCTGCCTGCCGCACCGCCTCTGGGTCGAGGTGTCGGAGAGCCCGGAGGGCTCGGGCGGCGCCATGGACGCGTCTGCGGTCCCGGGCGGCCTCGACGCCGTCGGGGGCTAGGGGGCATCGCCGCCGCGCGCCGCCCGCCCTGGCGCGAGGTCCTTCTCGCCCAGGCGCCGGACTCTGGCGCGCGGTCCCTCCCGCCCCGTGCGCGGCGTGCGCGAAACGTCCACGAGGGGCGCCCTCCCGGTTAGCTCCGCGCGACTTTGTAGTACCCTGCCATGGGAAACGAAAAATGAGAGTCATCGGATGGCGTATCGCTCCCCGGCGGGCGCGGAAGGCCGCCGGCCGCCCTGGCACGCGGCTGGCACCCGGACGCAGGGCGCGCGGGCGGCCGGCGCAACGCGCGCGGCTGGCCGAGGACCGGGGAGGGCGCCCGAAAGGCGGGCACATGGCTGGGAGCAAGGCCGGGACCAGGGGGAGAAGGAGGGGGCGCGGGCTGCTGCGCACCTTCCTCGGCTACTACGAGGGGCAGATGCACCTGTTCGTGGGCGACATCGTCTGCGCGGTGCTGGTGGCGGGGATCGACCTCGCCTTCCCGCAGATCCTGCGCACCCTGACGAGGGGCGTCTTCACGGAGGGGCCCGACGCCATCCTCGGCGCCCTCGGCTACCTGCTCGTGGGGCTGGTCGCGATGTACCTCGTGCGCTTCGCGAGCCGCTACTTCGTGGTCTTCTGGGGCCACGTGATGGGCGCGCGCATGGAGAGCCGCATGCGCGAGGACCTCTTCGACGCCTACGAGCGCATGAGCTTCTCCTACTTCGACCGCAACAAGAGCGGCGACCTCGTGAGCCGCCTGGTGAGCGACCTGTTCGACATCTCCGAGACCGCCCACCACGGCCCGGAGTTCCTGCTGATCGGCGTCGTGGAGATCGTGGGCTCCTTCGTGATCCTGGGAACCATCAACGTGCCCCTCACGCTGGTGCTCGCCGTGGTCCTCGTCGCCCTGGTCGCCCTGGACGTGGTGGCCAACGTGCGCATGCGCGAGGTCTACTCCGAGAACCGCGTGCGCATCTCCGGCGTCAACTCGCGCCTGGAGGACTCGCTCGAGGGCGTGCGCGTGGTCAAGAGCTTCGCCGCCGAGGACCTGGAGCGCTCCAAGTTCCGCGCGTCCAACGACGCCTACCTCGCCTCCAAGACGAGGATGTACCACGCCATGGGCGTCTACCAGGCCGCCATCGCCGTCATGATGGGCTTCCTGAACGTCGCCATCGTGGTCTTCGGCGGCTGGCTGATCGCCCGCGGGCAGATGGAGGCCGCGGACCTCGCGACCTTCGCGCTCTACGTCTCGCTCTTCACCAACCCGATCACCAACATCCTGAACTTCACCGAGACCTTCCAGAAGGCCGTGGCGGGCTTCGCGCGCTTCGTCGAGGTACTCGACACCCAGCCCGACATCCAGGACGCCCCCGACGCGCGCCCGCTCGAGGTCACCGAGGGCGCCGTCGAGTACCGCCACGTGAGCTTCTCCTACGTGGAGGGCGAGCCCGTCATCTCCGACCTCAACCTCAAGATCCGCCCGGGCGAGACGATCGCGCTGGTCGGGCCGTCGGGCGGCGGCAAGTCCACGACCTGCTCGCTGCTGCCGCGCTTCTACGACGTGGACTCCGGACAGATCCTGATAGACGGCCAGGACGTGCGCTCCGTGACGCAGGAGTCGCTGCGCCAGGCGATCGGCCTCGTGCAGCAGGACGTCTACCTCTTCGACGGCAGCGTGGCCGACAACATCGCCTACGGCAACCCCGACGCGACCCTCGAGGAGATCCGCGAGGCCGGCCGGCGCGCCCACGTGGAGGACTTCGTCCGCGACTTGCCCGAGGGCTACGAGACCGAGGTCGGCCAGCGCGGCACGCGACTGTCCGGCGGCCAGAAGCAGCGCATCGCGATCGCCCGCGTCTTCCTCAAGAACCCGCCGATCCTGATCTTCGACGAGGCCACGAGCGCGCTCGACAACGAGAGCGAGGCCGCGGTCCAGCAGTCCCTCGCCGACCTCGCCCACGGCCGCACCACGATCGTGATCGCCCACAGGCTCTCGACCATCAAGGACGCCGACGAGATCGTGACCATCGACGCCGGCCGCGTGTCCGAGCGGGGCACCCACGAGGAGCTGCTCGCCCGCGGCGGCACCTACGCGCACTACTATCGGATGCAGTTCGGGGACGGGCGGGCCTAGCCTCCCAGGCGTCGAAGGGGGATCTCATGGACCAGCTGGGCGACGTGGGGGCGGACGCCCCGATTGCGCGCGTCGCCGTCCCGGAGGGCTCGCCCGAGGCCTCCCTCGTCGCGGAGGCCCTCTCGCGCGGCGGCCTCGCCGCGGACTTCGTGCGCGACGGCGAGTCCTTCTCGCTCGAGTTCAAGGACGCGGGGCGCCACCTGCACGTGATGCCGCTCACCCACCTCGACGCCCGCTTCGGCAGGCTCCTCGCGGACCTGGCCGACAAACACGTGGGCATCGAGGTCACGGGCGTCCTGGAGGCGGGGTCGCTCGCCGTGGGGGACGTATCGGCGCTGAGGCGGATCCCCCAGGGGGAGTCGCTGCGCCCGATGAGCCCCAACCTGCTCGCCACCATGGTTCGCCGCCTGCGCACGGCGCGCCCGCAGCCCCGGCGGGAGGAGCGGCCCCAGCCGGCGCCGCTGTCCTTCTCGCGCCCGGAGGAGGCGGCGGAGTTCCTCTCCTGCATGGAGGACACGCTGCCCGCAAACGTCCGGGACTGGGCATACCAGAACCTGGCGCTCGCGCGCGACGGAACCGCCGGCAAGGACGAGAAGCGCCACGCCATGCGCGCCCTCTCGCTCATGATGGCCGTCCAGTGGCAGGACGCCTACTTCGAGCACGTCGACCCGCGCGAGGCGCGTCGCGTCCTGGACGAGGAGCTCTATGGCCTCGACGTGGTCAAGCAGCGCGTCGTCGAGACCGTCATCCAGATTAACCGCACGCACGCGCTGCCGTTCTACGGGCTCCTGCTCGTGGGGCCGCCCGGCACCGGCAAGTCCCGGGTGGCCTATGCGGTGGCGCGCATCCTCAGGCTGCCGTGGGCGGTCCTCGACATGAGCTCGATCCGGGACCCGAGCGCCCTCACGGGCAGCCCGCGCATCTACTCCAACGCGATGCCGGGCCGCATCATGGAGTCCTTCGTGCGCGCCGGCGGCTCCAACCTGGTCTTCGTCGTGAACGAGCTCGACAAGGCCAACGACGCCTCGGCCTCGGGGTCCGCCGCCGACGCCCTGCTCACCCTCTTCGACAACCTGGGGTTCACCGACAACTACGTGGAGTGCCAGATTCCCACCGGCGGGGTCTACCCCATCGCCACGGCCAACGACCTCTCCAGGATCTCCGGGCCTCTGCTGTCGCGCTTCTCCGTGATCAGGATCGACGACTACTCCCCGGAGGAGAAGCGCGTGATCTTCACGGACTACGCCCTGCCCAAGGTCCTTGGGCACCTGGGCATGCGCGCCGGGGAGCTCGAGCTCACCGAGGGCGCCGTGGACCGCGTGGTCTCGCGCTTCGAGGGCACCCCCGGCTGCAGGGAGCTCGAGCAGGCGGCCGAGCACCTCGCGGCGCACGCGCTCTACGAGCTCGAGGTCACGGGCGCCCCGAGCGTCCGGCTCGACGAGGACGACGTGCGCCGCCTGCTCGCGACCTAGCCCTGCCGGCGGCGGTCGCGGGCAGGGCTCGGCGGCCGCCGCGCCTACGGCCTAGCCCAGGACCCTCTCCGCTATGCGGGCGGACTCGTTGGCGTCCTTGGCGTAGAAGTCCGCGCCGACCATCTCGGCGTACTCGGGGTTGAGGACGGCGCCGCCGACCATGACCTTGCACCAGGGCGCCTGCTCGCGCAGCAGCGCGATCGTCTCGGCCATCGCCGGCACGGTCGCGGTCATGAGCGCGGAGAGGCCGGCGAGCGGCACGTGGTCGCGGACGACCGCGTCGCAGAAGTCCTGCGGGTCCACGTCGCGCCCCAGGTCGATCACGTCGTAGCCGTAGTTCTCGAGCAGCATCCTCACGATGTTCTTGCCGATGTCGTGGATGTCGCCCTTCACGGTGGCGAGCGCGACCTTCCCCTTGGGGGCGACGCCTTCGCCCGCGCCGGACTGGTGGGCCTTGATCTCGTTGAAGCCGGCCTTGGCGGTCTCGGCGGAGGCCATGAGCTGCGGCAGGAAGAACCGGCCGCGCTCGAAGCGGTCGCCCACCTCGTCGAGGGCGGGGATGAGGACCTCGTTTATGCAGTACATCGCGTCGTGGTCGGCGAGCAGCCCGCGCACGACCTCGGGCATGGGACCCTTGCGCCCCGAGAGCACGAGGTCGAAGGCCCTGCGCTCGAGCTCGCCCGCAGGCCCGGCTGCGTCCGGGCTCGAGGCGGCCCCTCCGGCGGCGACGTCCCTGCCTGCGCCGGCGTCCGTGCCCGCGGCGCCTGACGGCCCCGCGCCCTTCTCGCCCGCGGCGGCCGCGGGGCGCGCGGGGGCGTCGGTCCTGTCCGCGTAGGCGGCCACGTAGGCCTGGGCGCTCTCGTCCTCGCCGGAGAGCACGCGCCAGGAGCTGACCACGTCCATCATCCGCTGCTGCGTTGGGTTCACGATCGCGAGGTCGAGGCCGGCGGAGAAGGCCGCGGCGAGGAAGGTCGCGTTCACGAGCGGGCGGAAGGGCAGCCCGAAGCTGATGTTGGAGACGCCGAGCACCGTGCGCACGCCGGGCAGCTCGCGCTTCACGAGGCGGATGCCGTCGAGGATGGCCCGCGGGGCCTCCTGGTCGGTCGAGGCCGCCATGGCCAGGCAGTCGATCGCCACGTCCTCGTGGGGGATCCCCCAGCGCCCGGCCTCCTCCACGATCCTGCGCGCGATGGCGAGGCGCCCCTCGGCGGTCCGGGGGATGCCCTCCTCGTCGATCGTGAGGCCCACGAGGGCGCAGCCGTAGTGGGCGGCGACGGGGATCACGGCGGCCATCGTGTCGCGGCGGCCGTTGGTGGAGTTGACGAGGGCCTTGCCGGCGTAGCGCCTGACCGCCGCCTCGACGGTCGCGGGCACGGCGGAGTCGATCTGCAGCGGCAGGCCGGTGACGCCGGGGAGGTCGTCCACGAGGCGCAGCATCGTCGCGCGCTCGTCGATCTCGGGCAGGCCGGCGTTGACGTCGAGGATCTGGGCGCCGGCCTCGGTCTGCTCGATGGCGAGGCCCATCACGTAGTCGAGGTTGCCCGAGCGCAGGGCCTCCTTCATGCGCCTCTTGCCCGTGGGGTTGATCCTCTCGCCGATGACGCCCACGTCGCCCGCGCCGAGGGCGCAGAGCTCCTGCGAGCTGGCGACCACGAAGTCGCGGCGCGCCTCGCGGGGCCGGGGCTCGCGCTCGTCGAGGAGGGCGCGCTCGGCCGCCACGTAGGCGGGCGTGGTGCCGCAGCAGCCGCCCACCACGGTGACGCCGGCGTCGAGCATGCCGGCCACGGCCCGCGCGTACTCCTCGACCCCCACGCCGTAGGTGGTCTCGCCGTCCACGACGACGGGCAGGCCCGCGTTGGCCTGGGCCATCACGGGGACGCGGCTCCAGGGGAGCATGCGCTCGACGAGCGGCGCCACCTCGGCGGGGCCGAGCGAGCAGTTGATGCCGACGACGTCCGCGCCGAGGGCGGAGAGGGTCGCGGCGGCCACCTCGGGCGTGGTGCCCAGGAAGGTGCGGCCGTCCTCGCCGAAGGTCATCGTGCAGAAGACGGGCAGGGAGGTCATCTCCTTGCAGGCGAGCACGGCGGCCCTGGCCTCGGAGAGGTCGGCCATCGTCTCGACGACGACGAGGTCCGCGCCCGCCGCCTCGGCCGCCAGCGCCTCCTCCGCAAAGAGGTCGTAGGCCTGCTCGAAGGGCAGGGTGCCCATGGGCTCCAGCAGCGAGCCGGTGGGGCCGATGTCGGCGGCAACGTAGCGCGGGCGGGCCGCCCGGGCGCAGGCCACGGCGGCGCGGAAGACCTCCTCGACGCCGGCCTTGCCCGCGAGCTTCTGCCGGCAGGCGCCGAAGGTGTTGGTGGTGACGACGTCGGCCCCCGCGCGCACGTAGGAGGCGTGGACGTCCGTCACGAGCGCGGGGTCGGTGAGGCACAGCAGCTCCGGCAGCTCGCCTGCTGCCATGCCGCGCTCCTGGAGCTGGGTGCCCATCGCCCCGTCGAAGAGCAGGAGGACCTCGCCGGCGAGCACGCGGGCGAGGAGGTCGTCCTTGACGCGCACCTCCCTGCGCGCGCCGACGCCGAAGCGCGCGGGCAGCCGCACCCAGGCGGCGTCCGCGGCCTGCGCGCCCCTCTCGCCCGCGGCGCGCGCGCAGCCCTCGGCCGTGGCGCCCTCTTCAGTGTCGCTTGCCATAGCAGGTCCTTCCGGTCGGCCTCAGGAGGCAGAAGTCGTGACAGATGCAGCCCTTGCAGGAGAGCCTCGTCTGGCCCTGCGGGCTCCCGTAGAGCCCCACGAGGGCGGTGGCGCTCTTGGTGGGGGTCATGAGCCGGGTGCTCGAGAGGGCGATGCCGAGCCTGCGCTGGGCGTCGAGCGTGGCGAGCAGGGTCGGCTGCACGGACATGGGCAGGTCGCCGTAGCCGGGGGAGAAGCGGTAGTTGGTGTAGAGCCCGCGGTCGGCGGCCTCGCGCACCACCCGGGCCTCGGCGGCGTCCGCGGCGCGCTCCACGAGGGCGCTCGAGGCGGCGTCGAGGATGAGCTCGTCCACGCGGCTGGTGAGCGAGAGGCGCCTGAGCTCGCGCTCGTTGGCCATGCCCAGGGTGACCGCGAAGACGCCGACGGCGCGGGCCCCGGCGAGGTAGGCGCGCATTGACTCGCCGGGCAGCTCGAGCGCCGTGCCCTCGAGGCGCTGCACGAAGCGCCCGTCCTCCTCCGTCGCCTCCGCGCACTCGAAGACGCGCACCACGCCCGCCGGCCGCGATACCTCGATGCAGCGGGCCACGTCCGCGTCGACGCGCGCCTCGAGGTCCGCCCCCAGCTCCTGGCCCGCGTGGCCCAGGTAGCGCAGGACCTCGTCGCGGTCGACGGAGCGGATGTCGAAGCCGAGGACCTCGCCCGTGCACGCGCCCCCCGCCGCGCGGGCCGAGCCCGCCACGCCCGCCGCCACGGCCCTACTCCCTCACGTAGCCGCAGCGCCTGAGGCACTCGTGGGTGTCGCGCGCGACCGAGGGCTTGTTCATGCTGTAGACGTGCAGGCCGTCCACGCCGTTCTCGGCGAGGTCCGCGAGCTGGCCCACCGCGTACTCCACGCCGGCCTTGCGCTGGTCCTCCTCGGAGTCGCCCGCCGCCACGAGCCGCCGGATCACCCTGGCGGGGATGGAGGCGCCGCAGGAGAAGGCCATGCGCTGGATCTGGCGGGTGCTCGTGAAGGGCATGATGCCCACGACCACGGGGACCTTGATGCGGGCGCGCGCCAGCCGCTCGCGGAAGCGGTAGAAGTCCTCGTTCTCGAAGAAGAGCTGCGTCACGAGGAAGTCCACGCAGGCGTCCTGCTTGCGCTTGAGGTTCTCGACGTCCTCGTCGAGGCTTCCGCACTCCACGTGGCCCTCGGGGTAGCAGGCGCCGCCCACGCAGAGGCCGGGGTTCCTCCCCTTGATGTAGGAGACGAGGTCGCTCGCGTGCTCGAAGTCGATCGCCTCGCGGCCGGGCGCGCGGTCGCCGCGCAGGGCGAGCACGTTGTCGATGCCTGAGGCCTCGCAGGCGTCGAGGTAGGCGTCCACGTCCGCCCGGCTGGACCCCAGGCAGGTGAGGTGGGCGAGCGAGGTGGTGGGGGCGGGCGTGCGCTCGATCTCCGCCGATATCCTGAGGGTGTTCTCGGAGTTGCCCGAGCCGCCGGCGGAGAAGGTCACGGAGATCCAGTCGGGGTGCGTCTCTGCGATCATCTGCTCCGAGATGGACCTCGCCGTCTCGACGGACATGTCGCCCTTGGGCGGGAAGATCTCGACGGAGAAGGTCTGCTTCCTGTCGAGGATGTCGCGGATGCGCATGAGCTTACCTCCACTCGTCCGGGGCTCCTGCCCCCGGCGTCCGGCCGGGCGCGCCCTCGGGCCGCCAATTGGCACGATGGTACTCTCGTTATGCGCGCGACCCCGGATGTTTACACAAGGTTTATGTGGGTTCGTGCGAGGCTGCGCCCCGACCTGCGACGCCGCCCGCGGCGCGCCGGCAGCGTCGCGGCTTTGCGGGTATAAGAAGCCTCGTCGGCCGGGCTTCGGGGAGGGGTAGCATGCGCGTTCTTCTGGCAGAGGACAACGTCAGTCTCGCGAGGGCGACCGAGGTGATCCTCGCCCGCTCCGGCTTCGAGGTCGAGGTCGCGCACGACGGCGGCGAGGCGCTCGAGCTCTTCAACAACGGCTACTTCGACGTCGGCGTGCTCGACATCATGATGCCGGTGATGGACGGCCTCGAGGTGCTGCGCGCCGTCCGCGCGGAGGGCAACACCACCCCCGTCATCCTCCTCACGGCGAAGACCCAGGTGGACGACAAGATCCAGGGGCTCGACCTCGGCGCGGACGACTACATGTCCAAGCCCTTCGACGCTTGCGAGCTCATCGCCCGCATCAAGGCGGTCGCCCGCCCGCGCTCGGGCGCCGCGGCGACCATCTCCTTCGGCGACGTCACCATCGAGGCGGACGCCGTCAGGCTCACCACCGCGCGCGGGTCGCTGCGCGTGGACCCGCACGAGATATCGATGGTCGCGGCGCTCGCCAACGCGGGCGGCTCCGCCGTCAGCGCGGAGTGGCTGCGCGGCCACGTGTGGGGGGAGACGGCCATCGAGGGGGCCGTTCCCCTCTACGCGAGGCTGCTCAACGGCAAGCTCGAGGCGCTCGGCTCGGGCGTGCGCGTCGAGGGCTCGGACGAGGAGGGGTGGAGGCTGGTGAGGCCCCATGGAGATGGAGCGACGTCTTAGGCTCCAGCTGACCATGTCTGTCGTGGCCGTGCTCTTCGTGATGCTCGGCTTCATCGTCTTCGCGACCTCCGCGGCGCGCGAGGCGCAGGTGGTCGAGACCGCCGACGACGTCCTCGAGGTCGTGCTCGACTACCGCGGCCAGGTCCCCTCCGGGCTCAAGCGCATGCCCGACGGCAGCCGCGCGACCGCCAACGACCTCTTCGACGCGCAGTTCTTCACGGCCGAGGTCGACCCGGACGGGCAGGTTACCTCGCTCAACCTCAACAGCATCGAGGTGGTGGAGGAGGACGAGGCGCGCTCGCTCGCCCAGCGGGCCGCGGAGCTCGCCAAGTCGCCGGGGCGCGACCGCACCTCGGGCGACGTCGGCAGCTTCCGCTACCGCGCGCTCGTCTCCGACGACGGGTCGGTGCTCGTCGCCCTCGTCGACCTCACGAGCCAGTGGGCCTCGGTCCGCAGCATCACGCTGTCCATGGCCCAGATCTCCGTCCTCGTGGTCGTCGGCGTCTCGGTGGTGTTCGCCCTGGTCTCCAAGCGCATCGTCGAGCCGATCGTGCGCTCGCAGACGGCCCAGCGCCAGTTCGTGGTGGACGCCGGCCACGACCTCAGGACGCCCATCTCGATCATCTCGGCGGACGCGGACGTGCTCGCGATGGACCTCGGGCAGGACAACGAGTGGCTCCACGACATAAAGCGGCAGGTCGCCAACATGAGCGAGCTCACGGAGAGCCTGATCGTGCTCTCCCGGGCCTCCATGAGGATCGACCGTGACGACGTGGTGGACCTGTCCGCCGTGGCGCGCGACGAGGCCTCCTCCTTCAGGTCGCGCGCCCTGACCGAGGGCCACGAGCTCGAGGTCTCCTGCGACGCGGACGCCGTCATCCGCGGCAACCGCCTCTACCTCACCCGGATGGTGGGGGCCCTGCTCGACAACGCGTTCAAGTACGCGAGCGAGGGCGCCCCCGTGCGGGTCGGGGTGGAGCGCCACGCGAGGCGGGTCGAGGTCTCGGTCGCCAACGCCGTGGACTCGGTGGACCCGGCCGAGGTCGACCGGTGGTTCGACCGCTTCTACCAGTCCGAGAAGTCGCGCTCCCACCGCGCGGGCGGCTTCGGGATCGGCCTGGCGATGGTGCGCGCCGTCGCCGAGGCGCACGGCGGCAAGGCGCGCGCGTCCGCCACGGCGGACGGCACGGGCGCGGGGGAGGTCACCATCACGGTGGTCCTGCCCGCGCCGGTGAGGAAGTCGAGCGTTCGTGACGGAAGGGGCTAGCATGCTCAAGGTGACGCAGGAGAAGTGCGAGAGGGACGCGCGCGAGCAGGCCGCACCCGCGGCGGAGGCCGCCGGGCAGTCTCCGGAGGAGTACTACGGGAATCACTACGCGGACCTCGTGGGCGCCAAGCGGCAGGTCTGCGACCTGGTCGAGGAGTTCAAGGCCGCCCACAGCGACGAGGACGACCTCAAGCCCGTGGTCTACTACACCGCGCGCATCAAGTCCCCGGCGAGCCTGGTCGAGAAGCTCGCGCGCTTGGGCGTGGAGGGCGGCACCTACGAGGACGCCGTCGCGCTCGGCATCCACGACGTGGTGGGCGTGCGCGTCAACTGCGCCTTCATGGACGACGTCTACGAGGCCGCCCGCTGGCTGGAGGCGCGCCCCGAGGTCGAGGTCGTGGGCCGCAAGGACTACATCGAGCACCCCAAGCCCAACGGCTACAGGAGCCTGCACCTGATCATCCGGGTGAGCGAGGGGCCGGCCTCGCGCGCAGGCGCCATGGAGGTGCAGCTCAGGACCATCGGCATCGACTTCTGGGCCACGCTCGAGCACAAGATCAAGTACAAGAAGTCCGTCCGCAACCCCGAGCTCATGCAGGCCGAGCTCAAGCGCTGCGCGGACGAGATCGCCTCGATCGACATCTCCATGCAGGCCATACGAAACGTCATCCGCGACGCGGACTAGGGGCCTGCCCCCTGGGGGAGCCCGTCGAGGGCGCGGCCGGTCGCCGAGGGTGGCGGCGCCACGCTCTATAATCTCTACGCAGCAGGGGCGCGTTCTTCTTGATGGCATGGGGCGCGAGTCCCGCCCCCCACGAGCGCCCGGACTCCTCCAAGGCACGGTTTATCAGAAAGGTTGGCCTTACATGCACTACGACTTCGACAAGATGCTCGACCGCACGGGCACCCACGCGGTGGCGATCGAGGGGCCCAGGTCGGGCAGGGGCTTCGCGCCCGAGCCCCCCAAGGAGGGCTTCGACTTCATCCCGATGTGGATCGCGGACATGAACTTCACCGGGCCCCAGAGCGTGGTCGACGCAATCGTGGCGCGCGCCCAGCACCCGGCCTTCGGCTACTTCATGCAGTCCGACGAGTATGCGAGCTCGATCATCCGCTGGCACGCGACGCGCAAGGGCGTGACCGACGTCAGGCCCGAGGACATCGGCTACGAGAACGGCGTCCTCGGCGGCGTGGCGACGGCCCTGAGGGCCTTCTCCGCCCCGGGCGACAAGGTCATGCTCAACTCGCCCACCTACATCGGCTTCACGGGCACCATGAACGCCAACGGCCGCAAGATGGTCCTGAGCCCGCTCGTGCGCGACGACGAGGGCGTCTGGCGCATGGACTTCGACGACATGGAGAGGAAGCTGCGCGATGAGAGCATCCACCTCGCCGTGTTCTGCTCGCCCTACAACCCCTGCGGCCGCGTGTGGGAGCGCTGGGAGGTCGAGCGCGCCATGGCGCTGTTCGAGAAGTACGAGTGCGTGGTCATCGACGACGAGATCTGGAGCGACCTCATCCTCTGCGACCGCCCGCAGGTCTCGACCCAGTCCGTGAGCCCGTGGGCGCACCAGAACGTCATCTCGCTCTTCGCGCCGAGCAAGACCTTCAACCTCGCCGGCCTCGTGGGCTCCTACCACGTCGTCTACGACAGGCGCCTGCGCGACCGCATGGCGTCGGTCGCCGCTGCCACGCACTACAACAGCATGAACGTCCTCTCCGAGCAGGCCCTGATCGGCGCCTACAGCGACGAGGGCGCGAGCTGGCTCGACCAGCTGCTGCCCGTGCTGAGGCGCAACCGCGACCTGGCCTGCGACTACATCGACCAGCGCTTCGAGGGCGTCTGGGCCTTCCGCCCCGAGGGCACCTACATGCTCTTCCTCGACTGCGCGGAGTGGCTGGCGGCGCACGGCAGGACCCTGCGCGAGCTGGAGAAGGCCGGCTGGGACGTGGGCGTGGGCTGGCAGGACGGCGCCCAGTTCATGGGGCCGACGCACGTGCGCATGAACCTCGCCCTGCCGACCAGCCGCGTCGAGGAGGCCTTCGAGCGCCTCGACAGGTACGTGTTCAACGCCTAGGGGAGAAGGACCCGCCGGCCCGGCCGAGGACCTGAGGTCCCGGCCCCAGGCTCGGCGGGGCAGCGGGCCCGGGCCCCCGCCCGGGCCACGACGAGGGGAGCGCGAGGATGCTCAGGGCCAACTACCACACCCACACCGTCCTGTGCGACGGCGCCGACACCCCCGAGGCCATGGCCGAGCAGGCCGTCCGCCTGGGCTTCGAGCACCTGGGCTTCTCGGGCCACATGGACCCGGACATCCACATGGACTGGCAGGCCTACGTCGAGCGGATCGGCGCCGTGAGGGAGCGCTACGCGGGCGAGCTCGACGTCCTCATGGGCGTCGAGCTCGACAACGTCTACGACCCCGCGTGCTGCCCGGGGGCGGAGTACGTGATCGGCTCCACCCACTTCCTCGACGTCGACTCGCCCGAGCCGCTCTCGGTGGACAGCTCGCCCGAGTCGATGGAGACGCTCGCGCGCGAGTACTTCGGCGGCGACTGGCTCGCGCTCACCCGCGCCTACTACGAGCTGGAGGCCAGGGTCTACGACCGGCTGCACTGCACCTTCGTGGGCCACTTCGACCTGGTGACCCGCTTCAACGACCAGATGCGCTTCGTGGACGAGACGAGCGCTGACTACCTCGCGCCGGCCCTCGAGGCGATGGAGTACCTGGTGGGGGAGGGCGTCCCGTTCGAGGTCAACTGCGGCGCGGTGAACCGCGGGCGCAAGCGGGAGCTCTACCCGCGCCCCGAGCTGCTGAGGGCCCTGCACGACCTCGGGGGGCAGATCCTCATCAGCTCCGACGCCCACCAGCGCGAGCTCCTCGACGGCGGCTTCGACGTGGCCGTCCGCTCCGCCATCGACTGCGGGTTCACGGAGGTCTCCATCCTCGCGCACGACGCGACGGGCGCCGTGGAGATGCGCCAGCTCGCCCTCGACGCACTGTAGGCGGTATCTACCGTTCACAGAGAAAAACTGGGCGTTCGCAGAGCGACCCTTGTTTCTTTGTGTGTGCAGATATCTGTGAGTTTTATAGGGCCAATTAATTCCGTGCTATACAGGGTATACGTACGCAAGCATGACGTGTACGCCAGCCATGCGCGCGCAGCCCGCGCGCGCTGAGCCGACATGGAAGAGGAGCAACTATGGCCAAGTATGACGACCTCAAGCTGTACGTCCGTCCGGGCTGCCCGTTCTGCGCCCGTGTCGACCGTTTCCTGGAGAAGAACGACGTCCAGATCGAGCACCGCGACGTCACCGAGGGGACCAACGGCGACGACCTCGAGCGCATCGGCGGGAAGCGCACCTGCCCCTGCCTGCTCATCGACGGCAAGCCCATGTACGAGAGCATGGACATCGTGAGGTACCTCGCGGGCAGGCTGAAGGGCGAGCAGGAGTAGCCAAGGCGGGCCTGCGGGTCAAAGCTCGACCGAAAGGGGAGGGGCCACCGTCGCAACGCGCGGCGGTGGCCCCTCCCTCCGTATCCGGCGAGGACGTCCCCGGCGCCCCGGGCCGGGCAGGCTGCCTCGGCCGGCCCGCCTGGCTCGCTCCCGGCCTGCGCCGTCACGCTACGCCGCCTGCGTCGCCCCGTCGGCCCCCGCGGGCTGCGGCCCCTGCGCGGCGGCGCGCTTGCGCCGGGCCTCCACGAGGCCGAGCACCGAGGTCAGGACCAAGGGCAGGTGCAGGACGCCCATCCACCAGCTCGCGGGGACCATGACGAAACAGGTGAGGAGGTTCATGGCGCCGAAGGCGAGCCCCACGAAGGCGAGGTAGGAGAGCGTGTCCTCGTCCACCCCGTCAGGGAAGAGCAGGAGGGTGCCCAGGACGACGGGGGTGACCATGCAGTAGGAGACGCCGGAGTCCGAGGCCAGGAGCGCGCGCCCGAAGTCCGGGACGACGTTGCCGGCCGCGTCGGCCGCGTAGGGGCCGAGGAGGGCGAGCGCCATCGGGACGAGGAGCCAGAGGCGAGCCCGCCGGAGTCGCGTTCCGTCGACGCGCGTCCTCCCCTGGACGAGGTCGATCGCGCAGCGGCTGGCGACGAGGAGGTCGACCAGGGTGTTGCCGTACATCCAGACGAACCCGTAGGTGGTGAGGACGGACATGTTCTGGAAGAAGCCGATGGGCACGAGGACGACGCCGTAGTAGCCGAGGACGACCCTGGCGACGTCGCGCCGTGCGAGGAAGGGCGAGGCCGCCACTGCGAGCAGGGCGAGCTTCGCCAGGGGGAGCACGGGCGCCACGCGGCTCGCGAACGAGGTGCCTATGACCTCGAGGACGACCCGTGACGTCTCCTCGGCGGGGTAGGAGATGTCCGACATGAAGGGCAGGAAGAGCAGGAGCACGGTCACGACTGCGAGCATGGTCGTCCCCCTGGGGTGCTTGAGGTGGCGCATCCGTCCCCTTTCACGCTGTCCGCTCGCGCCCGGCAGGCCCGGGCTGCCACCCTTGCCAGGGCGGCGAAAGCCAGCCGCAAGGATTCTATCATGCCTGCGTCAGCCCGCCGTAAGCCGTCCGGCCCTTCTCGCATGCCCCGTATGCTGTGGAGGTTCAATATATGCTACCGAATGTTGAACTCACGCTTGCGCCGCCCCGGAAGCGTGGTACCCTCTAGTTCAATTTTAGGTCGACAATAACGTGGGGCCGAGAAGGACGCGCGAGAATTGAACTTCCTCGGGCGCACGCATGACCTCGCGCACGGCTGCAAGGCGCGCGGCGAGAAATTGAACTTGGAGGTCGCATGATGGAGCGAGGGGACAGGGCGGAGGAGGGGCGCCCCCAGGGGCGGGCCTTCCCCGAGCGGCTCTCCCAGGCGATGGGGGAGCGCGGCCTGAAGCAGGTCGACCTGCTCAGGATGGCCGCGGAGAGGGGGCAGAAGCTGGGGAAGAGCCAGCTCAGCCAGTACGTGTCCGGAAAGACCCTGCCGCGCAGGGACTCGCTTGCCCTGCTGGCCGAGCTGCTCGGCGTCGACGCCGCCTGGCTCTCGGGCGCCCCGGGGCGCGAGGACGCGCCAGGCCAGGGACGCACCGCCGCCGGCGCGGCCGCGCCCGTCCCTGTCGCCGGTGCCGCCGGGCGCACCGGCGCACAGGGGCGAGCCACGAACGCCGCCGGCCGCACGCACGACGAGAAGACCACGGAGGGAACCCAGATGCCACAGCGCAAGTTCAAGAAGTCGTCCAAGCTCGACAACGTCCTCTACGACATCCGCGGGCCCGTCCTCGACGAGGCCTACCGCATGGAGGACCAGGGCATCCACGTGCTCAAGCTCAACATCGGCAACCCCGCCCCGTTCGGCTTCCGCACCCCGGACGAGGTCGTGAAGGACATGCAGGACCAGCTGACGGACTGCGAGGGCTACTCCAACAGCCGCGGGCTCTTCTCGGCCCGCAAGGCCATCATGCAGTACGACCAGCTCAAGGGCATCCCCAACGTGGACGTGGAGGACATCTACACCGGCAACGGCGCCTCCGAGCTCATCCAGCTCGCCATGAACGCCTTCATGGACGAGGGCGACGAGATCTTGGTGCCGAGCCCCGACTACCCGCTGTGGACCGCCTGCGCCACGCTCGCCGGCGGCACCGCCGTGCACTACGTCTGCGACGAGAAGGCCAACTGGTACCCCGACGTCGAAGACATCAGGAGCAAGGTCACGCCGCGCACCAAGGGCATCGTCGTGATCAACCCCAACAACCCCACGGGCGCCCTCTACCCGCGCGAGGTCCTGCAGGACATCGTGAACGTTGCGCGCGAGAACCAGCTCGTGATCTTCGCGGACGAGATCTACGACCGGCTGGTGATGGACGGGAAGCACCACGTCTCCATCGCGAGCCTGGCCCCCGACCTGTTCTGCATCACGTTCAACGGCCTCTCCAAGAGCCACATGGTGGCGGGCTACCGCATCGGCTGGATGAGCCTCTCGGGCAACAAGCGCATCGCGAAGGACCTCATCGACGGCATCAACATGCTCTCCAACATGAGGCTGTGCTCCAACGTGCCGGCGCAGTCGATCGTGCAGACGTGCCTGGGCGGCATCCAGCGCAGCCAGAACCTGCTGGTGCCGGGCGGGCGCATCTACGAGCAGCGCGAGTACGTCTACGAGCGCCTCTCCAACATGGAGGGCGTCACGGTGACCAAGCCCGAGGCCGCCTTCTACATCTTCCCCAGGCTCGACCCCGAGCGCTTCCACATCACCGACGACGACCAGTTCGCCCTCGACCTGCTCAAGGACAAGCACGTGCTCGTCACGGCGGGCAAGGGCTTCAACTGGGAGACGCCCGGCTACTTCCGCGTCGTCTACCTGCCGCGCAAGCACACGCTGCACGACGCGATGGACGCCCTCGAGGACTTCCTGGGCTACTACCGGCAGTGACTTGCCAGCCGTTCGGCCCTAACGGTTCGAACGCTCGCCTCGGGGCGTCGCGGCCGGGCGAAGGCTGCGACGCCCTTTTGCCATGGACTTGCCTCGGGTGCAAGCAGGTGTAGAACACCAACTGTATAGGGTGTAAAATACCATCTGTATAGGGTGTAAAACACAAATCGAAAATGGTATAAAATACCAATCATTAGAGCAAAACGGCCTACTTCAAAAGAGGTCACCCCATGTCAGATCTCACTCCCCAAGGCTACCGTCCTCGCTTGGTCGAGACTTGTCTTGACAACTTGATGCGAGGCTTCGGATGCGTTGAGATTACGGGACCCAAGTGGTGCGGGAAGACGTGGACGGCGCTGACGCGCGCAGCGAGCGTCACACGGCTCGATGCCGTATCCGACCGAGAAGCTGCTGTGGTCGATCCTGCCCTTGCCCTCGTTGGTGACGCCCCACACCTCGTGGACGAGTGGCAGGAGGTGCCCGAGGTGTGGGATGCATGCCGCCGTGCCATCGACGAGCTGGGGAATCGGCGGGGACTCTTCCTTCTCACCGGCTCCACCAGTCTTTCCAGAGAACAAAGGGAGCGCGTACGACATACGGGGGCGGGACGCATCGCGCGCATCAGTTTGTACCCGATGACGCTGCTCGAAATGGGAGAGGTGCCAGGAGGGGTGAGCATCAGGCGTCTGCTGAAGGGGGAGAGACCTCAGCCGATGCGCTGCGAGACCACAATTGGCGAGGTTGCACGCTGGTGCTGCCGCGGCGGTTGGCCAGCGAACCTTGGCATCGACGACGACATTGCGGCCGAGACGTCTGCTCAGTACGTACGCTCCGTCGTGGACGTGAACGTGGTGGACGAAGGGCGCTCTCCGGTGACGGCAATGGCCCTCCTGCGGGCGTTGGCGATGAACGAGAGCCAGGCTGTGACAAGGAAAACGCTTGCGCGAGACATGGGGGACGTGCCCACGGTCGTGGATGAGACGGTAGGCGCTTACGTCGAGCTCTTCGACCGACTCCACGTGACCGAGCCGCTTTCGGGCTGGGAGCCACCCCTGCGCTCCAAGGCCCGCGTGCGCGTGCGTCCCAAGCGCTACTTCGTGGACCCATCGCTCGCGGCGGCGCTGCTCGGCGCGACGCCTGGGCGTCTTATGGGCGACATGCAGACGCTCGGCATGCTCTTCGAGAATCTGGTTCTACGTGAGCTGCGGGTCTTTCTCTCCACCTACGGAGGTCTGGGCAACACGGTGTCGTATTACCGCGACGACAAGGGCCTGGAGGTGGACTTCATCATAGAGTCGGGCGGAAGCTGGGCGGGCATCGAGGTCAAGCTCAGCGACACTAAGGTAGACGAGGCTGCGGAGAACCTGCTTGCCTTGCGCAGGAAGGTGACTTCGAATCCGTTGGCCCAGGCGGCCGAGCCGGCCTTTCTTGCCGTAGTGGTGGGAAGGGGCGCGCTCGCATACCAGCGGACAGACGACGTGTGGGTGCTTCCCGTCGGCTCGCTGGAGCCGTAGGGGAAAGGATGGACCATTGCCGGCTGCCCGTCGACTGCCCTAAGCGCCAGATGTCGATAGCCCGCTAGCATTGGGCATGCAAGTCGACCCGCTGGCAGACGGGAACCACGGACTGGGTCTGGCTCGCGCCCAGAAGGTCGAGGAGGCTTGCGTCACCTGCCTTCATGAGGGGCAGGCCCGCCCGCGCCCAGCTTCAGGACCTCCACCGTCGGGGTGTACACGCGCCAGCAGAAGTGCTCGTCGCCGGGCACGCCGTCGCCTCCGGTGCAGTCGTTGTCGAGGACGAGGAAGGCGAGCAGCTGGCCCTCGTCGAGCGTGAGCAGGGCGTCGATGACGAGGTCCTGGTCGTAGTCGTGGTAGAGGGCGTAGGGCAGCATCGTCTCGCCCTTGAAGAAGGCGAAGCCCTGGTCGCGGACCTCGAGGCTGTCCTGGCAGCCACCCTGCACGCGACCGGCCCCCAGGGGCATGATGGTCAGCAGGTCGCCGGCCTCCACCGAGAGTGCCTCCCGCTCGTGCTCCACGTCCCTGTCCTCGACGTAGCTATCCCAGGTCGACTGGGACCAGAGCTGGGCGATTCCCACCTTGCGGACGCCTGGGGCGTCCTCGGAGAAGTCGGACGGCTCGACCTTGTCCACGAACGCCTTGAAGCCGCGCAGCCTGATCGCCTCGTCCAGGCTCTCGGCCTGCGCGTACTCCTCGGTGCCGTAGTCAAGCACCGTGAAGAAGGGGCCGGGGTAGTCGTGCGGCTTCGGCAGGCCGCTCTCGTCGAGCTCCTGCCACCCGGCGCCCTCGTCCGGCGAATCGACCCCGAGGGCTGCGAGGCCTCCCCTCGGGAGCACGTCCTTCGGCTCCGCGAGCGTGAGGGTGACCTCCTCGCCTCGCACCGCGAAGGCGCTCCCAAGCCTTCCGGACCTCAGGTAGTGCTCGCATTCCTCGGCGAGCATGGTGTCCGCGTGGACGTCGATGACGTGCTTCCTCATCGGGACGCTCCTAGAGACGAGTAGGGACGGTCGCCCCTCTCGGACATGGGGCTGCGTCCCCCAAGGATAGGGAGGGCGGGGCACGGGCGTTGGTTCACCTTTTTGGACACCGCGTCCCCCTGGCACCGCGGCTCGCGCGCCAGGGGGCGGCACCAGGGGGCGCGCCATGTAAACGGCGCGTTAGGTGGAGTTTGTGAGTAAGCCTAGGTGCCAGGCCGTATGCCTGATGCCAAAACACCTGAAGATACCTGCGAGAATGTCAAGCGTGGGAGGCGCCGGCCCGCCAGGCGGGATTACGGGCGGCTTACTCAGGTGTTACAAAACCGCTATGATTCGGCAGGTAGACGTCCGAAGGAGCCCCCTTGGTCAGCTTCGATCAGTTCCTCTCCGCCATCCAGACCAACCCCTTCCTCGCGGTGGTGATAGTACTCGTCCTCGGGACGATCTTCGTGAACGGCGCGACCGACGCGGCGAACGCGATCGCGGAGCCGGTGGGGACCCGCTCCATCGGCGTCAACGCCGCCATCGCCATGAGCGTCGTCTGCAACTTCATCGGCCTCGTGGCGATGACCTTCATCTCCACCGCAGTCGCGGACACGATCTCCGGCATGGTCGACTTCGGCGGCGACACCCACGCCGCGCTCATCGCTCTGGCGGCCGCGACGGTCGGCATCGTGGCCTGGGGCGTCGGTGCCTGGATCTTCGGCATCCCCACCTCCGAGAGCCACGCCCTCATCGCCGGCCTCACCGGCGCCGCGCTGGCCGTCCAGGGCGGGGGAGCGGGCATCAACATGGCGGAGTGGATGAAGGTCATCTACGGCCTGATCTTCTCCACGTTCGCGGGCTTCGGTGCTGGCTGGCTCGTCACGCGCATCATCCGCGTCCTCTGCCGGTACGTCGACCGGCGGCGGGCGGACCGGCTCTTCGGCGACCTGCAGGTCGTGGGCGCCGCCGGCGTCGCCCTCATGCACGGCGCGCAGGACGGCCAGAAGTTCATGTCCACCGCCATGCTCGCCGTCGCCCTCTCCATGGGCTTGCAGGCCTCCGACATCGGCGGCTTCCCCTTCTGGATCGAGGTCATGTGCGCCGCGACCATGGCCATCGGCACCGCCGTGGGCGGCAAGCGCATCATCAAGAAGGTCGGCATGGAGATGGTGCAGATGGAGAAGCACCAGGGCTTCGCCGCCTCCCTCTCCGCCACGGTGGCGCTGCTCGTCGCCACCCTCACGGGGCTCCCGGTCTCCACGACCCACGTCAAGACGGCCGCCATCATGGGCGCCGGCGCTGCCAAGGGCATGCGCACGGTCAACTGGGGCGTCGCCAAGGAGATGGTCTACACCTGGATCTTCACCTTCCCGGGCTGCGGCATCATCGGCTACGTCTTGGCCCGGCTCTTCCTCATCTGGTTCTAAGCCCTGGGGGCGCGGAGGTGGCGGTGGCGTCGCCTCCGCGCCCCCTCCTCTGGGCGCCGTCGGCGCCCGCAAGAGACTACGTCCGTCACCCGACACGACATAAGGAGCCCCCATGCCGCACGCCAAGAAGGAAGACAGCTTCTACACCCTGTTCAGGGAGTTCGCCCGCGACCTCACCGAGGTCGCCGAGGACTACGAGGCCCTCATCAAGGGCTATCCCGAGACCTCCGTCCTCATCCCCAAGATGCGGGTCCACGAGGACCGCTGCGACGAGCACGTCAAGAAGATCATGAACGAGCTCTACAGCTCCTTCATCACGCCGTTCGACCGCAACGACATCTCCGACCTCGCCCTCAGGCTCGACGACATCGTCGACTACATGGAGGGCAGCTCCGTGCGGCTCGACCTGTTCAACATGCACGGCACGCGCGAGGAGGCCGTCCAGCTCGCCACCCTCACCAAGGAGGCCGTCTCGGAGCTCTACGTCATGATCGACCACCTGCCCAACTACAAGGCCGACCACGTGGTCATGGAGAAGGCCATCTCGGTCGGGCACATAGAGGACGAGGGCGACCACGTCTACGAGGCCGCCCTGCGCCGCCTCTTCCACGAGGAGGACATCGACGAGTATCGTCGGGGCCACGTGGTCGGCTGGCTGCGCGTCTTCGACCGCATGGAGATGTGCCTCAACGCCTGCGACGCGGCGGCCGGCGTGGTGCGCTTCGTCGTGATGAAGAGCGCGTAGGGCCGCTCGCGGGGTCGCGGCAGCACGTCCGCGGCGACGGGCCGACCGGGCGCCGGGCCGGGCCCGCGGCCGGCCGTATCGGGCGGCGTGTCGGGCGGCGTGTCGGTTTTAGGCCGCTTTATGCGAGGACGTGTTGAGGCTGTAAAGGCTCTGTAACACGGCAGCGCCCGCCTGGGGGCCAGGTCTAAAGTCAACCCCGTCGATACTATCGATGGTCGTCGCCGAGCTAGGTCTCGCAGACGCCACCCAGACCTGCTTGGGAGGCAGAGATGGTTCAGAAGAAGGACATTGACTGGGGCAGCCTCGGTTTCGCGTACATGCACACCGACTACAGCTACGTCTCCAACTACAAGGACGGGGCATGGGACGAGGGCGCGCTCACGCCCGACCACACGGTGACCCTCTCCGAGTGCGCCGGTCTCCTCCACTACTGCCAGGAGGTCTTCGAGGGCCTGAAGGCCTACACCACCAAGGACGGCGACGTCGTCTGCTTCCGCCCGGACCAGAACGCCGAGCGCATGTACAACTCCGCCAAGCGCATCTGCATGCCCCCCTTCCCGAAGGAGCGCTTCGTGAAGGCCGTCGAGGAGGTCGTGCGCGCCAACGCCGCCTATGTGCCGCCCTTCGGCTCCGGCGCCACGCTCTACATCCGCCCGTTCATTTTCGCCACCGGCGACGTCATCGGCGTCAAGCCCGCTGACGAGTACCAGTTCCGCATCCTCGTGACGCCGGTCGGCCCGTACTACAAGGGCGGCGTCAAGCCCGTCAAGCTGCAGGTCTCCAAGTACGACCGCGCGGCGCCCCACGGCACCGGCAACATCAAGGCCGGCCTCAACTACGCCATGTCGCTCTACCCGAGCGTCGAGGCGCACTCCAAGGGCTACGCCGACAACATGTTCCTCGACCCCAAGACCCGCACCTACGTCGAGGAGTCCGGCGGCGCCAACATCCTGTTCGTGAAGGAGGACGGCACCCTGGTCGTGCCGCAGTCCTTCACCGACTCGATCCTGCCCTCCGTCACCCGCCGCTCGCTGGTGGACGTCGCGGAGAAGATGCTCGGCATGAAGGTCGAGCAGCGCCCGGTCAAGTTCCAGGAGATCCTGGACGACGAGTTCGTCGAGGCCGGCATGTGCGGCACCGCCGCCGTCATCTCGCCGGTGGGCGAGGTCGACACCGACGAGGTGCACTACGTCTTCAAGAGCGGCATGGAGAACGTCGGTCCGACCATGAAGAGGCTCCGCGAGACCCTGACCGGCATCCAGTCCGGCGAGATCGAGGACCAGTTCGGCTGGGTCCACAAGATCGACGTGGAGTAGCGCCCGGACATAGCAAGGCCCATCGGAATCGGCATCGCGGCAACTCCGCGGCGCCGATTCGATTGGCGCCGTGGCGGCCATCCCGTTCGACTTCCCGTGCGGCCTCTTCGACCAGGAGGTCGCGCCGGCGCTGCCTCGGGCGACTCCGTGATCGCGAAGCCCTCGGCCGGCAACCCGCCGGCGCCGTGCAAGCTCATGGCACTTTTCGGCGGCGCGGGCGTCACGCCCGGCGCAATCAACGTCGTGAACTGCACTGGCTCGATGGTCTGCCGCTGGCCGACGGCCAGCAAGGACGCCCAGCTCGCCTGCCTGGTCAGCGAGAAGGCCGCCATCACGATGGAGAGGCAGGCCAACCTCACGATCGGGCAGGGCGATCAGGCAGGGCGGCAGGCTGCTGCTCGGCGGTCACCGCGACGGAGCGTACTGCGAGCCCACGGTCGTCACCGACGTCCTGACGAGCGCCGACTTCGCGACCGACGCGGAGATCTTTGGAACGGTCGCGAGCATCGTCCCGTTCGACGTCGCCGGCGAGGCCGTCTGGATCGCCACCAGCAGCAAGTCCGACCTGCGCAGGCGCGTCTTCACGCGGGACCAAGGGCGCCTTCGACGTCGCGGGCGGACGGGTCGCCTCGGGGCACGAGTGCAACTTCTCGGCCCCGGAGGTGCAGGTGGGCGAGTTATGGACGGGTCCTGGCGTGGCGGTGTCGTCGGAGCAGGACCTTGTGTCGCGCACTGTCGCTGCCGCAGCGCTCCGTGGCGCTGGTCGCAGCGCTCCATGTCGCGCACTGTCGCTGGTCGCAGCGCTCCGTGCCGCGGGCCGCCGCCTCTCGCGTCCCGCGCCCGCCGCTCTACTCGTCTGTCACGAAGTACTCGGGGAAGCGCCTGACCACGCTGCCCTTCTCGTCCAGAAGCTGGTGGAGGTGCTGGGACATGAGGAAGTCGGTCTCGTCCGCGTCGCGCGCCTCGATCGCCGAGAGGATGCGGTCGTGCTGCTCCATCAGGCTCCCCCAGTCGAGCGACTCCGTCATGAGCCTGAGCCAGCGCAGGCGGCTGACCGGGAGGTTGACCTCGGAGACCCAGTCGTAGACGCGGGCGCGCCCCGCGATGCGGTAGAGCTGGTGGTGGAAGCGGTTGTCGGAGTCGAAGTAGGACTCCGAGTCGCCCTCGCGCAGCGCCTGGTGCATGGTGGCGTTGGCGCGCTCGAGCTCGTCCAGGTCGCCCGGCCGCCAGCGCGCGCACGCCTCGACGGCGACCTTGCACCCGACGGTCTCGCGCACGAAGCGCGCCGAGTCCGCGTCGTTCAGGCTGATCTTGGAGACGGTGGTCGAGACCTGCGGGACCACGATCACGAGGCCCGCCTCCTGCAGGCGCACCAGCGCCTCCCTCACCGGGGTCCTGCCCAGGCCGAGGGTCGAGACGAGCGTGTTTATCGTGAGCTTCTCGCCCGGCTTGTAGCGGCAGCGGATGATGTCGCTGCTGATGAGGCGGTAGGCGCGCTCCTGGAGCGTCGGCGCGTGCTCGGCGGCGTCCTGGTCGGGCGTGGCGGGGTCGTCTTCTGGCATGGGGACGTTCATGGGGGCTCCTCGGGCGCGGCCAGGGGCGCTGGCCTGCGCCGACGTACTCGTGCGATTTGCTCGTGCGCTTGGGTTGTGCGCCCTGCTCGTGCGCTTTGCTCGTGCGCTTGGGTTGCCGGCGGCTTCGGCCGGCCACGTGGCAATTATATGGGCGCTCGCGCGGACGGGTGCCGCCTCATCCGCCAGCGAGCCCGGGAGGACGCAACTTTTCCGCTGGGATTCTGCTTTTCGGCGACTTGGGGACGGGTCCCGTCGCGCCTGTGCCGGGGCGCGGCTCGTCCGCGACGGTGCGGCCGCGCGCCATCCTGGGCAAACGTGGCGCGTGGGCGTGCCGGGGCGCATCCGGCCGCCTTTTGCCTTGCCTACAGGAGGGGTCGCTCCGCCCGAAGGCGTCCATAACCTGCCGAGATGCACGAAGCGGAGAAAAAAACTGCGCTGGGGCCCGCCATGCCCTCGCGACGGCCGCGCGCCGCCCCGGCCCGCGCCCCCGGCCGCGCCCCGGCCCGCGCCCCCGGCCGCGCCCCGGCCCGCGCCCCCGCCGCGGGGGCTCTCATGCGCCCTGCGCGCGTCCGCCCTGGTTGTGCGAGAATACGTAGCCGAATGAACATCGGAGAGGGGACGGGAATGGCACAGAGGGTACAGGGCACCGAGGATTTGTATGGCGGCTACATGCGCGCGTGGGAGCGCATGTGCGGCACGGCCGGCGAGCTGTTCGGCTCCTACGGCTTCGACAGGATCGAGACGCCCGCGATCGAGCAGGTGGCCACCTTCGTGCACGGCATCGGCGAGTCCACGGACGTGGTCCGCAAGGAGATGTTCCGCGTGTTCTCCGGCGCGCTGATGGAGCGCCTGCTGGAGAGCGGCAGCGAGAGCGGACTCAAGGCCAAGCAGCGCCTCGCCCTGCGCCCGGAGGGCACGGCCGGCGTCGTGCGCGCCGCCGTCGAGCACAACTTCGTGCCCCAGGGCGCCTCCCCCGTGAAGGTGTGGTACGGCGAGGCCATGTTCCGCGGCGAGCGTCCGCAGAAGGGCCGCCTGCGCCAGTTCCACCAGGTCGGCGTCGAGTGGCTCGGCGCCGAGGACCCGGCGGCGGACGCCGAGTGCATCATCATGCTCATGGAGTTCTACAAGCGCATGGGCTTCGACCCCTCCGCGCTCACGCTGCGCATCAACTCGATGGGCGACGCCGCGTGCCGCCCCGCCTACCGCGAGATGGTCCGCGACTTCATCTATGCCCACAAGGAAGAGATGTGCGAGGACTGCCTCGAGCGTGCGGAGATCAACCCGCTGCGCAGCTTCGACTGCAAGAACGAGCGCTGTCGCGAGGTCATGCGCGAGGCTCCGCTCGTGACCGACAACCTCTGCGACGACTGCCGCGAGCACTACGCGCGCGTCAAGGCGTACCTCGACGAGGCGGGCGTGTCCTACGTGGAGGACCCCACCCTCGTCCGTGGCCTCGACTACTACACGAGGACCGTCTTCGAGGTGGAGGTCGCCGGCTCCGGCGTGGGCGCCATCGGCGGCGGCGGTCGCTACGACGGCCTCATGGAGCTCGAGGGAGGCAAGCCCACGCCCGGCCTCGGGTTCGCCGTGGGCTTCGAGCGCATGGCGCTGGCCCTGGAGCAGCAGGGCGCGAGCCTGGAGGGGGAGCGCCCCGCCTGCGTCTACGTGGCCTGCACGCCGGAGGAGCGTGACGCGGTCTTCTCGGCCACGCTGGCGCTGCGCCAGGCCGGCGTTCGCACCGAGGCGGACTACCAGGGCCGCTCGCTCAAGAGCCAGTTCAAGCAGGCCGACAAGGAGGGCGCCTCCCTCTGCGTCGTGCTCGGCCCCGACGAGGTGGCTGCCGGCGTGGCGACGCTGCGCGACATGTCCACCCACGAGCAGGTTCAGGTGCCGATGGCCTCGCTCGTGGCAGAGGTCAAGGCGCGCCTGGCCTAGCGGAGAAGGGCCTGGGGCCAGAAGGACCTGAGCCGAGATGCGCCTGAGCCGAGAAGGGCCTGGTCCGTGGAGGGCCAGGCCCTAGGCATGCCTAGGGCAGGCGGACACGGGTCCGAGAGGGGCCGAGCTTGGCATGTGTCTCCGCCTGGCGCGCCGCCCCCGGTTCCGGCGTTCGCGGCGCAGCCCCCGCCTGGCGCGCCGCCCCGGTTCCGGCGTTCGCGGCGCAGCCCCTCAGACTAGGGCGTGCATTTTTCGGACTTAGGGACTGGTGCCGTCGCGTCGGCACGCCGGCGGTCGCGTGCTTCCTGGGCAAACTCGACGAGCGGGTGCCTCAGGAGGCCACCGGGGGCGCATCTCGGACGGTCTCGCCCCTCGGAGCCATCCATAACTCCCGTAGATGCAAAAGCCGAACCTGGAACTTGCGCCGAAGCCCGCCGCCGGCCACCGCCGCCAGCTCCCGGCCGCCCGTCGGCGCCGCCAGCCGCGCCGGCACGCGTCCCGGGCCGCGACGGACCCCTGGCCGCGGCAGACCCTACGCCGCGCGCGCCATCGTGTGCGCGTGCCGCACGCCCGCGCCGGCGGAGACGCTTGCGAGGCGCACCGCGGCGCCGTGGCCGCGCACGACGCGCACGCCGGTGGTGGCCTGGGCGCGCCGCGCGTGCGCGGCCAGCATCGAGCTCGCGAGCGAGCAGAGCGGGAGCAGGTAGAGGAAGCAGGCCGCCAGGATGCTCGCCGTGGGCGCCCCGATGAAGGAGAGCGTCGCAGTCGCCGCGATCGACCAGGGCATGAGGGCCGCGCAGGTCACCACCGTGTCCTCGAGGTCGAGCGCGTAGCCCTCGCGCGTCTCGCCCGCCAGGCCGCTGCAGAGCTGGTCGGTCAGCATGATGGCGAGGGTCTGGTTGCAGGCGATGCAGGAGGTGGCGAGTCCCGTCGCGAGGACGCTCACGAAGGGGCTGGTCCTGCGGTTGAGCTCGTCGATGCGCGAGCGGAGCCCGCGCAGCAGGCCGGTGCCGTCGAAGAGGCCGGCGTAGGTGGCCGAGATCCCCACCACGCACTCGATGTTGGCCATGGAGGCGAGCCCGCCGCCGTCCACGAGGCGCGCGACCTCGGGCGCCTCGGCGTGGTAGCCGAACAGCGCGATCCGGGGCAGGTCGGCGAGCGCCACGTGCTGCTCGAGCACGCAGACCAGGACGGAGACGGCGAGGGCGGCGAGCAGCGTGCGCTTGACGGAGACCTTCCTGAGCGAGAGGCCCACCACCACGGCGGCCGGCGCGAGGCAGGTGGGGCCGAGGTCGAAGGCGGAGGAGAGCGCGTCGAAGGAGGAGGCGCCGGCGGCGGCCGTGGGGGCGGCGAGCCCGGCGACTGCGTAGACGGCGCAGGTCAGCGCGAAGGGCACGAGGCCCGTGCGCAGCATGGAGCGCACGTTGGAGAAGACGTCGGTGTGGGTGAGCGTGGCGACGAGCGCGGCGCTCGAGGACATGGGGGAGTTCCGGTCGCCGAAGTAGGACCCGGCGAGCACGGCGCCGCCCACGAGCAACGTGTTGGCGCCCATCGCCTCGGCGAGCGTCATGCAGATGATCCCCATGGTCGCCGCCGTCCCGAAGGCGGTGCCCATGAGCATGCTCATGAGGCAGCACAGCAGGAAGGCTGCCACGACGAGCGCGCCGGGCGAGACGAGCCTGCTCGCCAGCACCACGATGGCAGGAATCGTGCCGGCGGCGCGCCAGAAGGCGGCCATCACGCCGACGATCGCGAGCAGTGCCAGGACGCCGCTGACCGTCCTCACGCCGGCGAGCGAGAAGGACGCGAGCTCGCGCACGCCGTGCCCGCGGCTCAGCCCGTAGCCGCAGAAGAGCGCGAACCCGGCGAGGAGCGTCAGGGGCAGCGGCACGCCGAGGGCCGACCCCGCCATGAGAAGGACTGCGAAGACGGCGAGCACGATCGTTTCCAGCAACTCTGACCCCTCCCGGGTTACTCGATGATTTCCACCTCGTTACGATATACTCCGGTTAGCTTTAGGTCCAACTGTTAAAGTCGGAGTCATCTACAAAATGTTCTTGTCGCGTAGGTGTCGTACAAGGCGACCTTGTACCTGCACGTATTCGCACAGGTCGGCCCGAAGGCGTACGCTCTTTCCGGCGCCGCCCGGGACGGGCGCGGCGGGGCCGCGCACCCGGGGACGGACGAACGATACGGGGGACGGATGAACTTCCAGACCATGGACTACTTCATAGCGCTCGCGGAGGAGCGCAGCTTCACCAAGGCGGCGGAGCGCCTCAACGTGACGCAGCAGACGCTCTCGGCCCACATCGCCTCGGTCGAGCGCGACCTCGGCGTGCGCCTGGTCGTCCGCCGCGTGCCGCTCGAGCTGACCTACGCGGGCGAGCAGTTCCTGGGCTACGCGCGCCGCTTCAAGGCGGAGCACGACCACATGATCCACGAGTTCAAGGACATCTCGGACGACGAGCGCGGCCTGCTCAGGGTGGGCGTCACGAGCACGCGCGGGCACATCATCATGCCGCACGCCATCGCGGACTTCCAGCGGCTGCACCCCGGCATCGAGGTCGACCTCAACGAGGGCGAGAACGAGGCCCTGGTCTCGCTCATCTGCGACGGCCGCCTCGACGTGATGGTGGGCACGGTCATGGGCCGCGTCCCGCGCCTCGAGGTGAGCGAGCTCTACCGCGAGGAGGTGGTGCTCGTCGCCTCCAACGGGCTCCTCGAGTCCAGGCTGGGCGACAAGGTCGAGCAGAGCGTCGAGCACGTGGAGCGCACGGGAGACCTGTCGCCGCTCGCCGGCCTGCCCTTCCTCGTGCTCGGCCGGCGCGACATCCCCGGCACGATCGCCGTGCGGACCTTCCAGAAGGCCGGCTTCACGCCGCGCATCGCCGTCAGGTCCAAGAACGCCGAGACCCTCCTCGCGCTGGCGGCGCGTGGCGGCGGCGCGTGCTTCTCGCCCATGGAGCTGGTGGAGACGACCTTCTCGCCGCAGGAGCTGGTAAGGATGCGCCTCGTGCACCTGGGACAGGACGCGCACTACCCGATCCACGTGGCCTGGCGGACCTCGGCGCACCCGTGGAGCATGGTGGGCGCGTTCTGCGAGTCGCTCCGCCAGACCGTCGGGGCCGGGGGAGACCAGGAGCTGCGCGGCGCGGAGGAGGGCGCGTGAGCCGGCGGGGCGCCTCGGCGCGCGGCGCGCGCGCGGGCGGCGAGGCACGCGGCGGGGAGGTGCGCGCGGGCGACGAGGCCGGCGGCGCGCGCGGCTGGCGCCTCGAGAAGGCCGGCGAGGGCCGCGCGCTCCTGCGCGCTCTCGGGCCGACGAGCGCGGCCGAGCTCCTGAGGGACGCGACCGGCTCCAAGCGCTCTGCCGCCCGCGTCCTCGCCGAGGGCCGGGCGAGCATGGCCGGCGCCGCCCTGCGCCCCTCGGACGCCCTCCGTGCGGGCGACGTCGTCGAGGTCGCCTGGGGCGCGGCTGCCGCGGGCGGCGCGCGGCCCGCGGCGACGTCCGCCGCGGGCCCGGAGGCCGGCCGCGCCGCAACAGACCGGGCTGCTGGCCACGCGGCGCCGGACCTCGTCGTCCTCTGGGAGGACCCCTTCGCTCTGGCGGCGGAGAAGCCCGCGGGGCTCATCGTCCACTCCGACGGCACGGGCGCCGGCACGCTCGCCGACCGCGTGCGCGCGTACCTGGCGGCCGAGGGGAGCCCCGCCGCGGGCGCGGCCCAGCCGCTGCAGCGCCTGGACGAGCAGACCACGGGCGTCGTGCTCTTCTCCAAGGCGCCGGACTTCCAGCCCGCCTTCGACGAGCTCGTCGCAGGACACGCCATGGGCAAGCGCTACCTCGCGGTCGTGCGGGGCCGCCTCGTCGGGGGGCCGTTCGCACTCACGGGGCCGATTGCCCGCGACCGCCACGACGCGCGCCGCATGCGCGTCGGGGCAACGGGAAAGCCGAGCCTGACCAGGGTGCTGCCCGTCGAGTGCAAGGGGGCGGCGACCCTCGTGGGCTGCGAGCTGGGCAGCGGCAGGCGACACCAGATCCGCGTGCACCTGGCGGACGCGGGCCACCCGATCCTGGGCGACGCCCTCTACGGGGGAGGCGCGGGCCCGCTCATGCTCCACGCCCTGGAGGAGTCCTTCGCGCACCCCGTGACGGGAGAGCGCGTGCGCGTGCGCGCGCCGTGGCCGGGACGCTTCCTCCCCGCCTTCCCGGAGCGCGAGGTCGACTGGGACGCCCTCCGCCGCCTCTAGCCCGCCGCGAGACGCCTGCGAGCCCGCTGCGAGGCGCCTGCCAGCCCGCCGCGGACGGCGCCTCCGGCGGCGCGGGTGGCGCGATATGGGGCGCGGACGCGCGCGTGGGAGGCGTCGGAAGTCCGCTATCATTTGTGGAACAGGGGGGCAACAGTCGTCCAGGTGGCGGGGGCCACCGAGGGAGGGGTCTTATGCCCAATACCATGCGCGGCGTCTACACCAACCTCACGGAGATTCGACGCAAGGTGTTCTGCGAGGTGGCGAGGATCATCTACTCCACGGCGGACCACCCGGAGTGGACCGACGCGGACTTCGACCGGGCCTTCGACGAGCTGCCGTACAAGATCCTGCCCGGCGACATCGCGACCTACCGCGGCTCCGTCTTCCTGGAGCGCGCCATCGTGAGCGAGCGCATCCGCCTCGCCATCGGCCTGTCGCTGCAGGGCGTCGACCGCCCGCAGCGCATCTCCGACGGCATGATGCGCGCCATGCGCGCCGAGACCTACTACGAGCCGCCCCTGGTCAACGTCATCAAGTTCGCGTGCAACTCGTGCAAGGACAACGTATACGAGGTGACCAACACCTGCCAGGGCTGCCTGGCACACCCCTGCCGCGAGATCTGCCCCAAGCAGGCGATCACCTTCGTGAACAAGCGCGCCCACATCGACCAGGAGAAGTGCGTCCACTGCGGGCTGTGCGCCAGGACCTGCCCGTACCACGCCATCCACCACTACGAGCGCCCCTGCGCCGCGGCCTGCGGCATGGGCGCCATCGGCTCCGACGAGTACGGCCGCGCCCAGATCGACCAGAGCAAGTGCGTGGCCTGCGGCCAGTGCCTCATCAACTGCCCCTTCGGCGCCATCGCGGACAAGAGCCAGATCGCCCAGGTCATCTGGTCGATCCTGGAGGGCGACGAGGTCATCGCCATCGTCGCGCCCGCCTTCGTCGGCCAGTTCGGCGGCAAGGGCGACGTGGGCAAGCTCCGTGCCGCCTTCACCAAGCTGGGCTTCTCGGGCCTCGAGGAGGTCGCGCTGGGCGCCGACCTCTGCACCATCCAGGAGGGGGAGGACTTCCTCGAGGAGGTGCCCGACAAGATCCCGTTCATGGGCACGTCGTGCTGCCCCGCCTGGTCGATCATGGCCAAGCGCGAGTTCCCCAAGCACGCGGACTGCATCTCCATGGCGCTCACGCCCATGACGCTGACGGCGCGCATGGTGCGCACCCAGCACCCCCACGCCAAGATCGTCTTCGTGGGGCCGTGCTCGGCCAAGAAGCTCGAGGCCATGCGCAAGTCCGTCCGCTCCGAGGTCGACTTCGTCCTCACCTTCGAGGAGATGGCCGGCATGATGGAGGCCAAGGGGATCGACTACCTCAAGCTCACCGACGAGGGCAAGTCGGACTTCGACGTGGCGAGCGCGGACGGCCGCGGCTTCGCGGTCGCCGGCGGCGTGGCGAGCGCCGTGGTCAACGCCATCCACCGCGAGCACCCCGACCTCGAGGTCAAGGTGGCCAACGCCGAGGGGCTCGAGGAGTGCCGCAAGATGATGAAGGACGCCGAGCGCGGCAAGTACGACGGCTACCTGCTCGAGGGCATGGCCTGCCCGGGCGGCTGCGTGGCCGGCGCCGGCACCCTCGTGGCGATCAACAAGTCGGCGGCGGCGGTCAAGCGCTACGCCAAGCGCTCGCCGCGCCAGAACGCCACCGAGGATGCGTTCCGCATGCTGATCCCCGTGCTCGAGCGCCCCGACGACCGCCAGCGCTTCGGCGACGACGAGCTGCTCGAGACCGACGAGGCGCAGCACCTCGTCTAGGCCGGTCCGCGGGAGGGCCGAGAAGGGCCGCGGGCCCGGCGGGGCTCGCGGCCAGGCTTCGGCAGGCCTGCGCCAGGCTGCGACGAGGGCGCGAGAGAAGTGAGGCGGGGGGGGGGGGGGCCCCCCGCGCCCGCCTCCTCTGTCAGTCCAGTGCGCAGGCCCGCTGGGGCCGCGCCCACATCCCGCCTCCGGCTAGTCCTTGACGCCCTTGGTCGAGGGGTAGAACGTCGCCTCGGGGAAGACATCCTTGATCGTGTGCCCGTTGACGAAGGGCAGAGCGAGGAACTCGTCGAGCGTCGGGACGAGGTCGCTGCAGTCGACGAAGTGGTTCTTGCTGTTGCGGACGCTCGTGTCCTGGGCGCGCCACGCCTCGTAGTTCACGTCGGTCAGGTAGTAGACCTTGGAGCCGACCTTCATGTAAACCGAATGGTTCGCATGCAGGTAGTCTGCAAGGCCATCGTAGTCTACGTCGAGCTTCTCCGATGCAATCTTTCCCATGGTCATTCCTTTCGTCGAAGGGTGGACCTTTGCTGCCATCTTAGCGCCCCCGGCCCGCTGCGAGGAAGCCGCCAGGGATTTGTTAGGCCAGCGTTAGATATCCGCTCGCAGGTCGAATTCTGGCTCCGGCCGCGTGGGGTTGTGATAAAGAATTGGTTACTGCCGTGCTGTGCCCGACGCTTCGGGACGCGCGCCCGCCCTCGCGACGTCCGTCGCGAGGAGCACCATCAGCGGCAGCGAGTAGGCGAGGGGCAGCGCGTAGCGCACGGACCCGCAGGGCGCCGCCACGAGGACCGCCTCCAGCATCACGAGCGGCGAGACGGCGCAGAAGGCGACCCCACGCAGCCTGCCCTCGTCGAGGGCGAACCCCAGCAGCAGCACGAGGAGCCAGAAGTAGGTCCCGGGCGTGTAGAGGACGGAGAGGGGCAGCGTGGTGCGCGCCACCTTCAGCAGCATGGTGCCGGCCACTGCGAGCGGCCTCTCCACGTGCTCGGGGATCTCGTCCGCGGAGGCGAACCACCCCAGCGCCGCGTGGACCTCGTCCGGGCCGTTGAAGTAGGGCTTGTCCTCGAGGTAGTAGGTCCCGAGCGTGAACGGGTAGAGGCTCATCGTCGTCTTGGTCGCCGCCACGAACGACGTGAGGGGGTGCTCCCGCGCGAGCCGGAGCGCGACCGAGCAGAACTCGCCCACGGAGGCCGCGTCCTTCTCGCCCACCACCACGTAGTTCTTCACGGGGTCGGAGACGAGCGGGTTGTAGAGGTCGGCCACCTCGTCGAGCGAGGTGGAGAAGGAGCGCTCCAGGACCTCGTGCGAGCCCGCGTCGAGCTCGGCGTCGGCGTGCAGGTTGGCGGCGACCACCTGCATGGGCAGCGAGAGGGCCTCGGCGGGCCCCAGCACCTCGACGCCGCAGGCGGGGACGACGGCGTAGGTCCAGCAGGCGAAGGCGGCGACGGTCGCGGCGAGGGCGACGGCGACCTCGCGCCTGCGCGTCAGGAGCAGCAGCGCCAGGAGCCCGAAGCCGACCAGGAAGATGCCGTTGTTGCGCGTGAGCGAGACGAGGACGCCGTTGGCGGCGATCGCCCAGGGCGAGAAGAGCCAGCTCCCCTCGACGCGCCTGCCTGCCTCGTGCCTGCCGTCCGCGCGCCCGCCTGCCTCGTGCCCGCGCGCGCCCGCGCCGCCGCGCACGCCCGCGCCGCCGCGCGCGCCCGTGGCCGTGAGGTAGAGCTGCAGGCAGAGGAGGGCGACGAGGAAGGCGTGGACGCCGTCCTTGCCGACCGACACCACGTAGACGGGGATCAGCGGGAACAGCGCGCAGAACGCGAGCGTGAGGTTGAACGCGCGCCCGCGCCCGCGCAGGCGCTCGACCCACAGGCACACCTCGGTGAGGGCGAAGAGGGCGCAGGCCAGCTGGAGGAGGGTCATGAGGAGGATCCCCGTCCAGCCGCTCGGGTCGAGGAGGCACCCGAGCCGGTAGAGGTTGCCGTAGACCACGGCCACGAAGAAGGGGTAGTGGGTGTCGAGCGCGTGGCCCGCGTAGCCGAAGAACTGCGCGAGCTGGATCGACTGGTCGGTCGTGACGGTCCCCGGGAACCACGCGACGAGGTAGGGGAGCCACGCCACGAGAAGGACGAGCGCGATCGCGAGCGGCCCCAGCGCCCGCCGCGCGGGCGCGCCGGGCCCCGCGTCCTTCTCCGTCGCGCCCGCGACCGCCGCGGGCCCTGCGTCCTTCTCCGCCGCGCCAGCGCGCCCTCGCGCCGCGAGCGCCCGCAGGCCGCCGAACGCGAGGCGCACCAGGGTCCAGCAGAGCACCAGGTCGCCCGCCAGGACGAGCAGCGACCAGGCGAGGAAGGCCGCGGTGCCTGCCAGCTCGTAGGTCTCCATGCCGCTCGCGAAGACCACGGAGCGGAAGCGCAGCATGCCGCCCTCGTCGATGGGCCGCCCGAGGAACACCGTGAGGGCGAGCACCGCCGTCGTCACGGCCGACCACGGCGTGAGGCGCGGCCGGCCCGCCCAGCCGTCCCGCGCCCCGGCGGCACCGAAGAGCGCCCACCACGCCAGGGGGAGGGCGAGAAGGACCGCGAGCTCGCTCGGCAGGTCGAAGGGGCTCACCACGACCGTGCCTTCGGGCGAGTAGGACGTGGAGACGGCGATGCCCACGAGCGCGGCCGCGACCGCGAACGCCGGGACCCGGAGGTCGCGCCGCGCCGCCCGTGGCCGCACCGTCCGCCCCCGCGTCACGCCAGGACCTCGCGCGCGAGCTCGTCGGCGGTGTGCGCGAGCGTGCGCGCGCCGTGCTCGCGCAGGAAGGCCTCGTCCCTGAAGCCCCAGGTCACGACTATGCAGTCGCACCCGGCGTTCTCGGCGGTGCGCACGTCCACCTCGGAGTCGCCCACGTAGACGGCCTCGGCGGCCGTGACGCCGAAGGCCCTGAGGCAGGCCTCCACCGTGTCCGGCGCCGGCTTCTTGCGGATGCCCTCAGCCTCCTGCTCGCCCACCACGAAGTCGAACTGGCCGGGGAAGAAGCGCTCGACGAGCGCGCGCACCGCGGAGTCGACCTTGTTGGAGACCACGCCGCACCTGACGCCGGCGGCGCGCAGCTCCTCCACCATCTCGGGGACGCCGGGGTAGGGGCGGGTCAGCTCCTGGCAGTGGTCGGCGTAGTACGACGCGAGCTCGTGGTAGACCGCGTCGCGCCGCGCCTCGTCCACCCCCTCGCCGGCGCTGCGCCAGGCCAGCCTGCGCAGGCCGTCCCCGGTGAAGGCGCGCACGTCGGCGGCGCTCCTGGCGGGCAGGCCGAAGGTCGCGAGCGCGTGGTTCACCGCGGCGTGAAGGTCGCCGAGGGTGTCGAGAAGGGTTCCGTCCAGGTCGAAGACGGCGGCAGAGTAGGGCATCTCTCCTCCTTGTCGTTTGCTACGACTGACATGCTAGCCCGACCAGCCGACCCGTGGCGCCCTCGGACGTGCAAACTCCGCCGCGAGCACGTATGATTGCCCAGAAGCGAAACCATCAGGGAGGGGTTGCCGTGGCCGACTCAGATCAGAACCTCGACCCGGGGGACGTCCCCGCGACCGGCGCGGAGGGCGACGCCGCGGGCGAGAAGGACCTCGGCCCCGGCGCCGTGCCGGAGGGCGGGGCCGACCCCGAGCCAACGGCCGAAGCCGAGCCCGCCGAGGAAGGCTGGTCCGCCCCCGCCGACGGCTGGGCCGTGCCGGAGGGCGAGCCCGTCGGGGACGAGGACCCCGAGTCCGAGGAGGAGCGCCTCGAGCGCGTGGTCTCCTCCTACTCGCGCAGCGCCGCCTCCCGCTACAACGCCCGTGCGCTGCGCCCCGACCCCGTCGTGGTCGCCATCGTGGCGGCCGTCGCCGTCATCGCCGTGGGCGCCCTGGCCTTCGTCGGCAACAGCCTGCGCGTGCGCTCCGAGCTCGCCAGCCAGCAGCAGGAGGAGCAGGCGCAGGTCACGACCGTCGAGGCCGCGCCCCAGGGGCCGGTGGACGTGACGATGGTCGCCGCGGGCGACGTCCTCGTCCAGAGCAGGCTCCTCTCCGCCACGCGGACGGGCACCTCCTCGAGCGGCACCCGGACCTACGACTTCAGCTCCGTGCTCAAGCACGTCTCCGACGACGTCAGCGCGGCCGACCTCGCGCTCGTCGCGCACGTCTCGAGCCTGGGCGGGCAGGACTTCACGGGCGGCGCCCCCTACGACACCCCGCACGCCCTCGTCCAGGCCGAGCTCAACGCCGGCTTCGACGGCGTGCTCAAGGCCTCGCCGTACGCGCTCGACGAGGGCTACGAGGGCCTCCACGCCGAGATGGCGTTCTGGGACGCCAACCACTCGGGCGTCCCCGTGATCGGCGTCGCCGACCCGGAGGGCACGGACGGCGCGGACCTCGCCCGCAAGGTCTACCTCTACGAGAAGGACGGCGTCAAGGTCGCGGTCCTCGACTACACGGCGAGCACCGAGGCGACCGTCAGCCCCAAGACGGACTCCGACTACGTCTCCTACCTCAGCGAGGCCAAGGTGCGCGCCGACGTCGCGCAGGCCCAGGAGGCGGGCGCCGACGCGATCGTCGCCTGCGTGGACTGGTGCCTCCAGAGTCCCTCCGAGGTCACGGACGACCAGAGGGAGTACGCGGACCTCTTCTCCGAGCTGGGCGTGGACGCCGTCGTCGGCTACGGCACGGGCGTCCTGCAGCCGGTGGAGGTCCTCACCAACGACGCGGGCGAGAAGACCGTCTGCTTCTACTCCCTCGGCAACTTCCTGTCCTCCTCGGGCAACGAGCACAGCTTCATGGGCGGCCTCGCCAAGCTGACCTTCCACCGCGCGGAGGACGGCAGCTGCCAGCTCTCCTCGGCCGAGCTCGACCCCGTGGTCACGAGGCGCGCGAACGACACCAACTTCGCCGTCTACCGCGTCGCCGACGCGACCGAGACGGTCATGGGCGCCGGCTGGGACACCTGGCTCACCCCGAGCTACATGCAGCGCTTCCTCGACGGCGTGATGGGCGAGGAGTCGGACCCCGACACGGGCACCTACGTGATCGACCTCTCCTAGCCGGGGGAGGCCGGACGGAGAAGGGTCGCGCCCCGCTGCCATCGGCGGGGCGCGGCCCTTCTCCTTGTCCCGGCGCCGGCCTGCTCCTAGCCCTGCGCCTGGCCCTGGCCGGGCAGCACGACGGAGGTGTCCGCCTGGATGTCGGGCGCCTCCACGACGGCCGTGGTGTCGTTGGTGGCCTTGACGTCCACGTCCACGCGGGTGACGATCGCGCGCGACGGGTCGAGGAGGACGTCGAGGCAGGACTTCCCGTCGTCGTCGGTCACGACCGCCTCCTTGGGGACCATCAGCACGTCGTCCATCTCCTGCAGCACGACGGAGGCCGTGGCGGCGGCGCCCTGGGAGAGGCGCTCGTCCGGGTCCGTGATGGTCGCGTGGGCGGTGAGGGCGCCCGTCGCCGAGGAGAGCGAGTCCACGGTCGTGGTCACGTCGAGGTCGTCGATGCCGTCGAAGGTCACGCGGACCTCCTGGCCCTCCTTGACCTGGCCGGCCTTGTCGGCGGGGACGGGCACCTCGACCACGAGCGAGGAGGCGTCGTCCACGTCGCACAGGTGGGTCGCCGTGGTCACCTCGGTGCCCTGCGCGAGGCTCGCGTCGAGCGAGTGCACCGTGCCGGAGATGGTCGCGCGCACGTTGAGCTTGTCGAGCTGCGCCTGGGCGCTGTCGTAGGCGGCTTGGGCGGTGCTCACTGCCTTGTTGGCGTCGTCGAGCGAGCTCTGCGCCGCGTCGACGATCTTCTGGTCCGCCTCGACCTGCGAGTAGGCGGTGTTGAGGGCGGAGGAGTAGCCCGCGTACTCGACCTGCCTGATCGCGGAGAGCTTGGCGATCGCCGCAGTCACCTTCGCCTGGGTGTCGTCGACGTCCTTCTGGAGGGACTTCAAGGTCTCCTGGTCCGTGTCGCCCGCGTCCTGGGCCTTCTTGAGCGCGTCCTGCGCGTCCTTGAGGTGCGACATCGTCCCGGAGTCGAGCGAGAGCAGCGTCTCTATCTTGCCCTGGGCGTCGGTCGCGGACTTCTTGACGTCGTCGAGCGCCTTGTTGGCGTCGTCCAGGTCCTTCTGGCGGTCGCTCGCGGTCTGCTTGGCGGCGTCGAGGGTGGACTTGGCCTTGTCGGCCGTGTCGGTCACGGTCTGGTTCTTGAGGGTGAAGAGCACGTCGCCCTCCTCCACCGCGTCGCCCTCGGAGACCCGCACCTGGTCGATCGTGCCGGTGACCTGGGGGCCGATGGAGTCGTGTCGCACGGGCTCGAGCGCCACGGTGGACGTGACGAGGTCGAGGAACTCTCCGCGCTGGATCTTGGTGGTGTTGAACTGCTCGACCGCCTCGCTGCCGCCGCCGTGCAGGTAGCCGTAGCCCAGGGCGGCGCCACCAGCGACGAGCGCCACGAGGATGGCGACGAAGGCCGCCACGCGCGCCTTGTGGTGGCGCCGGCGGATCTCCTCGGTGCTCATGCGCGCCTTGCGGTCCCCGAGGTAGGGCGAGGGCGTGTCGCTCGCGTAGAGCGGCTGGTCGACGGGCATGGCGGCGCCCTCGGGCGCCCCGCCGAGCGAGTCGTCCGGCGAGGGCGGGGTGGGGGAGCCGGGGTAGCCCGCCTCCGCCAGGGGCAGCGTGTCGCCCTCCTCGGGGCCGAGAAGGACCGTGGGCTCGCCGGCGTCGGCGTCCGCGGCCTCCGGGCCGGCGGGCGCCTGGGGCAGCGGGCTGGTGTCCATCGCGGCGGCCCGCGCCTCCGCGCGCGCCTCGGCCCTCGCCCTGGCGGCGGAGGCCATCTCCTCGCGGAAGATCTCGTCGACGGAGAGGTGGGCGGGCTCGGGCGCGGAGGACGGGGCCTGCTCCTCGCCGGCGGGTGCCGCCGCCCCGGGCTCGGTCGCGGCTGCGGGCGTGGCCGCCCCGGCCTCGGTCACGGCCTCGGCGCCGTCCGCGCCGCCTGCGACCTCCCGGTCCTTCTCGCCCGCCGGCGCGGCCTCGGGGCGCCCGGCGTCCGTGCGCCCTGCCGCCGTGTGCTCGTCGTGTGCGCTTGCGAAGTGCTTAGCCATGTCCCGATGCCTCTCGGACGCCGCGTTTAGCTCCACCACGGTGGCCGTGCCACCGGTTCGTGCCACTGAATAGCACATCTTCTCATGTTTCGCCCGGCCGCGCGCACCCCGGCGCGTCCCGTCGCGGCTTCACCACCGCATCGGCACGATTGCGGCGGGCCGCCCCGGCTTTTCCATTCGGTAAATTGCAGCTTGCACACACCTTCCCGCAAGGTCGCAGGAACCTTGCGTAGTACAATGCGAACTCGCGCGACGAAGCGCCGTCTACGCTAGTCGCCGTCTGCTGAGGACCCGCCCGTACGACACGGGGCGGGAGAGACGAGAGGATCCAGATGGACTCTTTTTCCATGCACACGCACACCTGCGGCGAGCTCAGGCCTGCAAACATCGGTGAGACCGTCACGCTCACCGGCTGGGTATGGCACCGCCGCGACCATGGTGGCCTGATCTTCATCGACCTGCGCGACCGCGCCGGCGTGACGCAGATCTCCTTCGACCCCGAGCACTCCGGCGGCACCGCCTTCCACGCGGCCGAGCACGTGCGCTCCGAGTGGCCGCTCAAGGTCACCGGCACGGTGCGCGAGCGCCCCGAGGGCCAGGACAACGACAAGCTCGCGACCGGCCAGGTCGAGGTGCTCGTCTCCGAGCTCGAGGTGCTCAACACGTCCAAGACGCCCGCGTTCCAGATCGAGGACCACGTGGACGCCTCCGAGGACGTGCGCCTGCGCTACCGCTACCTCGACATCCGCCGCCCCAAGATGATGGCCAACCTCAAGCTGCGCTCCGACTTCACCTTCGCCCTGCGCGAGGCCTTCCACAAGCGCGCGTTCATGGAGGTCGAGACGCCGGCGCTGTTCAAGTCCACCCCCGAGGGCGCCCGCGACTTCATCGTCCCGAGCCGTACCCAGCCGGGCAACTTCTACGCGCTGCCGCAGTCCCCGCAGCTGCTCAAGCAGCTCCTGATGGTCGGTGGCGTCGAGCGCTACTACCAGGTCGCCAAGTGCTTCCGCGACGAGGACCTGCGCGCCGACCGCCAGCCCGAGTTCACGCAGGTGGACGTCGAGATGAGCTTCGTCGAGCAGGACGACGTGATGGGCATGCTCGAGGGCGTGCTCAAGGACGCCTTCGCCGCCATGGGCGTCGAGATGCAGCTGCCGCTGCGCCGCATCTCCTACTGGGACGCGATGGACACCTACGGCATCGACAAGCCCGACACGCGCTTCGGCATGCACCTGCACGACGTGACGCCGATCTTCTCCGACTCCAAGTTCAAGCTGTTCGCGAGCGCCGCCAAGACCGAGGGCCTCTATGTCAAGGCGATCAACGCCAAGGGCGCCGGCACCTGGCCGCGCGCCAAGATCGACCGCCTCGCCGACGTCGCCGCCGGCTTCGGCGCCAAGGGCCTCGCCTACATCGCCTTCCGCGAGGACGGCAGCGTGACGAGCCCCATCGTCAAGTTCTTCAGCGACGAGGAGATGGCCGCGCTGCGCGCCGAGATGGACGTGGAGCCCGGCGACCTCGTGATGTTCGCGGTGGAGAGCCGCCTCAAGGCGGACGAGATCCTCGGTGGGATGCGCAACCACATGGCCGACGCCCTGGAGGTCCCGCGCGAGGGCCACGACTTCCTGTGGGTCGTCGACTTCCCGCTGTTCCACTGGGACGAGGACCGCAAGGCCTACGCGGCCGAGCACCAGCCCTTCACCCAGCCGATGGAGTCCGACATCGACAAGCTCGAGAGCGACCCGCTGGCCTGCGGCTCGCACACCTACGACTTCGTGATGGACGGCTACGAGGCGGGCGGCGGCGGCATGCGCATCCACAACGCCGAGCTCCAGATGCGCATCCTCAAGCTCCTCGGCTTCACGGAGGAGCGCGCCGAGGCGCAGTTCGGCTTCCTGATGGAGGCGCTCAAGTTCGGCGCGCCCCCGATGGGTGGCTTCGCGCTCGGCCTCGACCGCGTCTGCATGCTGCTCACCGGCTCCGACTCCATCCGCGAGGTCATGGCCTTCCCCAAGACCAGCTCCGGCTCCGACCTCATGTCCGGCGCCCCCTCGGAGGTCTCCGGCCAGCAGCTCAAGGAGGTCTCGCTGCGCATCCTCTAGGCCTGGGGTAGGATGGGGGGACCCAACCCACATCCCGGAACCACCCTGGAGGACCCGATGCCCAAGAGCGGACGGCCCGAGCGCGCGAGCTCGGGCAAGAGCAACGACGGTGGTCGCCCCGCCGCCTCGACCGGCCCCGTGAGGGGAGGCCGCG
>JAZHSQ010000006.1:0-74084 GCA_036454645.1 Olsenella sp. | reverse complement strand
TTAAAAAACAGCTGTAAAGACGCGGCCCCGGCCCCCTGGGGCGCGGGCCACGCTGCATGAGCGCAGTTCCAAGAAGCGACTGGTGCATCTTCGGGACTTATGGACGGGTCGCGAGCCGATGCAGGACCGGCAGCGGGTGCCGGGGGAATGACAACCGGCTTCGGCAGCGTGTCGGCCCTTGGAATCCTGGGCAAACGCGTTGGGAACGTGTGGGGACGCCCGGCGAGCGCGCCCCGACCCGTCCATAACTCCCAGATTTGCAAAGTCCGCTCCGGGATACTGCTCCGGGATACTGCTTCGGGAGGGCGGCGTTCGGGGCCGGGACCGGCTTCGCCGCGATTGGGGCCGCTCGTCAGAGACGTAGCAGCGGGCCGGCGGCCGGTTGGGGCCGGGCTGCGTCTGGGGCTGCAGGGCCGGTCGCGGTCACAGCGCGAGGAAGGCCTGGTGGATGCGCGGGTCGCGGTCACAGCGCGAGGAAGGCCTGGTGGATGCGCAGGTCGCGGTCGAGCTCGGGATGGAAGGCCACCGCGAGCTGGGCGCCCTGCCGCACGGCCACGACGCGGCCGTCCACCCGCGCGAGCTCCTCGGCGCCCGGCCCGACCTCGGCGACGTAGGGCGCCCGGATGAAGGTCATGGGCACGTCGTCGCCGACGCCCGCGACCTCGCCGCGCGCGTGGAAGCTGCCGAGCTGCCGGCCGTAGGCGTTACGGACGACCGTGACGTCGAGCGTGCCCAGGTGGCGGGCGGGCCGCACGTCGCCGCGGTCGGACCCGTCCTCCACGTCGTCCTCGATCCTGGCCGCGAGCAGGATCAGCCCCGCGCAGGTCGCGAGTACGGGCATGCCGTCCTCGACCAGGCGCGCCAGCGGCTCGAGCATCCCCTCCCTGCGCAGGAGCCTGCCCTGCACCGTGGACTCGCCGCCCGGAAGCACCAGCCGGTCGAAGGGTCGGCCGAGGTCAGACGAACTCCTCAGCTCGATGACCTTCTCCCCTAGCTCCTCCAGGCGCCGCCCGTGCTCGGCGAAGGCGCCCTGGAGCGCAAGCACCGCCGTCGCCATCACTGCCCCCGCTCCGCCATGAGCAGCTCGATCTCGTCCTTGTTGATGCCGACCATGGCCTCGCCGAGGTCGCGCGAGAGGAACGCGAGGCGCTCGGGGTCGCGCCAGGAGGTCACGGCGCCCACGATCGCGGCCGCGCGCCTTGCCGGGTCGCCGCTCTTGAAGATGCCTGAGCCCACGAAGACGCCCTCGGCGCCGAGCTCCATCATGAGCGCCGCGTCGGCCGGGGTCGCAACGCCGCCGGCCGCGAAGTTCACCACGGGGAGCCGGCCCGCGTCGTGGACCTCGCGCACGAGGGCGTAGGGTACGCCGAGCTGCCTTGCCGCCTCGAAGAGCTCGTCCTCGCGCAGGGCTTGCACCTCCCTGACCTGACGCTGCAGCTTGCGCATGTGATGCACGGCCTGGACCACGTCGCCCGTGCCGGGCTCGCCCTTCGTGCGGATCATCGACGCCCCCTCGGCGATGCGGCGCAGGGCCTCGCCGAGGTCGCGCGCGCCGCAGACGAACGGGACCGAGAAGCGCGTCTTGTCGATGTGGTAGACGTCGTCGGCCGGCGAGAGCACCTCGGACTCGTCGATGTAGTCGATGTCAATCGCCTCGAGGATGCGCGCCTCCGCGATGTGGCCGATCCGGCACTTGGCCATCACGGGGATGCTCACCGCCCGCTGGATGCCCTGGATCATCTTGGGGTCGCTCATGCGCGAGACGCCGCCCGCGGCGCGGATGTCGGCCGGGATCCGCTCGAGGGCCATCACTGCGCAGGCGCCCGCGTCCTCGGCGATCCGCGCCTGCTCGGGGGTGGTCACGTCCATGATGACGCCGCCCTTGAGCATCTGGGCGAGCTCGCGGTTGAGTCGGGCGCGCTCGGGGCCGGGGGCTGGCACGTCGCTGGCGGGTGCGTGGCCGCCGGCTGGCACGTCGCTGGCGGGTGCGTGGCCGCCGGCTGGCACGTCGCTGACGGGTGCGTGGCCGCCGGCTGGCACGCCGCTGGCGGGCAGGTTCTTCTCGAGCGGCAGGTTCTTCTCCGACATCGGTCTTCCTCTCTTCCGGTTTTGCGTGAGTGAGAGGATAGGCCGCCGCTGGTCTTGCTCAAAGGGCCAGAGTCGGTAAAATATCCAGGACCAGTTCAGGGCCAGACGGGCCGGGCGGACAAGGCCGGCGTCGTGCACGGGGCCGGCGAGGACGGAGCCACCGGCTGCGGGCGGGCCGCGCACAAGGGACGCGCCAGGAGACCGCAAGCGGCGTGCGAGGATTGGGGCGGACATGCTCGACTACGACCTCTCGGACCGCGGTGCGCTCGGCCTGTACGAGTGCCTGTGCCGGCACGTGCGCGACGACATCGTCAGCGGCGTGCTCGCGCCGGACGAGAAGCTGCCCTCCAAGCGGCAGCTGGCTGCGCAGCTCGGCGTGTCGCTAATCACCGTGGAGACCGCGCTCGGCCAGCTCGTGGCCGAGGGCTACCTCGTCGCCAAGCCGCGGCGCGGCTACTACGTGGCCCGGATCGGACGCCTCCCGCAGCCGGCCGCCAGGCAGCTGCAGGCCCCGCGCCAGCCCCCGCGGTCCGCGCGACCCCTCGTCGCCGACGCATCGCGGCTTCCCGTCCAGCCCGACCCCGGCGCGCTCGCCCTCTGGGAGAGGAGCCTGCGCGGCGTGCTCTCCTCGGAGCCGCTGGAGGAGGCCTTCGCCGCGCTGACGCCGCAGGGACTGCCGCGGCTACAGGCCGACATCGCGCACCTCCTCGCACACACGCGCGGCATGGTGGTCGACCCGTCGCAGGTCGTCGTCGCCGCCGGCGCGCAGGTTCTCTACCAGCTGGTGTCTCAGCTCCTGCCGCGCGACGCCAGCTTCGCGATCGAGGACCCCGGCTTCCCGCGGATCGCGCGAACCTACGAGGCCGAGGGCAGGGCCTGCGTCTCCGTGCCCGTCGACCGGGAGGGCATGGCGATGCGGCAGCTGCGCGAGAGCGGCGCCTCGCTCGCGCACGTGATGCCCTCACACCAGTTCCCGACCGGGCGCGTCATGAGCGTCGCGCGCCGCTACGAGCTGCTGGGGTGGGCGTCGGAGCGGCCGGGGCGCCTCGTCGTGGAGGACGACTACGACTGCGAGTTCCGGCTCGCCGGCCGGCCCATCCCGGCGCTGGCGAGCATCGACGCCACGGGCAGGGTCATCTACCTCGGGACCTTCTCCAAGGGGCTGGGACCCGTCGTGCGCGCGGCCTACGCCGTGCTGCCGCCCGCGCTCGTGGGGCGCTACGAGGAGCTCAGCTCCGCGGCGGCCGGGACGATGGGGCTCGTCGACCAGCTGGCGCTGGCGCGCATGCTGGAGGGGGGCGGCTACGAGGCGCACGTGGCGCGCTACCGGCGTCAGGTCAGGGTGCGACGCGACCGGCTGTGCCGCGAGCTTGCGGCGGCGCTCGGCGACGCGGCCTCCTTCGAGGAGGCCGACTCGGGGCTCCACATGGTGCTCGGGCTGCGGCTCGGTGCCAGCTGGGTCGGGCGGGAGGCGGAGGTCGAGCGGGCGCTGGCGCGCGCCGCGGGCGAGCATGGCGTGGGGCTCGCGCCGCTCTCCTCCTTCGCGCGGCTGCCGTACGCGGGCGCGGGGTTGGGGCGGGCGCGGTTCGTGCTGCAGTACGAGCGGCTGGAGGACGCGCAGCAGGACGTGCTCGTCGGGTGCATCGGGCGGCTCGTGGCGGAGCTCGGGCTCGCGCGGTAGGCCGGGGCGCGGTGGCGTCCGCGGCGGGGCGGGGCCGGTGGCGGGACGCGGCCTGCGGCGGGACGCGGCCAGCGCCGCTCGATCACGGGCCTTGCATGACCGCCTGGGCGAAGCGCGCAACTTCTCGCGCGGCCATGTGCGTCTTCGGGACTTATGGACGGGTCATGGGCGGGCCAAGGCCGGCCGGCGGGGCGACGACGGGCTCGAGGGATACCGGCAAGCGCATCGGAAGCAGCGGAACCTCCTCCGTTCCTGGTCGAATGAGCAAGAGCCGAAAGAGGCGCCGCGCGGTCGGCCACCGACCCGTCCACAACTCGGAATGATGCACGGGTCGGCCATGGGAGCTGCAGCGCGCGGGTGCCGGGACATGAGTAGGGGCGGCTATGGGCGCGGGCGCGGCCTGGCTATGGGCGTGGGCGCGGGTGCGGCGCGGGCGCGTCGCGGGCGCGGCCTGGCGCGCTCGGACGTGCAACTTCCCGAATCGAAGTGTGCATCTCCGCGACTTATGGACGGGTCGATGGTGGCGGGAGTTCCTTGGCACCCCCGCACTGCATCGTGACGACGCAACATGATTCTTAATCCAGGGCAGACGCGCGTGCGGACATGCCAGGACGTCCTGTGAACGCCCCGGAACCGTCCACGACTCGGAATAATGCACGGGCGAGACGAGCGAGCTGCGCCGGGCCGACTCCCCCACGATGCGATGGCCATGCCGATGGATGCACCGGTTGGGGCCACCCCACTCCCCATCCAATGCAGCCCGTCCTACAGCCCGCCCATCAGCCCGCCCTTCAGCCCGTCCTACAGCCTGCCCATCAGCCCGTCCTTCCTGGTCCAGCCGCTCCGTAAAGGCGGCTGCGCAGTTGAGCGCGTCCCGCCTCCTTCGACGCACGCTCGGCACGGCCCCAGGAGCTATAGGCGCAACTTTTGGAATGGATTTCTGCATCTCGGCAACTTATGGACGGGTCGCGGACGGACGCGAGGCCCTCCATGGGTGCCAGAGCGCCGGCGAGAGGGTCCTTGCCCCAAATCGCATCGCGGAATCCAGGGCAAACGCGCGAGCGCACGAGACGAGTCGGGTCGGAGGCGCCCTACCAGCACCTCCGACCCGTCCATAACCTGCTCAAATGCAAAATCCGGTAGAAAAAGTTGCAGCGAGGGCCGCCGCGTGACTCACCAAGGGGCCCGCCGCGGGTCCGGGACCGCCGCCGGCGGAGTCGCGGCGACGCGAGCAGGGCCGCGGACCTGCGGTGATACCGCTGCCGGCGGCTGGGCGCCACGGCGGCCGGGGTACTGCCGGCAGGCAGGGTGCTGCCAGCGGCCGGGGTGCCGCCAGCGGCCGGGGTGCTACCGGCAGGCGGGGTGCTGCCGGCGGCCGGGGCGCCACGGCGGCCGGGGTGCTGCCGGACCCGCTAGCGGCGCTTCTTCTTGGACTTCTTGTGCGGCCTCGTGCTCTTCTTGGCCTGCTGGCTCCGCGCCGGGGGCGCGAAGCTGCCGCGCCCGGCGCCGCCCGCGCCCATGCCGGTGCCCATGCCGGCGTCCATGCCCATGCGCGCGATGTCCTCGGGGCTCGCGCCCATGCCGCGCATCATGTTCTTCATCATGCGCGCCGTCTTGCGGGTGTTGCCCTGGTTGATGAGCCCGCGCACGGAGCCCATCATCTTCTCCATCTGCTCCCACTGCTTGTAGAGCTGGTTGACCTCCTGCGGCGTGTGGCCGGAGCCCTCGGCGATGCGCCGGCGCCGCCTGCCGTCGATGATCGTGGGGTCCTGACGCTCCTTCTTGGTCATGGAGTGGATCATGGCCTCGATGGCGACCATCTGGGAGTCGTCGACCGTGGCGCCCTGCTTCTGCACCGCGCGCTCCATGCCCGGCAGCATCCCGAGCACCTTCTGCACGCCGCCCATCTTGCGGATGTTGCGCATCTGGGCGAGCATGTCGTCCATGGTGAAGCCCTGCATGAGCATGCGCTCGGCGTCCTCGAGGTCCTTCTCGGAGGAGAGCTTCTCCGCCTGCTCGATGATGCCGTACATGTCGCCCATGCCGAGGATGCGCTTGGCCATGCGGTCGGGGTTGAAGACCTCGAGCGAGTCGGGCTTCTCGCCCATGGAGGCGAACTTGATGGGCTTGCCGGTGACCGCGCGGACGGAGAGCGCGCCGCCGCCGCGGGCGTCGCCGTCGAGCTTGGACATGATCACGCCGTCGAAGTCCACGCGCGCGGCGAACTCGGAGACGACGTTGACGATGTCCTGGCCGCCCATGGCGTCGACGACCATGAGGATCTGGTCGGGGTCGACCGCCCGCTTGATGTCGACGGCCTCCTGCATCATCTCCTCGTCGATCTGCAGGCGGCCGGCGGTGTCGACGATCACCACGTCGCAGCCGTGCTCGCGCGCGACGTCGACGGACTCGCGCGCCACGCGCACGGCGTCCTTGCCGTCGCCGCGGTAGACCTCCACGCCGACCTCGGCGCCGAGGGTCTCGAGCTGGTCGGCGGCCGCCGGTCGGTGGGTGTCGCAGGCGGCGAGCAGGGGCTTGCGGCTCTTGCCCTTGAGGAGGTAGGCGAGCTTGGAGGCCGCGGTCGTCTTGCCGGAGCCCTGCAGGCCCACGAGCATGATCACGTTGGGCGAGCGGTGCGGCGCCAGCTCGAGGGCGCTCTCGGTCCCGCCGAGCAGCTCGGTCAGCTGCTCGAGCACGATGCGGACCACGTTCTGCGTGGGGTTGAGCGACTCCAGGACCTCGGCGTCGAGGCACTTCTCCTTGGTCTTGGCGACGAAGTCGCGCACGACGCGGTAGTTGACGTCCGCCTCGAGGAGGGCGAGGCGGATCTCGCGCATCGCGGAGTTGATGTCGTCCTCGGTGAGCTTGCCCTTGCCGCGCAGCTTGTCGAAGGTGTCCTGGAGGCGGTCGGAGAGGCTGCTGAATACTGCCATGTGCTACTTCCCTTCGTTCTCGCCGACGAGCGCGCGCGAGAACTCGAGCGCGTCGAAGGCCTGCAGGTCGTCGATCCCCTCGCCCACGCCGACGCGCAGGATGGGCAGCCCGAGCTCGTGGGAGATCTGGACGGCGATGCCGCCCTTGGCCGTGCCGTCGAGCTTGGTCACGATGAGCCCGTCGAGGTCGAGCGCGTCGTTGAACTCCTTGGCCTGGTTGAGGCCGTTCTGGCCGGTCGTGGCGTCGATCACGAGCACGACCGAGACGGGCATGGCGGAGCGCTTGCGCGTGACCTTCACGACCTTCTCGAGCTCGCGCATGAGCTCGGGCGAGGTGTGGAGGCGCCCCGCCGTGTCGATGAGGACGAGCTGCGCGTCGTCCTTCTCGGCCCGCTCGATCACGTCGTAGCAGACGCTCGCGGGGTCGGCGCCGCGCGTGCGCGTGACGACCTCGACGCCGGAGCGCTGGCCCCAGACGTCGAGCTGCTCGATCGCCGCGGCGCGGAAGGTGTCCGCCCCGCCGATGAGGGTGCGCGTGCCGGCGCGGCGCGCCACGTTGGCGAGCTTGCCGACCGTCGTGGTCTTGCCGGCGCCGTTGATGCCGACGAACAGCACGACGGAGGGCAGGTCGGAGAAGGGATCGCGCTCGGCGGTGGCGAACTCGCTCGCGATGCGGGCCGCCAGCGCCTCGCGGAGCTGCCCGGCGCGCGTGAGGTTCTCGCGCGCGGCCTGCTCGCGCAGGTCGTCGGTGACGGAGATCGCGACCTCCGCGCCCATGTCGCCCATCACGAGGGTGTCCTCGAGGTCGTCCCAGAACGCGTCGTCGACCTCGCCGCCCATGTAGAAGATCTCGTTGAGCGCGGCGCGCGAGCGGGAGAGCCCGCGCTTGAGCCTGTCCCTGAGTCCCATCAGGCCTCTACCACCTTTCCGGACTGGTCGAGGCGCTGAGACACCACGTGGCTCACGCCGTCGGCCTGCATCGAGACGCCGTAGAGCACGTCCGCCTGCTCCATCGTGCGCCTCTGGTGAGAAATGACAATGAGCTGCGTCTGGTCCTTGAGCCTCTCGATCGCGTCGAGGAGCCGTTGGAGGTTGGCGTAGTCGAGGGCGGCCTCGACCTCGTCGAACACGTAGAAGGGCACCGTGCGCGTGCGGTAGACGGCGAAGAGCAGGGCGAGCGCGGTCAGCGACTTCTCGCCGCCGCTCATGAGGGTCATCTTCATGATCCTCTTGCCCTGGGGCTGGGCCACGATCTCTATGCCCGTCTCGGCGGGGTGCTCGGGGTCGGTCATCTCGATGTGGGCGGAGCCGCCCGGGAAGAGCATGCCGAAGATCTCCGAGAAGTTCTGGTTCACCTGGTCGAAGACGACGAGGAAGCGCCTCTTCATCTTGCGGTCGATGGCGGCCGCGATCTTGGCGAGCGACTTGCGCGCCGACTCGAGGTCGGCAACCTGCTCGGAGATGTAGTCGGCGCGGCCCTTGAGCTCGCGGTACTGCTCCATGGCCACCTCGTTGACCGGGCCGATCGAGCGCAGGCGGGCGGCGAGCTGGTCGGCCTCGGCCTCGGCGGCCTCGCGGTCCTCGAGCGGCGGCAGGGCGAGGGCCTCCTCGAGGTCCGCGCCCGTCTCCTCGAGGGCCCTGAGCGCGGCCTCGACCTTGGCCTCCACGCGGCCGATCTCCACCTTGGCGTCCGTCGCCGAGCCGCGGGCGCGCTCGAGGTCGCGCGAGGCGGCGTCGCGCGCGGCCGTGGCCTCGCCGATCGTGCGCCTGATGCCCTCGGAGTCCGCCTCCACGAGGGAGGCCTTGTCCTTGAGGCGCGCGTCCCAGGCGCGGGCCGCCTCGCGCAGGGCGAGAAGGTCCTCGCGCAGCGGCGCCACGCGCAGGCGCTGGCCGCGCAGGAGGGCGGCCTCCGTGCCGGAGCGCTCCTCGTCGCGCTCGAGCTGGGCCTGGCGGCGCGTGAGGTCGTCCTCGCGGCCGATCAGGCTGTTCTTGCGCTCGCGTGCCGTCGCCAGGGCGAGGCGGGCCTCGGAGAGGCCGCGCTCGAGCTCGCCCTCCTCGCGCGAGGCGCCCGAGCGCTCCGAGGAGAGCCGCTCGAGCTGCTCGGCCGCGACGCTCGCGCGCTCCTGCGCGGCGTCGGAGGCGGCCTTGTGCGCGTCGATGCCGCGGCGGGCCTCCTCGGCCTGGGCGAGGAAGTCCTGGCGGCTCCGCTCGATCCGCTTGCGCTCCTGCGCCTGCGAGGCGCGCTGGCTCTCGATGCGAGTCAGCTCGGAGGTGACGGAGGAGAGCTCGCCCCTGAGGCGGGCGACCTCGCCGCGGGCGGCGGCGTCGGCGTCGCGCGCGTGCGAGAGGCGCTCGTCGGCGGCGGCCGTGGCGGCCTGCGCGTCGGCGAGGGAGCGCTCGAGTGCCGGCGCCTCCTCGCGCATCGCGCGGATCCGGCGCTTGCGCTCGAGGGCGCCGCGCTCGGCGTCGGAGTTCGTGCCCACGTAGGTGCGGCCGTCGGCGAGCACGATCGCGCCGGAGCGCGCGACGTAGGTGTGGCGCGGCGCGGCGGCGTGGCCGGCGAGGGCCTCCTCGACGCTGTCGACGACGCGCACGTCGCCGAGCAGGCGCGAGACCGCGGACTCGGAGCCCGCGGAGACGCGCAGGCTCGGGAGGAGCGGCTCGCCCGGGGCGCCATCGTCGGGGGCGGGCGCGGCTGCGGTCGCGGGGGCGCCTGCGGGCCCCGCGTCCTTCTCGCCCGCGGGGGCGTCCGCGAGGATCGTGACGCGGCCGCTCGTGTTGCGCATGCCGAGGGCCACGTTGGCGACGGAGGCGACGGAGCCGTCGTCGGCCACGACGAGGGCGGAGAGGTCGTCGCCGAGCAGGCGCTCGACGAGGTCCTCGAGGTCCTCGGGGGCCTCGATCACGTCGGAGAGGCGGTGGCGCACGAGGCCGGAGACGTCGTTGCGCTTGGTGAGCGAGGCCACGAGGGGGCTCGTGCGCTCGGCGCGCTCGTCGACGGACTCGAGGGCCGAGAGGTTCGCGCGCTGGCGGGCGAGCGCCTCGCGCGCGGCGGACTCGGCGCGGCGGGCGTCTGCGAGCTCGCCCTGCAGGCGCGTGATGTCGCCGTGCGCCTTGGTCGCGGACTCGCGGGCGGCGTCGAGGGCGGCCGTGGCCTCGTCGCGGCGCGCCTCGCAGGCACGCGCGCGCTCCTCGCTCACCGCGAGCGAGTCCTCGATCTCGTCGAGGCGGCCCTTGAGCAGGCCGTCCTGCGTGCGGGCGCCCTCGACCTGGTCGCGCAGGCGGGCGTAGGCGAGCATCTCCTTGTCCGCCTCGCGCTGGGCCTGCTTCTGCTCCTGCTCGAGGGAGCCCACCCTGGCGGCGAGCTCGCGACGGCGCTGCTTGGCCTCGCGCGCCCTGGGCTCCAGCTCGTCGGCGCGGCGCTTGGCCTCGTCCCAGGCGGCGCGGGCGGCGTCGAGCTCCGCACGGACGCGCTCGAGCTCCTCGGCGCCCTCGCGGCGGCCGCGGCCGGCCTCCTCGAGCGAACGGGCGAGCTGGGCCGCGCGGGCGTCCATGCCCTTGCCCTTCTGGTCGAGGAGCCGCAGGTCCGAGTCCATGCGCGTGATGAGCGAGCCCAGGCGGCGGCGCTGCTCGTCGAGGTCGCCGACGAACAGGCCCTTCTCCTCCAGGAGCTTGCGGTACCGCTCGAGCTCGGCGCCCTTGTCGTCGAGGCGCGCCTGGGCGAGCGCGGCGGCGGCCTCGGCCTCGCGCTCGCGGGCGGAGGCGCGCTCGTGCGCGCCCCGGAGGTCGCGCACCTCGTCGACGGCCAGGCGCCGCTTGAGCTCCACGAGGCGCGCCTGCACCTCGTGGGCCTCCTGGGCCTTGGCGACCTGGCGCTCGAGGGGGCGCAGCTGCCGGTTGATCTCTCGCGAGATGTCCTTGGCGCGCCGCAGGTTCTCGTCCATGCTCTTGAGGCGCCGCTCGCTGCGCTTCTTGCGCTGGCGGTGCTTGGAGATGTCGGCCGCCTCCTCGATGAGCTCGCGGCGGTCCTCCGGGCGGCTCGAGAGGACGGAGTCGAGCTTGCCCTGCGAGATGATCGAGTGCGTGTCCTTGCCCATGCCGGAGTCGTGCAGGATGTCCGTCACGTCGAGCAGGCGGCAGACGGCCCCGTTGATCAGGTACTGGTTCTCGCCGGAGCGGAACATCCGCCGCGTGATGGCGACCTCGTCGAAGTCGACCGGCAGCGTGTGGTCCGAGTTGTCGAAGGTGAGCGTGACCTCGGCCATGTTGACCGCCTGGCGGGCGGAGGAGCCGGAGAAGATCACGTCCTCCATGGCCTGGCCGCGCAGCATCTTTGCGCTCTGCTCGCCCAGGACCCACAGGATCGAGTCCGAGATGTTGGACTTGCCCGACCCGTTGGGCCCCACGACGACGTTGAGGCCGGGGTCGAAGACCATCTGGGTCTTGTCGGCGAAGGACTTGAAGCCCCGGAGCATGAGTGACTTGAGGTACACGGCCCGCCCCTGCTAGCCCAGGCCGCCCGCGGCGCCGGTGGCGTCCGTGGCGTCCGCGGCGCTGCCGCCGGCGGTCGCGCCCGCGGCGCCGACCCTCCTGATGGTCTCCTCGTCGCCGAGGTTGCGCAGGGCGTCGAGGGCGGCCGCGCTCTCGGACTCCTTCTTGGAGGAGCCGGTGCCGCGGCCCATGCGCGCGCCGTCCACGAAGACGACGGAGGTGAAGGTCGGCAGGTGCGCCGGGCCCTCCTCGCCCACGAGCTTGTACTCGGGGGCGCACTTGTAGTCGCGCTGCGTGACCTCCTGCAGGCGCGACTTGGGGCTGATCGGCCTCAGGGCGCGCTCGGGGACCATGTAGGGGGAGAGCGTCCGCTGGACGAACTCGTGGGTCTTCTCGTAGCCGGCGTCGAGGTAGAGGGCGCCCACGACGGACTCGTAGACGTTCTCGAGGGCGGAGTGCATGCCGCGCGACCCCGTGCCCTTCTCGGACTCGCCGAAGACGATCAGCGGGCCGATGCCCAGCTCCTGCGAGACCTCCGAGAGCGTGGCGCCCGAGACGAGCGAGATCTTTAGGCGGGTGAGCTCGCCCTCGTCCATCTGGGGGAACCGCGCGAAGAGGTCGGAGGCCACCATCGCGCCGAGGATGGAGTCGCCGAGGAACTCGAGCCTCTCGTAGGAGGCCGAGACCGGCTGGCCCTCCACGGCGGAGGGGTGGGTGATCGCGGAGGTGATGAGTTGGGTGTCGGAGAAGCGGTGGTCGACGATCTTCTCCACGGCGCTGATTCTCTGGTGCAGCTTCAAGAAGCTTCGCTCCCCTTTTCTACTGTGCGTTCTCGATCGCGTCGACCGCGTCCTTCACGGTCTCGATGCCCTGCAGGGCGTCGTCGTCGAGGGTCTTGCCGAACTCGTCCTCGAAGGCGGTGACGAGCTCGAGCAGGTCGAAGGAGTCCGCGCCGAGGTCGGAGAACCTGGTGCCCTCCTCCACGGAGTCCCTGTCGCACTCGAGCGTCTCGCTCACGAGGTCCTTGACCTTCTCCAAGATTGCCGCGCGGTCCATGCCTGCCTCCTCGCATACGTTCCCCGGCGCACCGGGGCATCCCGGCGCGGCAGGGCGGCCGCCGTCCCCTGCGCACCGGGGCATCCCGGCCCGGCGCGCCAGGTCCTAGACGTGAAAGATTGTATCCGTTAGCTCGCGTCGGCAAGCGCCTGGGCGATGCCGTCCACAAGGCCGCCGCGAACGGCCGCGGCGCAGGCCGCGGTGCCCTTGGCCACCGCCGTCACGCTCGTCGCGCCGTGGCCGATGAAGACCGGCGCCTTGAGGCCGAGAAGGACCGCGCCGCCGTACTCGTCGCCGGAGAGCTGCGAGGCCACGCGCTTGATCGCCGGCTTGAGCAGCAGCGCGCCCACGGCCGATCGCTTGCTCTCCCCCGCCGCGGCCTTGATCTGCTTGACCAGGTACTTGGCGGTGCCCTCCATCGACTTGAGCGCGACGTTGCCGGTGAAGCCGTCGCACACGATCACGTCGAAGGAGCCGAGCAGCAGGTCCGTGCCCTCGGCGTTGCCCGCGAAGCCGCAGCCTGCCGCGGCGAGCGCCTCGTGGTAGGAGACGGCGAGCTCGGAGCCCTTGGCGTCCTCGGTGCCGTTGGAGAGCAGGCCCACGCGCGCGTCCTCGACGCCGAGCACCACCTTGGCGTAGGCGCGGCCCATGTGCGCGAACTGCACGAGCATCTCGGGGCGGGCGTCGGCGTTGGCGCCGAGGTCGAGCGCGATGGTGCGGTGGCCGTCGAGCCCGGGCAGCGCGGTCGCGAGCGCGGGGCGCTTGATGCCCCGGATCCGGCCGACGCCCAGGGTCGCCGCGGTGAAGATCGCGCCCGTGGAGCCGGCGGAGAAGAACCCGTCCGCCTCGCCCGCACGGACCGCGGCGCAGCCGCGCACGATGCTCGAGTCCCTCTTGGCGCGCACGGCCTCCGCGGGGTGCTCGCCCATGCCGATGACCTCGGTCGTCACGAGGGCGCGGGCGCGCTCGTGGGACTCGGCGAACGGGGCGACCACGCCCTCGTCGCCGGCGACGAGGACCTCGAGCCCTGGGTCCGCCGAGAGCGCGGCCGCTATGCCCTCGAGCACCACCTCGGGGCGCTCGTCGCCCCCCATGGCGTCAACGCAGATGGTAGTCACGCTCTTCTCCTCCCCGCACGGCCGGATACAGAAAAGGAGGCCGACCCCTCTGAGCCAGCCTCCCACAAAGGTTGCACGCTGCTGTGGCTAGTCGGTCGCGAAGCTAGTCGGTGACGACGACCTCGCGGTCCTTGTAGTAGCCGCAGTTGGGGCACACGTGGTGCGGAAGCTTAGGTGCACCGCAACGGGGGCACACGGAGCGTGCCGGCGCGGCGAGCTTGCTGTTGGCGGAGCGGCGAGTGTGCGTGGCGCCGCGGCCCTTCTTTTGCTTAGGAACTGCCATCGTTTACCTCTCTTACTTCTGTACCGCCCGCGAGCGAGCGGACTTTCTGCAAATCACACAGAAACGAACTATACCACCTTTGTGGGAGCGTTGCATGGCTCCAGCATATCTTCACCGTGCGCGGCAGGCCAGCGTGCCTTGGCGCGCTGGCGGGGTGCCTTGGCGCCCGGGCTGGCGCACGCGCCGGGCGGCTAGTCCTCCTCGCCCGCCTGCCGCCCGCCGGCGTCTGGCCCCTCGGGGCCGTCCGGACCGTCCGGCAGGTTGAGGTCCCTGAGCGCCGCGAACGGGTTGGAGGAGAGCCTCTCCTCCTCGAGCTGGGCCGCGTGCCCGCAGTCCCCGTGGTTGAGGTTGGCGCCGCACACGGGGCAGAGGCCCTTGCAGTCCGGCCTGCAGAGCACGACGAAGGGGGTCTCCATCACGAGCGCGCTGTTGAGGGCCTCGGTGAGGTCGAGGGTGCGGTCGGGCGAGACGAGCGAGTAGTCCGGGCCCTCCTCCTCGTCCTCGGCGGGGTGCTCGGGCTCGTGGAAGAGGTAGTACTCGTCCACCTCGGCCGCGACGTCGAACTCGGCGGGGTCCAGGCAGCGGTCGCACTCGCCGACCACGTGGGCGCGCAGCATCCCCGTCACGAGGATGCCCTCGCCGGCGTTGGTCAGCACGAGGTCGAAGTCGATGCCGCCGGGGAGGGTGAAGTCGTGCTCGCCGACCTCGTAGCTCCCCTCGTCGAGGTGCTGCGCGAACGGGATGGTGTCCCCGGGGTTGTCCAGGCGCTCGTCGAGCGCGACGATGACCGGCTCCATGCGCTTACCAGTTGTCGTTGCCGTCGTTGGCGGCGCCGGAGTTCTCGTTCAGGGTCTGGCGCACGCGCGTGACGGTGCTCGTCAGCGACTTGAGGTTCTCCTCGAGGTGGGAGAGCACCGTGTCGGCGTACTCCTCCGCGTTGTAGCGGGTGTCGCGCTCGTACTGCTGCGCCTGGTCGCGGATGTTCTCCGCCTGCTGGTTGGCGAGGCGCACGACCTCCTGGTCGCCCGCGATGACCATGGCCTGCTGCTGGGCGTCCGCGATGATGGCATCCGCCTGCTTCTGGGCGCGGTCGAGGGTCTCGCCCTGCTCCTTGATGATGCGGCGCGCGTCCTGGAACTCCTGCGGGAAGGTCCGGCGGATCTCGTCGAGGATCCCGTAGATCTCCTCAGCGTCGACGATCTTCTTCTGGCCGCCGCCGCCGAACGACGACTTGGCCTCGACCACGATCTGCTCGAGCTCGTCGACCAGGCTCTCTATCTCCTCACCTGGCTGCATCCAGGACTCCTTTCGTAGCTATAGCGCTATCCCCAACATGTTAGCAGATGCGGCGCCAGCTGCGCCGCCCCACAAAATGGGCATGTACGGGCAGGTGGGGCGGGTTCGGGCCGCCGCGGGGCGCCGCGGGCCGGAGGCGCCGCGGGCGGCGGGCGGTCGCGTGCCGCGGGCGCGCGGCCTCCTCTGCCCCTACCCCTCGCCCCGCGCGGCCCCGGGGCCGTAGTGCTCCTCGAGGCGGCGCGCCACGTTGGGCGGCACGAGCAGCGAGACGTCTGAGCCGAGCGAGGCGATCTCGCGCACGATGGAGCTCGAGACGTAGCCGTACTTGGGGCTGGACATGACGAAGATGCTCTCCAGGTCGGGGGCCATGTGGCTGTTGAGGTCGGCCTGCTGCAGCTCGTACTCGAAGTCCGTCATGGCCCTGAGGCCCTTGACGAAGCCGCCCGCGCCGACCTCGTGGCAGAAGTCGACGAGGAGGCCGCTGAAGGGCCTGACCTCGACGCCCTCCATGCGGATGCCCTCGGCGGCGAGCGCCTCGCGGAGCATGTCGACGCGCTCCTCGAGCGTGAAGGCCGTGCCCACGCCGCGCTTGGCCCTCGACTCCGCGACCGCCACCGTGACGCGCGGGAAGAGCTTGCGCGCCCTCCGGATGACGTCGATGTGCCCGAGCGTCACGGGGTCGAAGGTCCCCGGGACGACGACGTGCTGGACGTGATGGACCTCAGCCATGGTCCTCCCCCACCCTCATGAGGTCCACGCAGGAGATGCCGCGCGACCTCGACCTGACCGTCCTGGCGCCCGCGACGCGCGCGGGCGCGCCCTCCGCGGAGCGCTCGTAGACCACGAGCGCCCCCGGCGCGATGGTGCCCGAGGCGACGCCGGCCTCCACCATGCGCGCCACCTCGTCCGCGCCCAGGGCGTAGGGCGGGTCGAGGAAGACCACGTCGAAGGGGCCGCCCGCGACGCGCCGCGCGACCAGGCGCTGGGCGTCGCCGCACACGACCCGCCACGAGCCGTCCTCGCCGGCGAGCGAGGAGAGGTTGCGCCTGATCAGCGCGCAGGCCCTGCGGTCGCGGTCGACGAAGGTCGCCCGCGCCGCGCCGCGCGAGAGCAGCTCGATGCCCATGGCGCCCGACCCGGCGAAGGCGTCGAGCACGCGCGAGCCCGAAAGGTCGAGGCCCTGCTCCGAGAGGATCATCGACGCGATGGCCGCGCGAGAGCGCTCCGTCGTCGGGCGCGTCGTGCCCCTGCCCTCGGGCGCCTCGAACCTGCGGCCGCCCCACCTTCCGCCGACCACCCTCATGCCTCGCCCCTCTCCTCGAAGTACGCGCCGAACCTGTCGCGGCACTCCCGCGCGAGCGGCGCGTGCTCGGGCGAGGAGAGGTCGGGGTCCGCCGCCGCGACCTCGCGCGCGTCCTTGTGGGCCGCCTCCACGAGGTCCTTGTCGGCGTCGAGGTCGGCAATGCGCAGGGAGACGCCGCCGTGCTGCCGGTAGCCCAGGAGCTCCCCCTCGCGGCGGAGCTTGAGGTCGAGCTCCGCCAGGGCGAAGCCGTCGGTCGTGTCTTCGAGCGCCTTCAGCCTCCTGCGCGCGGGCGTGCCGCGCTTGGCGGCGCACTCCAGGAAGACCTCGCCGGGAAGCTCGCCTCGCCCCACGCGGCCGCGCAGCTGGTGCAGGGTCGCCAGGCCGAAGCGGTCCGCGTCGTAGACGAGCATGACCGTGGCGTTGGGCACGTCCACGCCGACCTCGACGACGGTGGTCGAGACGAGCACGTCCGTCTCGTGCGCCTTGAAGCGCGCCATGGCGTCGTCCTTCTCGTCCGCCGGCATCCGGCCGGTCAGGAGCCCCACGCGGAGCCCCGAGAGGGCGCCGCGGGAGAGCCGCTCGAAGGTGGACTGGGCCGAGTGCGGCCGCTTGGCGCCCGACTTGGCGCTCTCCGGCAGCTCGTCGAGCTCGGAGCCGTCGTCGCCGTCGTCCACGAGCGGGCAGATGACGTAGGCCTGGCGCCCCGCCTCCGCCGCCTCCTGGATTGCGCCGATGGCGAGGTCTGCGTTCTCCGACGGGATGACCCTGGTCGTGACGCCGGCGCCAGGGTGCGGCCGCTCGGAGATCCTCGAGAGCGCGATGTCGCCGTAGAGCGAGAGCGCGAGCGTGCGCGGGATGGGCGTCGCGGTCATGGCGAGCAGGTCCGCCCCCGGGCCCTTCTCGCGCAGGGCCAGGCGCTGGTTGACGCCGAAGCGGTGCTGCTCGTCCACGACCACGTAGGTCAGGCGCGCGAAGGCGAGGTCGCCCGAGAGGATCGCCGTGGTGCCGAAGACGCAGGTGAGCTCGCCGGACGCGAGCAGCTCTGCCGTGCGGGCCCGCTCGGGGGCGGGCGTGGCGCCCGTCACGAGGGCCCAGCTGACGTGGGCCGCGTCGAGGAGGGCGCCGAGCTTGTCGGCGTACTGGCGCGCGAGGACCGAGGTCGGCGCCATGACCGCCGCCTGGGTGCCGGTGTCCGCCGCAACGGCCACGCCGAGGGCGGCCACGGCCGTCTTGCCGGTGCCGACGTCGCCCAGGAGCAGCCTGCTCATGACCCTGGGGGCGGCCATGTCGGAGAGGATCTCGTCGGCCGCGGCGCGCTGCTCCGCGGTGAGCGAGAAGGGCATCGCGTCGACGAGTGCCGCGAGGTGCGGGCCGTCCGTCACGTGGGCGCAGGCCTCGACGCCGCCCAGGTCGATCCGCTGGCGGGTGAGCAGGGCGAGCTGCAGGCACAGCAGCTCGTCGTAGGCGAGGCGGCGGCGCGCCCGCTCGGCGCCGGCGACGCTGTGGGGGAAGTGGACCTCGCGCAGGGCCTGGCGCAGGCCCATGAGGCCGTGGCGGCACACGAGCTCGACCGGCACCGGGTCGCAGACGTCGCCCGCGTCGGCGAGCGCGCACGAGACGATCCGGCGCATCCACGAGGGAGAGACGCCCTCGGCGACCGGGTGAACCGGCAGGACGCGCGCGTAGGAGGCGGCGTCGGCGGGTGCGGCGGCGCCCGCGTCTGCGGCCGGCGCCCCGGCGGCGCCCGCCCCGGCGTCGAGCACCTCGTAGAAGGGCGAGCGCATCTGCTTGAAGCCGTAGGCGAAGGTGACCTTGCCCGAGACCGCGATCTCCTCGCCCTGCTTGAGCTGGTCGGCGACCCACGGCTGGCGGAAGAACGTGACCATGAGCACGCCCGTCGCGTCGAGAACGGAGACCTCGACGATCTGCATGCGGGGCCGCGGCCGCTTGAGCCTCACGCGGTCGACGGTGCCGAGGATGGTGGCGTCCTGCCCGAGCTCGGCCCCGGCGACGGTCGAGACGCGCGTGAAGTCGAGGTAGCGGTGGGGCAGGTGCAGCAGCAGGTCGCGCACGCGGCCGAGACCGAGGCGGCCGAGGGCCTCCTCGCGCCTGCCGGACACGTAGCGCAGCCTCGACGTCGATCCGGTGAGAGCACAGGTCTGCTGCAGCCGTGCGCCCGCGTCGCCTACGCTCAGCACCGGGGACTACCTACTCCAGGGAGAAGACGACCGGGTAGAGCGGCTGCTCTCCCCTGTGCGCGTCGACCTCGAGGTCGGGCTGGGCCTCCTCGATGGCGGACGTCAGGTCCTCGAAGGCGTCGTCGTCGAGGTCCGCGCCGGCCAGGATCGTGAGGGTGTCGCCCTCCTCGGCCTCCTGCATGCGCGCGACGAGGTCGAGGGTGACCCGCTTGACGTCGGATCCCACGACGGTGATGGCGCCGCCCTCGATGCCCATGACGTCGCCGGAGTGGATCGGCGTGCCGTCGGCGGCCTGGGAGTCGCGCACCGCGGTGGTGACCTCGCCGTCGCGGACGGCGGCGATGGCCTCGGTCATGGCCTCGACGTTGTCCTCGAGGGAGGCCTCGGGGTCGACGGCGAACATGGCGCTGAAGGCCTGCGGCACGGACTTGGTGAGCACGACGGCGGCGTGGACGTCCTCGCAGGCGGAGACGGCGGCCTCGGCGGCCATGCGGATGTTGCCGTTGTCGGGCAGGACGATCACGCTGTCCGCGTTGCACTGCTCGATGGCCTCGAGGAGGTCGGCCGTGGAGGGGTTCATGGTCTGGCCGCCGGAGACGACCACGTCGACGCCGAGCGAGCGCAGGATGTCGGCCTCGCCGGAGCCGGGGGCCACGGCCACGAAGCCGAGGGCCTTCCTGGGCTCGGGCGCGGCGGCCTCCTTGTCCGCGCGGACCTTCTCCGTGCGCTCCTGCGCCTCGAGGTCCATGTTGTGGACGAAGACGTTGTAGATCTGGCCGCGGTGCAGCATGTGGCGCAGCACCCTGTCCGGGCGGTTGGTGTGCACGTGGCACTTGTAGTCCGGGTTGGAGCCCACGAGCAGCTCGCAGTCGCCCATGGTGGAGAAGTACTTGAGGCAGGCGTCCTCGTCGAACATGGGGCTGTCGGCGTGGAAGAGGAACTCGGTGCAGTAGCGGAACTGCGAGCCCTCCCAGTCGTCGTTGATCTCTATGTCGACGACGTCGGCCACGTGGCCCTTGGCCTCCTCCTCGGTGGAGACGGTCGTCTTGAAGTCGGAGACCTCGCCGGCCCTGCCCTTGCGCGCATTGACGAAGGCCTCGATGAAGGTGGCCAGGCCGAAGGCGCCGGAGTCGACCACGCCGTTCTCCTTGAGGACGGGCAGCAGGTCGGGCGTGCGCGCGACGGACTCGTAGGCCTCGACGACGAGCTGGTCGAGAAGGTCGTCGGTGGTGATGTCGGTCTTCTCGAGCTGGTCGGCGCGCTCCGAGACGTCCTTGAGGACGGTCAGGATGGTGCCAGCGACCGGCTTGCGAACGGCCTTGAAGGCGACGCGGACGCCGTTGCGCAGGGCGACCGCGACGTCGGACGGGGTGGCGTCGGGGCCGTCCGCGGCGGCCAGGCCCTCGGCCACGCCGCGCAGGATCTGGCTCGTGATGACGCCGGAGTTGCCGCGCGCGCCCATGAGGGAGCCGTGGGTGATCGCCTTCGCGACGTCGTCCATGCTCGCTCCCGCGGGGAGGGCCTCGACCTCCTTGACCACCGTGCCGAGGGTCAGGGACATGTTGGTGCCCGTGTCGCCGTCGGGGACGGGGAAGACGTTGAGCTTGTTGATCTCCTCGGCCTTGTCAGCGACAACCTGGGCAGCGACCGGGAAGCAGGAGCGGACTACGTTCGAAATCATTGGTTAGGCCTCGGTTCCTTGTTGACGCTTCGGATGTTTGCTGCCCTAGCGGGTGCGCATGCCCTCGATGTGGACGCGCACCTCGACGTCGTCGAGCTCAGCGATCTTGCTGAGGATGAACTTGACGGTGCTCTGGAGGTTGGAGGAGACGGACGCCATGTTGACGCCGGCCTCGACGATCACGTGGAGGTCGACGGCAACGCGGCCGCCCTCCGAGGAGACGCCGATGCCCTTGCGCAGGCGGTAGTTGGGGAGCAGCCGGGCGACGCCCTCCTGCTCGTCCGTGATGGCCATGCCTACGACGCCGTAGCACTCGAGCGCCGCGTAGCCCGCAAGGTCCGCGATGACGTCATTAGATACCTTGAGAGAACCCGGTACGGATCCAGCCATCTGTGCTGCTCCTCTCCGAAGCGTGCCTCGCGCGCCTGCGACCGCACGCCTGTTGCGTCATGACCGTGGCGCCGCGTGGGCGCCGTGCCCGCCTGGGCGACGTGCCCGCCTGGGCGACGTGCCCGCCACGCGCACGGGCATACCGCCACCCACGGGCATGCCGCCACGCGCGCACGCCGCTTGCGCCACATAAATCGCAGTCAGTATAACCCATGTTGCCGCCGCTCAATTCAAAGGTGCGGCATTCATGGACACGTCGCGGTGCGGATGACGGGCGAGGGCGGCCGGGCGCGGCGGGCTACGCCGGCTCCGCACCCCGGGACGCCAGAGGCGGTTTCTGCCTGACCATCCCCAAAGAGGCGAGGCGATGAGAGCCGTTCTAAGCCGTCCTTCTCCACCCCACGACATCCAGGCCGTGCTAGGCCACCGCGCCGACACGGGCCTTACGTGACCAAATTACTTTTTCCAGACAATTTCTCGTTATTTTGTCGGGAAAGAGCGATTTGCTCCCCCCGCAATTTGCCATTAGCCGACAAAATCCGAGGATTTTGTCGGGAAAAAGTGATTTACTGGCTTACGTTTCAACGTTGATGTCATTCCAGGCAAGGGCGCATCGGTGAAGCGGGCCACGGCGGCGCCCTCAACAGCCGCGGCGCAGTCCTCAACAGCCGCGGCGCAGTCCTCAGCGCGCCGCGATGGCGGGCGGCTCGTAGTCGGAGCAGGGTATAGGAAGCCTGTCGCGTGTGGAGAAACCGCGGGCTTTGCTCCTGTGGCATCAGGTTGGCGGATGATGCTCTTGTATAGCCGAGGCGTTGTGGTATAGTTCCCTGTGTTTTGTGAGTAGTAGGGGCGCTAAGGCCACCACGTCTGCCCGAGCGCCTGAGTTGGAGGTCAGTATCATGTCGAAGGTTTGTGAGATCTGCGGTAAGCACGCTGTTGCTGGTCGTTCTGTGAGCCACTCGCACCGCACCGTAAACCGTAAGTTCCGTCCGAACATCCAGCACGTCACCATCGTGCAGGACGGCAAGCGCAAGAAGATGAACGTCTGCACCACCTGCCTCAAGAAGGGCAACCTGGTCCGCGGGTAGGTCCGCGCCTTTGGCATGACGCGCCCCAGCGGGCGAGCTATGAATCCGAGAAGGCCCTCGACGAGGGCCTTCTTTGTTTTTGCACCAATTTGTCCTTTGCCCTTGCCCCTGCCCCTTGCCCTGGCACTTCGCATGGCTCGGACATCGGAAGTCCGGTGCCGGACGGGCGGCGTGCTGCCGGCGGGCGGGCAACGCACGGACGGCGTGCTACCGGCGGGCGGGCGTCTACCCGATGAGGTAGGCGGCAACGACGCCCGCGTGGCACTCGACCTCCGCCGCGTCAGAGGCGACCACGTTCGAGATGCCGAGGTCGGCGAGGAGCCCGAGGCTGCGGTGGTCGAGCTCCCAGCGGAAGCCCCGCTCGCTCGCGACGGTGCCCTCGCGCAGGGCGACGAGCGAGAAGGTCGCGCCCTCGCGGCCCCCTATCCGCCAGCTGGCCATGCCGTCCGGCGAGAGCACGCGACACTCGTAGCCGTCCTCGACGATCCTCGGCGAGAGGTCCGCGTTCTGCGCGAGAAGGCCGACCACCGCGAGGGCGTGGTCGGGGCGCCCGCCCGAGGCGCAGGTCACGGTCACGCGCGCCGACGTCCCGCGGCGCGCCGCCTCGTGGCGCGCGCAGGCGAGCGCCAGGCCGAGGTCCGTGTCATACTTCTCGCTCGGGAACAGGATCTCGGCCGAGGAGCGCGCCCGGGCCCACTCGGCGGCCTCCTCGCTCACGGAGTCGGCGTCGCCGCAGAAGATGTCGGCGGCAACGCCGGCCGCAAGAAAGGCCTCCGCGCCCTTGTCGGCCGCCACCACGTAGTCGGCGTCGGCGGCGAGGCTGGCGACGAGCTCGGGCGAGCTCGGCAGCGGAGAGCCGTCCACCACGAGGACGCGGGTCTCGCCGCGCAGGCGCGCGGGATCGCAGGCGGCGAAGTCGTCGATGAGCGCGAGCGAGAGCTCGGCGTAGCCGTGGACGAAGACGTCCGAGGTCGCGGAAAGCGCGTCCTCGTCCGAGCCCCTCCCCTCGCGCCGGCCCTCGCCGAACACGCAGACGGTCCTGAGCCCCGCCGCGCGCGCGGACCTGAGCCCGTACGGGGCGTCCTCGAAGACCCAGGTGCGCTCGCGCGGCGTGCCGAGCGCCTCGAGCGCGGCCAGGTAGATGTCGGGGAACTCCTTGCTGCGCGCGACCTGCTCGCCGGTGACGACGGCGTCGAAGAGGCCCTCGAAGCCCTGTGCGGCAAGCGCGGCGTCGACGAGGGGGCCCGGCGTGGAGGAGGCGATCGCCAGCCGGACGCCTGCGCCGGCGAGCTCGCGCAGGAACGCGCCAGCACCTGGCAAGGCGGTCACCTCGCGCTGGTAGGCGACCCGCATGCGCCCGGCTATCTCCTCGTAGAGCTCCTTCGCGCTCGCCGCCAGCCCCAGGCTGTCGTGGAGCCACGCGCACTTCTCGCCCAGGGCGAGCGACTCCGAGTCCGCGAACGCACAGTCCGCGGCGGGAGCGTCCAGGCCACGGCGGACGAGCACGCCGGTGACCGCCTGGCGCCACTGCGCCTGCGAGTCGACGAGGGTCCCGTCTAGGTCGAAGATCGCTCCTGCGATGGACATGCGCAACGCCTCCGTGAGCTGGCAACGAGCTGGCATGGAATCGGCGGGCATTGTCGCATCCCAACGGTTTGCCCGCCACCATTTGGGTAAAGTATCACAAGCGTGAAGCAGGGTTGCTTTGCGCGCCCTGTTCGGCACGTTCGTCTTCGGAGGCTTTCTTCTATGGCTCGCTATGACTACAAGTGTCCTTCTTGCGGTACCACGTTCGAGGTGGAGCACCCCATGTCCGCCCACCCCAAGGTGACCTGCCCCAAGTGCGGCAACGAGGCCGAGCGCGTCTTCTCCCCCTCCGGCATCGTCTTCAAGGGCTCGGGGTTCTACAACACGGACCAGAAGGGCAAGTAGGCGCACGTCGCAGATGGCTCGCGCCACGCTCGCCGCTCGTCGGCAGCGACCTAGCACGTACCAGGCAGCCGCGGCAGGCGGCATTGCATGAAGAGAGCGCACGCCGGACGACCGCCGGCATGCGCTCTCTTCATGTGACGCGACGGTGCGTACGGCGTGGCGGGGCGAGCGGCGTGGCAGGGGCCGCAAGGCTGCCCCGCACCTCCGCCGGCCAGGCGCGCCACACCGACTATTCGCGCCTGGCCAATCAGGCGCACTTCACCATACGCGCGCAGAAGTGCAGGTCGCAAGGCCATTTTCCGGTCACGCTCAGGAGGAATCCCCCGTCGGAGAAGGACCTGACGAGCCGCTGGCCCCCCTCACCCATCTGCCGCACGCCCCAGGCGTCGCAGACGGGCGCCAGCTCGAAGCCAGCCCCCTCGCTCGAGGCGAGAAACGCGTCGACCACGCCGCGGTTCTCCTGGGGCAGGAACGAGCAGGTGGCGTAGACCAGCTCGCCGCCGGGCCGCACGCGCGCGGCGGCGGCCGCGAGGATCTGCAGCTGCAGCACGGGCAGCGAACCCGGCGCGCCCTGCTCGACCGGCGCGCCCTGCTCGACCGGCTCGACCGAGGCGCGCGCGAGCGACCTCGCGATCTCCGGGTGGCGGCGCATCGTGCCCGTGCCGGAGCACGGCGCGTCGACGAAGACGAGGTCGTAGGCAGCCTCGACGCCCGCCGGCGGCTCCTTGCCGCCGAGCTCGCGGGCGTCGAGCACGAGGCTGGACACGTGCCCGTCGAGGCGGGCGGCCTCCATCCGCCTGCGGGAGAGCCGGCACTTGAACTCCTCGGAGTCCACGCCCAGGATGTCGGCCGCGCCTCCGCCCGCGAGCGCGGCCGCCTCGAGCAGCAGGGACTTGGTGCCCCGCCCCTGGCCCACCTCGAGCACGGACGAGGCGGGCCGCGGAGCCGCGACGCAGGAGACGAGCTGCGCCGCCAGGTCCGCGGGCACCACGTCGGCCTCTTTCACGAGTCCGCTCGACGCGAGTGCGCCGGGACGCTCCAGCAGGTAGACGTCGGTGTCCTCGACGCGCCTGGGCCCAAGGCCGACCTCCTTCAGGCGCGCGGGCGCGCCCTCGGGCGACAAGGCCATGGGGTTCGCGCGCACGTAGACGGGCGCGGGCTCCAGCTCGTCGAGGCAGACCCTCCGGGCCGCGGGAAGCCCCACGGCGCCGACGAGCCCCCGGACGAGCCACGCGGGGAGGCCGGAGACGAGCACGAGGTCGGCGAGGTCGCCCTCTCCCGCGGCGGCGGGACCCTCTTGGGACTCGGTCCCGGTATCGACGGCAGCAGCCGCCGTCGCGGCGGCCTCTACCGCAGCGCCCTCGCCCGCGGCTTCCTCGGTCCTGCGCCGCGCAGCCTCGACCCTCGGCCGGTCCTGCTCCGCGACGCGACGCAGGACCGCGTTGGCGAGGCCGGCCGCACGCGGCGCGCAGGAGCGCACGAGCTCCACGCCCTGGTCTACCGCCGCCGAGGCGGGGGTGCTGAGGTAGAGCAGCTCGAAGCAGGAGACGCGCAGCGCGTCGCGCACGCGCGGCTCGAGGTGGGACCTGCCCCTCAGGTGCGAGCCCAGGACCTCGTCGAGCCTGCCGCTGGTCGCCACGACGCCGCACGCGAGCCGCATCGCCAGGTCCCGATCGCGCGCCGGGAGTCCGGCGAGCGTCGCGGACCTGCGCGCGATGTCCTTCACGCGCCCGTCCCTCGCACGGACCTCGCGGACGAGGTCCGCGGCGGCGACGCGCGCCGCGCTCGCCCCGCGAAGCCCGTCGGCCCGCCGGGCGTCGTGCCCGCGGCCGCCGGCCCGCCGGACGTCGCGCTCGCGGCTGGCCTGCCCGCGGCCGCCGGCCCGCCGGGCGTCGCCCTGCCGGCCGGACGGCCTTCTCGCCCCTCCCTCGCGCCTGGCCACGCTAGGCCCTCGACCAGGTGAGGCGCGGGGCCGCGTCGGCGGCAGCTCCCGCGGTTGAGCCCGCCCCTGAGCCCGCGGTGGAGCCCGCCGCGGCGCCCTTGCCCTTGCGGCCCGGCGCCTTGAGCCCCTGCGCCCAGGCGGAGGCGGGCATCTCGCGCTTGCCGTCCGGCTTCACGAGCGTGAGCTCGAGCGCGCCGTCCGCGCAGCCGAGGAACACCCGGCCGTGGTCGACCTCGACCTCGCCTTCGGCCACGTCGCGCCCGGAGAGGGCGGCGCCCATCGCGCGGACGCCCCTTCCGCCGACTACCAGCCGCGCCGGCGCCGCGTCGAGCGAGGCCTGCACGCGGCGCTTGTTCGCGAGCGCGGGGTCCGCCGGATCGAGGCGCATCTCCTCCTTCGTGATCTTCGGCGCGAGCGTCACGAGCGACTCGTCCTGCTCGTGCCAGACCGCGACCCCGCGGCCCATCTCGTCCAGGGCGCGCGCGAGCTCGCGCGCGCCCAGCCGCGCCAGCTCGGCCATGAGCTCCGCGCAGGGCTTGTCCGCGACCTCCGTCGAGGCCTGCCGGCACCACGCGCCCGCGTCGAGGTCGTGCGCGATGCGCATGATCGAGACGCCCGCGCGCTCGTCGCCCGCCAGCACCGCGCGCTGGATCGGCGCGGCGCCGCGCCAGCGCGGCAGCAGCGAGGCGTGCACGTTCACGCAGCCCAGGCGGGTCATGCCGAGGAGCTCGTCCGGCAGGATCGCGCCGTAGGCCGCCACGCAGACCACGTCGACGGCCGCGTCCGCGACGGCGGCGAGCACCTCGTCGCTCACGCGGCGCGCCTCCAGCACGGGCAGGCCGAGCCGCTGCGCGGCGGCCTTCACCGGCGAGGGCACGAGGTCCCTGCCGCGGCCGCGCACCGCGTCGGGGCGGGTGACCACGAGGGCCACGTCGCCCTTCTCGGCCAGGAGCTCGAGCGAGGGGACGGCGAACTCGGGCGTCCCCATGAATACGATGCGCATGGCGCCCCCCTACTCCTCGCCGACCTCGCCGGGGCGCGCGCCCCGGGCGAGGGCGTCCTGGTAGGCCGCGACGGCCCGGACGCGCTGCGCCGGCGTGAGGTGGTCGAGCATCGTCACGCCGTGCAGGTGGTCGATCTCGTGCTGCAGGCACATGGCGAGCAGGTTGTCGCGGGCCTCGTACTGCATGAGGTCGCCGTCGAGGTTGAGCGCCTGCACCACGACGTGGGTCGGGCGCGAGACGGGCACCGTGATCCCGGGGAACGAGAGGCAGCCCTCGCCGTTCTCGCGCTCCTCGCCGTCGGCGACGACGACCTTGGGGTTGATCAGCACGTAGGGGTTCTTCTTGCCCGCGCCGTAGTCCACGTCAATGACGACGAGCTGCACGAGCTCGCCCACCTGCGGTGCGGCGAGGCCGCAGCCGTCCGCCGCGTACATGTCCTTGAGCATGCGCCTCGCGAGCTGCCTCACCTTGGCGTCGATCCTCTCGACCGGCGCGCACTCGGTCTTCAGGCACTCGTTGGGCGCCACGACGATGTCATCAAGTCCGCTCATGTTGCTCCTCCTATCGCACCGGCCTGCGCCGGTCACTCATCCCTCTGCGTTCCGCCGCGCCTCACATGAAGTCGTAGGCGTCGACGTCCAATGCCATCCTTATACCCTGGCGCCTGGTGAGCCTGGCGGCGCAGCGCGAGAGCGCGGGGCCGAGGTCGGCGTCGACGGGCGCCTTCACGACCACGTGGCGGCGCACGCGGTCCTTGACCCGGGCCTTCACGCAGTCCGTGGGGCCGAGCACCTCCCAGCCGCCCTCGCCCGCGACCTCCTCGCGCACCAGGCGGGCGAGCTCGTCGGCGCAGGCGGCCACGGCGCCCGCGTCCCTGCCCCACACCACGGCGTTCGCCGTGCGCGAGAAGGGCGGGTAGCCCGCGTCGCGCCTGTCCTCGAGCTCGTAGTCGAGGAAGACGCCGCGGTCGTGGCGGGCGACCGCCTGAATCGCGGGGTGGTTGGCCCAGTAGGTCTGGATGATGACCTCGCCGGCCGCCCCTCCCCTGCCCGCGCGCCCCGCGACCTGCTCCAGGAGGTCGTAGGTGCGCTCCGCCGCGCGGAAGTCGGGCAGCTTCAGCGTCGTGTCCGCGTTGACGACGCCCACGAGCGTGACCTCGGGGAAGTCGAGGCCCTTGGCGATCATCTGCGTGCCCACGAGCACCGCGCACTCGGCCGCGTCGAAGCGCTCGAGCAGCTCCTGGTGCGCGCCCTTGCGCCGCGTGGCGTCCGCGTCCATCCGGATGACCTCCACCCCGTCGCCGAGCAGGAGCCTGAGCTCGTCCTCCACCCGCTCGGTCCCCACGCCGTAGGCCGCCATGTAGCGGCTGCCGCAGTTGGGGCAGCGCGTCGAGGGGTCGGGGTAGGCCCGCTGCGGCCAGCTCCTCCCGCAGGTGTGGCACTCCAGCGTGTGCGTCCGCTCGTGGTAGGTGAGCGCGCAGGAGCAGTGCGGGCACTCCGGCACGCACCCGCAGTCGCGGCACATCAGGAAGTTCGAGAAGCCCCTGCGGTTGAGCAGCAGCACGGCCTTCTCGCGCCGGTCCCTCACGCCCTCGAGCGCCTCGGCGAGCGGGGCGGAGAAGACCGACCTCCTTCCGCCGCGGAACTGGCCCGCCATGTCGACCACGCGCACCTCGGGCAGGCGCGCGCCGCCCGGGCGCTCCAGCATCTCCACCCGCCGCCAGCGCGCCCCGCGCCAGGAGCCCACCTCGCAGCGGCGCAGGCTCTCGAGCGAGGGCGTCGCCGACCCGAGGACGAGGGCGCAGCCGCGCTCGGCCGCGAGCCGGGCGGCCACCTCGCGCGCGTGGTAGCGCGGGGACTTGTCCTGCTTGTAGGAGCCCTCGTGCTCCTCGTCGATCACGACGAGCCCGAGGTCCGCCACCGGGGCGAAGAGCGCCGAGCGGGCGCCCACCACCACGCGGGCCTCGCCCCTGCGAGCGAGGTCCCACTGGTCGAAGCGCTCGCCCGCGGACAGGCGCGAGTGCAGCACCGCGACCTCGTCGCCGAAGCGCGAGCGGAACCTGCCGACCGTCTGCGGCGTGAGCGAGATCTCGGGCACGAGCACGATGGCGCCCCTGCCCGCCGCCAGCGCGTGCTCGATGGCGTCGAGGTAGACCTCGGTCTTGCCCGAGCCCGTGACGCCGTCGACGAGCACCACGTCGCCGGAGGCCGCCTCGCGCGCCTCGTCGATCGCGGCGAGGGCGGCGCGCTGCCCCTCCGTGAGCTCGCGCGGGCGGGCGGCGACGGCGGACGAGAGGGACGTGCCCTCCTGGCCGCGCACGTGGCGGGCCCGCCAGACGCGCACGACGCCGCGCCGCTCGAGCGCCGCGACCGTCTGCGCGACGGAGCCCGCCGTGGCGGCGAGCTCCGCCAGGCGCATGGGGCCCGCCTCGAGCGCCTCGATGACCTGGCGCTGCCTGCTCGCGTTGGCGCGCGGGCGGAAGTCCGCCGCGGCCTCGCCGAGGGCGACCCAGCGCTCGTCGACCGGGCCGGACGACTCGCAGACGAGCTCCCAGGGCGACCCCTCGTCGGCGCGGGTGACCTTGACGGTCTGGCCCGGCGCCAGGAAGAGCCGCACCGCGTCCGCCGGCGGGCAGGCGTACTCCCGCGCGATCCAGAGCGCGACGCGCGCGGCCGCCTCGTCGAAGGCGGGCGGGGCGAGCACGGCCTCCACGGGCAGCAGCCGCCCCGCCCCCACGCCCGCCGGCGCATCGTCGGAGAGCGCCACCACGTAGCCCACGGCGTGCCTGTGCGAGAAGGTCACGAGCACCGTGGCGCCCACGGCGCACGCGGCCTCGAGGCCCTCGGGCACGACGTAGTCGAAGGGCTCGTCGAGGGCCCTCGTCGCTATGTCGACGACCACGCTCGCGTAGCGCACCTACGCCAGCTTCGCGACGGCCGCCTTGAGCTCGTCCGTGCGGTTGCACGCCTCCCAGGTGAAGTCCTTGTCGGTCCTGCCGAAGTGGCCGTAGGCAGCGGTCTTCTCGAAGATGGGGCGGCGCAGCTCGAGGTCGCGGATGATCGCGCCCGGGCGCAGGTCGAAGACCTGCTCGATGGCGCGGGTGATCACGTCGTCGTCGACCGAGCCGGTGCCGAACGTGTCCACGGAGATGGAGACGGGGCGCGGCACGCCGATGGCGTAGGCGAGCTCGATCTCGCACTTGTGGGCGAGGCCGGCGGCGACCACGTTCTTGGCGACCCAGCGCGCGGCGTAGGCCGCGGAGCGGTCGACCTTGGTGGCGTCCTTGCCGGAGAAGGCGCCGCCGCCGTGGCGGCCCATGCCGCCGTAGGTGTCGACGATGATCTTGCGGCCGGTGAGGCCGGTGTCGCCCATGGGGCCGCCCACGACGAAGCGGCCGGTGGGGTTGACGTAGATCTTGGCGTCGTCCCACTTGATGCCAACCTCGTCCAAGACCGGCCTGATGACCTTGGAGATCATGTCCTCGCGGATCTCGGCGAGCTTGACGTCGGCGGAGTGCTGCGTGGAGACGACCACGGCCGTGACCTCGACGGGCCTGTCGTCCTCGTAGCGGACCGTCACCTGGGTCTTGCCGTCCGGGCGCAGGTAGGAGAGGGTGCCCTGCTTGCGGACGTCCGCCAGCCTCTTGGCCATGCGCTGCGCGAGGTAGATCGGCATCGGCATCAGGACGTCGGTCTCGTCGGAGGCGTAGCCGAACATCATGCCCTGGTCGCCCGCGCCGATCTTGTCGAGCTCGTCCTCGTCGTCGCCGCGCGCGAAGGTGCCGTCGACGCCCTGGGCGATGTCGGGGGACTGCTCGTGGATGAGGTTCATGACGCCGCAGGTGTCCGCGTCGAAGCCGAACTTGGCGCGGGTGTAGCCGATCTTGCGGACGGTGTCGCGCACGATCCTCTGCACGTCGACGTAGGCCTCGGTGCGGACCTCGCCCATCACGACGACGGTGCCCGTGGTGGTGAAGGTCTCGATGGCGCAGCGGACGTTGTCCACGTTCGCGGGGCGCCCCTCGGTGTCGCGGTAGCCCTGGGCCTGGAGCTCGGCCTCCTTGGCGAGGATGGCGTCCAGGATGGCGTCCGAGATCTGGTCGCACATCTTGTCGGGATGGCCCTCGGTCACGCTCTCCGAGGTGAAGAGGTAGTTCTTGCTCTGAGCCATGCTAGGTCCTTTCCTGCCCCCGCCGTCGGCGGATGCGCTTCTGCTGTCTCATGAGAGGCTATGCTACGCCTTTTCCGACGCGTGTTGGAGGCGCCGTCTGAAAGAACCGTCAATTGCCACGGTTCCGGTGGTCATTGTCGGATGGGGCGGTGGGCCGGCGCGGTAGCCCGCGCGGGCGGCCGGGCGGCCGGGCGCCCGCCGGGGCCGCGCGGGCCCCGGGCGCCCTACGCGGGCTCCGGGCCCTCCACCGCCTCGCACGAGAGCGCGACCGCCGTGCCAGGGTTCATCTTGCAGAACTCGAGCCCCACGCTCCCGAGCAGCGCGCCGGGGAGCTCGACGGAGCCGCCGTCGCGCCACCAGCCGGTCTTGAGCCGCATGGCCCAGCGGTCTGCCTGCCACACGCCGGGGAGCGCCCGCACCCGGTAGCGCACGTCCGGGAGAAGCCCCGGCAAGAGGACGGGCTGGCAGGCCTCGAAGGGGCTCGTCTCCTCGCAGAAGAGCACGTAGACGGCCTGTTTGCCGTCCTCGGAGACGACGCCGCGCACTGCGGGGGCCGACGCCGAGACGAACGAGTGCACGAGGGCGCCGCGCGACGTCAGGCCCCGGACGCGCTTGTAGGCCGCCACCCACTCGGCGAGCCGCGCGAGCTCCCCCTCGTCCAGCTGCGTGATGTCCCACTCTATCCCCAGGTGGTAGAGGAGGCTCCCGGCGGCGCGCGTCTGCAGCGTGGAGACGCGGCCGGTGGCGTTGGACTTGGGCTTGCCGATGTGGCAGCCCACGACCTCGGGCGGCAGGAGCAGGTCCGTGCCGTCGTGGATGTGCCAGCGCTCGACCGGGTCGAGGTCGTCGGAGCCCCAGACGCGCTGGGAGCGCTCCATCACGCCGAGGTCGACGCGGCCGCCCCCCGACGCGCACGACTCCAGCTCGAGGCCCGGGAAGCGCTCGTGCAGGGCGTCCATGAGCCGCCAGCAGGCGAGCGTCTGCTCGTGGTAGGCCGCGCGCCCCGTGCGGACGTCGCCCGCCTCCCACAGCTCGCGGTTGTGGTCCCACTTGACGTAGTCCGCGCCCGCCTCGGCGATGACCGAGCACATCTGGCCGAGCACGTGGTCGAAGCACGCCGGGTCCGCGAGGTTCAGCACCTGCTGGTTGCGGACGTCGGCCGGGAGGTGCCCGTCCACGCCCTCGGGCCTGAGCACCCACTCGGGATGTGCCCGGAAGACCTCGGAGTCCACGTTGGCGCTCTCCGGCTCGAACCAGATGCCGAACTGCATGCCGAGCGCGTGCACGTGGTCGGCGAGCGGGCGGAGCCCCTCGGGGAAGACGTCTTTGGCCACCCACCAGTCGCCGAGGCCGGAGTCGTCCCAGCGCCTGGTCGAGAACCACCCGTCGTCGAGGACGAAGCGCTCCACGCCCACGCGCGCGGCGACGTCGGCGAGCTCCACGAGCCTGCCCTCGTCCTGGTGGAAGCCCACGGCCTCCCAGGTGTTTATCGTGACCGGGCGCGGCGTCCCCGGGTGCGAGGGCAGCGCGCGCACGTGCGCGTGGAAGCGGTGGGCGACCTCGTCGAGCCCCTCGCCCGCGCTCGCGAAGACCCAGGGCGTCTCGTAGGACTCGCCGCGGGCGAGCACGACCTCGCCGGGGGCGAGCCACTCGCCGGCGCGCAGGAAGCGCTGGCCCTGGTAGTCCGCCTGGGCCTCGACGCGGGTGTTGCCCGACCAGGCGACGTGGACGAGGTGGGCGGAGCCCTCCTGCCAGCCCGCGCCGGGCACGCAGGTGCCGTAGACGCTCGAGGCGTCCTGCGGCTGGCAGTTGCGCACGACGCGCTGGTGCGTCCCGTAGGTGAACTCGTGGCGCTGGACGAAGTGCTCGCGGGCCCAGTCGCCCGTCTCCTCCAGGATCTCTGACTCGCGCTCGGGCACCGGCAGGCACAGCGTCAGGGAGCCAAGGCCGTAGGGCTCGTCGGCGAGGTTGGTCACGCGCGCGCACAGGGCGAGGAGACCCGAGGGCTCGATGGCGAGCCTGCCCTCCAGCCGCAGCCGCCCGCGCTCCTCGGTGGAGGAGAACGAGAGCTCGGAGGCGCTGGCCTCGACCTCGAAGGGACCGAAGCGCGGGCTGAAGCCGCGCCCGTCGAAGGTGCCGGAGAGGCCGGGCTCCTCGTTCCAGGAGCCGACCGAGGAGAGCGGGACCAGCCAGGTCCCCCCGAGGCCCGGGGCGTCGAGCGCGCGGGCGTCCGCCTCCCCGAGACCCAGGAGCGAGCGGCCCCAGTAGAGGACCTCCGGCGGCGCGGTCGGCTCCTGCCTCACGAGGACCGTGACCCCACCCGCGTCGAGCTTGATGACGTCGCCCATGCGCGACCCCCTCTCCGCTGCCGGCCTAGGCCGGCAGCGCGTCGTCCTACCTGGCCTTGCGTTCTTCTCGCGTGATAAAATCAGTCAGATGGAAGTGCATTTGTCGAAATGCGCGCCCGGGCGCCAGGCGCCGGGCGTGCGCGTCGGTGCGCCCGGGCGGGCGCGGGAGGGCGGTCGCCATGTCGGACGAGACGTCGAGCGTGGGGCCCCGCATCAGGGAGCTGCGCAAGTCGGGCGGCATGACGCTGCAGGAGCTCTCCGAGTTCACCGGCCTCTCGGTCGGCCACCTCAGCCAGATCGAGCGCGGGCTCGCCAGCCCCACCCTCGCGAGCCTCGACAAGGTCGCCGAGGCCCTCGGCACCACCGTCACCCACCTCGTGAGCGGCCCCGACGAGGAGCGCCTCCTCGTGCGCAGGGGCGAGGAGGAGGTCGCGGACTTCCCGGAGATAAACACCACCGTCGGCTACTACCGCTTCAGCGAGACGTCCGCCGTCCTGGAGGACATCGTCGTCCAGCCGGGCGAGGCGGGCGAGCGGCAGTGGTCGCGCCACGTCTACCCGGAGATCGCGTTCGTCGTCGAGGGCGAGCTGACCGTCGTGCTCGAGGACGCGCGCGTGGCGCTCGGGCCCGGCGACGCCTTCCTCGTGCCGCGCAACCGTCGCCACAAGATCGTGAACGAGGGCGCGGTCGCGAGCCGCTCCGTCTGGGTCTACCTGCGCCGGAGCTAGCGCGAGGCCCTTCTCGCCCCGCGCGCTCCCCCGCCTTGCGCGCTCCCCGCCCCGCGCCCGACGCGGGTCGAGGGCGGCGGGCCGGGCGCGGGGCCTTCGTCCCGCACCCGGCGCCCGGATCGCCCCCTAGAGCTCGATCAGGTGGTCGGTGATGTAGCTCAGCCGCTCGTAGCCGTCCTCGGTCACGAGCACGTCGTCCTCCTGGCGCACGCCGCCCAGCCCCGGCACGTAGATGCCCGGCTCGATGGTGTGCACCATGCCCGGCTGCTCCGGGGTCAGGTTGCTGGGCCCCATGAAGGCGGGCTCGTGGATGTCGAGGCCGTAGTTGTGGCCGACGCCGTGCGGGATCGTGTAGCCGCGCTCGTTGACGTAGCCGTGGATGGCGTTGGAGATCTCCGCGTAGGTGACGCCCGGCCTCACCATGGACATGCCGAGCTCCTTGGCCTCCTCGACGATCTTCCAGATGTCGTAGAGCCTGGGCTCCCTGGCCTTGCCCAGTACCACCGTCCTCGTGATGTCGGAGCAGTAGCCCTTGTAGTAGGTCCCGAAGTCGATCGTGACGAAGTCGCCCTCCTCGAGCACGCGCTCGGAGGCCGTGGCGTGCGGGCAGGCGCCGTTGTCGGGCCCGGAGGCGACGATCGTCTCGAAGCAGAAGCCCTGGCCGCCGCGGGAGCGGAACTGGTACTCGAGCTGGTTGGCCACCTCGACCTCGGTCATCCCCGGCTTGATGTAGTCGAGCAGGCCGTAGAAGCTCCTCATGTTGACCTTGTCGGCCTCGCGGATGATGGCGATCTCTCCGGCGTCCTTGATCATGCGGAGCGGGGCGACGAGGTCCTCCCCCTCCTCGAGGGCGACGGAGCCCGCGTGCCCCGTGAGGTCGGCGAAGTCCGCGACCGTGAGGTCGGACGCCACGTAGCGCGCCCGCGCCACGCCGAGGTCGGCGAGGACGTCGCCGGCGCAGGTGAAGTAGTTGGCCGGCCTGTTGCCGACCCTCTTGTATATATGGACCTCGCAGGAGGCGCCCACCTCGGTCGCCGCCTGGCTCTCGTAGCGCGCGTCGGTGACGAAGTGGCAGCCCTTCGGCGAGACCACGAGCACCGCGGTCCCGTACTCGCCGGTGAAGCCGGTCAGGTACTTGATGTCGGAGCCCTTGGAGACGACGTAGGCGTCCACGCCCGCCCCCGCGAGGCTGCCGAGGAGCCTCTCGATCCTTGTTGCCATGGTAGACCACCCTCCTTCCGGGGCCGGTCTCCCCCGGCCCCGCTCGACTCTGATGCTTGCCTGGCGCCCGGCGCGAGGCCCCGGGCGGGCCCGGGCGCGGGCTAGGCCTCCCCGCCCTCGTGCGACGGTACGACCATCCTGGCCTCGAGCCTCCTGGACACGAGCGCGACGACGACGCCGCAGGCGATGGTGACGAGGCCCATGGACAGGAAGTACGGCACCTCGGCGCCCTCCACGTAGAACTGCGAGGCCAGCGTCGAGAGGCCCGCGCCCGTCGACTGCGAGAGGGACCAGACGGTGACCATCTGTGCCGAGAAGGCCTTCGGGGCGACGATGGAGGCCGCCGAGTAGCCCGTCGGCGACGTCATGGCCTCGCCGGCGATGATGATGACGTAGAAGAAGACGATCCAGAGGGGGCTCACCTTCACGCCCGCCGGGAAGAGCAGGAACGGCAGGCACATGAAGACCGGGCCGAGGCCCCACAGGCAGGTGCCGACGCCGATCTTCCTGGGCGCGGAGGGCTGCCTGGGCCCGAGCCTGCCCCAGATGGCGGAGGCGGCGGCGCCGAAGACGAGGCCGAGCACGGCCGGCACCGTCTGGAAGGTCGCGGGCGAGATCTCCGCGCCGAAGAGGCTCAAGTTGACCGAGGTCTCCTCGTAGACGGCCAGGACGGAGGTCGACTGGGTCCAGACCAGCATGCACAGGCAGTTGCACACGTAGAGCGGCACCAGGGCGCGCACGCGCGCGGCCTCCCCCGCGGAGGTCTTGCGGCTCCGCACTATGTAGACGAGGTAGGCGATGGGGATGAAGATGGCGGCCGTGGACATGGCGTTGGCGAACTGCCTGACGGTGATGGTCGCGCTGGCGAAGAGCGAGGCGAGCACGGCGACGAAGACGACGACGCACGCCACGATGCCGGCGAGGGTGCGGCGGCGCGAGGAGGCGGGCAGGGGGTCGTCCGGCAGGGTGCCGATGGGCCCGAAGAAGCGCCGCTCGGTCGCCAGGTAGATGGCGGCGCCGACGACCGCGGCGACGGCGCCCACCGCGAACGCCGCGGAGTAGCCGGCGGCCACGGAGATGGCGCCCACGATGGCGGGCACCGCCGCGCCGATGTTGGCGATCGTGTAGGAGATGGTGAAGGCGCCGTCGCGGCGCTTGTCGCCCACCTCGTACATCTTGCCCATCAGCGTCTCGACGGCGCGGCCGCAGAGCATGGCCGCGAAGACCAGCAGCACCTGCGACGCGGCGTAGCCCACGACGCCGAAGCCCGGGATGGCGAGGACCACGTAGGCCACCGCCTGGACGCAGCGCGCGAGGCGCAGGCCCGTGCGCGCGCCGAGGATGCGGTCGACCACGTAGGACCCCACGAGGCCCGCGAGCAGCGACAGCGCGGAGTAGAGCGAGACGAGCTGGGCCGCGTCGGTCTGCGAGAGCCCGAGGCCGCCCTCCTGGACGGTGGCGTAGAGGTAGTAGATGAGGATGGCGGACATGCCGTAGCTCGCGAACGAGTTGCAGAGCTGCATGACCGAGAGCGTCCCTATGGCCTTGGGGTGGCCGAGGAAGCCGTGCTGCGAGCGGAGCTCGTGGGCGAGCGCGGCCTCCCCGGCCCCGCCCTCCGCCACCGCCTCCGCGTCCTTCTCTGATTCTGACATGGCACTCCCTTGTTCGAATCCTGGCCGGCTGCCGGCGGGCGGGCCGGCGGGCGCGCCTGGCGCCCGGCCGGCCGCGGCGCCACCGGCCCTACACGAGCTCCGCGTCGATGGACTTGGCGCGCGCCATGACGATGGCGCCCACGACGACGAGCACGACGGTCATGATCGGGAAGATCATCAGCTGCGACTCGGCGGTCGGGAAGAAGTTCATGAGGATCATGCAGACGGCGTTGGCGATGGTCGTGGCCTGGGCCCAGGCGGACTGCATCTGGGTCTCGTAGGACTTGGGCGCGAGGCGCGACGTCACGGACAGGCCGATGGGGAACACCATCGTGTCGCCGACGGTCATGAACAGGTAGTACAGGATCGGGAGCAGCGGGGACACCTTGCCCTGCATGGCCAGGATGACCGGGAAGGAGAGCATCAGGTAGCCGAGGGCGTACCACAGGATGCCCGAGCCGAACTTCTCGGCCGTGCCGACCCTCCTGCCGAACTTGGTCGACCACAGCCAGACGAAGACGGGGCCGGCGACGATGCCGAAGGCGTTGTAGATCGTCGTGAAGGTGGCCGGCGCGAACTCGAAGCCGAGGAGGGTGCGGTCGACCTGCGTGTCGACGAAGATGGCGATGGCGGAGTTGATGAGCGTGGAGGCGATCATGACGACCACGTAGACGAGCCAGATGCGCAGGAACGGCTTGAGGTTGGCGTGCTCCTGGGCGGTGACGCGCTTGTTGCGGAAGAGCTGCGCCAGGAAGGCGATCGGGATGACGAAGGAGACCGTCGTCAGGACGTTGATCACGCCGTCGAAGGTCAGGGTGCCCGTGGAGATCGTCACGGCGAGCACGGCCACGGCGACGACGGCCACGATGGCGACGACCTTGCCGATCCTGCCCGCCTCGGCCCTGCTCAGCGGGCGCGCGGGCCTCTCGCCGATGTCGCCGAAGAACTTGTGCCTGAAGACGAAGATGACCAGGCCGTAGAGCAGGGCCCAGACGGCGCCGACGGCGAAGCCGATGTGGTAGTTGTTCGCCGCGAGGTTGCCGACGAGGATGGGGGCCACCACGCCGGAGACGGCGTTCATGGTGTTGTTGATCGTGTAGCCGGCGTCGCGGCGGGCGTGGTCCCCGCGGCGGTAGAGCATGCCGAGGAGCGACGGGTTGGAGGCGCCCATGATCGGCAGGCCCATGAGGATGACGCCGGTGATGCCGAGCACGCGGCCGAGCTCGAGCGTCGGCGCCGGGATGGCGAGCAGGCCGAAGGCGATGGCCTTGAGCAGGTTGCCGAGCACCAGGGCGCGCTTGGGGCCCATGACGCGGTCGGAGAGCCACGAGCCCACGATGACGAACAGGCTGTTCATGGCGCCCATGGCCGAGATGATCGTGCCCGCCTGGCCCTCGGTGAAGCCGAGGCCCTTGGTGAACGGGCTGTAGAGGTAGTAGATGAGGACCGCGTAGACGGCGCCCCAGGCGAACGAGTTGCAGAGCGTGCCCAGGGACAGCGCGCCCACGCCCCTGGGGTGGCCGAAGAAGCCCTTGTCGTCGAGGATGGCCTCGGTCTTGGGGTCGAGCCTCTCCCCTTCCTCCCCCTGTCTCTCCACTTCAGCTGGCATCCGTCTCCCCTTTCACTAGAGATGGCTGGAGAACACCGACATCGCGACGTGACGTGGCGATGGTAGAGCCTGGAGGGCCGCGCGCCCGGACGGGCCCGGGCGCCGGCGCGGCCGTGCGGCCGGGCCGCTAGCGGCGGACGTAGACCTGGTAGTCCTCGCCCTCGAGCATGCAGAGCGGCCGCGCCCGGACGCCCGTGCCCGCGACGCGGAAGCTCGGGCCGTCGCCGTCCTGCACGAGGACCTCTCCGAGCGCTCGCCCCTCGGAGCCGAGCCTGAGGAAGTCCGCCGAGGGCGTGAGGAAGGCCAGGACGTAGGGTCCCCAGCAGGCGACGACCTTGTCGGGGTCGTCCGGCGCGGGCTCGAGCCTCGGCGAGCAGGGCAGGGAGAGCTCGAGGGAGTCGCCGTCGTGCCAGGTCCGCTCGAGCTCGAGCCAGCGCCCGTCGGCCGAGGTCTCCGCCTCGTACGGCTCGCCGTCGAGGAGGAGCCCCTCCGGCGCGGACCACAGGGGCCTGCGCACGCGCACGCGGAAGCGGGAGTCCGCGCCCGCGAAGCGGACGGTGACCCTGAGGCCCCGCCGGTCCTGCTCGACCTGCTGCCACACCGCGACGCCGCGCTCCTCCCACTCGACGTGCGAGGGCATGAACAGGGCGACCTCGAGCTCGTCGTCCGTGTGGTAGTAGACGCCGTCGGCGTACATGAAGTCGTCCTCGAGGCCGGTGCCGTGGCAGCAGGAGTTCTCGTCGTCGAACTCCTTGTGGAAGCCCGGCGCGAGCGGCATGAAGTAGGTGCGCGCCCCGCGCGTGCTTGTCGCCCGAGGCGAGCACGTGGTTGAGCATCGTGCGCTCGTAGTAGTCGAGCATCTCCGGGCGCCGCTCGTGGCAGTAGAGGCCGCGCGTGAGCTTGACCATGTTGTAGGAGCAGCACGACTCGGCCGTGTGCTCGGAGAGCTGGCGGGCCACGCGGCCGGGGTGGTGCCACATCTCCGACTCGCCCGTCCCGCCGATCGCGTAGACGTGGGCCCCCACGACGATGTCCCAGAAGTTGCGCGCTACGTCGAGGTAGCGCCTCTCGCCGGTGTCCTCGAAGAGGCGCAGCGCGCCGATCACCTGGGGGATGTGCTGGTTGGCGTGGACGTCCTCCAGGGTGTCCACGCCCTGCTCCATGGGCACGAAGAGCTTGTCTTTGTCGAACATGCGCGCGGCGTCGAGGAACTCGCGCCTGCCGGTGCGCTCGTAGAGCCTGGCCAGGGCGTCGTTCATGCCGCCGAACTCGCCGGCGATGTAGATGCCCCACATGGTGGTGAGCTCCTGGTGCGAGAGGCGCGAGAGCCTCGCGTGCGCCCAGGAGCCCATGCCCTCCGCGACCTCGAGCGCGAGGGCGTCGCCGAAGGCGTCGTAGCAGTCGAGGAGGCCCGCGAGGACCTTGTGGAAGGTGTAGTAGGGCGCCCAGACCTCCGGGTAGCGCACGTAGCGCTCGAGCCGGTCGAACTGCTCCTCCGGGAAGCCCATGAGGTAGCCCTCGTGGACGCCGGGGACGCGCGCGAGGGCGCGCTGGCACGCGGCGAGCGAGGACACGAGGTAGGCGGCCTTCTCGCGGACGCGCGCGTCGCCCGTGGCGCAGTGGCAGCGGGCGAGCGCGGAGAGGTAGTGGCCGGTCGTGTGGCCCCTGAGCAGGCACCCGGGCGCGTCCCAGCCCACCATCTGCGGGGCGCCGAGCGTGTCCAGCCCCGCGGTCGCGCGGAAGTTGTAGAGCATCTGGTCGTCGTCGACCGAAAGGAGGAAGGAGAGGCTGCGCTGCTGCTGGTCGAAGGCCTCGGAGCCCGCGTCGAGGCGGGCGGCGCCGGGCGCGAAGGGCTCGACCGCGCGCCCGGTGGGCGCAAGCTCGGGCTCCAGGCGGGGCAGCACCTCGACCGTGGCCTCGGCCGGGTAGGACGTGCCCGCCACGTGCCCGGAGACGCGCCTCTCCCCCAGCTCGCCGAAGGTCTGCTCGAGCCCGCCGTCCCACTCGACGGGGTGGGAGACGCAGCGCCCGTCGGCGGTGTCGACGATCACGTAGGCCGGCAGCCAGCAGGGCCTGCCGATCTCGGCGCGCGCGTGCGCCTCGTGGACGCGCTCGACCACTATGTCGTTCTTGGCCTCCAGCACGGGGACCTGGTAGGTCCGGCTCACCGCGCCCTCCGGGCAGGAGAACGTGGCGGTGAGGCGCACGTCGCGCGGACCCATGCCGTACCTGGGCTGGGTGACCGTGCCGTCCGGGCGCACGAAGCGCTCGTTGTCCGAGGCCCAGGAGATGCTCGACCCGTTGGCGCCCCTCGTCGGGAGGTCGAGGTCGAACTCCACGGTGTTGAGGTTCGCGATGTAGAGCTGCTCGGCGTCGAGCTCAGCGGCGCTTGCCATGTGCGCTCCCTCCGCTCGGGGCGGCCCCCGCGACCCCGCGGGACCTGCCGCAATTCATTTGTACGAAATTTCTTTCACGTGGATGAATTCTACACGCGTGACGAAGCCGTGTGCGAAACCTGCCACGCCCGACCGCCCGCGGGCCGTATGGGCCCGCGGGCGGCGCCGGCGCCGGAGGGGTGCCGGGCCGGGCCGTGTCCGAGCGGCCGGTCCGGACGTCCCCCTCCGGGCGAGACGTCCTTCTCCGGCGGCTACTTGCCGATGAAGTCCCAGTCGAACTTGGTGTCGAGGTCGTAGTTGCGCGGGCTGCCGTCTATGTCGTAGTTGTCCTGGTTCCAGCGCCACGGGCGCGGCAGGGACTTGGCGGGGTAGACGGCGGCCATGAGCTCGTAGCCCACGGGATCGTACTCGGCGAGCTCCTCGCGCGTGTTGACCGGCCCGCGGATGCCGTCCCACCTGCCGTCCACGCCCTCCTGCATCGCGTCGAACCAGATCGTGGAGAGCGTCGCGAAGTACTCCTCGTAGTTGGAGATCGCGTAGGAGTCGTGCCAGAGGCCCTTGTCGAGGGCGTGCCGGTAGGTGGCGCGCACCTGCTCGGCGAGGGTCTGGTCCTCCAGGAAGTTGATGCCCACGAGGTGCACGGCGTGGCCGAACTCGTGCACGAGCACCATCTCGTGGGGGTAGGAGGTCGCGTAGCGCCCCGACCTGAGGCGAATCAGGTTGGCCTCGGAGATCGACGTGGTCGCCACGTCCGCGTCGCCGCCGTAGCCGGCCACGTGGCGGGTGGCGAGCCAGTAGCCCATGCGGTGCTCGGGGACGTCGTAGGCGTCGTACTTGAGGCCGTACACCGCGATCTCGCAGCCGCGCTCCACGAGCTCGGGACGCGCGCAGCCGCAGGAATCCACACCCATGCCGTTCTCCCATCCACTCGATTGGGTCCCTCCCGGCCCGGCCGCGCCGCCGCCCCATCCGAGGCCCCGGGCACCGCCGGGCGGATGCGTAGTAGGTACCAAAATTTTCACGTCAGAAGACACTTTTTTACACAAATGAACCCCTATCGGGCGCAGGCGGCAAAGACGGCGGGTGGCGCGAGCCCCGAGCGGCTATACTCGTACGAGCGGAAACGGGCCGGAAACGTCGCCCGTCCCGCGCGACGACGCCGGGCGGCACCGCGCCCGGCAGGGAACAACAGAGTCGAGAGGCCTTACCGTGAGCTCTTCTGACAGCACCAGACCCGTCCGCGTGCGCTTCGCGCCCTCCCCCACCGGCAAGCTCCACGTGGGAGGCGCCCGCACGGCCATATACAACTGGGCGTTCGCCCGCGCCAACCACGGGACCTTCATCCTGCGCATCGACGATACGGACCCCACCCGCTCGACGGAGGAGAACACCCAGGTCATCCTGCGCGCCATGCGCTGGCTGGGGCTCGACTGGGACGAGGGCCCGCTCGTGGGCGGCGACTTCGGCCCCTACAAGCAGACCGACCGGCTCTCCATCTACCGCGAGGCGGCCGAGCGCCTGTGGGAGGAGGGCAAGGCCTACCCCTGCTTCTGCACGCCCGAAAAGCTCGCGGAGGACAAGCGGGCCGCGCAGGAGCGCCACGACCCCTTCCAGGGCTACCAGCGCACCTGCCGCGACATCGACCCCGCCGAGGCGCGCCGGCGCGTCGAGGCCGGCGAGCCCTACACGCTGCGCATCAAGGTGCCCCTGGACCGCGGCGACGTCCTCGTGCACGACGCCGTCCACGGCGACGTGCGCTTCGACGCCAAGGACCTCGACGACTTCATCATCTTCCGCTCCGACGGCACGCCCACGTACAACTTCGCGACGGTCGTGGACGACGCGATGATGGGCATCACCCACGTCATCCGCGGCGACGACCACCTGTCCAACACGCCGCGCCAGATCATGGTCTACGAGGCGCTCGGCGCGCCGGTGCCGACCTTCGCGCACATCTCCATGATCCTGGGCCCGGACGGCAAGAAGCTCTCCAAGCGCCACGGCGCCACCTCCGTGGAGGAGTACCGCGACGCGGGCTACCTCTCCGACGCCTTCGTCAACTACCTGGCCCTCCTCGGCTGGGCGCTCGACGGCGACACCACGATCGTCCCGCGCGACGTGCTCGCCAGCTCCTTCTCGCTCGACCACGTCTCCAAGAACCCGGCGACCTTCGACACCAAGAAGCTCGACTGGATCCAGCAGCACTACGTGCAGGCCATGAGCGACGAGGAGTTCGTCTTCGAGGTCCTCATGCCCGAGCTGGTGGAGGCGGGCCTCGAGCGCGAGGCCGACCCCGCGCACCGCAAGTCCTGGTACCTCCTGCTCGCGAGCGTCCTCAAGCCGCGCACCACCCTCACCCACGACGTGGTCGAGAAGGCCCGCTTCCTCTACGAGGGCGACGAGGTCACCCTCGACGAGAAGAGCGTGCGCAAGAACCTCGCCAAGGAGGGCGCCGCCGAGGCCCTCGAGGCCGCCCGCGAGGCGCTCGCCTCCCTCGGGCAGTGGGAGCACGGGGCGATCGACGCCGCCCTCGAGCCCCTGCCCGAGCGGCTCGGCACCAACAAGCGCAAGTTCTACGGGGCGCTGCGCGTCGCCGAGTGCGGCAACCAGGTCTCGCCCCCGCTCGGCGAGTCGATCGAGCTGCTCGGCCGCGAAACGGCGCTCGCGAGGATCGCGCGCGCGCTGCCGCTCGCCCAGGCGCCGGAGGCCTAGCCCATGATGACCACGAGCGCGTTCGAGATCCTCGGCCCCGTGATGGTCGGGCCCTCCAGCTCCCACACCGCGGGCGCGCTGAGGATCGCGCTCGTGGCCCGCGAGCTCGCGCCCGGCAGCCTCTCGCACGTGACCTTCGAGCTCTACAACTCCTTCTCGCGCACCTACCGGGGCCACGGCACCGACCGTGCCCTGGTGGCGGGCATGCTCGGGCTCGCCCCGGACGACACCCGCGTGAGGGACTCCTTCGCGCTGGCGCGCGAGGCCGGGCTCGCCTTCGACTTCGTGGAGCGCGGCGAGGACGCGCGCCGCCACCCCAACACCGTGGTCATCACGATGGAGGGGACGGGCGGCACCTGCGTGGTGACCGGCGAGTCGCTCGGCGGCGGGCGCGTGCGCCTCTCGGAGATAAACGGCGTGGCGGTCGAGGTCACGGGCGACTACCCCACCCTCTTCGTCGTGCACGACGACGCGGCCGGCGTCCTCGCCGAGCTCACCCGCGTCGTCTCGGCGGCCCGCGTCAACATCGCCACCCTGAGCAACTACCGCGAGAGCCGCGGCGGCACCGCCTACACGATCATCGAGTCAGACGAGGCCGTCACCGACGAGCTCGTCTCCGAGGCGCGCTCCCTCGGCCACGTCCGCTTCGCCGCCAAGATAGAGATCCCCGGCACCTCGCCCGTCCCCGCCGAGACGGCGCTCGCCCACGGCTTCGAGACGGGCGCGGAGCTCCTGCGCGCAGCCGAGGCGCTGGGCGAGGGGGACGCGCGGCCCGGGCGCGGCGCGGGCCGCGGCCCGGCCGCCATCGGCCGGCTCATGCGCGCGCGCGAGGCCGAGCTCCAGGGCGCCGAGGCGGCCGACGCCGGTATGAGGCGCGTGCTCGAGGCCATGCGCGACGAGACCAGCGCACCCCTCGAGAGCCCACATCCCTCGCTCGGCGGCCTCATCGGCGGCCAGGCCCGCTCCGTCCGCGACGCCGCGGGCGCGCTCGCGGGCCCCCTCATGGGCGAGACGCTCACCCGCGCCGTCGCCTACGCCATGGCGGTCCTCGAGCGCTCCGCGACGATGGGCGTGATCGTGGCGGCCCCCACGGCGGGGTCGGCGGGCGTCGTGCCCGGCTGCGTCCTCTCCGTCGCCGAGGCCGTGGGCGCGACGGACGAGCAGGTCATGGACGCCCTGTGGTGCGCCAGCGCCGTGGGCGCGCTCCTCGCGCACAACGCCTCCGTCTCGGGCGCCGAGGGAGGCTGCCAGGCCGAGGTGGGCTCGGCCTCCGCGATGGCCGCCGCCGCCCTGGTCGAGCTGCTCGGCGGCACGGCCGAGCTCGCCTTCGACGCAGCCTCCACCGCGATCGGCAACCTGCTCGGGCTCGTCTGCGACCCGGTGCGCGGGCTCGTGGAGTACCCCTGCCAGAACCGCAACGCCATCGGCGTGGCCAACGCCGTCAGCGCGGCGCAGCTCGCCCTGTCGGGCGTCCTCAACCCGCTGCCGTTCGACGAGGTCGCGGCGGCGCTCAAGTCCGTCGGCGCGGCGCTGCCCTCCTCGCTGCGCGAGACCGCGCTCGGCGGGCTCGCCGCGGCGCCCTCGGCCTGCGACGCCTGCATGCGCTGCGGCGGCGCCGGGCGCCCGCGCGGGGACGCGGGGAGGGGCTGCTAGAATAGGCCATGGCCAAGCCGGGACACCACCCGCCGCCGCGCCCGCGAGGGGCGGCCGGGCGCCCCGTGCGGCCGCACGCACGCAACCAGCGAGGAAGGCCACGCACATGCCCGACGCCGAGACGAACCACGACACCTACGTCCGCAACCACGGGGAGATGCTCTCCGTCCTCATGGGCGGCGAGCGCTTCGGGACCCACGGGGACGGGCGCCGCACCGTCGGCCTCACGCTCGAGCGCTTCGTCTACAACCGGCGCGCCGCGCACACCGTCGGCTACGAGGGCGAGGGCGGCGTGCGCGAGCTCCTCGAGCACATGAGGCAGTTCTTCGACGGGCAGGGCGCAAAGGTGGTCGACGGCTGCCTCGTGGGCTTCTCCGGCAGGGTCCGCCTCCCCTCGGGCGAGCGCGTCGACCTGGACGTCTCCGTCGGCGCCGGGGCCCAGCTCGCCTGCTCGGTGGGGCCCAGCGCGCGCATCGCCCCCCTGCTCGAGGCGATCGAGGCCTTCGACCGGCAGGTCCACGTCGCCGCGTGCGAGCTCGGGCGCGACTACGAGCTGCTCGCGGAGGGCTACAACCCCACCGTCTCCGGGCCGCTCGACGTCTCGCTCGTCCCCGAGACGCGCTACGCCCTCATGAACGCGTTCCTCTCGCAGACCGGGCGCTACGCGCGCGACGCGATGCGCTGCTCGTGCTCGACCGCGGTCACCCTCGACTACGGCGACGAGGCGGACGCGGCCGACACCTACCGGCTCGCGGTCGCGCTCACGCCGCTGACCATGTTCCTGACGGACAACACGCGCAGCTTCCGCGGGTCGGACGCGCGCCACACCCCAAGGATGACGAGGTCGCTCGTCTGGGAGGAGGTCGACCCCAAGCGCTGCGGCGTCGTCCCCGGCACCTTCGACGGCCGCTTCACCTTCGAGACCTACGTGGCCTGGCTCGAGGGGCTCGAGCCGATCCTGTTCACCGACTCCATGGGCGCCACCACCTCGACCGGCAGCCAGACCGTGGCGGACGTGCTCCGCTCGCGCGCCCTCTCCGGCTCGGAGATCGTCCGCCTCTACGACATGGCCCTGCCCGACGTGCGCCTGCGCGGCTACGTCGAGCTGCGCCAGGCAGACGCGATGCGCCCGCGCTACGCCGCCGCCTACGCGGCCTTCCTCAAGGGAATCTTCTACAGCGACGAGTCCTTCTCCGCCGCGCGCGAGCTCGTCGGCCGCGTGAGCGAGTCCGACGTGGCGCACGCCAAGACGGCGCTCAGGCTGAGCGGCTGGAACGCGAGCGTCTACGGCAGGCCCGCCGCAGACCTCGTCGAGAAGCTCCTGCGCATCTCGCGCGCCGGCCTCGCCGATGACGGCGAGCGCCGCATCCTCGACGAGCTGGCCACGCTCTGGGAGGTCCGCATGGTCCCGGCGGACGCCTTCACCGCCCGCGACGTGCCGCCGCTCTCCATCAGGGAGTACCTGGGGATCTAGCGGCCCGGCCGCCCTGGACCCGGCGCTGCCGCGGCGCCGAGCCGCCCTGGGCCCGGCGCCCGCAGGCCGGGCGCGCTACCGCAGGGCGGACAGCTGCGCCTCGAGGCCCCGGAGCTCCGAGTCGAGCGAGGCCAGGGACGCGCCCGCCTCGCTCGCGGCTGACTTGGCCTGCGCGACCGCCTGCCGCACCGGCGGCGTCACGCCGTCCGGCAGCCCCTCGACCGCGTCCACGGCCGCCTGCGCCGCGTCGAGCGCGGATCGCGCGGGGCCGGCGATCTCCTCCGCCCCCGCGAGCGTGAGGTCCCCGCCCGAGACGAGGCCCGAGAGCCCCGCCTCGTCCACGCTCCGCACGAAGGGGGCGAGGCCGTCGTCCGACAGGCCCTTCGCGATCTGGGCCATCCGCTGCACGCTGCGCACGTCCGAGCCGACGTAGGGCACGGCGGCGCAGACGTCCCAGAGCGCGCCGTGCGTCGTGGCGTACGCCTGGTCGACGTCCCCTGCGAAGGCGGAGGCGGACCGGTCGAAGCCGTCCTGGTCGCCCGCGAGGAAGGCCTGGTAGGCCGCCTGCCCCTGGGCCGAGGCGTCGCGCGCCAGGGACTCGACGTCGCGCGCCTGGCCAAGGAGGGCGAAGGCGGCCGCCCCCGCCGCCACGACGAGAGCGAGGAGGGCGACGAGAAGGACGCGCGCCACCACGCGCCCCGCCCCGTGCCGGCGGCGCCCGCCGCGCCCGCGGCCGCGCTCCTGCGGCAGCTCGACCTGCCGCACCTGCCGGACGGCCGGCATCGGCGCCGTGTCCGAGGGCCGCCCGGCCCGCGCCGCCGTCCCGTAGCCGCTCGTCCCGTGCCGAGGTCGCTCGTCGCGCATGGCCACCCCCTCCTGCCGCGGACGGGCCGCGGCGACGTGAGCCCGCCCCCACCCGGCGCGCATGCGGCGCGGGTCTGGGACAGGCAAGTAGCAGGCACCCATTATCGGCCAGGGGGAGCGGCCGCGCCGCAGGGTCCGGCGCGGGGCCGGAGCCGCCAGAATGTCGACACACGCCCTCCACGCGCCCGCCACAAGGGCTGGCCTCGGGGGCCGCGCCGGTGGCCGCGAGGGGCGGCGTCTCACGCGGAGGCGGCCCCGGGCGCGCTCGGGTCGCGGAAGGTGCACGGGAGGCCGACCACGCACTTGCCGCACACGTCAGCGCCGAGCCGGCGGTCGAAGTCGCAGAGCCGCTCGTAGCAGGCCCTGCGGTCGAAGGCGCCCCGCTCGTCCAGGGCGCCGACGGGGCAGCGCCTCGCGCACAGGGCACAGCCGCGGCCGAGCTTGTGGAGGCAGCGCTCCGTCTCGAGCGGCGCGTCGGGCGCGACGGGCAGGTCGGAGACGAGCGAGAAGAGCCTCCCGCAGGTGCCCGCCTCGGTTATCAGCATGTTGTTGAGGCCGAAGGTGCCGAGCCCCGCGGCGAAGGCTAGGTGGCGCTGCGACCAGTTGCTCAGGATGCGCCCGTCGCCCGTGAACCCGGTGTCGGAGGGCGAGGCGGCGCGGTACCCCCACCCCTCTACGAGGCGGGCGAGCTCCTCGTTTATCAGCGGGAACATGCGGTTGGTGTCGTTGTAGGCGTCCACCCACGCGACGGACGGCTCCACCCCGCCGAGGTTCGTGCGCTCGACGGCGCGTGCGAAGGGGAGGAAGTAGCAGACGACGACCGTCGCGCCGGGGAGGAACTCCTGCGGCAGGTGGTGGGTGGGCGAGACGACACGCCGCAGGTCGCGCACGCAGGGGCCGTCGGCGTCCGCGAAGCCGACCAGCGGGCGGCCCCAGTCGGTCGCGAGCCCGCGCCCCTCCCGATAGCGCCGCGCGAAGGCGGCGATGGCGTCCGCCACGTCCGTCCGCACCCTCTCAGCGTCCAGCATCTCTCCCCCTCGACTCCCCGCCGTCCCGCTCGGCCGGCGAGCACCAAGTATGCCGCACACAAGAAGGCAGGCCCCGAACGAATCGGTGGCCTGCCGTGGATTTGGTAGCCCGTAGCAGATTCGAACTGCTGATCTCCGCCTTGAGAGGGCGGCGTCCTAAACCGCTAGACGAACGGGCCATATGTGATGCCCCAGCTGGGTGGGGCGGGTGGAACATGGTAGCCCGTAGCAGATTCGAACTGCTGATCTCCGCCTTGAGAGGGCGGCGTCCTAAACCGCTAGACGAACGGGCCATGCACGCGAAAGAATGGCTGGGCCTGAGGGAGTCGAACCCCCACTGACAGAACCAGAATCTGCTGTCCTACCATTAGACGAAGGCCCAATGAGTCAGCGCTTCCTTCAATGCGAGAAGATACTCTACAGGAGCGCTCAGACGTTTGCAAGCACAAATCGGAAATATTTTGGCCGGACCCGATTTTGTGGAGAAACGACGAGGGACGCGCCCGGACGGGAGGTCACTCCGCCCCCCTACGCCCCCCGCTTGCTGAAGGACGGGCAGACCCAGCTCTTGCCCAGGTACGGCTTGCCGTAGGGGTCCACCGAGGGGAAGAGGGAGTCGGCCTCGAGCGCGAAGCTCGCGAGCTCGCACTCGTGCGGGTGCCGGTTGGTGAGGGTGTAGCCCTTCGCGCAGGTCCCGAAGTACTCGCCGTTCTTGGCGCTCTTCTCGATGCTCGAGAAGACGCAGTCGCAACAGTGCAGTCCCGCCATGCGAACTCCTTAGGTCTCTGCCCCCGCCGCCGGCACGTAGCCTCCCGGCGGGCTGGCCCGTCCAGCACGAGGCGACGCAAATAACCGGCATTATGGACCCTGGTGCGCGGGAGCGCGCCCGCGGCTACAAAACCTTCAAAGTAGGCGCGCCCGGCGGCGGCGACGCCCGCCCCGGGCGGGCGGGCGCGGGCGGGACGTGCGCGGAAGCGCCCCGGCTCGCCTAGAGCTCGAGCCACCTGAGCTGGGCCTCGCGCTCGTTGGGCACGTCGCCGTCCACCACGCAGGTCACGAGCGACTCGAGCACCATGCCCACGCCGGGGCCGGCCGGGATGCCCCGCAGCCGCATCACGTCCGCGCCGTCCACCTTGAGCTGGCTCACCTTGAAGGCGGCGCCCGAGGCGAGCGCGCGCCTCAGCACGACCCCCATCTCGTCGAGCTCGTGGGCGTAGCCCGCCACCCTCGGCGACTTGGAGACCGCGTCCGCCCTCTTGAGGTCGAGAAGGTCGTAGGTGAGCGGCACCTCCCTGCCGGGGCAGGCGTGGGTGAACTTCTGCAGGGTCCTGAGCATCGAGCGCCTCGTGGGCAGGACCACGTGGTCGTGGTAGCGCACCAGGAGCGTGGCGGGCACGGCGACCTCCCCGGGGATGGCGAGGCGGCGCAGGATCTGCGCGCTCATCCGCGCCCCCGCCTTCGGGTGGCCGAAGAAGTGCCCGCGGCCGGTCACGTCCTCGCTGTAGGTTGCCGGCTTGGCGACGTCGTGCAGCAGCGCCGCCCACCGGAGCTGCGGGCTCGCGAGGCCGGCGGTGAAGGCCTCGCACGCGCGGCAGACGTGAGCGGTGTGCTCGAGCACGTCGTAGACGTGGAAGGGGCTGTTCTGGTCGAACCCCCAGCTGTCCTGGAGCTCGGGGACGGCGGCGCACATGACCTCGGGCTCCTCCAGGAGCGCCCAGCCCGCGCGCCCCGAGCGCACGATGCCGTCCAGCTCCTGGCCGATCCTCTCCTGCGCGATGCCCGCCAGCCCGCCCGCGCTCGCGACCAGCGCCCGCTGGGTCGCCGGCTCGATCGAGAAGCCCATCCTGGCGGCGAAGCGCACCGCCCGGAGCACGCGTAGGGCGTCCTCGTCGAAGCGGCGCGCGGGGTCGCCGACGGCGCGCACCGTGCGCGCGAGGAGGTCGTCGGCGCCGCCGAAGGGGTCCAGGAGGCCCCGGTCGGGGTGCCAGGCCATCGCGTTCATCGTGAAGTCGCGCCGCGCGAGGTCCTCGCGCACGTCGGTCACGAAGCGCACCTCGTCGGGGTGGCGGTGGTCCGTGTAGGAACCCTCCACCCGGTAGGTGGTCGTCTCGACGGGCCTGCCGTCCACGACCGCCGTGACGGTGCCGTGGCGCGTGCCCGTCTCGTGCACCTCGATGCCGGCGGCGCGAAGGACGCGCTCGGCCTCCCGCCAGGGGGCGGAGGTCGTCACGTCCACGTCGTGCCCGCGCACGCCCCTCAGGGCGTCGCGCACCCACCCACCGACGACCCAGGCCTCCCAGCCCGCCGACTCGAGGGCGCGCACGACCCTGAGGGCGTACGCGGGGCAGGCCGCCGCGAGCTCGTCCGGCCGAGCCAACGCCTCCGCGCCCATGGGACCCCCAATCGCCTGCGCGCGCCCGGGCGCCCCCGCCCGCCGGCGCCGCGCGTCCGACCACGTCACATACCGGATGCAAGTATACCGCCCCACCGGGCGCGCCTCCCCGCGCGGGGCCCGCGCAGCTCCCGTGCCCCCGCCGGTCCCGTGCTAGACTCACTTTATGCAGGGCGCGCGCCGCCCGGGCGACGCGCCCGGGCGGGCGCCGCCGGACTGGACAACCACAAGGAGATGTGATGGACACGCACACCATGATCACCGCGGAGGACCTCGCGCAGGCCCGCGCGGACTTCCGCTCCGAGCGCGCCAACGTCGTCGCCAAGAACGCCGTCACGTCGGTCGGCCTCCGCAAGGCCGCCCGCGTCCCCGAGGGCGTGGCGGCCAACCCGCTCACCTTCGACGTCGAGGTCGCGCAGGGCGACCGCTGCGACCAGAAGCGCTCCGGGCGCTGCTGGATGTTCGCCAGCCTCAACACGATGCGCTTCCGCACCATCAAGAAGTACAACCTCAAGACCTTCGAGCTCTCTCAGGCCTACCCGCTCTTCTACGACAAGCTCGAGAAGAGCAACTGGTTCCTCGAGAACGTGATCGACACGGCCGACGAGCCCCTGCACGGCCGGCTCGTGAGCTACCTGCTCCAGGACCCCGTCGGCGACGGCGGCCAGTGGGACATGTTCCGCGCCCTCGTGCGCAAGTACGGCGTCGTGCCCAAGGAGGCCATGCCCGAGACCGCCTGCTCCGAGAACACCGCCGAGCTCGACAGCTACCTCACCCGCTACCTGCGCGCCTCCGCCAAGCGCCTGCGCGACTCGCGCGCCCGCGGCGGCTCCGAGGAGGGGCTGCGCCAGCTCAAGGCCGAGGCGATGGGCAACGTCTACCGCCTGCTCGTGACCTGCCTCGGCGAGCCGCCCCGGAGCTTCTCGGTGCGCCTGCGCGACAAGGACGACAAGCTCGCGCTCTCCGGCACCTTCACGCCGCAGGAGTTCTTCTCCGAGGCCGTGGGCATGGACCTCGACGACTACGTCTCCCTCATCAGCGCCCCCACCGAGGACAAGCCCTTCGGGCACACCTACACGGTGAGCCGGCTGGGCAACGTTGTGGAGGCCGGCGGCGTGCGCTACCTCAACCTCGAGCCCCAAGAGCTCAAGCGCGCAGCGATCGCGCAGCTCAGGGACGGCCTGCCCGTCTGGTTCGGCTGCGACGTGGCGCAGAGCTACCTCTCCTCCGAGGGCATCATGGACACCGCCGCGCTCGACGTGGACGGCCTGCTCGGCTTCCGCGTGGAGTCCGGCTTCGACAAGGCCTCCCGCCTCGACTACGGCGAGTCGCTGATGACCCACGCCATGGTGCTCGAGGGCGTCGACCTCGACGAGTCCGGCGAGCCGACCCTCTGGAAGGTCGAGAACAGCTGGGGCAAGGACCACGGGCGCGACGGCTTCGACACGATGTCCGACGCGTGGTTCGACGAGTACGTCTACCAGGTGGTCGTCGACAAGAGTTACCTCAGCGAGGAGCAGCGGCACACCTTTGAGACCGAGGAGCCGAGGGTGCTCGAGCCCTGGGACCCCATGGGCTCGCTGGCGCTTCTCCGCTAGGCGCCGCGCGGCAGGGCGGACGCCCGCGCGCGGGCGTCCGAGGACGCCGCCGGAACGGGCGGCTTGGATGCGATCGGCCGGGGCGGGCCCCGGCGGAGGGAGCGAGGATGGACGAGGACAGGCGCCTCGTCGGCACGGACTGGGCCGACAGGCAGCACGACGAGTTTCTGGCGAGCAGGGCCAACAGGATCGCGCGCAACGCGGTCACGAGCTCCAACCTCATGAAGGCGGCGCGCGACATCTCCGCGCTGCGCACCTACACGGACACCTACGGCGTGAGGGTGCCCAAGGTCGGCAAGATCACCAACCAGCGCCATAGCGGCCGCTGCTGGATGTTCTCGACCTTCAACGTGCTCAGGCAGGGGACCATGGAGCTCCTGGACGTCGACACCTTCGAGTTCTCGCAGGCGTTCGGCATGTTCTACGACAAGCTCGAGAAGTCCAACGCGCTCCTCGAGAACGCCATCAGGCTGGCACATGCGCCCTGGGACGACCGCGAGCTGGACTTCGCGCTCGACTGGGGCGTCTCCGACGGCGGCTACTGGACGATGGCGACCAACCTGGTGCGCAAGTGGGGCCTCGTGCCCAAGTCGGCGATGCCCGAGACCGCCTGCTCCCAGGACTCCGAGCAGATGGACCGCGTCCTCTCGAGGCTGCTGCACAGGGACGTCCACGTCCTGAGGTCGCTCGCGGCCGGGGGCGCCGGCGAGGACGAGCTGCGCGCCCGGAAGGCCGAGCTCCTCGAGGGCGTCTACCGCACCCTCGCGATCTGCCTCGGCGAGCCTCCCCGGACCTTCGACCTGGAGATGCCCGTGGGCGAGCACGCCAAGGTCCCGGAGGGGCTCCTGAGCGAGCAGGTGCCGCAGGCGACCGACAAGGACGGCAAGCCCACGCGCCAGCTCGTCCTGAGGGACGAGGGCCTCACGCCCAGGGCCTTCGTCGAGCGCTACGTGCCCTTCGACCCGGACGACTACGTGGAGCTCGTCTCCATCCCCGGCGAGGGCAGGCCCTTCGGGCGCACCTACCACGTGGGCCTGTGGGACACCGTGCGCGGCGGCAGGCCGCAGAGGTTCCTGAACGTGGAGCACGAGGTCCTCGAGGACGCGGCCGTGGCCTCCCTCAAGGCGGGCGTGCCGTGCCAGATGTGCTCCGACGTGATGCAGGACTTCCCGCGCTACGTCGACGACCTGCCCGGCATCCTCGCCACCGACACGATGGACTACGAGGGGCTCCTCGACGTGGAGCTCGGGATGGACCGCGCCGCCATGTACGACGCGCGCGAGACGTCCATGACCCACGCCATGGTCTTCCAGGGCGTGGAGCTCGGCGCCGACGGCCGCCCCAAGGCCTGGCGCATCGAGAACAGCTGGGGCGACCGCGTGACCGAGGACGGCTACCTCATCATGAGCGCCGACTGGTACAGGCTGTACGGCGGCGGCGTGGTGGTGAGGCGCGAGTTCGTGCCCGACGGGCTGCTGCGACTCTGGGACGAGGGCCCCGTGGTCGACGCCATGCCCTGGGAGGGCGTCTGCTGCGCCCTGCCGCCCCAGCGCTAGGCCAGGCCCTGCCGCCGCGCCAGGCCTCGCCGCCGGGCGCGGCGCCCAGCGCCCGGGCAGGCCATGCCCGCCCGGGCGCCGCTGCTAGGCCGACGGGAGCGGGGGGGGGGGGGGGGGGGGGGGGGGGGGGCCGGGGGGGCCGGCCCGCCCCCCCCCCCCCCCCCCCCCCCCCCCCCCCCCCCCCCCCCCCGCCCCCCACGTCCGCCCTGGCCCCGACGCCGATGATCCTCTCCCCCGCCCTCACCTGGCGCGGGGCCTCCACCGTGACGTCCTCGTAGCACTCCGAGTTGGTCACGACGCAGATGACGATGTCCTGGTAGCCGGCCTTCGCGACCTTGACGCGGCTGAAGGCCATGAGCGCGTCTCCGGCCTCGACGCGGTCGCCGCGGCCGCAGTAGAGCTCGAAGCCGTCGCCCCTCATCTCGACCGTGTCGATGCCGGCGTGCACGAGCAGCTCGAGGCCGTCGTCGGTCGCGATCCCCACGGCATGCGGCATGGCCGCCGTGACGGTCCCCGAGACGGGCGCGAAGACCACGTCCTCCTCGGGCCAGACGCCCGCGCAGACGCCGAGGGCGCCCGAGGCGAACACGGGGTCCGGGATGTCGCGCATGGCGACGAGCCTTCCCGAGACCGCCGAGAGCACCGAGCCGGCCGAGGCCGCCCCGTCCGCGACCCTCGCGCCCGCCGGGCGCCCCTGCGCGGCCTGCGGCCTCCTCCTGAACCTGTCCAGCAGTCCCATGTCCCGGCACCCCTCGTCTCGCTCCGTCGCCATGACCCCGTGATGATACCGCAGGCCGCGCCCGCGTGCCCCAGGGGGCGGGCCCTAGAGCTCACCGAAGGTGGGCTCGCCCACCACGCACAGGTCCTCGCCGTTGGCGTAATCGACCATCGCGCGCACGAAGGCGGCCTCGTCGCCCGTCGGGAAGACCCAGGTGAGCTGAACGTCCTCGGCGAAGATCGTGTCCTTGAGCACCCCGTGGGCGTCGGCCGCCATGCGCCTCACGCGCTCGTAGGCGCCGTAGGGCACGGAGCAGGTGACCCTGGTGACGAGGGTCATGGTCACGACCTGGCCCGCCTCGCGGGCGCTCGCCACGGCGGCCTGGGCGGCGGCGGTGTAGGCGCGCACGAGGCCGCCCGGCCCCAGGAGCGTCCCGCCGAAGTAGCGGGTCGTCACGCAGCAGACGTCCTTGAGGCCCGCGCCGCGCAGGACGTCGAGGGTCGGCTGGCCCGCCGTGCCCTGGGGCTCGCCGTCGTCCGAGCGCTTCTCGCGCCCGTCCGCGAGGACCCAGGCGGGGACGTTGTGCCGGGCGTCGTGGTGCCTGGCGCGCACGGCGTCGACGAACGCGCGCGCCTCCCGCTCGGAGCCCACGTGCGCGAGCTGGGCTATGAAGCGGCTCTTGCGGTCCTCGACCTCGCCCTCCGGCCGCGCGTCGGCCGCTATCGTCTCGTAGGATTCCCGCACGCTCCCATCCCCTCCCCAGGTCCGTCCCCTGCGCCCCCGGCGCGACACCCTCCACCCTACACCAGCGCCGCCCGGCTGTCGCGCAGGCGGGGTGTGCTACAATACCCCGCGCGAGGTGGGCCAGACGACCGCGGGGCCGACCGGGAGACCGGTCCGCCATGAGGAAAGTCCGGGCTCCACAGGGCAGGAAGCTGGCTAACGGCCAGGCGGGGTAACCCGACGGAAAGCGCCGCAGAAAAGAAGACTCCCGCTGCCCGCGCGAGCGGGTGAGGGAAAAGCTGAAACGGTGGTGCAAGAGACCACCAGCGTCGTGGCGACACGGCGGCTTGGCAAGCCCCTTCCGGAGCAAACGCAAATAGGAGCGCCATGGGGTGGCCCGCCCCGCGCTCGGGTTGCGCGCTAGAGGGCGTCGGCAACGGCGTCAGTAGATAAATGGTCGTCCGCGACAGAACCCGGCTCATAGGCCCGCCTCGCACCTCGCCCGACTGGGGGCGTCCCGCCGACAGGCGGGGCGCCCCCTTCGCTTAGGCGTCCCCAGGCCTCCCCGCGCCATCCTTGTACGGACACCTGTTCGGTGCTACACTACGCGAACAGAGGTTCTTCACGCACAAGGGAGGCTCCGGTGGACACCTATACCAAGCTGGGCATACTCGCGGAGGCGGCGAGGTACGACGCCGCCTGCACCTCCTCCGGCTCCGAGCGCGCGCCGGTCGCCGGCAGGGTCGGCGCGACGCGCGCTGCCGGCTGCTGCCACGCGTTCACCGCGGACGGGCGCTGCGTCTCCCTGCTCAAGGTCCTCATGAGCAACGCCTGCACCTACGACTGCGCCTACTGCGTCAACCGCAGGTCCGCGAGCTGCCCCAGGGCCACCTTCGCCCCGCGCGAGCTCGCCGAGCTCACGGTGGACTTCTACAAGCGCAACTACGTCGAGGGCCTCTTCCTCTCCTCCGGCGTCCTCGGCACGCCCGACGAGACGAGCGAGCGGATGGTGGAGTGCCTGCGCGTCCTGCGCCAGGACCTGCTCTTCAACGGCTACGTCCACGCCAAGGTCATCCCCGGCACCTCCCCCGAGCTCGTCGAGCGCCTGGGGAGGCTCGCCGACCGCCTCTCCGTGAACCTCGAGCTGCCGAGCTCCGCCTCGCTGGCGGAGCTCTGCCCGGACAAGGACGCGGGCGGCATCACGCGCCCCATGGCCCAGATCAGACGCGGCAGGGACGAGGAGGAGCTGCGGCTGAGGGAGGCGTCGGAGCGCGGCGGGCGCACGAGGGGTCCCGCGCGCGCCCTCGCGGCGACGTCGCGCGGGGCTGCGACAGGGACCGCGACCGCCGGCGGTGCCCCCATCCCGGCGGCGCCCCTGGCGGAGGGGGCCGGGGGCGGCTCGCGCGGGCTCGGGGGACGTCGCTCCCGGGTGAGCCCCTCGAGGCGCGCGTTCGCCCCGGCCGGCCAGTCGACCCAGCTCATCGTGGGGGCCACGCCCGAGAGCGACGACCAGATCCTGCGCCTCTCCTGGTCGCTTTACGAGAGGTACGACCTCAAGCGGATCTTCTTCTCCGCCTACATGCCCATGATCGAGGACGGTCGCCTGCCCGAGCCGGGCACGCCCGTGCCGCTGCGCCGCGAGCACCGCCTCTACCAGGCGGACTGGCTCATGCGCTACTACGACTTCAGGCCGGGCGAGCTCACCAGCGCCGACGAGCCCTGGCTGGACCTCGACCTCGACCCCAAGCTCGCCTGGGCTCTGCGCCACATCGGCCTCTTCCCCGTCGAGGTGAACGAGGCGCCGCTCGAGGCCCTGCTCAGGGTCCCCGGCATCGGGCCGGTCGGGGCGCGCCGCATCGTCCGCGCGCGCCGCTCGGCCATCCTCGGCTTCGACGACCTGGCTCGCCTCAGGGTCACCCTCAAGCGCGCGCGGCCGTTCCTGACCTGCAACGGCGCCACGGCGGGGGGCCTGCCCCTCGACGCCGAGCTCATCCGGAGGAAGGCGGTGGAGGATGCAAGGGCAAGCTCCTACAACCGGGCGCGGAGGCAGGCCGAGGGCCAGCTCTCGCTCTTCTGAGGCGGCGTCCGGGGCGGCCGGCGCGACGCCGTCGCGCGGCACCCTGGCTGCAGGCGAGAAGGACGCGCGCGCCCAGGCGCCCGAAGCGTCCTCAGGCGCGGTCCGCGAGGACGTATCCACCCTCGGGGCCGCGCTCTCCCGCTCGGGCGCCTGCGCGATCGCCTGCGAGCCCACGGCAGAGGGGATCCTCTCCGCCGTGGGGACGGGCTACCTCGCCCATGCGGGCGCCGCGCAGGTCCGCCTCGTCCCGCTCGGCGCCTGCCAGCCGCGCCTCGGCGAGGAGGTGGTCCAGGGACCCTCCTGCGCGCGCGACGAGACGGTCGCCCTCGCCCGACGCGTGCTGCGCGGCTTCGAGCGCCACGTCTCCGAGGGCTGCGCCCGCGCGCGCTCCGGCCGCTGCCCCAGGCGCTGCGCCGGCTCGTGCGTTCGCCGCCTCCTCTACGCCTGCGCCTCGAGCTCCGAGGGGGCGCCGGAGGTCGTCCACCGCTACCTGAGGCTCGCGTTCGAGCGCGGCGGCGCCGTCCGCTCCGCGCTCCAGGACCCCCGCGTCGCGGACCTCTCCGCCCTCGCGCTCTCGGTCTCCGGCGAGTGCGAGAGGACGAGGCAGTTCGTGAGGTTCTCGCGGCAGGAGGACGGCTCCTTCGCCGCCAGCTTCAGCCCCCGGGACGACACCATCCCGCTCACGAGCGGCTACTTCGCCTCCCGCCTCCTGGACGAGCGCTTCTACGTCCTCGACCCCGCCCACCTCGTGGCGGCCTTCCACCTTCCCGGCAGGCGCGACTGCGGCCTCGTGCGCCTCGACGCCGGAGAGGCGGCCTCGCTCGCGGCGCGCAGGCGCGACGCCCCCGAGGAGGCCCGCGTCGAGGCCCTGTGGCGGCACTTCTACCAGTGCATGGCCCTGCCCGGCCGCGACCGCTCGCAGAGGGGCTACGACCTGCGAGCGAGCTGGGTTCCCAGACGCTTCTGGGCCGGCCTGCCCGAGCTTGGGGAGCCCCTCGGCACGGAGTGAGGAGGTGAGAAAGACAAAGCCCCCGCGCGAGTAGCGCAGAGGCTTTGAACCAGACCCTAACCGCTTGACGGCAGGGATTCGGGGACGGGGGCAATCCGTCCGCCTGCCTCGCATTGTACCGCCAGCCACGCGACCCGTCAAAGGGACTCCACGCACGAAAGAGGCCCCGTCCAGGGACGGGGCCTCCGTGCTCTTCGCAGGTTCGTGCAGGCCGCTGCCTAGTCGAGGTCGCCGAAGTCCTCGCCCGGAGCGGAGGCCACGGGAGCGGTCACCGGCTCGACGACGGCCGTGGAGTCGACGTCAGGCTCCGGCGCGGGCGCCGCGGGTGCGGGCGCAGACGTGGCAGGGGCGGACACGGCGGGCGTCGACTCGGGGAAGACCGCGTCGGCGTCGTCCAGGAAGTGCTGGAGAAGCTTCTTGTACTCGGAGCGGAAGTCCTCGCGGGACTGCTTGAGGCGGTCGATCTCGTCGAGCTCGTTCTGCTTCTCGGCGAGGGCCTGGCGGATGACCTCGCGGGCCTTCTGGTCGGCCTCGTTGCGGATGCGCTCCGCGTTGTCGCGCGCGTCCGCCACGAGCTTGTCGGCGCTCTGCTGGGCGACGATGAGGACCTGGGAGATCTGGCGTTCGGAGACGGAGAGGTCTGCGCTCGGCGCCGCGAGCTCGGGCGCGGGGGCGGGCTGCTGCGGCCTCGCCGCGGCCTCGGCCTCCATGTCGGCGACCTGCTGCTGGAGGGCGGCGACCTGGGCCTGCGAGGACTGGAGCTGGGCCTCGGAGTTGTTCAGCCTGCCCTTGAGGTCGGCGATCTTCTGCAGCATGGCATCGACCTCGGTCGAGAGCTGCTCGAGGAAGGCGTCGACCTCATCGGTGTCGTATCCGTGCTTGGAAGGCGAGAACGCAAGTTGTTCGATGTCAGCTGGAGTAATGGCCATCTCAATCCCTTTCGATCTTTATTCGTGCCCCGCCACCGGCGGTTGGCGCGTGACACGCGTTAGAGTATACCCACAACGAGCCGCTCGATGAAGCTAAGAACCACCAGGGCGATCACCGGGGAGAAGTCCAGCCCGCCCACGGGCGGGATGAAGCGCTGGAAGATGCCGACGTAGGGGTGCACGATCCTGTCGATCACCGCCGCGACGTCGCCGAGGAGGCCGTCCGGCGAGAAGGGGAACCAGGAGAGAATGCACCAAACTACCACGAGGATCTCATAGAACTCGAAGAGCCTCATCACGACGTAGGGTAGCGAGACCAACGGTGCCCCTCCCCTACGCGTCCGCAAGCTCGCGCGTGCGCGCGAGCGCGGCGTCGACGGCGCCGTAGGAGCCCTCCACTAGGTGGGGCTCCAGGGCAAGGAGGCCGGCGGCGGTGGTGCCCCCGGGCGAGGTGACCCTCTCCATGTAGGCCCTGGGGTGCTCCCCGCTCTCGAGCAGCGCCTTGCCCACGCCGAGCATGGTCATCTCGACCATCTCGCGGCAGGCCTGGGCGGGCAGGCCCGCCCTGATGCCGGCCCTGGTCAGGGTGTCGACGAACAGCGCCAGGTAGGCGGGGCCGCAGCTCACCACGGCGCCCTCGGCGTCCAGCTGGTCCTCGCGCATGACCTGGGCGCAGCCGAGCGCGGAGAAGAGCCCGCGCACGAGCTCCACGTCCTCGGGCGTCGCCGCGGGGCCGGGCGCGATCGCGGTGGCGCCGCTCAGGACCTGGATGAGCAGGTTGGGCATCACGCGCACGACGCGCGCGCCGTCGAGGTAGTCCGCGAGCGTGGAGAGCGTGACGCCCGCCGCGATGGAGACCACGAGCCTCCCCGCGAGCCTGTCCGAGAGGGTCGCCGCGACCTCGGGCAGCACCTGGGGCTTGACCGCCAGCACGACCACGTCGGTGCCGGCGTCCACGAGCTCCTCCGCACTCCCGAAGCCGCCGATGCCGAGCTTTGCGAGGGCGCCGACCTTCTCCGCGCTCGGGTCGCAGACGGAGACGTCCGCGGCGTCCATGGCGCCGGAGGCGACCAGGCCGCGCGCGATCGCGCCGCCCATCGACCCCGCGCCGACGATGCCCACCGTGGCCTTGATCTTGTCCATAGTGTCCACCTACCCCTACCTGGTGACCTTCCTGCCTGGGACTTCCCTATCTGGAGAGCGAGCCGTCGGCAACGAGCCTGTCGAGGTCGGCCTGGGAGACCTGGATCCCCTCGGGCAGGACCGCGAAGACCTGGTCGCCGACCTGCTGGACCTCGCCCTCGATGCCGAAGGAGAGGCCGAAGCAGAAGTCGAGGATGCGCGTGGCCACGTCGGCCGGGGTGTCGGCGAGGTTCAGCAGGACGGGCTGGTTGCCCTTCACGCGCCTCACCACGGCCTGGACGTCGTCGTAGGCGGTGGCGTTCAGGACGTAGGGCGGCAGCTGGCCGGAGGCGTTGCCGCGCGGGGCGGGGCGCGCCGGCGCGTCGTCCTGCTCGTAGGCGCTCGACGGGCGGGCGCCGTCCTCGCGGCGGTACGTGGGGGCGTAGCTGCCCTCGTCGAGGTTCTGGCCCTCGTAGCTGCTCGGGCCGCCGGCGTTGTTGCTCACCGGCTTGCCGGAGCGCGTGTAGACCGACACGCTCTCCGCCTCGGGGCGCGGCGTGTTGCCGAGCAGCCCGCTGCCGGTCGGCGCGTCGTCCTGGGCGTCGTCGTAGTAGTCGTCCTCGTAGCCGTCGTCGTAGTAGTCGTCGTTGCTGCCGTGCGAGAACCTGTCGCGGATGTTGTCCAGAAATCCCATGGTGCCCTCTTCCTGTCGTGGTCTCTCGTGGTGCGTCTTGGATGCGTCTTGGGTGCGTCTTGGCTGTGTCTTAGGTGAGTCCTCGGTGCGACGGCCGCGCCTGGGTTCGCCCTGGATGCGGGCGGCGCGGCGCCTGCGTGGCAAGCGCCTACCTGAGGTCGTAGTCGGGGCTGAAGACCGTCCTCCCGAGCCTCACGAGGGTCGACCCCTCCTCGATCGCGATCGGGAAGTCGTCGCTCATCCCGCAGGAGAGCACCGGCAGCTCGAGGCCGGTGGCGGCGACGAGCTCGTCGCGCAGCTCCCTCAGCCCGCTGAAGGTGCGGCGGGCGGCGTCGGGGTCGTTGGCCGGGGCCATGGTCATGAGGCCGAGCAGGTCCATGTTGGGCAGCTCGAGGAGGGAGCCCACCTCGGGCCTCACCTCGTCGGGCGAGAAGCCCGACTTGGACTCCTCGCCGGAGACGTTCGTCTCGACGAGGTAGCGCACGCGCGTCCCGTGCGCCTGGGCCCTCTTGGAGATCGCCTCGGCGAGGTGGACGGAGGAGACCGAGTGGACGAGCTCCGCGTTGCCGAGGACCATGTTGATCTTGTTGGTCTGCAGGTTGCCGATCATGTCGAAGCGGGCGCCCGCCATCTCGGGGCGCTGCCTGGCGGCCTCGACCTTGCGCTTGAGCTCCTGGGGGCAGTTCTCGCCGAAGGCGCGGTAGCCCGCCTCCCACGCGAGGGCGACCTCCTCGGGGCCCACCGTCTTGGAGACGGCGAGCAGGCGCACCTCGTCCTCGTCCCTCCCGGCGCGCCGGCAGGCCTCGCCGATCCTCTCGAGGATCTTAGCCCGGCGCTCGACGAGGAACTCCTCGTACTGCTCTGGTGTCTCATCTACCTGCATCAGTGGTCAGCTCCGTCAGTCTCTCCCAGGGGCATGAGCGCGATGGCGCCATGCCTCCCGCAATGGCCCCCCGAGGCGCGGTACGAGAAGAAGCGCCCGGTCTCTGAGGCCGTCGAGCCCCCGACCCAGGCGACGCGCTCGGGGGCCACGCCGGCCTCGGCGAGTGCGCTCCCGATGGCCGCGCCGAGGTCGAGGTGTCGGCGGGTCGGCTCGATTCTCGCACCGAACTCGTCCCGGAAGCGCCCTATCAGCTCTTCCGAAACCTCATAGTCACCCGCGCCGACGTGCGGCCCCACGTAGGCCCAGACGTCGCCGGCGTCCGCGCCCGTGCGCTCGCAGAGCACGCGCACGGCCTTTGCGGAGATGCGCGCAATCGTGCCGCGCCAGCCCGAGTGGGCGACGGCGAAGCCGCCCGGGGCGACGAGGACCACGGGGGCGCAGTCGGCGAAGCAGAGGAGGACCGGCACCCCGGGCGCCGTGCAGACCACGGCGTCGGCGCCCTCGGCCGCCTCGGCGCGCGCTCGAGCGAGCGCCCCCTCCCCCGCGTCGTCGACGACGACCACCCTGTCGCCGTGCACCTGGCGCGGGCACACGAGGCGTCCGAGGAGCCCCTCGGCGCCGAGGGCGGCGAGGGCGCGGCGGCGGTTCTCGGCCACGAGGGCCGCGTCGTCCCCGCACGCGCCCCCGAGGTTCAGCGAGGAGAAGTCCCCGCCGGAGACGCCCCCCGTGCGCTCCGTGAACGCGAACGTGACCCCGCACGGGCGGCTCCTGTCGCCGAGCAGGGTCACGCCGCGCGAGCCGTACCTGTCGATGAGCGGCCCGGGCATCAGGCACCTACATGCGCGTGCTGCGCTTGAGGAAGTCGGGGATGTCGAAGTCGCGCTCGCCGGAGCCCTGGCGAGAGCCCGCGGCGGGGCGGGACGCCGGGCGCGAGCCGCGCGCGCCGGCCCTGCGGTCGGAGGGCGCGGAGGCGGAGGCGACGCCGGGGTTGGTGACGTTGTCGTCCTTGAAGCCGGTGGCGATGACGGTCACGCGCACCTGGTCGCCCAGGGACTCGTCGACGACCGTGCCGAAGATGATGTTGGCGTCCGCGTCGACGTTCTTGGCCACGATGTCGGCCGCGTCGTTGATCTCCTGGATGCCGAGGTCCTTGTTGCCGGCGATGGAGAGCAGGACGCGGGTGGCGCCGTCGATGGAGCTCTCGAGCATGCGGCTGGAGATGGCCTCCTCGGCCGCGTCGGCCGCGCGGTTGTCGCCGGAGGCGACGCCGATGCCCATCATGGCCGTGCCGGCGCCCTTCATGATCGTGCAGACGTCGGCGAAGTCGAGGTTGATCAGGCCCGGGACCGTGATGAGGTCCGTGATGCCCTGGCAGCCCTGGCACAGGACGTCGTCGGCCATACGGAAGGCCTCGAGCATGGTGGTCTTCTTCTCGGAGAGGTCGAGCAGGCGGTCGTTGGGGATCACGATCAGGGTGTCGACGTTCTCGGAGAGGTTCTTGATGCCGGAGGAGGCGTTGGTCGCGCGCTTGCGGCCCTCGAAGGCGAAGGGCTTGGTCACGACGCCGACGGTGAGGGCGCCCACGTCGTTCTTCGCGATGTCCGCGACGACGGGAGCAGCGCCGGTGCCGGTGCCGCCGCCTTCGCCGGCGGTGATGAAGACCATGTCGGAGCCGGCGATGGCGGCCTTGATCTCGTCGCGGGAGTCCTCGGCGGCCTCTGCGCCGACCTCGGGGACGGCGCCCGCGCCGAGGCCCTTGGTGATGTCGGTGCCGATGTGGACCTTGATGTCGGCGTCGGAGAGGGCAAGCGCCTGGGCGTCGGTGTTGACGGCCACGAACTCGACCCCGCGGATGCCCTCCTCGATCATGCGGTTGACGGCGTTGGTGCCGCCGCCGCCGACGCCGACGACCTTGATGACCGCGAGGTAGTTGCTGGGGATCTCGTTCTCGTTCATGGTTCCTCCTTGCTTGGGCGCGGTCCTTTGGTCGAGCGGCGCCTTGTCACTGCCTGCCTGGTTGGTGCTTCCGAGTCTGCGTCGTGGTGCGTTTAGGGTGCGATGGTGGTGCGTTTCTGGTGCGTCTGGGTGGTGCGGTGGTGCTCCGTGCTGGTGCGTTTGCCGAGGCCAAAACCCTCAACCTCAAGTTAACCTCAACGCCTCATGCAAAGCGCGATATATTTACACAACCAAAAGCACCACGTCAACGTTTTTGTCGGAATTATGGATTCCGCAGGTAGACGCCCCAAAATAGAGAGTGCGAAAGCCTCAGGCTCAACTTGAGGTGCGAGGTTTTCCGCCTGCTTTCGAGGGCGCGAAGCCTCGACCAACCCTCGAGGGCAGCGGGCGCCCGGGGTCGCTCCGGGAGATTCCACCGCGTGCCTGCGGGCGGCCCGCGAGCCCGCCGGGAGCCCTGAGTCGCCCCGGGCGAGCCTACTGGGAGCTCGAGCCGGAGTCCGAGGAGCCGGAGCCCGAGGACGACCCCGAGGCGGAGGCGGCCGTCGAGTCGTCGTTCACGTCCGCGGGGTCCCCGATCTTGTCCGACAGGATGGAGTCGGAGTAGCTGGAGCCGTCCTCGACGGAGGTCCCCGTGGCGCCCGTGCCCTCGCCCACGCTCGAGGAGTCGAGCCTGCGGTAGGCGGGCTTGGAGGGCACGCGGACGTTGACGTAGGTGAGCTCGCCCGGGTACTTCTCGAGCAGCTGGCGCGCGAGCGCCTCCTTCGTGTCCACGTTGGAGGCCGAGCCCAGGGACACCTCGACGCCGCTCTCGAGCACGCAGGTGACGCTCTCCGAGTCCTCCACGGAGTAGGAGGCGATCTGGTTCCTGAAGTCCTGCGAGAACTGCTCCTGGAAGAGCTCGACGGTCCTCAGGCAGTCATCCGTGGCCGTGGCGCCGGCGGTGGGCTCCATCGAGCTGGGGGCGTCGGTCACGAGGAGGGCGCCGTACTGCTCGGCCAGCGAGAGCGCCACGTCGTTGGCGTTCTGGCCGTCCGGCACCGTGAGGTGGACGGGCTCGATCCAGACGCCGTCGGCGCCGAGCAGCCACGCGATGTCGCCCGTGCTCATGACGACGACCTCGCCGACCGGCCTCTCGTGGACCTCTATCCCGAGCCTGTCGGGGAACTCGCGCGTGATGGTCGCCGACTCGATCCAGGGGTTCCTCCTGAGGTTCTCCTCGACGGCCTGGACGTCCACGTTGAGGAGGGTCGCCCCGCTCTCCACCTTCGCGAGTCGCGCGACCGTGTCCGCGGAGACGTGCTCGGTGCCGGAGACGTCTAAGGACTCGATCGTGAAGGTCGAGGTGTGCGAGAGCAGGGTGACGCCCACCGTGGCGACGACGACGAGGGCCACGACCACGACGAGGGCGATGATGACGCCCCTGAGGAGCCTGCCGCGCCGCCGCTGGTCGCCTGCGGTGAGCCTGCCGGTGGCGGACGGGTCCACCTTGAGGTTGCCCTCGCGGATGCCTCCCTTGGGCAGGCCCCTCCCCTGCAGCCTGCCGGCGACGTCGCCCAGCGAGGAGCCGAGGACGCTCGAGGCGCCCTTCGGGGGGCGGGCCTTGCCCCGCCCCCTGCCGAGACCGCTCAACCTCAGACGAAGGCCCATGTCGTGTCCCCGGAGTTCCCTTGAGCCGCTAGTCGCCGGCGCCCGCGGCGCCCTCGTCGCGCTTGCGCATCTGGGCGATGAAGGCGGGGCCTATCGCGGTCACGTCGCCCGCCCCCTGGGTGATCAGGAGGTCGCCCGGACGCACGACGTCGCAGAGGTGCTCGACGAGCTCCTTCCTGTTGGGGATGTAGGAGACGTCCTTGACCTTGCCGCTGCGCTCCACCGAGCTGACGATGGTCTTGCCCGAGACGCCGGGGATCGGCATCTCGCCGGCGGGGAAGACGTCCATAACGATCAGGACGTCGTCCTCGTCGAAGGCGTGGCCGAACTCGTCGGCGAGGGCCTGCGTGCGGGAGTAGCGGTGCGGCTGGAACACGGTGACGATGCGCTTGAAGTCGAGGTCGGCCGCCGCGGAGAGGGTCGCCGCGATCTCGGTCGGGTGGTGGCCGTAGTCGTCGACGACCGTCACGCCGTCCACGTCGCCCACGTGCGTGAAGCGCCTGCGGGCGCCCTTGAACTCGCTGAGGGCGCGGGCGGCCGCGTGGACGTCGAGGCCGAGGACGTCGGCCACGGCGATGGCGGCGCAGGCGTTGAGCACGTTGTGGCGGCCGGGGTTGGCGTGGATGGTCACGTCGCAGGTCTCGCCCCTGGGGGTCCTCACGTGCAGCGTGCTCGCGAGCCCGTGGTGGGTGTCGTCCTCAGTGCAGACGTAGTCGTTGCCCGCGTCGAAGCCGTACGTCACGAAGCGCCTGCCGCTCCGGCGGGCGATCTCTGCGTAGTGGGCGACGTCGCCCATCACCACGACGCAGCCGTCCTCCCCGACCAGGCCCATGAACTTGCAGAAGGTGTCCTCGATGTTGGCGAGGGTGCCGTAGTGGTCGAGGTGGTCCGCCTCGATGTTGGTGACCACGGCCACGTGCGGGTCGAGGTAGAGGAAGGAGCCGTCGGACTCGTCCGCCTCGCAGACGAAGTAGCCGCCGTCGCCGTTGCGCCCGTTGGTGCCGTAGCCCTCGACGACCGCGCCGATCAGGAAGGAGGGGTCGAGGCCCATCTTGTCGAGCATCGTGGCGACCATGGAGCTGGTCGTGGACTTGCCGTGGGTGCCGGCGACGGCCACCGTGAGGGCGCCCTCGCCCAGGGCCGAGAGCATCTTGGCCCTCGGCCACACGGGGATGCCCAGCTCGCGGGCGCGCACGAGCTCCGGGTTGGTCTCGGGGATGGCGGTGGAGATGACCACCACGTCGGGCGCGGCCTTGTCGATGTTGTCCGCCTTGTGGCCGACCGAGACCTCGATGCCGGCGGCCTCGAGGTCTCGCACGTAGTGCGACTCCTTGAGGTCGGAGCCGGTGACCTTGCAGCCGCGCTCGTGCAGCACGAGGGCGATCCCGCTCATGCCAGCGCCGCCGATTCCGATGAAGTGGGCGCTCCTGAAGCCCTTGTCGCCAGCGTTACCAGCCATCTCTCCTCCTTCGGCGGGCAGGGCCCGCGCAGATTCGCGCCCGCGCCCGGACCCGCCCGGCGCGGCCGCATCCATGTGCAGGGCACCTCGGTGCCCACTCCATCCTACACGCAACGCGCGGGGGCCACGCCCCCTACACGCCGGGCGCCGCGGCGGCCTCGACCTGGTCGGCCAGGGCGCGCGCCGCCCTGTCCTGCCCGAGCCCGCGCGCGGCCTCGCGCATCCGCGCCCGCTCGCCCGCGTCGTCGACCAGCGACAGGACCTCGTGCGAGAAGGACCCGCCGCCCACCTCCTCGTCCGGCACGAGCACGGCGGCGCCGGCGTCCACGAGGTAGCGTGCGTTGGTCGTCTGGTGGTCGGCCGTCGCCAGCGGGTAGGGCACGAGGACCGAGGGCACCGCGAGGGCCGCGATCTCCGCGATCGAGGAGGCGCCGGCGCGCGAGACCACGAGGTCCGCGGCGGCGAGCGCCTCGCCCATGTTGTCGATGTAGGGCAGGACCGTCCAGCGGGCGGCCTCCTCCTCGGTGAGGGCGAGCGACGAGGTCACCTCGTCGTAGAGGTCCGCGCCGGTCGAGTGGACGACGTGGAGCCCCTCCCTCGAGAGGAGCTCCGCCTTGAGGGCGCAGACCCCCTCGTTCAGGTGGCGCGCGCCGAGGCTGCCGCCGAACACCAGCAGCATCGTCGCCCCCTCGGGCACCCCGAAGGCGCGCCGCCCCGCCTCGCGCGAGGCCGAGGTCACGCTGCGCCTGACGGGGTTTCCGGTGACGACGACGGCGGTCTGGGGGCCTACGCGGTCCTCGAAGGCCTTGGTCGCCACGGGGAGCGAGACGCACACCGAGGTGGCGTGGGCGGCCTCGGTCCTGTTGGCGAGCCCGGGCACGGAGTTCTGCTCGTGTATCACGTAGGGCACGTCGTGCCTGTGGCACCACCTGAGCAGCGGCATCTCCACGTAGGCGCCGAACCCCACCGCGACGTCCGGCGCCCCGGACCCGGCGAAGTAGGAGTCGAGCACGCCCTCCGCCTTGCGGATGCGCCACAGGGCGGAGACCGCCGTCCAGGGCCGCGAGCGGTCGATGCCCGTGACCCTGATGGGACGCAGCTCGAAGCCCGCCTGGGGCACGAGCCTGCCCTCGAGCTTGGCCTCCTGCCCGAAGAAGGTCACGTGGTGGCCCCTGCGCTCGAGCTCCTCCGCGAGCGCGAGCGCCGGATTGATGTGGCCCGCGGTGCCTCCCGCGGCTATCGCGACCTCGAGCCTCTCGCTCACGTTATCCCCTCCTGCCGCGCCCGCCCGAGGCGGGCGCATCGTCGTCGTGCACTCTCAGTCTATCCGCCGCGTCGGCGTCGGGGCCGACCCTCCGCCAACCTCCACGTCCCCCCGACTTGCGGGGGTCCGCCGGCGAGAGCGGGCGTGGCGCGAGGGCGGGGCCGGAGGCCCCCCTCGCGGGCGCGGCGGGCCGTCCCGCGGGCGTCTGCGGGCGCTGGCCGCCAGCCGGCGCGCGCGAAGCGCGCCCGCCGCCCTGCGCGCCCCCGCCGCCCGCGAGGCGCAGGCGGGAGGAGCGCGGCGTGGCCTCGCCGGCGCTCGAGAGCCCCGGGTCCACGCGGCCGTCGTCCCAGCCGCCGCCGTCCCGGGCGTCGCCGCCCCAGCCGCCGCCGTCCCAGCCGGCCGTCCCCGCGAGGGGCCCCTCGTCCTCGCCCGCGAGCCGCAGCCTGCCGCGGCGCCGGTCGTAGACCGTCTCCGGCAGCTCGTCCCTGAGCGAGACCGAGCCGATCAGCCCCACGAGCATGAGGCAGGAGATGATCGAGGAGCCGCCGTAGGAGAGGAAGGGCACGGGCTTGCCCGACAGCGGGAAGAAGCCGATGACGCCGCAGACGTTGACCAGCAGCTGCACGCCGATCAGGATCGAGCATCCCGCCGCGACGAGCCTGCCCCTGAGGTCGGGCGCCTGCTCGGCGATCCTCAGCCCCGCCCAGATCAGCAGGGCGAAGGCGACGAGGACGCCCACGGCGCCGACGAAGCCCGTCTCCTCCCCCACCACCGCGAAGATGAAGTCGTTGTGCGCCATGGGGAGGTAGGAGTACTTCTGGCGCGACATCCCGATCCCGACGCCCGTGAGGCCGCCTGAGCCGAAGGCGTAGAAGCCCTGGACGAGCTGCCAGCCCGAGCCGTAGGGGTCGAGGAAGGGGTTCAGCATGGTGAGGACGCGGGCGCGCGAGTAGGAGTCGCGCATGGCGAGGACGGCGGCCCCGAGGGCGACCGCGGCGAAGCAGCCGAGGACGAGGGCGGTGTTGACGCCGGCGAGGTAGCCCATCCCCAGCAGGGTGAAGATGAGGATGCCCGTGGTGCCCTTGTCGGGCTGCAGCAGGATCAGCAGCAGCGGCAGGCCCACGGCGGCCAGGACGAGCGCCCCGAAGCGCGCCGGGGTCACCGACCCCTCGTCGAAGAACCGCACGTAGAGGTCGGCGCCCGTGAGCACGAGCGTGACCTTGGCGAACTCCGAGGGCTGCAGGGTGAAGCCGGCCACCGAGATCCAGCGGGTCGCGCCGTAGGCGTCGGTGCCCGCCGTCGGCGAGAAGATCGCGACGAGCACGAGCACCGTCAGGACCCAGACGACCCTGAGGGGCACGCCCCGCCAGAGGCGGTAGTCCACCCTCGTCAGGACGACGAGCAGGACGAGGCCCATGGCCACGAACCTGAGCTGCCGGATGAAGTAGTACGTCGCGTCGTAGTCCGTCGACTCGGAGGCGAGCGCCGTCGCCGAGGAGGCGGAGAAGATCATCAGCAGCCCGAAGAGCGTGAGGCCGAAGGCGGAGACGAACAGGACGACCCGCGGCACCATGATGCGCGCGGGGACCCCGTGGAGCCCCCGCGCGGACCGGCTGGAGGTGCCGGCCCCGGAGGCCGTCCTCGCGAAGGCGGCCGCCACGCTAGGCGCCCGCCGAGATCTTGTCGCGCACGAGCGCCTTGAAGGCGCGGCCGCGCTCCTCGTAGCCGGAGAACTCGTCGAAGGAGGAGCAGGCCGGCGAGAGGAGCACCGTGTCGCCGGGCTCGGCGCGCCTGCAGCCCGCCTCGAGGGCGTCGGCCATGTGCGGGGCGCGCTCGACGACGAGGCCGGATCCCTCCGCGGCGGCGGAGAGCGCCTCTGCGAAGCGCTCGCCGGCCTCGCCGTAGCAGACGGCCGCACGGCAGCAGGAGGCCACCTTGCGCGAGAAGGACGCGAGGTCGCTCAGCTTGTCGTGGCCGCCGAGCAGGAGCACGACCCGGCCCGGCTCGAAGGCCGTGAGCGCCTTCTCCACCGCGTCGACGTTGGTCGCCTTGGAGTCGTTCACGAAGCGGACGCCCGCGAGCTCGCCGCAGAGCTCGATGCGGTGCTCGAGCGCCCGGAAGCCGAGGAGCGCGCGGCGCACGTCGGCCGGCGCCACGCCGACCTCGAGGGCGGCGGCGGAGGCGGCGAGCGCGTTCTGGACGTTGTGGTCGCCCTTGATGGCGAGCTCGTCCCTGCGGGCGAGCTCCACCTCGCCCGACTCGAGCCGGACGCGCAGCGCGTCGCCGGCGAGGTAGGCCGCGAGCGGCGCCTCGGGGTCGCCGTGCACGTCGAGGCGGCAGACCCTGAGGCCGCGCGCCTCGAGCCTGCCCGCGATCGCGCGGCACCAGTCGTCCTCGACCGAGACGACGGCGAGGTCGCCCGCGCCGAGGTTCCGGAAGATCTTCTCCTTGGCCGCGGCGTAGCGCTCGAGCGAGCCGTGCCACTCCACGTGGTCCGGCGTTATGTTGAGCAGGACGGCGACCCTGGGGTGAAGCCGCACGGTCTCCTCGAGCTGGAAGCTCGAGAGCTCGGCCACGAACCACGAGCCGGCGGGGCGGTCCGCCACCCGGCTCGTCGCGACGGTGCCGATGTTGCCGACCGTGAGCGCCTCCTCGCCGCCGGCGCGCAGCATCTCCGCGGCCAGGGTCGTCGTGGTGGTCTTGCCGTTGGTGCCCGTGATGCCCACCCAGCGCTCGGGGCTCTCGCGCCAGGCGAACTCGGGCTCGCCGACGACCTCGGCGGCGTGCGCGCGCGCCGAGGCGAGGAAGGGCGAAGACTCGGGGATGCCCGGCGAGGAGACGGCAAGGTCGTAGCTGCCGTCGAGCTCGTCGGTGCCCACGCGGACGCGGACGCCCGCGTCCTCGAGGGCGCGGGCCGCCTCCCCCATGGTCGACCTCGCGCCGCCAAAGACGGTGACGGAGCCGACCCTGTCCCTGGCCGGTCCCGCCAGGTACTCGGCGACCGCGACGCCGGTCCTGCCGAGCCCGAGCACGCAGACGTCGCCCAGCCGGCCGGCCTGGCCACGCCCGTCCTCGCGCGCCTCGCTGCCCTCGTTCATGCGATGACCTCCTCGGCCTTCTAGTTGAGCTGGAAGTAGAGGGCGAAGCCCAGCGCGGCGAAGGCCGCGGAGACGATCCAGAAGCGGATGACGACCTTCGTCTCGCTCCAGCCCTTCTTCTCGAAGTGATGGTGGATGGGGGCCATGAGGAAGACCCTCTTGCCGGTCGCCTTGAAGCTCACGACCTGGATGATGACGGAGAGCGCCTCGATGATGAAGAGCATGCCCATCACGAGGGAGGTGATCTCGGTCTTGGTGAGGACGGCCAGGGCAGCGAAGGCCGCGCCGAGCGCGAGCGAGCCCGTGTCGCCCATGAAGATGGAGGCGGGGTAGCAGTTGTACCAGAGGAAGCCGACGAGGGCGCCCGCGATCGCGGCCGCCAGGATCGCCAGCGAGAGCTCGCCGTAGCTGAAGGCGACCATCGACATGGCGAGCATGACCACGAGCACCGTGCCGCCCGCGAGCCCGTCCAGGCCGTCGGTGAGGTTGACGGCGTTGGAGAGGCCGGCCATGAGCAGGAAGACGAAGAGCACGTAGAGCCACGGGACGCTGACCTCGCCGCCGCCCGCGTGGAAGGTCGTCGTGAGCACGCCGAGGTCCACGTCCAGCCCGCCCGGGAACCTGACCACGGGGCTGATCCCCACCCAGTTCACCGCGGCGAGGCAGAAGACGACCGAGACGGTGACGAGGCCGACCATCTTCTGGGAGGGCGTGAGGCCCAGCGAGCGCCTGTGGGCGACCGACTCGATGTCGTCGAGGAGCCCGAGAGAGCCCGTGACGAGCATGGCGAGGACCGCGCACACGAGGTCGGGCGTCCACTCGGCCATGACGGCGCAGGTCACGACCACGCCGAGCAGGATGACGACGCCGCCCATCGTGGGGGTGCCCTGCTTGACGAGGTGGCGCTTGGGTCCGTCGGCCCTGATCTGCTGCCCGATCTTCTCGTGCCTCATGAGCCTGATGAAGGGGGGCATCACGAGGACGGTGATGAGGGCCGCGATCCCCATGGAGAGGAACACCTGGTAGGTCGGGTAGGCCGGGTTGCCGATAATCATCGGTCGTATACCCCCTTGGCAAACTGGTCGAGCCCCGCGGAGCGCGACGCCTTGACGAGCACGAGGTCGTCCTCTGCGAGGACGGGCCCCATGGTGCGCAGCGCGGAGTCCACGGAGTCGAACGACTCGAGAGCGTCCTCCGAGAAGCCCATGGTGCGGGCGGCCTCCGCGATCTGGGCGGCGCCCTCGCCGCCGATCACGACGAGCAGGTCGATCGGCTTGGCCGCGGCGTAGGCGCCGATGTAGCCGTGCAGGCGCGCCGACTCGGGGCCGAGCTCGCCCACCTCGCCGAGGACGGCGACGCGGCGCCCCGCGCACCCCATGGAGCACAGGACGTCGAGGGCAGCGGCGACCGAGCTCGGGCTCGCGTTGTAGGAGTCGTCGATCACGCGGGGCCTGTGCGGCCGCTCGACGACCTCCAGGCGCATGTGCGCCGGGCGCATCTCCCCGACCGCCCCGGCGGCGCGGGAGACGTCGACGCCGAGCTCCCACGCGACGGCCATGGCGTCGAGGAGGTCGGCGACCAAGTGCCTGCCGGGGACGCGCAGCCGCGCGTGCGCCCGCGCGCCGTCCGGGAAGGAGAGGTCGGCCTCGGCGCAGCCGTCGTCCCCGAGCGTGACGCCCGTCGCGCGGACGTCTGCCGAGGGGGCGGCGCCCACGCGCAGCACGCCCACGCCGGCGGGGGCGCAGAAGCGCTCGGCGATGAAGTCCGTGAAGTCGTCCCCGGAGGAGAGCACGAGCGTGGGGCGCTCCCTGCCCTCGGCCGCAACCATGCCGGAGACGACCTCGGCCTTGGCGCGGGCGATGTTCTCGCGCGAGCCGAGGTTGCCGATGTGGCTCGTCCCCACGTTGGTGACGACGGCCACGTTGGGGCGCGCCGCGGCGGAGAGGCGGGCGAGCTCGCCGGCGTGGTTCATGCCCATCTCCACGACGAGCAGCTCCGCGTCGTCCGGCGCGGAGAGCAGCGTCAGCGGCACGCCGAGGAGGTTGTTGAGGTTGCCCTTGGTGGCGTGGACGCGATACCTCGTGGCGAGGGCGCAGGCGAGCATCTCCTTGGTGGTGGTCTTGCCCACCGAGCCCGTCACGCCCACCACGAGCCACTGCGGGTTGCGCTCGCGCCACGCGCCCGCGAGCGCGAGCATGAACGCGGTGCCGTCGTCGCCGGCGGCGCGCGCCACGCAGGACCCGAGGCGGCCGGCGAGCTCGAGGTCTGCGGGGTCGGGCTCCGCGGTGAGCACGACGAGGGAGGCGCCGGCCTCGAGCGCCGCGCGCGCGAAGCGGTTGCCGTCCGTGCGCTCCCCCGCGAAGGCGACGAAGGCGGCGTGGGGCCGCACCTCGCGGGAGTCTATGGTCACCCCCGTGACCTCGGCGGCGCCGTCGCCGCCGAGGAGGGCGGCGCCGGTGGCGAGACAGACGTCCCGTGCGGACATTCGCATAAGAACCATCACCTCTCTGCCCTAGGAGCTGGGCTTCACGTCCAGGTCCTGCAGGGCCTCACCCATGATACTCGAGAAGATCGGGGCGGCAGACCCCGAGGCCAGATAGGGCGTCTCGTAGAGGCCCAC
>JAZHSQ010000005.1:0-75171 GCA_036454645.1 Olsenella sp. | reverse complement strand
ACGCCCGTCGAGCGCCTGCGCGAGCTCTGCCGCGCCCACCAGATCGAGGTCCAGGACAACTGGGGCGCCGGCAAGCTCCTCTTCGAGCTCTACGACGAGCTGGGCGAGAAGACCCTGGTCGACCCGACCTTCGTCTGCGACTACCCCGAGGAGGTGAGCCCGCTCTCCAAGCGCAAGGAGGAGGACGCGCGCCTCACCGACCGCTTCGAGCTCGTGATCTGCGGCCACGAGTACGCCAACGCCTTCTCCGAGCTCAACGACCCCGTCGACCAGGCCGGTCGCTTCGCCGAGCAGGTCGCCGCCAAGGGCTTCGGCGACGACGAGGCGATGGGCTACGACTACGACTACGTCCGCGCCCTCGAGTACGGCATGCCCCCCGCGGGCGGCATCGGCTACGGCATCGACCGCATGGTCATGCTCTTCTGCGACCAGCCCGCCATCCGCGACGTCCTCCTCTTCCCGCAGATGAAGCCCGAGGTCGTGACCCGCGCCGACATCGCCTCGCAGCTGCCCGAGAGGACCGACAACGCCGCCGCCTCGGTGGACGCGATCGCGGACGACGCCGAGGAGGGCGCCGCGAACGAGGCCGCGCGCGACTCCGCGGCACCCCGCCTCGAGTCCGGCCTCACGCGCGAGCAGGCGCACGAGCTGCTCGAGCGCTACAACGAGGACCCCTTCCACGTCGAGCACGCGGAGACCCTCGAGGGCCTCATGCGCCACTACGCGGCCAAGTACGACCCGGACAACGTCGAGTTCTGGGGGCAGGTCGGCCTTCTCCACGACCTCGACTGGGAGCGGTTCCCGGACCCGGTGCAGCACACGGTGAAGGCGGCCGAGCTGATCGCCGAGGCCGGCGGCACCGAGGAGCTCGCCCGCGCGATCCAGACGCACAACTCCGACAACAACCCGGAGCTGCCCGCCCCCGCCTCCAAGATGGAGTGCGTGCTGTTCGCGGCCGACGAGCTCTCCGGCCTCATCCAGGCCGCCGCGAAGATGCGCCCCTCGGGCTCGGTCGTCGACATGCCGCTCAAGTCGCTCAAGAAGAAGTTCAAGGACAAGCGCTTCGCCGCCGGCTGTGACCGCGACGTGATCCGCCGCGGCGCCGAGCTCAACGGCATGGAGCTCGACGAGCTGCTCGAGGACGTCCTGGACGCCATGAAGGCCATCGCCCCGGTGGGCGACATCTACGCCAAGGGGGCGCAGGAGTGAACTACACCATGAAGACCTGCGGGGTCTGCGCCCGCACGATCGACTTCTCCATCGACGACGGCAGGCTGCACGACGTGCGCTTCAACGGGGGCTGCCCCGGCAACACCACGGCCGTCTCGCGCCTGCTCGAGGGCGCCGACGCGCGCTCCGCGGCGGGCACGCTCAAGGGGATCACGTGCGCGCAGCGCCCGACCTCGTGCTGCGACCAGCTGGCCCGCGGGATCGAGCAGGCGCTCGCCGAGCAGCGGCCCGCCGTCCCGCAGGAGGGCGCCGAGGCCGAGCGGGCGCGCGAGGCCGACCGCCAGGCCGGCTGATCGTGCTCGGGCGGGCAGGCTGCCCGCGCGTAGCCGCCCGCCCGCGCCAGGCTGACCCGAGGACGCCCGTCCCCTCCAGGGGGCGGGCGTCCTCAAATGTGGGAAGCGTGCATGCAGGTCGCGCGGATAGACCCTCGCGGGCCTTGGGTACATACCATCAAGCAAAACGTAGGGCCGTCCGTCCCCGCCATGCGGGACCCCTGGGCGGCCGTGACTCGAGGGGGTCAATCCCGCATGTTCGAGAAGTTCACAGACAAGGCGCGCAAGGTCATGAACCTCGCGCAGGACGAGGCGAGAGACCTCGGCCGCATGTACGTGGGGACGGAGCACCTGCTGCTCGCCCTCATCAAGGAGGGCGACGGCGTGGCCGCGCAGGCGCTCTCCAAGCTCGACATCACCTACGAGGAGGCCCTCGCCACGGTGAAGGAGCTCTCCAAGAACGACGGCGAGCCGGTGCCCGGGGGCCACATCCCCTTCACGCCGCGCGCCAAGCGCGTGCTCGAGGACGCCTACCGCGAGACCATGACGCACGGCCAGACCTACATCGCGACCGAGCACCTGCTCCTCGGCATCGTCGCCGAGGGCAACGGCCGCGCCATGGAGGCGCTGAGCCGCATGGGCGTCTCGGGCGACGCGGTCCGCAACGCCGTGAACGAGCTCATCTCCGACGGCCGCTCCCCGGAGCGCAACACCGCCGCCACCGTGGGCGACATGCGCATGGACCCGTCGGGCTTCTCGACCGCCGGCCCCGCGCAGGGCTCCTCCGACGACGGCTCCACGCTCCAGCAGTTCGGCCGCAACCTCACCAAGCAGGCCGCCGACGGCAGGCTCGACCCCGTCATCGGCCGCGGCCGCGAGATCGAGCGCGTCATGCAGGTGCTCGCGCGCCGCCAGAAGAACAACCCGCTCATCCTCGGCGACCCGGGCGTCGGCAAGACGGCCGTCGTCGAGGGCCTGGCCCAGCTCGTCGCCTCCGGCGACGTGCCGGACATCCTGCGCGGCAAGCAGATCTGGACGCTGGACGTCGCCTCGCTGGTCGCGGGCTCCAAGTACCGCGGCGAGTTCGAGGAGCGCATGAAGAAGGTCATCAACGAGGTCGAGGAGAGCAAGAACGTCATCCTCTTCATCGACGAGATCCACACCATCATGGGCGCCGGCTCCGCCGAGGGCTCCGTGGACGCGGCCGCCATCCTGAAGCCGCCCCTCTCCCGCGGCGAGATCCAGGTCATCGGCGCCACCACGGCCGAGGAGTACCGCAAGCACATCGAGAAGGACTCCGCGCTCGAGCGACGCTTCCAGCCGGTCGACGTGGGCGAGCCCACGCCGGAGGACACGCTCAAGATCCTCCACGGCCTGCAGGACCGCTACGAGAAGCACCACCACGTCAAGTACACCGAGGAGGCCCTCTCCGCGGCGGTGACCCTCTCCGACCGCTACGTCCAGGACCGCTTCCTGCCGGACAAGGCCATCGACCTCATCGACGAGGCCGGCGCGCGCACGCGCGTCCACAAGATGGTGCTGCCGCCCGAGCTCACGCAGGTGGACGAGCAGCTCGCCGACATCAAGGACCGCAAGTCCAAGGCGGCGGCCGCCCAGGAGTTCGAGGAGGCCGCGCGCCTGCGCGACGAGGAGAAGGACCTCACCGCCAAGAAGGCCGAGCTCGAGCGCGCGTGGCGCGAGCGCCAGGACGCCAACGTCGTGGTCGTGGACGAGCGCGCCATCGCGGACGTGGTCTCCGACATCACGGGCGTGCCCGTCTCGAACCTCACCGAGGCCGAGGCGAGCAAGCTCCTGCGCTGCGAGGACGCCCTGCACCAGCGCGTCATCGGCCAGGACGAGGCGGTCTCGGCGGCGGCCCGCGCCATCAGGCGCAGCCGCAGCCCCCTCAAGGACCCCCGCCGGCCCGGTGGCTCCTTCATCTTCCTCGGTCCCTCCGGCGTCGGCAAGACGGAGCTCGCCAAGTCCCTGGCGGAGTTCCTCTTCGGCTCCGAGGACGCCCTCATCACCTTCGACATGTCCGAGTTCATGGAGAAGCACACCGTCTCCAAGCTCGTCGGCGCGCCTCCCGGATACGTGGGCTACGACGAGGGCGGCGAGCTCACCAAGGCCGTGCGCAGGCGCCCCTACTCGGTGGTCCTGTTCGACGAGATCGAGAAGGCCCACCCCGACGTCTTCAACGTCCTTCTCCAGATCCTGGACGAGGGCAGGCTCACCGACGGCCAGGGCCGCCACGTGGACTTCTCCAACACGGTCATCATCATGACCTCCAACATCGGCGCGCGCGACATCGCGCAGACCACCACGCTCGGCTTCACCGGCTCGGGCGACGGCCTGTCCGACAAGGAGATCAACTCCCGCGTCATGTCGGACCTCAAGCGGCTCTTCCGGCCCGAGTTCCTGAACCGCGTGGACGAGATCGTGGTCTTCAAGAGCCTCACGCCGGCCCAGCTGCGCGGCATCGTGGACCTCATGGTGGGCGAGCTGCGCAACCGCCTCATCGCCAACGGCATGTCCATCGAGCTCACGGACGCCGCGCGCGACCTGGTGGCAAAGCGCGGGACCGACAAGATCTACGGCGCCCGCCCGCTGCGCCGTGCCATCCAGACCATGATCGAGGACCCGCTCTCCGAGGAGCTCCTCGCGGGCAAGTGGTCCGAGGGCGACGTCATCCTCGTGGACGCCGCGCCGGAGGGCGACGCGCTCAGCTTCTCCAAGGGCGAGGGCGAGATACCCGCCCCGAGCGCGCGGCTCCACCTCGACCGCCCGGAGGCGCGCGACGGCTGGGCCCAGGACGAGCCCGCCGCAGGGTCCGCCGCCGGGCCCGAGGGCGAGTCCGCGCCGGAGGGCACGGACGTCCTGGAGGCTGGCGAGGAGGAGTAGGACCCGAGAGTCGCGCCCGGCGGGCCCGGGCGCGCGGGGATGGAGGCCGGGGTCGGCGGGTTCGCCGGCCCCGGCGCGCTTTATACTTGAGTCCTGAGCATCCGGCCGGAACGCCACGGGCGCCGGCCTCACCGAAGAGGGGGGACCATGGAACCTGCGCAGCTTGACCAGACCGAAGGCGAGTCCAAGCGGCGCCGCGACGCAGCGATCAGGCTCACGGCACCCGGGACCGCCCTGCGCCACGCGCTCGACATGATCATCGCGGGCCACATGGGAGCCCTCATCTGCGTCGGCGACACGGAGAACGTGCTGGCCGCCGGCGATGACGGCTTCAAGCTCGACATCTCCTTCACGGCCAACCGCCTCTTCGAGCTCTCCAAGATGGACGGCGCCATCGTGGTCGACAAGGGCATGACCCAGATCCTGCGCGCCAACTACCACCTCAACCCCGACCCGTCGCTGCCCACCACCGAGACGGGCATGCGCCACAGGACCGCGGCGCGCATGAGCCTGCTCACGCAGGCGACGGTCATCTCCGTCTCCGAGCGCCGCCAGGTCGTCAACGTCTACGTGGACGGCTGGGGCTACCAGCTGCGCAACGTGCCGGAGATCATGAGCTCGGTCAGCCAGCTGCTCGTGGCCATGCAGAGCACGCGCCAGCAGATCGACCGGCGCCTGCTGCGCCTCACCACGCTCGAGCTCGACAACTACGTCACCCTGGGCGACATCGCGGACATCTTCTACCTCTTCGAGGTCATCCTCTCCGTCAACGAGGAGCTCGACGCCTGCATCCTGCAGCTCGGCTCCGAGGGCAAGACGGTCCAGATGCAGCGCGAGGAGTACATGGGCGACATCGACGAGGAGTACACCCTCATGATCCGCGACTACGCGCGCGACTCCTCCGAGGACAACGCCCGCGTGATCCGCCGCGCCCTCCACAGCGCGGACAACTCCTCGATCCACGACGCGGCCAACGTCGCGCGCCTGCTCGGCTACGACGACAGGACCGAGGACAGCATCATGACCCCGCTCGGCCTGCGCACCCTCTCCAACATCTCGGTCGTGCGCAAGGGCATGGCGGACAAGATCGTCGACGAGTACGGCTCGCTCCAGCACCTGATGGACGAGCTGGACGAGAACCCCTCGCGCCTCGACGACATCGGCGTCAAGAACCCCGACGTCCTGGCGGACAGCCTCTACCGCATGTGGGGGAAGCGCCAATGATACGCGTAGCCCCGACCGACGGGGTCGCGCGCGAGGTGGCGCGGCTGCGCGGCGCCGCCGCCTCCCGCGGGGGCGCCTGCGCCTCCGCCTGCGCCGAGGCCTGCCTGGCCACGCCCGAGCCCGCGGTCGAGCCGCTCGGGCCCGGCGGCGCCGCCGGCGGGGCCGACACCTGCGCCGTCATCGTCGCCGGCGGCTCCGGCGAGCGCTTCGGAGACCCGAGGGGCAAGCAGTTCGTGGACCTGTGCGGCCTGCCGCTCGTGAGCTGGTCGATCATGGCCTTCGACCGCGTTGCCTCGGTGGGCCACCTCGTCGTGGTCTACCCGCCCGGTCGCCTCGACGACATGCTCGACGTCCTCTCGCCGCTGACGCTCCGCTGCGACGTGACGCTGGCCCAGGCGGGGGCGACCCGCCAGGACTCCGTCTTCAGCGCGCTCCTCGCCATGCCCCCCGGCTTCCCCCTGGTCGCGGTCCACGACGGCGCGCGCCCGCTCGTGCGCCCCGAGACCGTGGAGGCCGTGGTCGGCGCCCTGCGCTCGGACCCCGAGCTCGCGGGCGCCATCGCCGCGGTGCGCGCGACCGACACGCTGAAGCTCGTCGAGGACGGCCTCATCGTGGGCACGCCGGACCGCGCCTACTACTGGAACGCGCAGACCCCGCAGGCCTTCAGGACCAGGAAGCTGCTCGCCGCCCACCGCGCGAGCGTCTGGGACGACTACGTGGGCACCGACGACGCCTCCCTGATCGAGCGCAGGGGAGGCAAGGTGCGCTGCGTCGAGGGATCGCGAGCCAACCTCAAGGTCACGGTGCCCGAGGACCTCGTCGTCGCGCGGGCCCTGCTCGCGAGGCGCATCGACGAGGAGGGCTGCGGGCTCACGGAGGGCCCCCAGGAGGGGGACGGCCCCGCGGGGGCGCTCGGAGGGAGAATCTGATGGCAGGGAAGGCAGGCTCCGCGCCGGGCGCGGCGACCGCCGCGACCGGCGCGACCACGGCGAGCGTCGCGGGCACGCTCCGGATCGGGCACGGCTACGACGTGCACGCCTTCGGCGAGGGTCGCCGCTGCGTCCTCGGCGGGGTCGACGTGCCGTGCGAGCGGGGGCTCGTGGGCCACAGCGACGCCGACGTCCTCGCCCACGCGCTGGCCGACGCCCTTCTCGGCGCCGCCCGCCTGGGCGACATAGGCCAGCTCTTCCCCGACACCGACCCGGCCTATGAGGGGGCGGACTCCCTGGTGCTGCTCTCCCGCGTCGCCGGGCGCGTGCGCCGGGAGGGCTTCGAGGTCGTGGACTGCGACTGCACCGTGGCCGCGCAGGTCCCCAAGCTCGCGCCCCACCGCGACGCCATGCGCGCCAACCTCGCCCGCGCCCTCGGCGTGGACGTCTCCTGCGTGGGCGTCAAGGCCACGACGACGGAGCGGCTCGGCTTCGTGGGCCGCGAGGAGGGCATCGAGGCCTGGGCCGTCGCCCTGCTGGCGCGCGTCCGCTAGCGGCGGCGCCCGCGCCGCCCCGCGAGGGGCTACAATGGCGAGTGACGGGGTCGCAGTTCTCGGCTGCGGCCGGCCCGGCCCCTCGCGCGGCCGGCGGTCCGGCCCCGGAAGGTCAAGGCCCGCCGCGTGGTGGGCGGCAAGTATCGACGGCCGCGCCAGGCGTCGGCCACAAGGAGACAGCATGCTCGTCTACAACAGCCAGACCCACCGCAAGGAGGAGCTCAAGCCCATCGAGGAGGGCAAGATCCGCATGTACGTGTGCGGGCCCACGGTCTACGACCAGATCCACATCGGCAACGCCCGCACCTTTCTCTCCTTCGACGTGATCCGCCGCTACCTCATCTACAAGGGCTACCAGGTGACCTTCGCGCAGAACCTCACCGACGTGGACGACAAGATCATCAACCGCGCCAACGAGGAGGGCAGGAGCGCCGAGGAGGTCGCCAGCGAGTTCTCGGCCGCCTTCATCGAGCAGATGCACCGCTTCGGCATCCTCGACCCCGACATCCGCCCGCGCGCCACGCGCGAGGTCGAGGCCATGCAGGAGATGATCTCCCTCCTGATCGAGCGGGGCAACGCCTATGTGGCGTCCAACGGCGACGTGTACTTCTCCGTGCGCTCCGACTCCCGCTACGGCGTGCTCTCCGGCCGCGACCTCGACCAGCTGCGCGCCGGCGAGCGCGTCGAGGTCAACGAGGAGAAGCGCGACCCCTTCGACTTCGCCCTCTGGAAGGCCGCCAAGCCGGGCGAGCCCAGCTGGCCGAGCCCTTGGGGCGACGGCCGCCCCGGCTGGCACACCGAGTGCTGCGCCATGATCCACCGCTACCTCGGCACGCCGATCGACATCCACGGCGGCGGCCAGGACCTCATCTTCCCCCACCACGAGAACGAGACCGCCCAGGCCATGTGCGCCTGGCACGCGCCTCTCGCCAACCTCTGGATGCACACGGGGATGCTGCGCGTCAACGGCGAGAAGATGTCCAAGTCCCTCGGCAACTTCCTCACGCTCAAGGAGGTCCTCGACGCCTACCCGGCAGACGCCGTGCGCCTGCTGATGCTCCAGACCCACTATCGCTCCGCGCTCGACTTCCAGACCGACCAGCTCGACGGCGCCGTGGGCACGCTCGAGCGCCTGCGCACCTGCGTCAAGAACCTGCGCTGGGCCGCGGAGAACGGCGCGTGCGCGTGCGAGCTGGGCGAGGAGGACCACGCGCTCGCCAAGGCCATCGACGCCGCGCGCGCCGAGTTCTGCCGCCAGATGGACGACGACTTCAACGCCCCCGGCGCGCTCGCCGCGATCTTCGAGCTCGTCACGGCCTCCAACCGCTACCTCGCCGACGCCGCCGAGCGCGTCTCGCGCGCCCTCTCGTTGCGCGCCGCCGACACCGTCTGCGAGCTCACCGACGTCCTCGGCATCCAGCTCGTCCAGGCGCAGGACGAGGGGCTGCCCGCCGGCCTCGTCGACCTCGCCCGCGAGCGCGCCGCCTACGAGGGCGACTCGCCCGAGGACGCCGCCCAGGCCCTGCTCGACGCCCGCCAGGCCGCGCGCAAGGCCAAGGACTGGGCGACGGCGGACGCCATCCGCGACGGCATCACCGCGCTCGGCCTCGTGCTCGAGGACACCGCCTCGGGCGCGCGCCTGCGCAGGGCGTAGGGGAGGAGAGATGGCAGCTGGCAGGAGGGGTCCCTCGGGGGCCGGCCGCGGCGGCAGGGGGCAGCGCCCGCAGGGCGGGCCCGGCAGGCAGGGCGCCGACGGGCGGGACAGCGCCCGCAAGGGCGCCGGCCGCGGCGGCGCGGGCAGGCGCCAGGACGCCCGGGGCGGCGCGCCCCGCGGCTCCGGGCGCGACGCCGGGCGCGGCGGCAGCGGCTCCGGACGCGCGGGCTCCGGTCCCAAGGGGCAGCGCCGGCCCGACCGCAGGCGTGAGAGCGACCTCATCGAGGGCAGGCGCGCCTGCGCCGAGGCCCTCGAGGTAGGCGTGCCCATCCGCCGCGCCCTCGTGGCGGAGGCCCGCGGCGAGCAGGACGCCACGCTCGAGCGCCTCGTCGGCGCCCTCGGGGCGGCGGGCGTGCGCGTCGAGGAGGTCCCTCGCGCCAGGCTCGACAGGCTCAGCTCGCACGGCGCCCACCAGGGCATCATGCTGGAGACCGAGTCCTTCTCCTACGCCAGCCTCTCCGACGTCATCCGGTCGGCGGGCGAGGGCGACGCCCTCGTGGTCCTTCTCGACCACGTGACCGACGAGGGCAACTTCGGCGCGATCGTGCGCTCCGCGGAGGTCGTGGGCGCGGCCGGCGTCGTGGTCGCCAACGCCCGCGCGGCCCGCGTCGGCACCGCCGCGTACAAGACCTCGGCCGGGGCCGTGCTGCACGTGCCGATCGCCCGCGTCCCCAACCTCGCCCGCGCCATAGCGGAGCTCAAGGACGCCGGCTTCTGGGTGGGCGCCGCGAGCGAGCACGCGCGCGACGACGTCTGGCACGCCCCCGTCTGCGGCAGGTTCTGCCTGGTCATGGGCTCGGAGGGCGAGGGCGTCTCGCAGCTGGTGCTCAAGGCGTGCGACTTCACCTGCCGCCTGCCCCAGCGCGGGCGCGTGGAGTCCCTCAACGTCGCGCAGGCCGCGACCGTCATGTGCTACGAGTGGCTGCGCCGCGAGGAGCTGGCCGCCGAGCAGCCCGGCGACCAGCAGGCCGGCAGCCCGCGGGAGGGCGCGGCGGGAGATGTCTAGGGGCTCGAACGGCGCCGCCCCCAAGGGTCCCCTCAAGCTCTCGGGCAAGCGGGAGCTCCTCGTGGTCGACGGCTACAACGTCATCTTCAAGGGCGAGCGCTACACCTCGCTCATGGACGAGTCGAACCCCACCGACCCCTTCGAGGCCGCGCGCGAGAGGCTAATCTCCGACGTGGCCGCCTACGCGCAAGGGCGCTACGAGGCGGTCGTGGTCTTCGACGCGGCGGGAAACGTCTCCCCGGACAGGCCCAACCTGCCCAAGGCCGGCGTGAGCGTGGTCTTCTCCGAGACGGGCGAGAGCGCCGACAGCGTCATCGAGCGCCTGGTCACCACCGCGCGCCGCCAGCCCAGGGAGGTCACGGTCATCACCTCGGACAACACGATCCGCGCGACCGTGGGCGGGGTCCCCGTGACCCGCGTCTCGAGCGACGTGCTCGTCCACGACGTGAACGAGATCGCGCGCGAGGTCGAGCGCGAGCGCGAGGAGCGAAGTCACCACCGCCTCACGGTGGAGGACCGCCTCGACCCCGAGACGCGCGAGAAGCTCAACCGCCTGCTCGGCCGCTCGTAGGGGTTCGCGCGGGGCGCGAGGGGCCACGGGGTTGGCGGTAGGGGCGCCAAGGCGCTAAGATGGTGCCTGCGCTGGTGTAGCTCAGTTGGCAGAGCCCTAGTCTTGTAAACTAGTCGTCGCCGGTTCGAGCCCGGCCACCAGCTCCGGCGCATGCGAGGCCACGGGTCAGCCCGTGGCCTTTCTCGTAGGCGCGGCCCTGAGGCGCCTGCGCCTCGGCGCCGACCGTCCTCCGAGGCGGGGTGGGCGGTGAGGAAGCCGCAGGTGGCAGGGGTCGTCCGCGCTAAGTTGTGCAGGATTGGTGGGGGCCCGCGCTGGCCTCGCGAACTTTCGGGAACTCCCAGTTGACAAGGTTTTTGGTAGGGCGTAAGATACCATCCGCTTGCAAGGGACGCCCCACGGCGGAACGAGCGAGTGCTTGAAAACGGAATATGGGGATGTGGCACAGCGGCAACTGCGGCGGACTGTAAATCCGCTCCCTCTGGGTTCCTTGGTTCGAGTCCAAGCATCCCCACCATTCCATGCCCGTGTAGCTCAGTCGGTAGAGCACTTCGTTGGTAACGAAGAGGTCACCGGTTCGAATCCGGTCGCGGGCTCCATTTTCAAGCAGACACACCTGCCGGTGTAGCTCAGCTGGTTAGAGCACGCGGCTCATACCCGCGATGTCACTGGTTCGAATCCAGTCACCGGTACCAGATTCTTCCGGTAGAGATACCGAAGATATATAGCAGGTAGGTAATTGAAGCGGCCGTGGTGGCCGTTTCATGTAAGGAGGACGGCGCATGGCCAAGGAGAAGTTTGATCGTTCGAAGCCTCACGTAAACATCGGAACGATTGGTCACGTTGACCACGGTAAGACCACCCTTACCGCCGCTATCACCAAGGTTCTCTCTGAGACCGAGGGCTGCAAGGCGACGTTCGTCCCCTTCGAGGACATCGACAAGGCTCCCGAGGAGCGTCAGCGCGGCATCACCATCTCCGTCGCTCACGAGGAGTATGAGACCTGGGAGCGCCACTACGCCCACGTCGACTGCCCCGGCCACGCCGACTACATCAAGAACATGATCTCCGGCGCTGCTCAGATGGATGGCGCCATCCTCGTCATCGCCGCCACCGACGGCCCGATGGCCCAGACCCGCGAGCACATCCTTCTCGCCCGTCAGGTCGGCGTCAAGTACATCGTCGTCTTCCTGAACAAGTGCGACATGGTCGACGACGAGGAGCTCATCGACCTTGTCGAAATGGAGACCCGCGACCTTCTCACCGAGTACGGCTACGATGGCGACAACATGCCGATCATCCGTGGCTCCGCCCTCGGCGCCCTCAACGGCGAGCAGAAGTGGGTCGACTCCATCATCGAGCTCATGCACACCGTCGACTCCTACATCCCGACGCCCGCCCGTGACGACGAGAAGCCGTTCCTGATGGCCATCGAGGACGTCATGACCATCTCCGGCCGTGGTACCGTCGCGACCGGCCGTGTCGAGCGCGGCGTCCTGAACCTCAACGACCCGGTCGAGATCGTCGGCATCAAGGACACCCAGAAGTCCACCGCCACCGGCATCGAGATGTTCCGCAAGACGCTCGACTTCTGCGAGGCTGGCGACAACGTCGGCATCCTGCTCCGCGGCATTCGTCGCGAGGACATCGAGCGCGGCCAGGTCATCTGCAAGCCCGGCTCCGTTACGCCTCACCACAAGTTCACCGGTGAGATTTACGTCCTCACCAAGGAGGAGGGTGGCCGTCACACCCCGTTCTTCTCTGGCTATCGTCCCCAGTTCTACTTCCGCACCACGGACGTCACTGGTGACATCTACGAGCTGACCGACAAGGACGGCAACAAGGTCGAGATGGCCATGCCGGGTGACCACGTCACCATCTCCTGCGACCTGATTCACCCGATCGCCATGGAGGAGGGCCTGCGCTTCGCAATCCGCGAGGGCGGCCACACCGTCGGCGATGGCCGTGTCTCCACGATCGTCGAGTAGCCTGAGCCATTAGAGCTGCGAGGCCCGGTACCGTGAGGTGCCGGGCCTTTTTCATGGGCGCCTGACGCCACGGGCGCAGACCGCGCGCCGACTCATATTTGAACGTTTTGTAGGCGCGCCGAGTTTGATGCCGTTGGGGTTTGACAGGCCCCACGCCAGAATGGTAAGTTCTTTACCCGTGCCACGGGCGAGGTGGTCTTGCTCGCGGTTGCCATACAGGAGGACTCATGCGTACAATGGTTACTCTCGCATGCACCGAGTGCAAGCGTCGCAATTACACCATCACCAAGAACAAGGCCAACAACCCCGAGCGTCTTGAGATGAAGAAGTATTGCCCGTGGTGCCAGAAGCACACCGTGCACAAGGAAACGCGCTAAACTAGTTTCCACCTACGCCAGTAGCTCCAATGGTAGAGCGGCGGTCTCCAAAACCGTTTGTTGAGGGTTCGAATCCTTCCTGGCGTGCCAGCTTTTGACCACCGGCTTTCCCTTCGGGGTTAGCCGGTTTCTATGAATACAGGTTTTAGGAGGTGCACGGATGGCCAAGAAAGAACGCAACAAGAGGGCGGCCCGCAAGGCGCGGCAGCAGGAGCGCGCCGAGCTGGAGGCCCTCCATGAGGCGTCCGGCGTCGCCGCCGCCCCGGAAAAGGGCGCAGACGTGAAGAAGGCCAGCAAGAGTTCGGCACCTTCCCGCAAGGGTGCGGAGAAGAAAAAGAAGAGGGGCGTCTTCTCCCGCGTGTCCAGCTACTTCAAGGACGTGCGCGTCGAGATGCACCAGGTCGTCTGGCCCTCCCGCACCGAGCTGCGCAACTACTCGCTCGCCGTCATCGCCATGCTCGTCGTCTTCGGCGTCTGCGTGTGGCTCGTCGACACGGGCTTCGTGGCGGGGCTCGTCGCGTTCACGAGCTTGAGGGGGTAGAAATGCCTAAGCGTTGGTTCGTCCTTCACACCTATTCCGGCTACGAGAACAAGGTTAAGACCGATCTCGAGCACCGGATCGAGACCTACAACCTCGAGGACAAGATCGACAACATCCAGATCCCGATGGAGGAGGTCACGGAGATCAAGGACGGTGGCGAGCGCACCACCAAGGAGTCCAAGGTCTTCCCGGGCTACGTCCTCGTCCACATCGAGGCCGACCACCGCAAGGTGGACGACAACACCTGGGCCGTCGTGCGCAACACGCCCGGCGTCACCGGCTTCGTCGGCATCGACGGCACGCCGATGCCGCTGCGCCGCTCCGAGTACGACAAGATCATGCGCCGCTCCGGCAACGCCGGCCCCAAGCAGCAGGACACGCCCAAGCGCACCTCGACCAACCTCGAGGTCGGCCAGGCCATCAAGGTCGTCTCCGGCCCGCTGGCGGACTTCGACGGCCAGGTCAGCGAGGTCAACCTGGAGGCCGGCAAGGTCAAGGTCATGCTCATGATCTTCGGCCGCGAGACCCCCGTGGAGCTGACCCTCGACCAGGTCACCGTCCTGGAGTAACAAAGGTCAACCTTGCCAGCCACTGATTCGGTGAGGAATGCTTCTCTGTGCCTGGCAGCGACATAGCTTCGTTTGAGCAACGAGTCCCTAGGAGGGAACATGCCCGCAAAGAAGGTAGTGCACTTCATCAAGCTCCAGATCCCTGCCGGCCAGGCCAACCCCGCGCCTCCCGTCGGCCCCGCCCTCGGCGCCGCGCAGGTCAACATCATGCAGTTCTGCCAGCAGTTCAACGCCGAGACCAAGGACAAGGCCGGGGACATCATCCCGGTCGAGATCACGGTCTACGAGGATCGCTCCTTCACCTTCATCACCAAGACCCCTCCCGCGGCCCAGCTGATCAAGAAGGAGCTCGGCCTCAAGAGCGGCTCGGGCGTCCCGCAGCGCGACAAGGTCGGCCAGCTCACCCAGGAGCAGCTCACCAAGATCGCCGAGATCAAGATGCCGGACCTCAACGCCAACGACATCGAGGCCGCCAAGAGGATCGTCGCCGGTACCGCCCGCTCCATGGGCGTCACCATTGCCGAGTAGCCTGCGCTGCTCGCAGTTTCATCCTGCGCCCCCAGGGGCGCCTATGTGGGAGGGCCACGCCGCCCTGTGACCACAGGAGGTAAGAGAATGGCGAAGCACGGCAAGAAGTACAACAACGCGTCCGAGAAGGTCGAGAAGAGGCTCTACGCCCCGAAGGCCGCCATGGCCCTCGTGAAGGAGCTCGCCAGCGCCAAGTTCGACGAGACCATCGAGGTGGCCATCCGCCTTGGCGTCGACACCCGCAAGGCCGACCAGAACATCCGCGGCTCCATCAGCCTGCCCAACGGCACCGGCAAGAGCGTCCGCGTGGCGGTCTTCGCCGAGGGCGCCAAGGCCGACGAGGCCAAGGCCGCCGGCGCGGACATCGTCGGGTCCGACGACCTCGTCGAGCAGGTCCAGAAGGGCAACATCGACTTCGACGCCGCCATCGCGACGCCGAACATGATGGGCAAGGTCGGCCGCCTCGGCCGCGTCCTCGGCCCCCGCGGTCTCATGCCGAACCCCAAGCTCGGCACCGTCACCATGGACGTCGAGAAGATGGCCAAGGAGCTCAAGGCCGGCCGCGTCGAGTACCGCGCCGACCGCTACGGCATCTGCCACGTCCCCATGGGCAAGGCGTCCTTCGACACCGAGAAGCTCGTGGAGAACTACGGCGCCCTGCTGACCGAGCTGCTGCGCGTCAAGCCCTCGAGCGCCAAGGGCAAGTACGTCAAGTCCGTCGTGGTCTCCTCGACGATGGGCCCTGGCATCAAGGTCGACCCGAGCGTGACCCGCGACTTCATGGCCGAGTAGGCTGGGGAGCCAGGTCCTTGTCGCACGGTCCGCACCAGGTGTAGAAAATGTGCCGCCACGGGGGAGCAACCCCGTGGCGGCCTTTTTTTGTTGACAAGCCAACCCTGGGCTGCAAAAATGCAAGGCGCCCGAAAGGGCACACGTACCGTTGCACGTTATCTGCCAGAGACAGCCGGTGCCGAGAGGCTCAATGGGGTATCCCGCCTGCCGAGGTGGCTTTGAAGGCGTCACTTCAGGGGCTCCGTCTGGCTGCGTCAGGCGGAGCCCTCCTTTTTGGAGTGCATCCTCTGCGGCAGTTCGTGCCAGATTGCACTACAAGGAGGTGTACTCAATGCCAGCACAAGCAAACATCGACATGCTCCAGAAGGTCACCGAGTCCATCGAGTCCTCCAAGGGCCTCTTCGTGATCGACTACCGTGGCCTGACCGTCAAGGAGACCCAGGAGCTGCGTCACGCCCTGAGGGACGCCGACTCCACGATGAAGGTCTACAAGAACAACATCGTGAACCTCGCCCTCAAGAACGCGGGCCTGCCCGACATCAGCGACAAGCTGAAGGGCACCTGCGCCTACGTCTTCTTCGAGAACGACCCCGTCGACGCCGCCAAGGCGATCAAGAAGGAGTCCGAGGCCCTGAAGAAGATCGAGTGGGTCGCGGGCATCGCAGACGGCAAGGCGCTCGACGCCGAGTCCGCGAAGGCCTACGCCGAGCTCCCGTCCCACGACGAGCTCGTCGCCCAGCTCGTGTACGTCATGGCGGCGCCGCTCCGCGGCATCGCTTCCGTCTGCGCCGGTCCTGCCCGCGGTCTCGTCACCGCGCTCAGCCAGGTCGCCGAGCAGAAGGAGAAGGAGGCTGCCTAGCCCCCGCACGTTCGTTCGTATGTCTTGACCAGGCACCCCGGAGGGTGCCCGTTTAAAGGAGAACCAGCATGGCTGTTACCAAGGATGAGATCGTCGAGGCTCTCAAGAGCATGTCCGCCCTCGAGCTCTCTGAGCTCGTTCACGAGCTGGAGGGCGTCTTCGGCGTCTCCGCCGCCGCCCCCGTCGCCGCCGTCGCCGCCGCCCCCGCGGCCGCCGCTCCCGCCGAGGAGGAGAAGGACTCCTTCGACGTCGTCCTCGACGACTTCGGCGCCCAGAAGATCGCCGTCATCAAGGTCGTCCGCAAGCTCACCAACCTTGGCCTGAAGGAGGCCAAGGAGGCCGTCGAGAAGAAGGGCACCCTCATGGAGGGCGTCAAGAAGGACGAGGCCGAGGCCGCCAAGAAGGAGCTCGAGGAGGCCGGCGCTTCCGTCTCCCTCAAGTAAGCTCGCACCTCGCGCCTACTGAGAAGGCCGACCCCTCCGGGGGCCGGCCTTTTTTGTGCCTCTCGTCCCCCTCGCGCCGCCCGGGGCTCCGCGCCTCCACAACCGCTCCACAACCGGGAGGGCAAATGTGCAGCTAAAGGGGTATTCAAGTAAACCTAATGGAAAAAGAGACGCAAGTCAAGGGTTTACATTGACTTGCGGTTTGCGCTCGGGTAATTTATTAGATTGCGACAAATGCCGCTTTTCCACTTTTTCGAAGGAGGAAGTGCCTGGTGACTACCGCAAAGTCTTCCCAAAACACTGCCCAAACGAAGCGCCAGCGCGTGAGCTTCAGCAAGATACCTCCCGCGATGGAGCTCCCCAACCTGATCTCGGTGCAGAAGGAGTCCTTTGAGCGCTTCATGACGGAGGGCCTTGCAGAGTCCTTCGCCGAGTTCTCGCCCATCGAGAACTCCGCGCACACCATGGAGGTCACCTTCGGCGAGCACCAGTTCGGCGACCCGTCCAACACCATCGCCGAGTGCCGCGCAAAGGACATCTCCTATCAGGCACCGCTCTTCGTCGACGTCCGCTTCATCAACAAGGAGACCGGCGAGATCAAGGAGCAGCTCGTCTTCATGGGCGACTTCCCGCTCATGACGGGCCGCGGCACCTTCATCATCAACGGCACCGAGCGCGCGGTCGTCTCCCAGCTCGTCCGCTCCCCGGGCGTCTACTTCTCCCAGGAGATGGACAACGGCGTCGAGATCCAGCGCTGCCAGTTCATCCCGGCCCGCGGCGCCTGGCTGGAGTTCGAGGTCGACAAGCGCGGCCACCTGGTCGTCTCCATCGACCGCAAGCGTCGCCAGAGCGCGACGCTGCTGCTGCGCGCCCTCGGCATCGCCGAGACCGACGACGAGATCATGAACCTCCTCGGCGACTCCGACGTGGTCCGCTCCACGCTCGAGCGCGACCTCGCGACCAACCGCGACGACGCCCTCCTCGAGATCTACCGTCGCCAGCGCCCCGGCGAGCCGCTCACCGTCGACTCCGCCAAGTCGCTGCTCGAGGGCCTCTACTTCAACAACCAGCGCTACGACCTCGCGCGCGTCGGCCGTTACAAGATCAACAAGAAGCTCGGCGTGGACGACGAGGGCGGCTCGCGCGTCATCACGAGCGACGACATCGTCACCGCCCTGCGCTACCTCCTCGCGCTGCACGAGGGCGACACCACCAAGAGCTACGACGACATCGACCACTTCGGCAACCGCCGCATCCGCACCGTGGGCGAGCTGGTCCAGAACCAGTTCCGCATCGGCATGAGCCGCATGGAGCGCGTGGTCCGCGAGCGCATGGCCTCCCAGGACGCCGACGACATCACGCCGCAGTCGCTGATCAACATCCGCCCGATCGTGGCGGCCATCAAGGAGTTCTACGGCTCCTCGCAGCTCTCGCAGTTCATGGACCAGAACAACCCGCTCTCCGGCCTCACGCACAAGCGCCGCCTCTCGGCGCTCGGCCCCGGCGGCCTCGCGGGCCACAAGTCCGGCTCCAGCCGCCGCACCAACGTCCCGACCGCCGTGCGCGACGTCCACAACTCGCACTACTCCCGCATGTGCCCGATCGAGACGCCCGAGGGCCCCAACATCGGCCTGATCGGCTCGCTCGCGCTCTACGCGCACGTGAACCCCTACGGCTTCATCGAGGCCCCCTACCGCAAGGTCGTCGACGGCAAGGTCACCGACGAGATCGTGTGGATGACCGCCGACGAGGAGGAGAAGCACAACATCGCCCCGGCCAACACGCCGGTGGACCCCAAGACCGGCGAGTTCGTGATCGCGGACGCCGACGGCAACCTCACGCACCCCGACCGCGTGATCGCCCGCACGGTGGACTTCGACGGCTCCTTCGGCGCGCCCGCCCAGGTCGACGTCGCCGACGTCGACTACATGGACGTCTCGCCCCGCCAGATGCTGTCCGTCGCCGCCAACCTCATCCCGTTCCTCGAGCACGACGACGCCAAGCGTACGCTCATGGGCGCCAACATGCAGCGCCAGGCCGTGCCGCTGATCCAGACCGACGCCCCCTACGTGGGCACCGGCATGGAGGCCCGCGCCGCCATCGACTCCGGCGAGATCATCTGCGCCGAGCACGACGGCACCGTCACCGAGGTCGACGCCGCCCACGTCGTGGTCACGACCGACAAGGGCCCGGAGACCTACGACCTGCCCAAGTACGAGCGCTCCAACCAGAGCACCTGCATCAACCACCGCCCGATCGTCCACGCGGGCGACCGCGTGGTGGCCGGCCAGCCGCTCGCCGACGGCACCTCGATCGACCAGAGCGAGCTCGCCCTCGGCCGCAACCTCACCGTGGCGTACATGCCGTGGGAGGGCTACAACTACGAGGACGGCATCATCGTCTCCGACAGGCTCGTCCAGCAGGACCTTCTGACCTCGGTCAACATCTCCCGCCACGAGGTCGACGCCCGCGACACCAAGCTCGGGCCCGAGGAGATCACGCGCGAGATCCCGAGCGTGGGCGAGGACATGCTCGCCAACCTCGACGACGACGGCATCATCCGCATCGGCGCCGAGGTCGGCCCCGGCGACATCCTGGTCGGCAAGGTCACGCCCAAGGGCGAGACCGCGCTCACGGCCGAGGAGAGGCTGCTGCGCGCCATCTTCGGCGCCAAGGCCCACGACGTGCGCGACACCTCCCTCAAGATGCCGCACGGCGCCTACGGACGCGTCGTCGACGTGGTGCGCTTCAGCCGCGAGGCCGGCGACGACCTGCCGCCCGGAGTCAACGAGCTCGTCCGCGTCTTCGTCGCCCAGCGCCGCAAGATCCAGCAGGGCGACAAGATCTCCGGCCGCCACGGCAACAAGGGCGTCGTCTGCAAGGTCCTGCCGATCGAGGACATGCCCTACATGGCCGACGGCACGCCCGTCGACGTCCTCCTCGACCCGCTGGGCGTCCCCTCCCGTATGAACGTCGGCCAGCTCCTCGAGTGCCACCTCGGCTGGGCCGCCGCCCACGGCTGGGACACCGAGGACGCCGACTCCAAGCGCTACGTCCCCGGCCCCATGTACGTCTCCACGCCCGTCTTCGACGGCGCGACCGACGTCGAGGTCGCCGAGGCCATCCGCCGCAGCAACATCAACCTCATCAACAAGGCCATGATCACCTACGGCGAGCACATGGACGCGGACTTCGTGCCCCAGCTCAACGAGCGAGGCAAGACCACCCTGTACGACGGCCGCACCGGCGAGCCCTTCAAGAGCAAGATCACGGTGGGCACCTCCTACATCCTGAAGCTCGGCCACATGGTCGACGACAAGATCCACGCGCGCTCGACCGGCCCCTACAGCCTCGTCACCCAGCAGCCGCTCGGCGGCAAGGCCCAGTTCGGCGGCCAGCGCTTCGGCGAGATGGAGGTCTGGGCCCTGTACGCCTACGGCGCCGCCAACGTGCTGCAGGAGCTCCTCACGGTCAAGTCCGACGACACCAACGGCCGCGTCAAGACCTACGAGGCCATCGTCAAGGGCGAGAACGTGCCCGACCCCGGCATCCCCGAGTCCTTCAAGGTCCTGGTCAAGGAGATCCGCTCCCTCGCCCTGGACATCGAGCCGCTCAAGTACCGCGAGGAGCCCCGCCGCTCCGAGTCGGCCCAGGAGGCGGCGGCCGAGGACTCCCTCGACGTGCTCGCCGGCGCCGACAGCGCGGACGACCTGATCGGCGCCGTGGCCCCCTCCGCGAGCGCGGACGAGGCCCTCGTCGGCGACGCAACCACGACTGATAAGGAGTAGCGAACGTGGCTGATTTCGACACCACAGACTTCGACGCCATAAAGATCTCGCTCGCCTCCGCCGACGAGATCAGGAGCTGGTCGCACGGCGAGGTCAAGAAGCCGGAGACGATCAACTACCGCACGCTCAAGCCCGAGAAGGACGGCCTGTTCTGCGAGAAGATCTTCGGACCGGTCAAGGACTGGGAGTGCGCCTGCGGCAAGTACAAGGGCATCCGCTTCCGCGGCATCATCTGCGAGCGCTGCGGCGTGGAGGTCACCTCCGCCAAGGTCCGCCGCGAGCGCATGGGCCACATCGAGCTCGCCGCGCCCGTGAGCCACATCTGGTACTTCAAGAGCCCCACGAGCTTCCCGCTCGCGCGCCTGCTCGACATCAAGAGCAAGGACCTCGAGAAGGTCCTCTACTTCGCGAGCTACATCATCACGAGCATCGACACCGAGGCCCGCGAGGCCGACGCCGCCGACCTCAAGGAGGAGCTCGCCGCCGACCTCGAGGAGCTCGACGCCGAGCGCGACGACGAGATCGCCCGCGTCCGCGAGCAGGGCGAGCGCCCCGAGGGCGAGGAGTTCTCCGACATCGAGCCCCTCTCCGCCGACGAGATCAAGGCGGAGGTCGCCGACATCGAGGAGGAGTACGAGGAGGAGAAGCAGCTCCGCACCGAGGCCTACAACGAGTTCATGAAGCTCGAGGTGCGCCAGCTCGTCGCCGACGAGACCCTCTTCACCGAGATGAAGCGCTACTACTCCATCTACTTCAAGGGCGGCATGGGCGCCGAGGCCATCCGCGAGCTCCTTCGCGGCATCGACCTGCCCAAGGAGGCCGAGGAGCTCCGTGCCATCGTCGCCTCCGACGACGCGCAGAAGCAGAAGCGCGAGAAGGCCGTCAAGCGCCTGGAGGTCGTCGACGCCTTCCTCAAGGGCAACAACGACCCGGCCAACATGATCCTGGACGTCATCCCGGTCATCCCGCCCGACCTGCGCCCGATGGTGCAGCTCGACGGCGGCCGCTTCGCCGCGTCGGACCTGAACGACCTCTACCGCCGCGTCATCAACCGCAACAACCGCCTCAAGAGGCTGCTCGACCTCGACGCCCCCGCGATCATCGTCAACAACGAGAAGCGCATGCTCCAGGAGTCCGTCGACGCCCTCTTCGACAACGGTCGCCGCGGGCGCCCCGTCACGGGCCGCGGCGGCAGGCCGCTGAAGTCGCTCGCCGAGTCCCTCAAGGGCAAGCAGGGCCGCTTCCGCCAGAACCTGCTCGGCAAGCGCGTCGACTACTCCGGCCGCTCCGTCATCGTCACCGACCCCCAGCTCAAGCTGCACCAGTGCGGCCTGCCGTCGACCATGGCGCTCGAGCTCTTCAAGCCGTTCGTCATGCGCCGCCTGGTCGAGCTCGGCAAGGTCGAGAACATCAAGGGCGCCAAGCGCGCCATCGACCGCGGCTCCGCGGCCGTGTGGGACGTGCTCGACGAGGTCATCAAGAACAAGCTCGTCCTCCTCAACCGCGCACCGACCCTGCACAGGCTCTCCATCCAGGCCTTCGAGCCGGTCCTCGTCGAGGGCAAGGCCATCCACCTGCACCCGCTGGTGTGCGCCCCCTTCAACGCCGACTTCGACGGCGACCAGATGTCCGTGCACGTGCCGCTCTCCACGCAGGCGCAGGCCGAGGCCCGCGTCCTCATGCTCTCTACCAACAACCTGCGCTCGCCGGCGTCCGGCAAGGTGCTGACCGTCCCCTCGCAGGACATGGTCTTCGGCACCTACTTCCTGACGAGCACCAAGGACGGCGTCGAGGGCGAGGGCCGCGTGTTCGCCGGCTTCCAGGACGCCATCCTGGCCTACGACAACCGTGACCACGTCGACATCCAGGCCAAGGTCAAGGTCCGCGTCAACGCCGTCGACGCCAACGTCGTCGAGGACGGCCGCAGGATCTTCCGCACGCTCGACAAGTGGGGCCACGCCGTGGACTTCGACGTCACCGAGGGCTCGGTGCGCTTCGAGACCACGATCGGCCGCGTCATCTTCAACGAGCAGTGCCTGCCCGCCGACTACCCCTTCATCAACTACAAGATGAGCAAGGGCGACATCTCCAAGCTCGTCAACGACTGCTGCGACCGCTACTCGACCTCCGACGTCGAGCCGATCCTGGACGCCATCAAGCAGACCGGCTTCCACTACGCCACCCGCGCGGGCCTCACCGTCTCCGTCTGGGACGCCGTCATCCCGCCCGAGAAGCAGCAGATGCTCGACGAGGCGCAGGAGAAGGTCGACCAGATCAACGAGTACTACGAGGACGGCTTCCTCGCCGAGAGGGAGCGCCACAAGGAGGTCGTCAACGCCTGGACGGAGTGCACCGACGAGCTCGGCTCCAAGATGCTCGAGGGCTTCGCCGAGGACAACCCCATCTACATGATGGCCGACTCCGGCGCCCGTGGCTCCAAGACGCAGCTCCGCCAGCTCGCTGGCATGCGCGGCCTCATGGCCGACATGTCCGGCGACACGATCGACCTGCCGATCAAGGCCAACTTCCGCGAGGGCCTGCAGCCGCTCGAGTACTTCATCTCCACCTACGGCGCCCGCAAGGGCCTGGTCGACACGGCGTCGCACACCTCGGACTCCGGCTACCTGACCCGCAGGCTCGTCGACGTGGCGCAGGACGTCATCGTCCGCGAGGAGGACTGCGGCACCGACGAGGGCGTCACCTACAACCTCATGAAGCCCGGCGCGAACGAGCTGGACGGCGACCTCATCGGCCGCTGCGCCCTGAACGACATCGTCGACCCCGAGACCGGCGAGGTCCTCATCGCCAAGGACGGCTACATCGAGTCCAAGGCCGACCTCCAGCGCCTGTGGGACGCCGGCCTGCGCAAGGTCGAGCTCAGGGCCCTTCTCACCTGCCGCTCCAAGTACGGCGTCTGCCAGAAGTGCTACGGCTGGGACCTCGCCACGCGTCGTCCGGTCAACATTGGCACGGCCGTCGGCATCATCGCCGCGCAGTCCATCGGCGAGCCCGGCACGCAGCTCACGATGCGCACGATCCACTCCGGCGGCGTCGCGGGCGCCGAGGACATCACGCAGGGCCTCCCGACCGTCGCCCGCATGTTCGACGTCGTCGGCAACGTCAACGAGAAGATCCTCGGGCGCCCCGCCGACCTCGCGAGCGTCTCCGGCCGGCTCCGCATCATCCCCGAGCAGACCGAGTACCTCCTCCAGATCCTCGACCCCAAGGACAACTCGCGCATCCTGGTCGAGAAGCGCGTCCCCGCGTCGGTGCGCTTCATGCCCGGCATCGAGGACGGCGTCGACGTCCGCGCGGGCGACCAGATCACCTACGGCTTCGTCAACTTCCGCAAGCTGCGCACGCTGACCGACATCGAGTCGACGATGCACACCTTCGTCGAGTCCGTCAAGGACGTCTACACCTCCCAGGGCGTCGACCTCAACGACAAGCACATCGAGGTCATCGCCCGCCAGATGCTGCGCCGCGTCCAGGTCACCAACCCCGGCGACTCCACCTACCTGCTCGGGCAGTACGTGGACCGCTACGTCTTCGCCGAGACCGTGCGCAACATCACGCTCGCCGGCGGCACGCCCCCCGAGGCCGAGCCCGTCATCCTGGGCACCCTCAAGGTCGCGAGCTCGATCGACTCCTGGCTCTCCAGCGCGTCGTTCATCCGCACCGCGGGCGTCCTCACCGAAGCCGCCATCGAGGGCGACGTCGACCACCTGCTGGACCTCAAGTCCAACGTCATCGTGGGCAAGAAGATCCCGGCGGGCACCGGCCTCAAGGCCTACAACGACGTCGAGCTCACCTACCACGGCCAGAGGATCGAGGGCCCCACGTCGCCACTCGCCAAGAGCCTGCCCGAGTGGGCCCCGGACTCCCTGAAGGAGCTCGAGGAGCAGCTTCCCAAGCAGCTCGACTGGGTCGGCGACGACTACGGCTACGGCGGGGTCTACTCCAAGAACGGCCGCACGCTCACGAGCGAGGAGGCGAAGCTCTACCTCTTCGACGACCTCGGCGTCTCGCAGCGCTGGACCAACAAGTTCAGCGAGGTGGGCATCGAGACCGTGGGCGACCTCATCGGCAAGACCGAGGACGACCTGCTCAGGATCGACGGCATCGGCGCCAAGGCCATCGAGGAGCTCCGCGACGGCCTCGAGGCGCGCGGCCTGCTCTACATCCTCGAGCCGGACGACGACGAGGCGGACGCCGAGGACCTCTCGCAGCTGCTCAACATGGTCTTCTCGCCCGACAGCGACGACGTCATGCTGGGCACCGCGGCGCCGGCCAAGCGCCACTACGACGACGACGAGCTCATCGGCGGCAGCCCCGCCGACGGCTCCGAGCTCGCCGACGGCGTCATCAACGAGGACCTCGGGTCCTTGGACGACCTCCTCTCCCAGGTCGTGAAGCACGAGGGGGAGAACGACCAGGACGGCGACTCCGACAAGGAGTAGCCCCGGTCGAGGGCGGCGGAGAAGTTCGCGCGCCCGAAGGCGTTTCCAGGAGGCCCCCCGCCGGCGCGACCGGCGGGGGGCCTCTCTCGTGACGGCCGCGCCGCCCCCCCCCGAGAGGTCCCCTGGCGCGAGCGTGCCGCGGGCGCGCAGGTCCCGCGCGCGAGGGGCCTGCGCGCGTGTAGCTCTCGTGGAATGTGGATACGCCCGGCACCGTGGTATTTTGACAACAGCGGTGTGCGGGCGTAAAGTTTCCTCCGCGTGCCGCTCTGTGGGGACACGTGTGCAGATAACAATCCGGGAGGGCGGTGCTGCGTCGTCCCTGATACATAGGTGCTCGCGCACCGCCATCCGTATGTCTCTGAGAAGGAGAGAGCTTTGCCTACTATCAACCAGCTCGTACGCCAGGGGCGCACCCGTTCTGCCTCGAAGTCGAAGAACGCAGCTCTGCAGCACAACCCGCAGAAGCGCGGCGTCTGCACCCGCGTCTTCACCACCACGCCGAAGAAGCCGAACTCCGCGCTCCGCAAGGTCGCGCGTGTCCGCCTCGTCAACGGCATCGAGGTCACCGCGTACATCCCCGGCGAGGGCCACAACCTCCAGGAGCACTCGATCGTGCTCGTCCGCGGCGGCCGCGTCCGCGACCTCCCCGGCGTCCGCTACAAGGTCATCCGTGGCGCCTACGACTGCGCTGCCGTCCAGAACCGCAAGAAGGCCCGCTCCCGCTACGGTGCCAAGCGCCCCAAGGAGTAGGGACTCCAGGCGAATCCGGAATCTTGATTAGAGGAGATATCATATGCCGCGTCGTGCAGCAGCAGTCCGTCGTGAGGTAACTCCCGACGCCGTCTACAACAACCGTCTCGTGACCCAGCTCATCAACAAGGTCCTGCTTGACGGCAAGAAGGCCACCGCAGAGCGCATCGTCTACACCGCGTTCGACATCGTGCAGAAGAAGACCGAGTCCGACCCGCTGGCCGTCTTCAAGAAGGCCATGGACAACGTCCGCCCGACCCTCGAGGTCAAGCCCAAGCGCGTCGGTGGCGCCACCTACCAGGTGCCCATGGAGGTCAACTCCCGTCGTGCCACGACCCTCGCCATCCGCTGGATCGTCAACTTCAGCCGTGCGCGCAAGGAGAACAGCATGGCCGAGCGTCTCGCCAACGAGATCATGGACGCAGCCAACGGCGTCGGCGCCTCCGTCAAGCGTCGCGAGGACCTGTTCAAGATGGCCGAGGCCAACCGCGCCTTCTCGCACTACCGTTTCTAAGGGGCTAGCGAAACATGGCTAAGAACAAGTACGACCTTCACAAGCTTCGCAACATCGGCATCATGGCCCACATCGACGCCGGCAAGACCACCACGACCGAGCGCATCCTGTACTACACGGGCAAGACGCACAAGATCGGCGAGGTCCACGACGGTGCGGCGACGATGGACTGGATGGTCCAGGAGCAGGAGCGCGGCGTGACCATCACCTCCGCCGCCACCACGTGCTTCTGGAAGGACTACGTCATCCAGATCATCGACACCCCGGGCCACGTGGACTTCACGGCCGAGGTCGAGCGCTCCCTGCGCGTCCTCGACGGTGCCGTCGCCGTGTTCGACGCCGTCGCCGGCGTCCAGCCGCAGTCCGAGACCGTCTGGCGCCAGGCCGCCAACTACAACGTCCCGCGCATCGCCTTCATCAACAAGTACGACCGCGTGGGCTCCGACTTCTGGCACGCCATCGACACCATGAAGGAGCGCCTCGGCGCCAACGCCGTCGCCGCTCAGGTCCCCATGGGCTCCGAGAGCAACTTCTGGGGCCTCATCGACCTCGTCACCATGACGGCGTGGGACTTCAAGGAGGACTCCAAGGGCATGATCTACCCGGAGCCCATGGACGCCATCCCCGACGAGTTCGCAGACGTCGCCGCCGAGAAGCGCGAGGAGCTGCTCGAGGCCGCGTCCGAGTTCTCCGACGAGCTCATGGAGAAGGTCCTCGACGAGCAGGAGGTCACGGTCGACGAGCTCAAGGCCGCCATCCGCGCCGGCGTCATCTCCAACCAGCTCAACCCCGTCTTCGTGGGTTCCGCCTACAAGAACAAGGGCATCCAGGAGCTGCTCGACGCCGTCGTCGACTACCTGCCGTCGCCGCTCGACATCCCGCCCGTCGAGGGTACCGACCCCAAGACCGGCGAGACGATCACCCGCAAGGCCGACGTCAAGGAGCCCTTCAGCGCCCTGGCCTTCAAGATCATGACCGACCCCTACGTCGGCAAGCTGACCTACTTCCGCGTGTACTCCGGCCACCTCGACGCCGGTAGCTACGTCTACAACGTCAACAAGGACGACCGCGAGCGCCTCTCCAGGATCCTCGAGATGAACGCGAACGACCGCGTCGACCGCGAGGCCTGCTCCGCCGGCGACATCGTCGCCGCCGTGGGCTTCAAGAACACCACCACCGGCGACACCCTCGCCGACGAGCAGCACCCCATCGTGCTCGAGTCCATCGAGTTCGCCGACCCCGTCATCGACGTCGCCGTCGAGCCCAAGACCAAGGCCGAGCAGGACAAGATGAGCGTCGGTCTGCAGAAGCTCGCCGAGGAGGACCCGACCTTCCAGGTCCACACCGACCAGGAGACCGGCCAGACCATCATCGCCGGCATGGGCGAGCTTCACCTCGAGATCATCATCGACCGCCTGCGCCGCGAGTTCAAGGTCGACTGCAACGTCGGCAAGCCGCAGGTCGCCTACCGCGAGACCGCCGGCCACGCGGTCAAGGGCGTCCAGGGCAAGTTCGTCCGCCAGTCCGGCGGCCGCGGCCAGTACGGCGACGCCGTCATCGACCTCGAGCCCATGGAGCCCGGCTTCGGCTACGAGTTCGTCGACGCGACCGTCGGCGGCTCCGTGCCCAAGGAGTACATCCCCTCTGTCGACAAGGGCATCCAGGAGGCGCTGAACTCCGGCGTCATCGCGGGCTACCCGGTCCAGGACATCAAGGTCACCCTGGTCGACGGCTCCTACCACGAGGTCGACTCCTCCGAGGCCGCCTTCAAGGTCGCCGGCTCCATGGCCATCAAGAAGGCCCTGCAGGAGTCCGACCCGGTCCTGCTCGAGCCCGTCGAGAAGGTCGAGGTCGAGACCCCCGAGCAGTACATGGGCGACGTCATGGGCAACCTGTCCAGCCGTCGCGGCAAGATCGAGGGCATGGAGGACCGCTCCAACACCAAGGTCATCCGCGCGAAGGTGCCCCTGGGCGAGATGTTCGGCTACGCCACCGACCTCCGCTCCCAGACTCAGGGCCGCGCGAGCTACACGATGCAGTTCGACGCCTACGAGCCCGTCCCCAAGGCCGTCCGCGACGAGATCGTGAGCAAGAACGGCGGCAAGGAGTCCTAGTCAGATAAGTCAGAGCACCAGGTGCTCGTTCATGGAGGTACTGAAGTGTCCAGCCAGAAGATCAGGATCCGTCTCAAGGGCTACGACCACGAGGTAGTGGATCAGTCCGCGAAGCTCATCGTCGACACCGCGCAGAAGACCGGCGCCCGCGTCTCGGGCCCCATCCCCCTGCCGACCGAGCGCAACCTCTACACGGTCATCCGCTCGCCGCACAAGGACAAGGACTCGCGCGAGCAGTTCGAGATGCGCACCCACAAGCGTCTCATCGACATCCTCGACCCGTCCAGCAGCACCGTCGACTCGCTGATGCGCCTCGACCTGCCTGCCGGCGTCGACATCGAGATCAAGCTCTAGGGCAGTGACGTGGCCCCGGACGTACGCGTCCGGGGCCGCTCCTTCAGGGGCGCATGCGGCCGAGGCACAGCTGGCCCAGGCGCAGGCGGCCCGAGGGAGCGAGAAGGACCTGGGGTCCAGAGGGTTAGGGAAGGCCCCCGCCTCTCACGAGGCGGGGGCCTTCTGCCTTGCGCGAGGCCCTTCTCGCCCGCCGCGCCGCCATGGACGGTCGGCGCTTGGCTGGCAGATGACCCCGTCGCGCGCCCGTGCGTTCGCGCTACGTCCTGAGGACGCAGGCCCTCCCTACGCGTCCTTCTCCGCCTTGCCGGCGCGGACGACGGAGGAGGTGACGTAGGCGGGACGGCGCTTGCCCTCGAGGTAGATTCTGGCGACGTACTCGCCGATGATGCCGAGGGAGAGCAGGATGAGGCCGCCGAGGATGAGCATGACGGAGAGAAGCGTCGGGTAGCCGGCCGGCGTGTTGTGCAGCACGAGGGCGTCCACGAGGACGAAGATGATGTAGACGAAGCCCGCGAGCGCGGCGACGGCGCCCACGAAGGCGGAGACGCGCAGCGGCACCGTCGTGAAGGAGAGCATGCCCTCGATGGCGTAGCGGGTGAGCCCCCGCATGCTCCACCTGCTCTGGCCGGCGAACCGCTCGTCGGGGGTGTAGGGGTAGGGGAGCGTCCTGAAGCCGACCCAGGCGAAGAGCCCCTTGGTGAAGCGGTGGTACTCCGGCAGCGAGAGCAGGGCGTCCGCCACGTCGCGCCTGAAGACGCGGAAGTCCGAGGCCCCGGGTTCGAGGTGGATGTCCGAGACGCGGTTGAAGAGGCCGTAGAACCCGTTGCTGAGGCGGCTCCTGAGCGAGCGGTCGGCCCGCTCGCGCTGGCAGGCCGCGACGACGTCGTACTCGTCGTGGGCCTCGAGCAGGCGGTACATCTCGACCAGGGTTGCGGGAGGCTGCTGGAGGTCGGCGTCGATGAAGGCGACGGCCGCGCCGGTGGCCTGGCGCAGGCCCGCGAGCAGTGCGGGCTCCTTGCCGAAGTTGCGCGAGAAGTTCACGAGGGTCGCGTGCGGCGCGCGCCCGGAGGCGAGGAAGGCCCTCAGGAAGCGCTCGGTGCCGTCGGTGGAGCCGTCGTTCACGAAGACGAGCTCCCAGGAGTCCCCGAGCGCGGAGAGGGCGGAGGTGGCCGCGTCGACGAAGGACGGCAGGCTCTCGGCCTCGTTGTAGCAGGGGACTATGACGGAGAGGTCCATGGGCTCCTCGGTGTGTGGGAGGTAGGCGGAGCGCGGGCTCGGCCGGTCCGTCGGGTTCCCAACGATGTTAGCCTATTGCGATAAGGCCGCCTGACGCGTCGCGCGGTCTACACATAAGCGGGCGCGGGGACGCGCGCCCGCACGAGCGCCGGGCGGTCCCTCCGCCCGGCAGGGGCGGAGGCTTCCTTGAAGGTCATGTTCCACGCGGACGACTTCGGCATCGACGTCGAGCAGTCCAGGACCATCCTCTCGTGCGCCGAGGGCGGAGCCCTCAACTCGACCTCCGTCATGGTCACGAGCCCGCGCTTCGAGGAGTGCGCGCGGCTCCTCGACGAGAGGCCCGAGGGCGTGAGGATCGGCGTGCACCTCAACCTGGTCGAGGGCCCCTGCTGCGCGGACCCCGCCAGCGTCCCGTTGCTCGTCGACGGGCGGGGCATGTTCCGCCGCGGGTTCGCCGACCTCCTCGCCCGCACGGAGGCGCTGGGCGCCGACGAGCTGAGGCGGCAGGTCGCGCTCGAGGTCAAGTCCCAGGTCGAGCGCTTCGTGGGGCGCTTCCCCGAGGAGGCGGGCCACCTCAGGGCCGACGGGCACCAGCACTTCCAGCTGATCCCCGCGGTCTTCTCCGCCACGCTCGACGCCGTGCGCGAGGGCGGCTGGCGCCTCGAGTACCTGCGCGTCCCCGCCGAGCCGGCCGCGCCCTTCCTCCAGCCGGCCGTCCTCGCCTCGATCCGGCCCGTCAACTGGGTGAAGCACCTGGTCCTCAACTGGTGCTGGGGGCGGGACAGGAGGCTGCTCGCGGACTACGAGGAGGTAAGCGCCCTGTTCTGCGGCGTGCTCTTCTCGGGCTCGATGAGCGAGGGGAGGGTGCGCGCGGTCTTCCCCGCCTACGCGCGGCTCGCCGAGCAGCGCGGCATGGGGCTCGAGTTCCTGTTCCACCCGGGCGGGCTGGACGACGCCTCGCGCTGCCTCGACCCCGACCTCAAGGGCTTCCCCGAGTTCTACCTCTCGGACGGCCGCGACGTCGAGCGCCGGGCGCTCATGGCGCTCGGCCCGGGCGGGCGCGCGCTCCTCGGCGAGGGCGGGGGCGCCCGATGACGCGCGCGGGCGCGACGGCGCCGGCGGAGGGGGAGGCGCGCGCGGCCGAGCCGCCCGCCCGCGCGGACGGCGCCTCGGGCCGGCGCCTCTGGGAGTACGCGCTCTCGGCCCTGGTGCCCCTCGGCGTGCTCTGCGCGGTCTTCTGGCGGCTCGGGATCTACCCCTTCGGGGACCTGACCGTGTCCATCTCGGACATGCACATCCAGTACGTCGGGTTCTTCGGGTGGCTGTGCAGGGTCATGCACGGCCAGGGCTCGCTGTTCTACTCCTTCTCGCACGGCATGGGCGGCGGCACGGCCGCGCTCTTCGCCTACTACCTCTCGAGCCCCTTCAACCTGCTGCTCGCGCTCTTCGACTACACCGACGTGGCGCTGTTCTTCTCCCTCGCGGTCCTGGGGAAGCTCTCCCTGGCGGGGCTCACCTGCTACGCCTTCCTGCGCCGGAGGTTCGCCGCGGGGACGCTGAGCCTCGTCCTCTCGACGTGCTACGCGCTGTGCGGCTTCGCCGTGTGCCAGGCGAGCAACGTGATGTGGCTCGACGGCGTCTACATGCTGCCCCTGGTGGCGCTCGGGACGTGGCGCCTCGTCCACGACGGCCGCCGCCTCGCGCTCTTCTCCGCCGTCGCGTGCGCGACGCTCTTCAACTGGTACACGAGCTACATGGCCTGCCTCTTCTCGGTCGCCTACGCCCTCGTCTGCCTCCAGGGGGAGCCCGCGGGCGAGAGGCGCGTCGCGCGCACGCTGGGTCGCTACGCGCTCACGATGGCGCTGGGGCTCTGTGCGAGCGCGGTCGTGTTCCTGCCGGCGGTGCTCGGGCTCCTCCAGGGGGTGGAGGGGGACGTCTCCGCGAACGTCGTCCTCGACGGGTCGCTCGTGGTCGGGCCGCTCAAGTTGCTCGCATACTACGCGGCCGGCACCGTGCCCGCCACGGACTGGTCGAGGGTCCCCTGCATCTTCACGGGGGCGCTCCCGCTCGTCCTCGCGGTGGCCGGCCTCGCGAACCGGCGCGTGGGCCGCGCGCGCAGGCTGGCCCTCGGCCTCCTGCTGCTGTTCGTCCTCTCGGGCACCCTCGTGACGGGCGCCATGAACCTGTGGAGCGTCCTGCGCCACGCCGACTCCTTCTTCTTCCGGCACGCCTTCGTCGTCTCGTTCGCGCTCGTCGCCGTGGCGCGCGAGGCGGCCGAGGGGCTCGTCCCGCTGGGGGTCCGCGGGCGCAGGGCGCTCCTCGCCGGCTCCGCCGCCGCGGCGGCGCTGCTCGTGGGGCTCTCCGCCTGGCGCCTGCTCGCGGGCGGGTCGGCGCCTCAGGGCACGCTGCGCAACGCCTGCGTGGAGGTGGCCGCCCTGCTCGCGGAGCCGCTGGCGCTGGAGGCGGCCCTCGAGCTCTCCCGCCGTCCCGCGCCCGGCGGCGCCCGGCGCCACGCCCTCCCGGCCGCCTGGCCGGCCGTCGCGGCGTCCGCGCTCGTGGTCGCCCTGGCGTGCGCCGAGTGCGGCTTCGACGCCTGGTGCGCCTTCTCGCGCAGCAAGGTCCCCGCAGGCTTCTACCGCGGCTACCTCACGGCCCTGCGCGATGCCTACGACGAGGTCTACGCGGACGCCGGCGTCCCCGGGGGCGAGGAGGCCTCGCTCATGGTGGGCCAGGCGTCCATCGGCTACATGAGCCCGCGCAGGGAGGACGGCGCGACGACCGCGGAGGGCTTCACGATCCCCTCGCAGGGGATGAGCGAGTACTCCTCCACGGTCACGGAGGACGCGGTGACCCTCATGCAGGCGCTCGGCTACTCGAGGTCGGCGAGGAGCTACTACGGCTACTACTACAACAGCCCACTTGAGCTGACGGACTCCCTGATCGGCGTGGACTACGTCCTCGACGAGGGCGAGGTGCCGGGCGCGACCGACGTGGCGTCCGAGGGGATCATCGGCCACACCGCCCACCGCTACGACCACGGCGTGACGTTCGCCCACGGGCTCGCCTCCGGGGCGGGCGGCTCCGTCGCGTGGACCTCCGACGCCATCGCCAACCAGGTCGCGATGTTCGCCGACGCCACCGGCTCAGCGGAGGCGCCCTACGAGGAGGCCCGCGTGCGCCTCGCGGACGCGGACGCGCCGGGCACGCTGCGCCGCACCCTCGTGGTCGAGATCCAGGCGACGGGGCCGGCCTACGCCTACCTGCCCCTGCAGTCCGAGCTCTCCAGCAGGGGGCTCTGCGCGAGGGGGACGCTCACGGCCGACGGGTCCGCCGTGCAGTGCTTCGGCGGCTCGTTCGACAACAACGTCGCGTACCTCGGGACGCATGAGGCGGGCGACGTCGTCACCGTGGAGCTCGACTACGAATGGTCGACCCTCGAGTCGAGCTCGGAGGGCCTGCGCGAGCTCGAGCTCGGCGAGGACGCCTCGAGGCTGCTGCGTGTCGTGACGCTCGACGAGGGCGCCCTCTCCCGCGGGCTCTCCGGCCTCGACCCCGGCCAGCGCTCCCTCGACGTGCGCGACGGGAGGGTGAGCGTGGGCTTCAGCGCCGCCGAGGACGAGACGGTGTTCCTGCGCGTGCCCTACGAGGACGGCTGGAGCGCGGAGGTGGACGGCGAGCCCGTCGAGCTCAGGCAGCTCTACACCGCCTTCTGCGGCGTGGACGTCACCAGCGGCGAGCACGTCATCACCCTGACCTACGAGACACCCGGGCTCAGGGCGGGCGCCGCCGCGAGCGCGGGCGCCGTCGCCTGCTTCCTCGCCTGGTGCGCCCTGGCGCGAAGGAGGGCGCGGCCGCGCCGCAAGGGCACGTCCGGGGCGTAGATACGCCCGGGGCAGTGGAATACGGAACCCCTGCTAGAGGGGGAGGTATTTCTGCGAAGACATTGTGAAGCGTCCGGCGCGCGTGTAATATGGAACGGCTGCGTAAGTAGGACAGTCATGTCTCGGCTGCGCGCGACTACAAGATGTGGTCCGCTGGGGAAGGCGCGAGGGCGCCCTTGGGTCCCATGACCACCGAGGGTAAGGAACAAGCATGGTCAGCACGATTCTTGGCCGCAAGATCGGGATGACGCAGGTGTGGGACGAAGACGACAACGTCGTCCCCGTCACCGTCATCCAGGCAGGCCCCTGCACGGTGTCGCAGGTGAAGACCAAGGCGACCGACGGCTACGACGCCGTCCAGATCGGCTTTGGCGACATCAAGGCCAAGCGCGTCAACAAGCCCATGGCCGGGCACTTCAACAAGGCCGGCGTGGAGCCGATGCGCTACCTCCGCGAGGTCCGCGTCGAGAACGGCGAGGACTTCAAGTGCGGCGACAAGGTCACCGTCTCCGACTTCGCCGACGTCAAGAGCGTCGACGTCATCGGCGTCTCCAAGGGCAAGGGCTTCCAGGGCACCATCAAGCGCTGGAACTTCTCCCGCGGCCCCATGGCCCACGGCTCCCGCAACCAGCGCGAGCCGGGCTCGATCGGCCAGTGCGCCTACCCCGCGCGCGTCCGCAAGGGTCTGCACATGGCCGGCCACATGGGCGACGCCCGCGTCACCGTCAAGAACCTCAAGCTCGTCAGCATCGATGCTGAGCAGAACCTCATGCTCGTCAAGGGCGCTGTCCCCGGCGGCAAGAACGCTCTCGTCCAGGTCCGCATGGCCTAAAGCCACACGCAAACCTTTAGGCTAACAAGGAGGACACATGTCCAAGGTAGAAGTTAAGAACGTTGAGGGGGGCAAGGCCGCAGAGGTCGAGCTCGCCGACGGCGTCTTCGGCATCGAGCCGAACATCCCCGTGATGCACCAGGTCGTGGTGGCCTACGAGTCCAGCCTGCGCCAGGGCACCCACTCGACCAAGAACCGCTCCGCCGTCTCCGGCGGCGGCGTCAAGCCGTTCCGCCAGAAGGGCACCGGCCGCGCCCGTCAGGGCACCATCCGCGCGCCGCAGTTCACCGGCGGCGGCGTCGTCTTCGGGCCCACGCCCCACGGCCACGAGAAGCGCGCCAACAACAAGGAGAAGAAGCTCGCCATGCGCTCCGCCCTCTCCGGCAAGCTGGCGGACTCCGAGCTCGTCCTGCTCGACTCCCTCACCTTCGAGGAGCCCAGCACCAAGAAGGCCGTCGCCGTCCTCAAGGCGCTCGGCCTGGAGGGCAAGCGCGTCACCATCGTCGTCCCCGACGACGACGTGGAGACCTACCTCTCCTTCCGCAACATCCCCGGTGCCGAGGTCTTCGGCGTCACCGAGGTCAACACCCGCATCCTTGTCGACAACAAGGCCCTGGTCATGACGGTCGACATTGCCAAGCAGCTCGAGGAGGTGCTCGCATAATGAACTACGTCTACAACGTGATCATCCGCCCGGTCGTCTCCGAGCGCTCCTATGACCTCATGGAGCAGGGCAAGTACACCTTCGAGGTGGCTCGCACCGCCCCCAAGGAGGAGATCCGTGACGCCGTGGAGAAGATCTTCGGCGTCCACGTGGTCAAGGTCAACACGGTCAACGTCAAGCCCAAGAACAAGCGCGTGCGCATGCAGCAGGGCAAGACCCGCCAGTGGAAGAAGGCCATCGTCACCCTCAAGGAGGGCGAGTCGATCGAGATCTTCGCCAACGACCAGCAGGCCGCTGAGTAGGTAACCTCCCGTCCCCTCGAGAGAGGGGGCGGGTCTCTTGCCGCGCATGGTATGGATACGCGCGGCTCCGTGGTAATCCGGTGTCGACCCACCGATTCCCTGAGCGGGTCGGCCAACGGACAAGAAGGGAAAAGAGTCAATGGCAGTCAAGCACCTCAAGCCGACCAGCGCCGGCAGGCGTTGGCAGACGATCTCCGACTTCGAGGAGATCACGGCCACCAAGCCCGAGAAGTCTCTTCTCGAGCCGCTCCGCAAGAAGGGCGGCCGCAACAACAACGGCCGCATCACCACCCGTCACCAGGGTGGCGGCCACAAGCGCATGTACCGCGTCATCGACTTCAAGCGCCGCAAGGACGACGTGCCGGCCAAGGTCGCGACGATCGAGTACGACCCCAACCGCTCCGCCCGCATCGCTCTGCTCCACTACGTCGACGGCGCCAAGGCCTACATCCTGGCCCCGCAGGGCCTGAGCGTGGGCGACACCGTCGTCTCCGGCACCTCCGGCGTCGACATCAAGCCCGGCAACTGCATGCCGCTCTCCGAGATCCCCGTCGGCACGCTCGTCCACGCCGTCGAGTTCCAGCCCGGCAAGGGCGCCGCGATGGCCCGCTCCGCCGGCACCTCCGTGCAGCTCATGGGCAAGGACGGCAACTACGCCATCCTCCGCATGCCCTCCTCCGAGCTGCGCCGCGTCCTGCTCACCTGCCGCGCCACCATCGGCGTCGTCGGCAACGCCGACCACGGCAACATCGTCGTCGGCAAGGCCGGCCGCAAGCGCTGGGCCGGCGTTCGCCCGACGGTCCGCGGTACGGTCATGAACCCCGTCGACCACCCGCACGGCGGCGGCGAGGGCAAGAACCACACGTCCGGCCGTCCCTCCGTCACCCCGTGGGGCAAGCCGACGAAGGGCTACAAGACGCGCGATCCCAAGAAGGCGTCCAACCGCCTCATCATCCGTCGCCGCAAGTCCAAGTAGCCCACGAGTAGTAGGAGAAGGAAAGAATGAGCAGAAGCCTCAAGAAGGGCCCGTTCGTAGAGACTCGTCTCCTCGCGCGTGTCGCTGCCATGAACGAGTCCGGCAACAAGCAGGTCATCAAGACCTGGTCGCGTTCGTCCACCATCTTCCCCGAGATGGTCGGCCACACCATCGCCGTCCACGACGGCCGCAAGCACGTGCCCGTCTACATCACCGAGTCCATGGTCGGTCACAAGCTGGGCGAGTTCGCCCCCACGCGCACGTTCCGTGGCCACAGGGCCAATTAGGGGGTTAGGGAGTAAATGGCTAACAACACCGAAACCGGCGCCGTCGAGGTGAGGGCCGTCGCGAAGTTCGTCCGCGTCGCCCCGCGCAAGGCCCGCCTGGTCGTCGATCAGATCCGCAACAAGTCCTGCGACAAGGCCCTCGAGATCCTCCAGTTCTCCGAGGTCGCCGCTGCCGAGCCCGTGGCCAAGTGCCTGCGCTCCGCGATGGCCAACGCCGAGAACAACAACGGCCTGCGTCGCGACACGCTCGTCGTGAAGGCCGCCTACGTCGACGAGGGCCCCACGCTCAAGCGCTTCCGCCCGCGCGCCAAGGGCTCCGCGTCGCGCATCAACAAGCGCACGAGCCACATCACCGTCGTCGTCGCTTCTGGAAAGGAGGCGTAGGGAAAGCATGGGACAGAAGGTTCAGCCTACCGGCTTCCGCCTCGGCATCACCGAGGAGTGGCGTTCCCGTTGGTACGCCGATAAGAAGAACTACGCCGAGACCCTCGGCAACGACCTCGCCATCCGCGAGTTCCTGCAGAAGCGCCTCGCGCGTGCCGCGCTCTCCCGCGTCGACATCGAGCGCGCCGGTGACAAGGTGAAGGTCACCATCTACACCGCTCGCCCTGGCATCGTCATCGGCAAGAAGGGCGCCGAGATCGACGCCCTGCGCGCCGAGCTCGAGAAGGTCGCGAAGGTCAACAAGGGCGAGGTCAACGTCGACGTCATCGAGGTCAAGCGCCCCGAGCTCGACGCCTCCCTCGTCGCCCAGTCCATGGCCGAGCAGCTTGAGGGCCGCGTCGCCTTCCGCCGCGCCATGCGCAAGGCAGTCCAGAGCGCCCGCAAGGCTGGCGCCAAGGGCATCCGCATCCAGTGCTCCGGCCGTCTGAACGGCGCCGAGATGGGTCGCCGCGAGTGGTATCGCGAGGGCCGCGTGCCCCTGCACACCCTGCGCGCCCGCATCGGCTTTGGCGAGGCCACCGCTCGCACGAGCATGGGTGCCGTCGGTATCAAGGTTTGGATCTACCTCGGCGAGAAGCTGCCCGGCCAGGCCGCTCCCAAGCCCGAGCTCGAGGGCTCTTCGCGTCCTCGCCGTGGTCGCAATGAGAGGAGGGCCCGCTAATGCTAGCTCCTAAGCGAGTGCTCCACCGCAAGGTGCAGCGCGGTTCCATGAAGGGTCATGCCAAGGGCAACACCGAGCTCCACTTCGGAGAGTGGGGCCTGCGCGCCGAGGAGGCCCACTGGATCACCAACCGCCAGATCGAGGCCGCCCGTATCGCCATCACGCGCGAGATGAAGCGTGGCGGCAGGATCTGGATCACCATCTTCCCCGACAAGCCCATCACCAAGAAGCCGGCCGAGACCCGCATGGGCTCCGGCAAGGGCAACCCGGAGGACTGGGTGGCCGTCGTCAAGCCGGGCCGCATCATGTTCGAGGTCGCTGACATCGATGAGGCTACCGCCAAGGAAGCCCTCCGTCTCGCGCAGCACAAGCTCCCGATCAAGACCAAGATCGTCAGCCGCGCCGACCAGGCTGGGGAGGAATAGTCAAAGATGAAGTACAAGGATATCCGCGAGCTCTCCGATGAGGAGCTCGCCAAGAAGCTCGAGGACGGCCGCGCAGAGCTCTTCAACCTGCGCTTCCAGATGGCCACCAGCCAGCTGGACAACACCTCGCGCGTGAAGCTCGTCAAGCGTGACATCGCCCGCGTCCTCACCGAGACCCGCGCCCGCGAGATCGCCCAGAGCAAGTCCGCCGAGTAAGTAGGAGAGAGCCATGGCTGAAACCGATAACAAGAACGCACGCAAGGTCCGCACTGGCGTCGTCATCTCTCGCTCCGGCGACAAGACGGTCACCGTGCAGATCACCTACCGCAAGCACCACCCCAAGTACGGCAAGATGATGACCCTGCACAAGAAGCTCCATTGCCACGACGAGAAGAACGAGTGCGGCCTCGGCGACACCGTTCGCGTCATGGAGACCCGTCCCCTCTCCAAGACCAAGTGCTGGAGAGTCGTGGAGATCGTGGAGCGCGCCAAGTAGTAGAAAACACCCGCTCCCGAGAGGGCACCTCGACCAGGTGCGACTCTACCAGGGATTAGGTTCGGAGGATTCGCAATGATTCAGATGGAGACCATGCTCAACGTCGCTGACAACAGCGGCGCTAAGCGTGTGAAGTGCATCAAGGTCCTTGGTGGCTCCAAGCGGCGCTATGCCGGTCTCGGCGACGTGATCGTGTGCGCCGTCCAGGAGGCGACCCCCGGCGGCTCCGTGAAGAAGGGCGACGTCGTTCGCTGCGTCGTCGTTCGCACCGTGAAGGAGACCCGCCGCAAGGACGGCAGCTACATCCGCTTCGACCAGAACGCCTGCGTCCTGGTCGACAAGGAGGGCGAGCCCAAGGGCACCCGTATCTTCGGGCCCGTGGCACGCGAGCTGCGCGACCGCAGGTACATGAAGATCGTCTCGCTCGCACCCGAGACGCTGTAAGGAGGCGTGGACGAATGCCTAAGATGAGTGTCAAGAAGGGCGACAAGGTCCAGGTCATCTCCGGCAAGGACAAGGGCAAGCAGGGCAGCGTCCTGCGCGCCCTGCCCCAGGAGGGCAAGGTCGTCGTCGAGGGCGTGGCCATCGTGAAGAAGGCCCAGCGCCCGACCCAGCAGAACCAGCAGGGCGGCATCGTCCAGAAGGAGGCGGCGATCGACGTTTCCAACGTCATGCTCGTCTGCCCCTCCTGCGGCAAGCCGACCCGCGTCGGCCACGAGCACGACGACAACGGCGACCCCGTTCGCGTCTGCAAGAAGTGCGGCGCCAAGTTCTAGGACCTAGGACAGAGTGACGAGGGGGCCCTTCCTTACGAGGAGGGGCCCTCTTCTCGTATGTCCGCCTCGAATTGTGACCGTGGCCTCGTGGCCTTAGAGGTCTCGAGGCGACTGCGCAGGGAGTAAGTTCTCAGGACTCGGATGCGACGGCTTCGAGCGCCATCGAGGGGCTTCGGTCTGGTCGCGTGATCGCGACGTGCCTGAGTGACGGGGGGGTCGTCGCAGGATCGACGACCCCCCCTGCCATTTACCGCGGACAGCACAGAAAACGTGGGGATATTGCGAAGAGCACCTCCCCCGGGCCGCCCCCTGGCACCCGAGCCGAGGAAACACTATCATTTGAGCTTGCGTCACTAGGCGGGATTACTCTAGCCCGTGGCGCCGCAATGGCTCCTGGGGCGCCGACCCAGGGGGCGCGAGGAGAGACCCCGCGCATAAGACCACCATGATTCAAAGGAGTGAACATGGCAGAGGAGAAGTACGTCCCGCGTCTGAAGACCAAGTACTACGACGAGGTCCGCGACCAGCTCCAGAAGAAGTACAACTACGCCAACGTGATGATGATCCCGAAGATCGAGAAGATCGTCGTCAACATGGGCGTCGGCGAGGCCGCCACGGACAGCAAGGCCATCGAGGGCGCCGTCTCCGACCTGCGCGCCATCACCGGCCAGCAGCCGCTCGTGACCCACGCCCGCAAGTCCATCGCGACCTTCCACCTGCGCCAGGGCCAGGCCATCGGCGCCAAGGTCACCCTTCGCGGCGACCGCATGTGGGAGTTCCTCGACCGCCTGATCGCCATCGCCATTCCGCGCATCCGCGACTTCCGCGGCCTGTCCGCCAAGAGCTTCGACGGCCGTGGCAACTACTCCATGGGCGTGACCGAGCAGCTGATCTTCCCGGAGATCGACTTCGACAAGATCGACCACACGCGTGGCATGGACATCACCATCGTTACCACCGCTCCCACCGACGAGGAGGGCAAGGCGCTTCTCGAGGCCTTCCACTTCCCGTTCAAGCAGGAGTAGAGGTAGAAGTTCGTAAGTTGCCCCGGCGGGCTGCCGGGGCCTCTTCCTGAAGGAGGATTTGTGGCTAAGACTTCGATGATCGTCAAGGCAAACCGCGAGCCGAAGTTCTCGACGCGCAAGCAGAACCGCTGCCAGCGTTGTGGGCGTCCCCACTCCGTCTATCGCAAGTTCGGCCTGTGCCGCGTCTGCTTCCGCGAGCTGGCGAGCAAGGGCGAGCTTCCTGGCGTCCGCAAGGCGAGCTGGTAGGACCCAGGGGCCCTCGCGAGGAGGCGTACGTCCCATGGGGGCGCACGAACCGTTCGCGCAGTTTCATCACTAACTAAGGAGAAGGATCTATGAAGGTTACCGATCCCATTGCAGACATGCTGACGCGTATCCGCAACGGCAATACCGCGAAGAAGGACCAGGTCTCCATGCCCTCCAGCAAGGTCCTCGTGGAGGTCGCGCGGATCATCACGGAGGAGGGGTACCTCGAGAGCTACAGCGTCGAGGACACCGAGCCCCAGAAGACCCTCCACATCACGCTGAAGTACGGTCCCAAGCACACCAAGGTCATCCGCGGCATCAAGCGCGTTTCCAAGCCCGGCCTTCGCATCTATTCCAAGGCCGAGGATCTGCCTCGCGTTCTCGGCGGCCTCGGCACCGCCGTCATCTCTACCTCCAAGGGCATGATGTGCGACCGCGACGCCCGTAAGCTCGGCATCGGCGGCGAGGTCATCTGCTACGTCTGGTAAGTCCGGTAGGGAAAGATAGGAGGAGACACATGTCTCGTATTGGCAAGCAGCCTGTCACCGTCCCCGCCGGGGTCGACGTGACTATCGACGGCACCACCGTCACCGTCAAGGGTGGGAAGGGCGAGCTCAAGCGCACCTTCTCCGACCTCATCGAGTTCCAGCGCGAGGGCGACGAGATCCTGGTCGTCATCCCGCGCGCCGAGGGCTGCGAGGACATGACGGACGAGCAGTACAAGCACACCAAGGCCTACAAGGCCTCCAACGCGCAGCAGGGCACCACGCGCACCGTGCTCCACAACATGGTGACCGGCGTGGACAAGGGCTTCGAGAAGAAGCTCGAGCTCACCGGCGTCGGCTATCGTGCCGCCCTCAAGGGCAATGACCTCGACCTCTCGCTCGGCTACTCGCACGAGGTCATCTACAAGGCCCCCGAGAACATCAGCTTCGTCGTGCCCGACAACACCCACATCACCGTCCAGGGCATCTCCAAGGAGCAGGTCGGCCAGGTTGCCGCCGAGATCCGCAGCAAGCGTCCGCCCGAGCCGTACAAGGGCAAGGGCATCCACTACGAGGGCGAGCACATCCGCAGGAAGCTCGGCAAGGCCGCCAAGTAGCCTCTAGGCCAAGCAAGACCACCACCCCGTCAGGTGGTGGCACACGTAAGGAGAAGGAATGAACAAGAACCAGGCTAAGCTGGCGGGCCAGAAGCGCCGTGCGCGTCGCGTCCGTGCCAAGATGCACGGCACCGAGCAGCGCCCGCGCCTCACCGTTCACCGCACCAACGCTAACATCTACGCCCAGGTGATCAACGACGACACGCACGAGACCATCTGCTCCGCCTCGACCCTGAGCCCCGAGTTCCGCGAGACGGGCAAGGTCGGCTCCAACAAGGAGGCCGCGGAGTTCGTCGGCAAGCTCGTCGCCGAGCGCGCTCAGGAGAAGGGCGTCACCGAGGTCGTCTTCGACCGCTCTGGCTTCCTGTACCACGGCCGCATCCAGGCTCTCGCAGACGGTGCCCGTAACGCGGGCCTGAAGTTCTAGGAGGAATCACATGCCACGTGATCGTAAGCGCCAGGAGGACTCCGATCTTCAGGAGCGCGTCGTCTACATCCACCGCGTCTCCAAGACGGTCAAGGGCGGTCGCCGCATGTCGCTGCTCGCCCTCGTCGCCGTCGGTGACGGCAAGGGCAACGTGGGCATCGGCATGGGCAAGTCCGCCGAGGTGCCCCTGGCCATCCAGAAGGCCGTCGACGACGCCAAGAAGAACATGTTCAAGGTGCCCGTCACCGAGTCCGGCACCATCCCCCACAGGGTCGAGGGCCACTACGGCGCGGGCCGCGTCATGATCAGGCCCGCCATCGAGGGTACCGGCGTCATCGCCGGCGGCCCCGTCCGTCCGCTCTTCGAGCTGGCCGGCATCAAGAACGTCATCTCGAAGTCCCTCGGCACCGACAACGCCCTGAACATCATCAAGGCTGCCGCCGAGGGCCTCAAGGAGCTCTCCAGCCCCGAGGAGACCGCCGAGCGCCGCGGCATGACCGTGGGCCAGATGTTCGGCAGCAAGAAGGAGGACTAATCCATGGCAGACGAGAAGACGCTCACCGTCAAGCTGGTGCGCAGCGCTGTCACCCAGGTCAAGAAGGACCAGACCAGGACCTGCTTCGCCATGGGTCTCCGCAAGATCGGCGACACTTCGGTGCTGCCCGACAACCCGAGCGTTCGTGGAATGATCTTCAAGGTCAAGCACCTTGTCGAGGTCACGGAAAACTAAGGAGTCACCCAAATGCAGCTCAATGATCTTCGTCCCGCGGAGGGCTCCAGGCAGTCTCGCAAGCGCGTCGGTCGCGGCAACGGCTCCGGCTATGGCACGACCGCGGGCCGCGGCTCCAAGGGCCAGCTCTCCCGCTCCGGCGGCGGCAAGGGCGCGGGCTTCGAGGGCGGCCAGACGCCGCTCGCTATGCGCCTCCCCAAGCTCCCCGGCTTCAAGAACCACAACCGCGTCGAGTACGCCCCCGTCAACGTCGCGCGCCTCGAGGTCCTCTACAATGACGGCGAGACCGTGGACGCCGAGTCCCTCCTCGCCAAGGGCGTCATCAAGCACGACTACGTCCCCGTCAAGGTCCTCGGCGACGGTGAGCTCACCAAGAAGCTGACCGTCAGGGTCGACAAGGTGTCCGCCTCTGCCAAGGCCAAGATCGAGGCCGCCGGAGGGAAGGTAGAACCCGCGTGCTAAAGGCAATCACCAACGCATTCCGCGCCAAGGAGCTTCGGGAGAAGATTCTTCTCACCATCGCCATCCTGCTGATCTACCGCTTCGGCGCCTACCTGCCAGTGCCCGGCATCCCGGTCACCGGCATGCTGAGCGCTTACAACCAGGCGGCGAGCGGCAGCGGTGCAATCGCTGTGCTCAACCTCTTCTCGGGTGGCGCCCTGTCGCGCATGTCGGTGTTTGCCCTGGGCATCATGCCCTACATCACCGCCCAGATCATCCTCCAGATGCTCCAGGCGGTGATTCCCTCGCTCTCCGAGCTCGCGCAGGAGGGAGAGGCCGGCCAGCGCAAGATCACGCAGTACACGCGCTACCTCACCGTGGCGCTCGCGCTGCTCAACGCGATCGGCTACCTCTTCCTCTTCAAGAGCAGCCAGTACGGGCTGGACTTCTCCAACATCGGGTTCCCCGAGCCCGTCGAGGACGTCATCATCGTCGGGACGCTGCTGACTGGCGCGATCATCATCATGTGGCTCGGCGAGGTCATCACCCAGCGCGGCATCGGCAACGGAATGTCCCTGATCATCTTCGCCAACATAATGGCGGGCCTGCCGACGGCACTCATCGGCTCGGTGCAGAACTCCGCTAACGGGCCCGTCCTCACGGTCGTGACGCTGCTGGTCATCCTGATTGCCATTCCGCTGATCGTCTACGTCGAGCGCGGCCAGCGCAGGATTCCGGTCCAGTACGCCAAGCGCGTCGTGGGTCGCAGGATCATGGGCGGGCAGTCCACCTACCTGCCGATCAAGGTGAACACGGCCGGTGTCGTGCCGATCATCTTCGCCTCGGCCATCCTGTACCTGCCCGCGCAGATCGCGGTCTTCTTCCCCAACGTCCACTGGATGCAGGCCTTTGCCAACGCGGTCTCGACCGGCTGGATCAACTGGCTCCTCTCCGTGGTGCTGATCGTCTTCTTCGCGTACTTCTACACCTCCATGGTGTTCAACCCGGAGCAGACGGCGGACCAGCTTCGCAAGTCCGGCGGCTTCATCCCGGGCGTGAGGCCGGGCCAGGCGACGGCCGACTACATCAAGAACGTGATCAGCCACATCACGCTCCCCGGCGCCGTCTTCATGGCGGTCGTCGCGGTGGTCCCCTCGATCGTCTTCGCGTTCACGTCGAACTCGCTCATCCAGGCGTTCGGCGGCACGTCGATCCTGATTATGGTGGGAGTCGCGCTCGATACGCTGGCGTCGCTGGAGAGCCAGCTCAAGATGCACAACTACGAGGGGTTCTTCAAGTAGCCTCCGATAGGGTCGTTGCTATGCGATTCGAGAGGGTGGAAGCCTTGGCTTCCGCCCTCTTCTCGTATCCGGCGGGGTCGCGCAGCCGCGCGGGAGGCGCGAGGCGCCCACCCGCCCCAGGGATGGCGGCCTCGACGGGCAAGACGAGTACACTAGGAGGACGGCACTTCGCTCGATGAGCGACGGAAAGGAAAGCGCATGAACATAGTTCTTCTCGGCGCCCCTGGCGCAGGCAAGGGAACGCAGGCCCAGATGCTCGTCCGTGACTATGGCGTGGCCCACATCTCGACCGGCGACCTCCTCCGTGCGGCGGTCAAGGCGGGCACCAAGCTCGGCAAGCAGGCGAAGGAGTACATGGACGCAGGCTCCCTCGTGCCGGACAAGCTCGTGATCGACCTGGTCAAGGAAAGGCTCGAGGAGGACGACGCCAAACGCGGCTTCATCCTCGACGGCTTCCCCCGCAACACCGCGCAGGCAGTGAGCCTTGACTCCGAGCTCTCGAGCGCCGGCATCGCTCTGGACGGGGCGCTCCTCATCGACGTGGCCTCCGACGTCATCGTGAAGAGGCTCTCCTCGCGCAGGACCTGCAAGAGCTGCGGCTACACCGCGCCGGCCGGCACCGAGAGGTGCCCGCGCTGCGGCGGCGAGATGTACCAACGCGACGACGACAAGCCCGAGACGATTCAGCACCGCCTCGACACCTACCAGAGCCAGACGGCGCCGCTCATCGAGTACTACGGCGGCCAGCACAAGCTCCTGAAGGTCGACGGCGACCGCCCGGTCGACGAGGTCTACGCCGACGTCAAGAGGGAGCTCCACCTTTCATGATCCACATCAAGACGGCAGAGGAGATGGAGGGGTACCGCGCCACGGCCGGCACCCTCTCGAAGTCCGCGCTGAGGCGGGCCGGCTCCATGTGCAAGCCGGGCGTCAGCACGCAGGAGATAGACCGCGTGGTCGAGAGCTTCATCAGGCTCCACGGCGCGACCCCCGGGTTCAAGGGGTTCGGGGGGTTCCCGGCGAGCGTGTGCGCGTCGGTGAACGAGCAGGTCGTCCACGGCATCCCCTCTCCTGACGCCATCCTCAAAAGCGGCGACATCGTCTCGATCGACACCGGCGCCAACAAGGGGGGCTGGGCGGGGGACAACGCCTGGACCTTCCTGGTGGGCGAGGTCTCCGACGAGATCCGCGGCCTCTGCGAGGTCACGCGTGACTGCCTCAAGGCGGGCATCGAGCAGGCCGTGCCCGGCAACCACGTCGGGGACATCGGCTACGCCGTCCAGACGCTCGCCGAGCGCAACGGCTACGGGGTCGTCCGCGACTACGTGGGCCACGGCGTGGGGCACAGGATGCAGGAGGACCCCGCCGTACCCAACTTCGGCAAGCGGGGGAGGGGCGTTAGGCTGCAGGTCGGCATGGTCATCGCGATAGAGCCCATGGTTACGCTCGGGACGTACCGCACGCGCGTGCTGAGCAACGGCTGGACTGTCCAGACGGCCGACGGCCTGCCCGCCGCACACTACGAGAACACCATCGGCATCACCAAGGACGGCCCCGTCGTGCTCACGTCGGACGACCAGGGTCCGTGGTGCGACATGGAGGGCGGCAGGGAGTAGGCTAAGGCCCAGCTCCGAGGGGGAGTCCACGTTGTGTTGAAAAGATGCAACGTGGACTTCCCCGTGTCGTTTATGTAGGATATACAGTTGCTGTCAATAGGTAGGAAAGGTGTCCAGCGTGAGCAAACAGGACGCAATTGAGCTTGAGGGCAAGGTCGTGGAGCCCCTCCCCAACGCCATGTTCAACGTCGAGCTCGAGAACGGCAAGGTCATCATGTGCACCATCTCGGGCAAGATCCGGATGAACTACATCAGGATCCTGCCGGGTGACAAGGTCGTCGTCGGGATGTCGCCCTACGACCTCACCAAGGGCCGGATCACCTACCGCTACAAGTAGGGCCCAGAGGCCCCAGCAGCCTTTGGAAACAACGCGAGCGGCTGCGCGAGTACATAGATCGTATAAGCACTGTAGGAAGGAAGAACGATGAAGGTACGTCCTTCTGTCAAGAAGATGTGCGACAAGTGCAAGATCATCCGTCGCCACGGCAAGGTTTACGTCATCTGCGAAAACCCGCGCCACAAGCAGCGTCAGGGTTAAGAGAGGAGCTCGAAGTTGGCACGTATCAATGGCGTCGACCTCCCGAACGACAAGCGTACTGAGGTTGGCCTTACTTACCTGTACGGCATCGGCCCCGCAAGGGCCAAGAAGATCTGCGCCGGCACCGGCGTCGACCCTTCCACCCGCGTCAAGGACCTCACCGAGGAGGAGGTCACGAAGATTCGTGACTTCATCGACGCGAACTACACCACCGAGGGCGACCTTCGCCGCGAGGTGCGCCAGAACACCGCCCGCCTGATGGAGATTGGCTGCTACCGCGGCCTTCGTCACCGCAAGGGCCTCCCTGTCCACGGCCAGCGCACCCACACCAACGCACGCACCCGCAAGGGCAAGAAGCGTCAGATCGGTGCAAAGAAGAAGGCGTAAGGGAGTAGAGCATGCCTCAGAAGAAGAACCAGCGCACCCAGCACGTGCGCCGCGCAGAGCGCAAGAACATCGCCGTGGGCCAGGCTCACATCAAGAGCACGTTCAACAACACGATCATCTCCATCACCGACCCGCAGGGCAACGTCATCGCCTGGCAGTCCGGCGGCACCGTGGGCTTCAAGGGCTCCCGCAAGTCCACGCCGTTCGCTGCCCAGGTGGCCGCCGAGGCGTGCGCCAAGGCTGCCATGGAGCACGGCCTCCACAAGGTCCAGGTCTTCGTCAAGGGCCCCGGCTCCGGCCGCGAGACCGCAATCCGCTCCCTCCAGGCCGCCGGCCTCGAGGTTTCCGGCATCCAGGACAAGACCCCGATCGCGCACAACGGCTGCCGCCCGATGAAGCGCCGTCGCGTGTAGTAAGGAAGGACAGAAGCAATGGCAGTAGATAGGACCCCTGTCCTCAAGAGGTGCCGTCAGCTCGGCATCGACCCCGTGGTTATGGGCATCAACAAGGAATCCAAGCGCCAGCCCAGGCGCCGTCGCCGCCAGGAGAGCGAGTACGGCCTGCAGCTGCGCGAGAAGCAGAAGGCCAAGTTCATCTACGGCGTTCTGGAGAAGCAGTTCCGCGCGTACTACGACAAGGCGCTTCGCGTTGAGGGCATCACGGGCGACAACCTGATGACGATCCTCGAGTCCCGCCTCGACAACGTGGTCTTCCGCCTCGGGTTCGCCAGGACCCGCAAGGAGGCCCGCCAGACCGTCCGCCACGGCCACATCACCGTCAATGGCCGTCGCGTGGACATCCCCTCCTACCAGGTGAAGGCCGGCGACGTCGTCGCCGTGGCCCCCAAGTTCAAGGACCTCCTCCCCATCAAGGAGGCGCTGATCGCCACTGAGCACATGGCCGTCCCCTCCTGGCTCGAGGTTGACCTCGAGAAGCTCCAGGGCACCGTCCTGCAGCTCCCGACGCGCGACCAGATCGACCTGGACATCGACGCGCAGCTCATCGTCAACCTGTACTCCAAGTAGCAGATACCTGGTTGGAGGTATACATGTCCGAATTCATCCGACCTGAGGTGTCGGTGGAAGAGATCAGCGACAACCTCGCGCGCGTCACGGCCGAGCCACTTGAGCGCGGCTATGGCGACACGCTTGGTAACTCGCTGCGACGCGTGTTGCTCTCCTCCCTCGAGGGTGCGGCCGTCCAGGCCATCCAGATTGACGGCGTTCAGCATGAGTTCACCACCGTCCCTGGCGTCTACGAGGACGTCACCGACATTGTTCTCAACGTGAAGGGGCTCGTCTTCCGTGACATGGGCACGGGCGACGAGGCCGTCGCGACCATCAACATCGACGGACCCGCGAAGGTCACCGGCGGGGACTTCGTCGTGCCGGCGGAGTTCGAGCTCGTGAACCCCGAGCACCTCGTCTGCACGCTCGGCGAGGGCGCCCACCTCACGATGCAGATGCGCATCGGGACCGGCCGCGGCTACGTCTCCGGCGAGAGGAACGAGCGCGAGGGGGACCCCATTGGCCTCATCGACGTCGACTCGCTCTACTCCCCGGTCGTCAGGTGCGCCAAGGTCGTCGAGCCCTGCCGCGTCGGGCAGCACACCGACTACGACCGTCTCGTCCTCGAGGTGGAGACCAACGGCTCCATCTCCCCGCGCGACGCCGTGGTCGAGGCCGCCAACATCATCAACCAGCACATGACGGCGTTCATGGGCCTGGCCGACGAGGACGAGCCCGTCGAGGACGCCTCGATCTTCGCCACGGGCACCGAGGAGGACAACACCGAGCTTGACAAGCAGATCGAGGACCTGGACCTCTCCGTCCGCTCCTACAACTGCCTCAAGCGCGCCGGGATCCACTCCGTGCGCCAGCTCGTCGAGTTCTCTGAGAACGACCTTCTGAACATTCGTAACTTTGGCGTCAAGTCCATCGAGGAAGTCAAGGACAAGCTCGAGGCCATGGGCCTTGGCCTCAAGGCCTAGGACACGCCGTTAGAATTTGTTAGGAGCAACTAGACCATGAGGCACAACAAGAAGAGGGGCATGAAGCTCGGCACCGACGCCAGCCATACCAAGGCGATGAAGAAGAGCCTCGTCGCCGCCCTGCTCGCCAACGACCGCATCAAGACGCTCGAGCCGCGCGCCAAGGCGATTCGCAGCGACGTCGACCGCGTCATCACCTGGGCCAAGAAGGGCGACCTCGCCTCCCGTCGCCTTGCCATCGCCAAGGTGGGCGACAAGGAGATCGTCCGCGAGGTCTTCGAGAAGGCCGCGCAGGGCATGTGGGCCGACCGCAACGGCGGCTACACCCGCATCATGAAGCTCGGCCCCCGCAAGGGCGACAACGCCGAGGTCGTCATTATCGAGCTCGTGACCGAGGCCGTGGCCCCCAAGCAGGCCGCCACCGTCTCCAAGGTCGAGCCGGTCGAGGCTCCCGCCGAGACCGAGGCCGTCGAGGCTACCGAGGCCGAGGCCGCCGAGGGCGACGCCGAGTAGCGCTCCCGCGAAGCACCACCTGGGGGACCCCGAGAGATCGGGGTCCCCTTTTTCGTGCCGATGGACTAGGCTCTGAGGGACGTAGCGACCGTGTGAGGGCAGGAAGGGGAGAGGCGTGGACGTGACACCAGCCGAGAGGTGCGAGGGCCTCGCGGAGCCCCTCGCGCGTCGTGGGCCCCAGCCGGAGCGGCGGGTGGCGACCGTGGGCGGCATGCCGGCGGCCTCGACCCTCGTCCTCGAGGTCGGCTACCGAGGCGCGGCCTTCTCGGGGTACGCGGAGCAGCCGGGCGAGAGGACCGTCGAGGGCGAGCTCCGCCGCGCGGTCGAGACGCTGCTGCACCGCCCGGTCGAGATGGAGTGCGCCGGCAGGACCGACGCCGGGGTGTCGGCGCTCGGGCAGTACGTGTCCGTGCCGCTCGCGGAGGGGGAGCTCGAGGGGCGCGAGGCGCGGAGGCTCGCGCGCTCGCTCATGGCGCTCACGCCCGAGGACGTCTCCGTTCGTGGGGTCCTCTCGGCGCGCGCGGGATTCTCCGCCCGCTTCGACGCGCTCGAGCGTCGCTACCGCTACCGGATAGCGACGGGCAACGCCCGTCCCGTTCTCGCCTGGGACCACAGCTGGTGGTTCAGGGGCGAGCTCGACCCCGACGCCATGGGCGAGGCGGCGCGCGCGCTCGTCGGCGAGCACGACTTCAGGAGCTTCTGCAAGGCCTCGTCGGCCAACCTCATGGAGGAGGCCGGACGATCGACCTCGCGCTACCTGCGCTCCGTCGAGGTCAGCCGGGTCGTCGAGGCGGGGGAGCCGCTCGTGTGCGTGGACGTGGCGGGAAACGCCTTCCTGCACAACATGGTCAGGGTCATCGTGGGCTCGCTGGTGGAGGTCGGGCGCGGCCGCCGCGGGGCCGCGTGGCTCGCCTCCGCGCTCGCGGCGCGCGACAGGGCCGCCGCGGGGCCGACGGCTCCGGCCTCCGGGCTCGTCCTCGAGGGCGTCTCATACCCTGCGGGCTCCCTCGAGCGGCTGTGGTAGCACTCGCGCGGGCGGCGCGTCCTGGCGATTTGTGCTTCGTTTGAATTCGGACGGGCCGCGTGGCCTTTCGGCATGCGCCCCGAGGGGTGCTGGTAGATTAGTTCTTGTCATTTAGCTGAACCCATATCGAAGCAGGTAGTGAATGCCGTTAGGTGACAAGTGCTATCCCATGGTTTCCGTCATCATCCCGGCGTACAACGTCGAGGGGTACGTGCGCAGGGCCATCGAGTCACTCCAGCGCCAGACGCTCACGGACTTCGAGCTGCTCGTGGTGGACGACGGCTCCACCGACCGCACGGGCGACGTCATCCGCCAGTGCACCAGGCACGACCTGCGCATCGTTGACTTCCACACCGAGAACGGCGGCGCTCCCGCGGCGCGCAACCTCGCGCTTTCGCACGCGCGCGGCAAGTACGTCTACTTCATGGACGCCGACGACTGGGCCGAGGAGACCATGCTCGAGGACATGGTCGCGCTCGCCGAGCGCGACAGCCTCGAGCTCGTCGTCTCCGGCTTCTACATCGACACCTACTACGGCGAGGAGAGCCAGCACACCTCCGAGGTCAAGAGCCGCCCCTCGGCCGTCTACGCCACCCAGCAGGAGTTCCGCGCGGCGGCCTGGCAGCTCTTCGACCAGAACCTGCTCTACCCGCCCTGGAACAAGCTCTTCCTGCGCGAGCGCATCGAGCGGCTCGGCATCCGCTTCAGGGACACCTTCTGGGACGACTTCCCGTTCGTGCTCGACTACATCCGCGACGTGGAGCGCGTCGGCGTGATCGAGTGCCCCTACTACCACTTCATCCGGCAGCGCAGCGAGTCCGAGACGAGCCGCTGGCGTCCGGACATGTACGAGAAGCGCGAGGAGGAGCACGGCTGGATGCTCGACCTCTACCACCACTGGGGCCTCGACGGGGACCCTGCGAGCATGGAGGTCGTGCAGCGTCGCTACGTCGAGCGGCTGGTCGGCTGCATCGAGAACGTCTGCAACCCCGAGTGCACCTACCCGATGGACGAGAAGCTCAGGCTGATCGAGCAGATGATCACGAGCGATCGCGCGCAGCTCGCCGTGAGGCTCGCCCGCCCGCGCACCCTCATGATGCGGACCATGCTGAACCCCATCAAGACCAAGAACGCGCGGCTCGCCTATCACGAGGGCAGGTTCATCTCCTTCGTGAAGGACCACGACGCGCGCATGTTCGCGACCCTCAAGGCCAACAGGTAGAGGTCCGTTCGCGGCCCCCGGGGCGCGGCGTCGGCCGCCGTGGCGGCCGGTGGCTTCGCGTGCGCTTTTCTTGCGTGTTACAAGCTCGGGTCGGGCGGGTTTTCTCGGCGATCCGGCTTGCGCGGGCCGGGAGGCGCGGCGTATAGTGCGCAGCAATGCACGGGCAGACCCAGGCGAGGAGGTGCACCATGGCCGGCATGATCGACGTTCGTTCCAACATGAGCTGGTGGTGGTGCCCCGTCCTTGCCGTCGGTCGACTGTGAGGCTCGTGCGCCACGTCAAAGGGGCGCAGGGAGGCCCCCGGGAGACCGGGGGCCTCTTTTTTGTGCGTACCGGATCCCTAGCTACTGCGCCCAAGCCCTCGGGCCCGCGCCCGAATCCCAGAGAGAGGCTGACACCATGACCGAGCAGACCACCGCAACCGCAACCGCCGTCCGCACCGTCTCCGAGGGGGCGAGGCAGCGCGGCGTCCTGGACGTCTCCTCGCTGGTGCTGCTGGCCGTCCTGCTCGCCGCCGGCACGATCCTGAACATGACGGTCGGCAACGCCCTGGCGGCCGTCGGCATCAAGCCGCAGTTCATCATCTCCGCCTACGCGCTCGCGATCCTCCTGACCGACGCCCGCGCGAGCCAGGCCGCCCTCTACGGCCTGCTCTCCGCCGCGGTGATCCAGCTCTCCACCTCGATCCCGGGGCTCAACTTCGTGACCGAGCTCGCGGGCGCCCTCGCCATGTACGGCGTCGTTCGCCTGATGACGAGGGACGGCCTCCGCGCCGCGGCGGCGCCGCTGGTCGCGGCCTTCGTCGCGACGCTCGTCTCCGGCGCGCTCTTCGCCGTGCTCGGCTCCGTCGTCATGGGCGCCGCCGTCGCGACCGCGCTCGTGAAGGCCCCCATCGTCCTCGGCACCGCGGTCTTCAACGCGATCGTCGTCCAGGCGCTCGTCCTCCCGCTCTCCATGGTCCTCCACCGCGCCTAGCGCACCCGGAGCGAGGCGCCAGGGGCGCCCGGGACGCTCCGGGCGCCCGCAGCGGCGCGCCGCGCCGCCCACGAACACACCCGACTGAGGAGCTACGACCTTGCAGCGAGACCCGATCATCCAGATGCGCGACGTGAGCTTCGCCTACGCCGGCGCCCCCACCCCTTCGCTCGAGCACGTGACGCTCGACGTGGCCGCCGGCGAGTTCGTGGGCGTCATCGGCCCCTCCGGCGCGGGCAAGTCCACCCTGGCGGCCGCCATGTCGGGGGCCATCCCGCACCACTTCGCCGGCAGCCTCTACGGGGCGACGCTGGTCGACGGGCGCGACACCTGCGAGGCGAGCCTCACGGACATCTCGCGCGTCGTGGGCAGCGTCCTGCAGGACATCGACGCGCAGATGGTCGCGTCCGTGGTCGAGGACGAGATGCTCTTCGGGCTCGAGAACTTCGGCGTGCCGCACGAGCAGATCCCGGCGCGCGTGGAGGAGGCCCTCTCCACCGTGGGTGCCTCCGGCCTGAGGCACCGCGAGATCTCGACGCTCTCCGGCGGCCAGAAGCAGAAGGTCGCGATCGCCGCCATCCTGGCGCTGCGCCCGCGCGCGCTGGTGCTGGACGAGCCGACGGCGGCCCTCGACCCCGCGAGCTCCGAGCTCGTCTTCGAGACGCTGCGGGACGTCCGCGAGCGCGAGGGCATCGCCGTCGTCGTGATCGAGCAGAAGGTCGCCCTGCTCGCGGAGCACTGCGACCGCGTGGTCGTGATGTCGCACGGCAGGGTCGAGCTCGACGGCACCCCGCGCGAGGTCTTCGCCCACGGCGCGGAGCTGCGCTCCATGGGCGTCGACAGCCCGCGCGTGGCGCGCGTGACCAACTCCCTGGCGGAGAAGGGCCTGCTCGCGCCGGGGACCCCGCCGAGCCTCACCGTCGCCGAGGCGCACGACGCCGTGGCGGCGCTCCTCGCGCCCGCGGACGCCGGCGTGCGGGGTGGGGCCTCGGGCGCCGCCGGGCGCTCCGCACGCTCGCCGCACGCGCCGGCGGGCCGCCCGCACGCCGAGGGCGCCGACCCCGTGGTCTGCCTGGAGGGCGTGGGCTTCTCCTACGCGGGCACCGGCGACGGCGTGAGCGGCGTGGACATGTGCGTCTACCCCGGCGAGCTCGTCGGGGTGATCGGGCAGAACGGCGCCGGCAAGACGACCCTGACCAAGCTCCTGAATGGGCTGCTGCGCCCCGCGGAGGGGCGCGTGCTGATGGCGGGGATGGACACCCGCAAGACGCCGATCTCGACCCTCGCGCGGGAGGTCTCGACGCTCTTCCAGAACCCCGACCGCCAGCTCTGCAAGAACACGGTGATCGACGAGGTCGCCTTCGGCCCCGAGCTGCACGGGGTCGCGCGCGAGGAGGCGCTGGCCAGGGCGGGGAGGGTCGTGGAGCGCTTCGGGCTGCCCGCCGACGAGTCGCCCTTCGCGCTCTCGCGCGGCCAGCGGCAGATGGTGGCCCTCGCCTCGGTCGTGGTGATGGACCCGCGCGTCGTCCTCCTCGACGAGCCGACCGCCGGCCTCGACTACCGCGAGTGCATGACGGTGATGGACACCGTGCGCGAGCTGGCCGAGAGGGGCTGCGCCGTCGTGATGGTCTGCCACGACATGGAGGTCGTCTCCGACTTCGCCGAGCGCGTCCTCGTGATGGCGGACGGCCGGGTGGTGGGGCGCGGGCCCACGGAGGAGGTCTTCGCCCAGGACGACCTCCTCGCCCGGGCGAGCCTGAGGGCGCCGGAGGTCGCGCGGCTCTCCGCCGCGCTCGCCGCCGACGTGGACGTGCGCCTCGGCGGGCGCACGCAGGTGGGGGACCTGGTCGACGCGATAGGGGAGATGGTGCGCAATGGTTAGGGTCATCGACTACGTCGAGGGCGACACCCTCCTCCACCGGCTGAACCCGGTGGCGAAGCTCGCGCTCGCCACCGGCATCATCGTGGCGACCTTCCTCGCCGACACCTGGGCCGTCCTCGCGGCGATTCTCGCCCTGACGCTCGCGCTGGGGGCCTATGCGGGCGTCTCCGACAGGCTGCGGTCGATCCTCAAGGTGCTGATGCCGGTCGCAGCGGTGATGCTCGCCCTGCAGTGCGCCTTCGTCACCGGGGGCGACCACGTCCTGCTGTGGATGACGACGGACGGGCTGACCTCGGGCGGCAAGGCGTGCCTGCGCCTGCTCGGCGTGGCCCTGCCGCTGATCCTCGTGCTCACCGTGACGCGCCTGAACGACCTGGCGAACGCCTGCGTCGAGGTCCTGCACGTCCCGTACCGCTACGCCTTCACCTTCACCACGGCCCTGCGCTTCGTGCCCGTCTTCGGACAGGAGATGAACGCGATCATGGAGGCGCAGACGGCCCGCGGCGTCGAGTACGACACCAAGAACCCCTTCCGCAAGCTGCGCCTGATGCTGCCGCTGTGCGTCCCGCTGCTGGTCGGCTCCGTGGGCAAGACGGACGCGACCGCGCTCGCCGCTGAGCAGCGCGGCTTCTACCTGAGGACGCGCGAGAGCAGCTACCGCCGCTACCCGCTCGCGGGCGCCGACCGGGCGACCGTCGCCCTCGCCTGTGCGCTCGTCGTCCTCGGGGCCGCCCTCTAGGCCCGCGCCCGCCCCAGGCGGGGCAGGCGCGGGCGAGAAGGGCGCGCGGCGCCTGCCGCCACATGCGGGGAGCCGCCCCGGGCCATCGCGGCCCGGGGCGGCTCCCGTCTTGCACGTTCTTCTCGCCTGCGCCCGGAGGTGCGGCGCGGGTCCCTACTCGGGGGTCGAGGAGAGCTTCGCGGTCATGTCGGCCGCGGCGGCCTTGCCGGCGCCCATGGCCAGGATGACCGTGGCGGCACCGGTGACGATGTCGCCGCCGGCCCAGATCCTCGGGTCGGAGGTCTGGCCGGTGACCTCGTCGGCCTCGATGTAGCCCCACTGGTTGACCTTCTCGGGCCCGATCAGCTTGGCGATCGGGTTGGCGTTGGTGCCGATCGCGGAGATGCCGAGGTCGCAGGGGAGCATGTCGACGGAGCCCTCGATGGGCACCGGGCGACGGCGGCCGGAGGCGTCCGGCTCGCCGAGCTCCATGTTCTGGACCTTCACGAAGGCGACGGAGCCGTCCTCGCCCGCGACGAACTCGAGCGGGCTGGCGAGCTCGTGGATCTTGACGCCCTCGGCCTTGGCATGCTCGACCTCGGCGCGACGCGCGGGCATCTCGGCCTCGGTGCGGCGGTAGCACAGCGTGACGGACTCGGCGCCCAGGCGCAGCGCGGTGCGGACGGAGTCCATGGCCACGTTGCCGCCGCCGAAGACGACGACGTTCTTGGCGCGCTTGGTCGGCGTGTCGTACTCGGGGAAGCGGTTGGCCTTCATGAGGTTGACGCGCGTCAGGTACTCGTTGGCGAAGAAGACGTTGGGGAGGTTCTCGCCCGGGATGTTGAGCATCTTGGGGAGGCCGGCGCCCGTGGCGATGTACATGGCGTCGAAGCCGTACTCGCCGAAGAGCTCCTCCGCGTCGGTGATGCGGCCGACGACGGAGTTGTACTCGAACTTGACGCCGAGCTTCTCGAGGCCGTCGATCTCGCGCTTCACGACCGCCTTGGGCAGGCGGAACTCGGGGATGCCGTAGGCGAGGACGCCGCCGCCGGTGAAGAAGGCCTCGAAGACCGTGACGTCGAAGCCGTTGCGGGCGAGCTCGCCGGCGCAGGTGATGCCGGAGGGGCCGGCGCCGATGACGGCGACCTTCTTGCCGTTCTTGGGGGCCATCTTGGGCTCGGAGGCGAGCTCGGGCTGGTCGCCGAGGAAGCGCTCGAGCTGGCCGATGGCGACCGGCTCGCTGCGCTTGCCCATGATGCAGCGGCCCTCGCACTGGGTCTCCTGCGGGCAGACGCGGCCGCAGATGGCGGGCAGCATCGAGGACTCGTGGATGATGTCGAGGCCGCGGCCGAACTCCTCGGCGCGGATGGCCTCGATGAAGGCCGGGATGTTGATGTTGACGGGGCAGCCCTGGACGCACAGGGGCTTCTTGCAGTCGAGGCAGCGGTTGGCCTCGGCGAGCGCCATCTCCTTGGTGAAGCCCTTGTCGACGGGGCGGAAGTCCTTGGCGCGCTCGATGGGGTCCTCTTCGTTGGCCGGGGTCCTGGGGGCCTTTACGTTAGGGACGTAGCGACCATTTACTTGCGGCATGCGCACCTCGCCTCCTCATAGGCCTTGATGGCCTGTCCTTCCTCGGTACGATAGGCGGCCTGGCGTGCGCGCAGGTCGTCCCAGTTGACCTTGCTCGCGTCGAAGTCGGGGCCATCGACGCAGGCGAACTTGGTCTCCCCGCCGACCTCGACGCGGCAGCAGCCGCACATGCCGGTGCCGTCGACCATGATGGGGTTGAGCGAGGCGAGGATGGGGGTGCCGTGCTTGACGGCGGTCAGGGTGGCGAACTTCATCATCGGGACGGGGCCGACGCAGAAGACGTGGTCGGCGGCGCCGGACTCGAGCAGACGGTCCTCGGGCGCGGTGACGACGCCCTTCTCGCCGTAGGAGCCGTCATCCGTGGTGATGTGGATGTGGTCGTCCGGGAGGATGGAGCGGAACTGGTCCTCGAGCAGGAGCAGGTCCTTCGTGCGGGCGCCCATGATGGCGTGGACCTCCATGCCGCTCTCGACCAGCTGGCGCGTGATCGGGAAGGCGATGGCCAGGCCGACGCCGCCGCCGATGACGCACCACTTGCCCTTGCCGAACTCGCTCGGCTGGCCGAGCGGGCCGGTGACGTCCTGGATGCAGTCGCCCACCTCGTAGGTCGAGAGCATCATCGTGGTCTTGCCGACCACCATGAAGATGAACTCGACCCAGCCCTCCTCGGGGTTCCAGTCCGCGAAGGTGAAGGGGACGCGCTCGCCCGTCTCGTTGGCGCGCACCATCAGGAACTGGCCTGCGTGCGCGTGGCGCGCCATCTGGGGCGCCTCGATGCGGAACTTGAACACCTTCTCCGAGAACTGCGTCTTATCGAGGATTTTGTACATCAACGAACTCCTCTCCCAATACTTCCGGGCGCCGCCTGCGCGCTCCCCGCGCGCGGATGGCGCCCACCACATGCCGCGGGGACAGCGCACCCGCGGCAAAAGACCTTCTCCATAGTACTCTTTCGTAACGAATGCAAGGCCGGCCTTGCGAGCAGGGCGCGAGCGCCCGCGGGCGTGGCCCTGGCGCCCGCCCTAGCGCCTGCCCAGGCACGCCCCCACGCCGCGCTCGAGGCAGAGCGCGGCCAGGTCCGCCGCGTCCTCGGCCTCGGCGAGGAACTCCTCGAGGTAGGAGCCCTTGTGGGTGCGCAGCGCCCAGTCGGCCACCGACATCCTTCCGGGCGGGCGTCCCGTGCCGAAGCGCAGCCGCGCGAAGTCGCGGGTCCCGAGCTTGCTCGCGATTGACCGGAGGCCGTTGTGGGCGTTGAGCCCCCCTCCGAACTTGACCTCGAGCACGCCAGGCGCCAGGTCCACCTCGTCGTGGACGACGAGGACCTCCTGGGGAGAGACGTGGTGGGCGCGCATGAGCTTGGAGAGCGGGCCGCCGCTCGTGTTCATGTAGCTCTCGGGCTTTGCGAGAAGGACCGTGCGCTCCGAGCCGTCCTGCGAGCGCACGGGGTAGAGGGCCACCAGCGCGCCCGCCTCGCTCTTCCAGTAGCGGACGTCCGCGCGCCGCGCGAGGGCGTCGACGGTCGCGAAGCCGGCGTTGTGGCGGGTGCGCTCGTACTCCTCGCCTGGGTTTCCGAGGCCGCAGACGATGCGGACCTCCCTGGGTTGCGTCGCCATGGCCGTCACACCAGCCTGAGCTCGCCGGCGCCGGCGGGGTTGTCGGGGCCGCCCTGGGGGGCGTGCGCCGCGCGGGCCGCGCGCATCTGGGCGACGCGCTCGGCGGCCTCCCGGTCGCTCTCGCGGTGCCACTCGACGGAGGCCTCGGAGACGGCGAGCCGGCAGGCCTTGTTCCTCACCGCGAGCCGGCGCACGTCGTCGAGGGTCCCCGCCTCGCGCGCCCGCTCCACGACGCGGCGCGCCGACTCGGGGTCGGCGCCGAGGAGGTCCGGCAGCTCGTCGTCGGCGACCTCGAGCGCGCGCTTGGTCGCGAGGGCCTCGAGGGCCGCCGCCTGCTCGGTGGCGGCGAGGGCCTCCTCGTCGATGAGGTCCGAGAGGGGCGAGGAGCCGCCCTCGTGCTCGTCGAGCGAGCGGCCCCGCTCCCGGAGCCGGGCGTCGGCCTGCGCGCGGATCTGCTCGCGCGTCCTCTCCACGGCGTCGGCGGGGACGCGCTGGACGAGCCGGGCGGCGAGCGCCGCGAGCGTCTGGGATATGACCTGGTCCCTCACGGCCAGGTTGTTGGAGGCGCTCACCTGGGAGCGCACCGCCGAGCGCAGCTGGCCGAGGTCGCGGGCGCCGTGGAAGTGGGCCTGCAGCCACTGGGGGTCGTCGAGGTCGGCCACGGTCCCGCCGAGGTCTCGGACCATGCCGTCGAGCGCATAGCTCACGTCCTCGTCCGTGACCTTGGGGACGTAGACCTCGATCCTGACGGGGTCGTACGAGGAGAGCGTGTAGTAGGGCCGCCCGTCCACCGTGAACGGCAGCGGCCTCGTGTCCTGGGGCAAGGGTCTCCCTTCCGGCGCCATCGGTGGGACCGTCCGTCCCGCCGGCGCCATAGTGCTTGGGCCGCACCATTATACTTTGGTGCCCCGCGGGCCCCGCCCGCGCCGTCACGGGACAGGGGGTCGCCATGGCACAGGGGGTCTCCGGCGCGCCCGCCGCGCGTCCGGACGCGTCGGTCAGGGACGTGGACGTGCTCGTCGTGGGGGCGGGCCCGGCGGGCATCTTCTGCGCGCTGGGGCTTCTCGCCCACGGCGGCGCGCGCCGCGTCACCATCGTCGAGCGGGGGCTGCCCATCGAGCGGAGGCGCTGCCCCAAGGCGTCGGGGGGAGGCTGCGCCCACTGCCACCCCTGTCGCATCACCACGGGCTTCGCGGGCGCCGGGGCCTTCTCCGACGGCAAGCTCTCGCTCTCCTGCGAGGTGGGCGGCGACCTCCCCGAGCTCCTCGGCCGCGACTTCGTCCAGGATGCGATCGGGCGCGTCGACGACGCCTACCTCGGCTTCGGGGCCGACGCGCGCACCTGGGGCACGGGCTCGCCCGAGCTCGTCGCCGACATCCGGCGCCGCGCCATCCGGGCCGGGCTCAAGCTCGTGGACTGCCCGGTCCGCCACCTCGGCACGGAGTGCGCCCAGAGGATCTACCTCGCGATCGAGCGGCGCCTGCTCGAGTCCGGCGTCGAGGTCCTCTTCGAGCACGAGTGCCTCGAGGTCATGGTCGAGGGTGGGCGCTGCCTGGGGGCGCGGGTGCGCGGGCCTGCGGGCGAGGTCGAGCTCCGCGCGCGGGAGACCGTCGTCGCGACGGGGCGGCGCGGCGCAGCCTGGCTCGAGCGCATGTGCGACGAGCACGGCGTCGCCCACGAGCCGGGGCCGGTCGACATGGGCGTGCGCGTCGAGGTCAGGAACGAGGTCATGGAGGACGTCAACAACGTCCTGTACGAGAGCAAGCTCGTGGGCTATCCCAACCCGTTCCGCGACAAGGTGCGCACCTTCTGCCAGAACCCGGGCGGCTTCGTGAGCCAGGAGAACTACGACGGGGGCCTCGCCGTGGTCAACGGCCACAGCTACAAGGGGCGCAAGAGCCCCAACACCAACCTGGCGGTCCTCTGCTCGCAGAGCTTCAGGGAGCCGTTCGACAGGCCCATCGACTACGCGCGGCACGTGGGCGAGCTCATGAACATGCTCGGCGCGGGCCACATCCTGGTCCAGCGCTTCGGCGACGTGCTCGACGGCAAGCGCACCTGGCCCGAGGAGCTCACGCGCTCCAACGTGGTCCCCACCCTCCCCGACGCCTGCGCCGGGGACGTGACGAGCGCCATGCCGTACCGCGCGATGACCAACATCGTCGCCTTCATGCAGGCCGTCGACCGCGTGGTGCCGGGCTTCGCCAGCAGCGAGACGCTCCTCTACGCGCCCGAGCTCAAGTTCTACAGCAATCGCGTCATGATGGACGCCCACCTCGACACCAACGTCTCCGGCCTCCACTGCCTGGGAGACTCCTCCGGCTGGACGCGCGGGCTCATGATGGCGTCGGTGATGGGGCTCGCGATGGGCGAGGAGCTCGCGTCGAGGTAGCCCCGGCCGATTGTGGAGAGCGCCGGCGCCGCGGCGGGCGGCGTATGGGCTGGCAGCGCAGGTGGTAGACTTCTTACGCTGAACACTCGACCGCCGGGCGCGCCGGCGGGACCTACCTTGAGGAGCTGTGCATCATGGGCGATAAGCTTGAGAAGATCATCGCCGCGTACGAGGAGCTCGAGAAGAAGATGATGGACCCCGCCATCGCCTCGGACCCCAAGGAGTACGCGCGCATCGCGAAGGAGCACGCCAGCCAGGCGGAGCTCGTGGCCAAGGCGCGGGAGTACCTGCAGGCGCTCGACGACATCGAGGCGGCAAAGGAGATGCTGCACGAGGCTGCGGACGCCGAGGAGAAGGAGATGCTGCAGGAGGACATCTCCGAGAACGAGCAGAAGCTGCCCGGCCTCGAGGACGAGATCAAGATCATGCTCATCCCCGGCGACCCCAACGACGAGAAGGACACGATCGTCGAGATCAGGGCCGGCGTCGGCGGCGACGAGGCCGCCATCTTCGCCGGCGACCTGTTCGCCATGTACGAGCGCTTCGCGCAGTCGCGCAAGTGGAAGATCGAGGTCCTGTCCTCCTCCCCGAGCGACGCGGGCGGCTTCAAGACCATCGAGTTCAAGGTCATGGGCGACAAGGTCTACTCGGTCATGAAGTACGAGAGCGGCGTGCACCGCGTGCAGCGCATCCCCAAGACCGAGAGCCAGGGCCGCATCCAGACCTCCACGGCCACCGTCGCGGTCCTGCCCGAGGCCGAGGACATCGACATCGAGATCAAGGACGAGGACCTGCGCATAGACACCTACTGCGCCTCCGGCCCCGGCGGCCAGGGCGTCAACACGACCTACTCGGCCGTGCGCATCACGCACCTGCCCACCAACACGGTCGTCCAGTCGCAGGACCAGCGCTCCCAGATCCAGAACCGCGCGGTCTGCATGGAGATGCTCCGCGCCCGCCTGTACCAGATGGAGCTCGAGAAGCAGCAGGAGGAGCAGGGCGCGGAGCGCCTCTCCCAGATCGGGCACGGCAACCGCTCCGAGAAGATCCGCACCTACAACCAGCCCCAGGACCGCGTGACCGACCACAGGATCGGCTTCAACAGCACCTACACGGGGGTGCTCCTGGGTGACAAGCTCGGCGAGGTCATCGAGGCGCTCGCCGCCCAGGACCGCGCGGACAAGCTCGCGCAGGCGGTCTAGGAAGACGTCGACGGGGCCGGGGGACGAGCGCCCCCCGGCCCCTTCCCGGGGCCCGCCGCCGTTGCGGCGGGACCCCTCGGTGGGAGGCACGGATGGCAGGGACGGTGGGGGCCCAAGAACCCTGGACGGTCGGCAGGATGCTCGGGTGGACCCGCGGCTACCTCGAGGGCAAGGGCGACGAGCACCCGCGGCTGTCGGCGGAGTGGCTGATCTGCAACGTGCTCGGCCTCACGCGCGTCGAGCTGTACATGAGCTTCGACAGGACCTTCGACCAGGACGAGCTCGCCGCCATGCGCGCGGCGGTCCTGAGGCGCGCCGCGGGGGAGCCCCTGCAGTACGTCACGGGCGAGATGCCGTTCCGTCACATCGTCCTCAGGTGCGAGCGCGGGGTCCTGATCCCGCGCCCGGAGACCGAGGTCCTGGTCGACGCCGCGCTCGAGTGCGTGGACGCGGCCGTGGAGCGCGGCTGCACCTTCGACCCGCTTCCGCCCGAGGCGCCGGCCGCGACGGCGGCGGGCGCGGCGGGGGAGGGCGCGCCCGGCGCGCCCTCGCGCGACGCCGAGCCGGACGAGGGCCCCGCGCGCCCGACCGTGTCGAGCTACGCCTCCGCAGGCGCCGGCTCTGACGAGGAGGACGAGCGGGTGGACCCCATCGTCTACGTGCCCGGTCCCGAGGAGGGCCGCTCGGCCTACGTGCCCGGGCCCGGCGAGGGGGGGCCGGCCGAGGCTCCCGCGGAGGGGCGGGGCGGCGAGGAGGCTTCCGCCGCGGAGGCGCCCGCGCCCGGGCCGCGCGTGCTCGAGGTCGGGTGCGGCACGGGGTGCGTCGCGCTCTCCATAGCGAGCGAGCGCCCCGGCACGCAGGTGGTCGCCACCGACCTCTCGCCCGCGGCGGTCTCGCTGGCGAGGCGCAACCGCGACGCGCTCGGCCTCGCGGACGCCGTGCGCGTCGTCGAGTGCGACCTGGCCTCGGGAGTGCCCGACCAGCTCATGGGGACCTTCTCCGTGCTCGTCTCCAACCCGCCCTACATCCCCAGCGCGGTCGTCCCCACGCTCCCGCGGGAGGTCGTGGGCTTCGAGCCCGGCCTCGCGCTCGACGGCGGGCCCGACGGCCTCGACGTGTTCAGGAGGCTGCTCGACCTCGCGCCCCGCGCGCTCGCGCCCGGGGGTGCCCTGTGCTGCGAGCTCTTCGAGACGACCCTCGACGACGCGGCCGCGCTCGTGCGCGCGCAGGGCGGCTGGGCCACGGTCGAGGTGCGCGAGGACCTCACGCATCGCCCGCGCGTGCTCGTCGCGCGCGGGGAGGCGTAGGGGCATGGGCGCCGTCATGGAGGTCGACCAGGCCCGTCCAGCCCCCGGGGCCGTCCGGCGCGGCGCGGCGGTCCTGGCCGGCGGCGGCGTGCTCGTGATGCCGACGGACTCGGTCTACGGCATAGGGTGCGCGGCCCTCGCGGGCAACCCCGCCCACGACAGGATCTTCTCGATCAAGCGGCGCGACCGCGCCCAGACCCTGCCCTGGCTCGTCGCGGACGTCGAGGACCTCGCGCGCTTCGGCGCGGACGTGCCCGCATGGGCCGTGCGCGCGGCGCGCGCCCTCTGGCCGGGCGCGCTCACGCTCGTCGTCGACGCCTCACCCGAGGTGCCGCCCGACTACCGCCGCCCCGCCCCGCCCGGCGGCCGGCCCACGATCGCCCTGCGCTGCCCGGGGTCCAACCTCGTGAGGGAGCTCGCGCGCGCGGTGGGCGTCCCCCTGCCGACGACGAGCGCCAACACGCACGGCCTCGCGGCGGCGACCTCCGGGGCGCTCGTCGAGCCCCGCATCGTCGAGGCGGCCGACCTCACCCTCGACGCCGGCCCCGCGCCCATCGCCGTCGCCTCGACCATCGTGGACTGCACGGCGGGGGCCCCGCACGTGCTCAGGCAGGGGTCCGTCGGCCTGGAGGAGTTCCTCCGCGCGGCCGGGCTCCCGCCCGAAGGCGGGGCGTAGGTCGCAGGCGCCGCCCCGGGCGGGCCGACGGCGGGCGGCGGCGCACAACGCGGGCGCGCCGGGCCGGGAACGTCTAGACTGGGAGCGATGCAACGTAGGGCCCCAGGTGGCAGGAACCTGCCGGAAGGGAAGGCACATGGACTCGAGAGACTTTGACCCCAAGCGCTTCGAGGTGATCGAGCACCCGCTGGTGCAGCACAAGCTGTCGATCCTCAGGGACAAGGACACGGGCACCAAGCAGTTCCGCGAGCTCGTGACCGAGCTGGCCGTCTTCGAGGGCTACGAGGCGATGCGCGACTTCCCGCTCGAGGACGTCGAGGTCGAGACCCCGCTCGAGATGACCACCTGCAAGCGGATCGCGGGCAAGAAGGTCGCCATCATCCCGATCCTGCGCGCCGGCCTCGGCATGGTCGACGGCATCCTGACGCTCACGCCCTCCGCGCGCGTCGGGCACGTCGGGATGTACCGCGACCCCGTCACCCACGAGCCGCACCAGTACTACTGCAAGTTCCCGCCCGACATCGACAAGCGCACCTGCCTCGTCGTGGACCCGATGCTCGCGACCGGCGGCTCGCTGACCGCGGCGATCAAGTTCCTGCGCGACGCCGGCGTGAAGGACATCCGCTGCCTCACGCTCGTCTCGGCCCCGGAGGGCGTCAAGGCCGTCCTGGACTTCGACCCGGAGGTGCGCCTGTACACCTGCGCCCTGGACCGCCAGCTGAACGAGAGCGCCTACATCCTCCCCGGCCTCGGCGACGCCGGAGACAGGATCTACGGCACGAAGTAGCCCGGACGGACGTCCCAAAGGGCCGTGGCCTATTGGATATCGAGCGAGCGAGGCGCCCGGTGCGCCTCGCTCGTCTGCTTTCCGGCCGCGACCAGTGCGTCCGCCCATCGCCGCCGACCGTCCGCCGAACCGTCTCATCGTTCATAAACGAGCAGGTAGTGCATAATGTGTCGTATTTCCGGTAATTTCCGGGTGACGTTCCGCGAACGGCCGACAGAAGATGGGGATTCTGGGAATGAGACGCATATCCCGAATGCGAACGGTTAGTATTCCTTAGCGCATCGTCCATGTCCGGAGGCGTGCGACAGTGGTCTCGTGGGGTTTCGTCATAGCGGGGGCGCTCTTCGGCCTGGCGGGCTGCGCGCCTGCCGTCCTCCTGCTCGAGGGGGTCCTGCGCGGGCGCCTCAGGGCCGAGGTCGGCTGGGGGCTCGCTGCCGTGGCAGTCTCCTTCGTCACCCTCTCCGTCGCCGTCGTAGCCGTGCGCCTCCTCTCGCCGGACGACACGCTAGCTTTTGGCACCTCGATGGCGGGGACGTTCCTTGCTGTGTGGGCGCTAGAGTCACTAAGAGCCTCACGTGACGTCTGCGGCGCCACGCGCGGCCGGAAGGAAGGTTAGAGATGAACCCTCTGGATGGTCTAAACGACGCGGTCGACGAGCTGATCAACAGCTTCCTGACCCATAACGTCATCGGGCCCGCCGAGGTCACGCAGGTGTCCCCGGGGCTTACGCAGTACGTCTTCTGGATGCTCGTCGCCATCGTGCTGCTGCTCGTCGTGGTCTTCGTCTTCAGGAAGAAGCAGGCCGCCAGCCTGGTGCCCCACGGCTTCTTCGTCAACGCCGTCGAGTACGTCATCGAGTTCGCCCGCGACGACCTCTGCAAGTCGATCCTGCCGGACACCTGGAAGAAGCACTTCCCGTTCATCTTCGCGATCTTCTTCTTCATCCTGGCCAACAACATCGTGGGCATCATCCCCGGCTGCCACCCCGGCACGGGCACCATCGGCGTCACCGCCGCGCTCGCGTGCTACTCGTTCGTCTACTTCATCGTCGTGGGCTGCAGGTCCAAGGGCGTCTGGGGCTACATCAAGAGCCTCGCCCCCAAGGGCGTCGTCTTCCCGCTCAACGTCCTCGTCTGGGTCATCGAGGTCTTCTCGACCTTCCTGAGGCTGATCACGCTCGCCGTCCGACTCTTCTGCAACATGTTCGCCGGCCACGTGGTCATGGGGACCTTCGCGATCCTCGCCTCGCTGTTCTTCGACCCGCTGATGCAGGCCCTCTCCAACGGCGCCGCGCTCACGGCGGGCGCCATCGGCAACGCGGGCGCCTCCGTCCTGTGGGTCCTCGTTCTGATCATCATCTACCTGGTCGAGATCCTCGTCGCCGTAATCCAGGCGTACGTCTTCGCCCTTCTCACGGCCGTCTACATCCAGACCGCCGAGAGCGAGGAGTAGGTCGGAGGCTCAGGCATCCCGCGCGGCACGCCCGCGCTCGTGCATAGTCAGAAGTCTCGTCCTGCAGGACGAGGTTCTAAGGAGGGAATTGTGGGTGCACTTGGTGTAATCGGTTATGGTCTCGGCGTCATCGGCGCCAGCATCGGCATCGGCCTCGCCGCCTACGGCGCGACGACCTCCATGGCTCGCCAGCCCGAGGTCCAGGGCCGCCTCTTCACGGTCTTCATCCTGGGCTCCGCCTTCGTGGAGGCACTCGCGCTGATCGGCTTCGTCGTCGCCCTCATCGTCAAGTAGCGACGACGCCAGGACAGGTCTGTTTGGAGGTACGCATGAAAGACCAGAAGGGAGCTCTTCCGGGACACCGCGTCGTCCTTGGGACGGCGCTCGTCCTTGCCGGCACCGCGCTGCCCGAGGCGGCCATGGCAGAGGAGATCTCGGGACCGGCGATTCTACTGCCGAAGTTGTCTGAGTTCATCCCCGCGGCCATCGCGTTCGTGGTCATCTGGGTCCTGCTCGCCAAGTTCGCCTGGCCCTCGATCCTCAAGATGATGGACGCGCGCGAGAACAAGATAAAGAGCGACCTCGACGAGGCCGAGCGCCAGCGCAAGGAGGCCACCGCGGCCGCCGCCGAGAGCAAGGCCAAGATCTCCGAGGCCGAGCGCCAGGCGGAGGAGATCGTCGCGGACGCCAAGCGCGAGGCCGAGGCCCAGCGCGCCCAGATCCTCGACGAGGCCCAGAAGAGCGCGAGCGAGATCATCGCCAAGGCGCACAACGTCGTCAACCTCGAGCGCCACAAGGCCATGGTCGAGCTCTCCGACTCCGTCGTCGACCTCTCGGTCGAGATCGCCGGCAAGATCATCGGCGACTCCCTCGACGAGGCCGGGCAGCGCAAGCTCGCGGAGAAGTATCTCGAGGAAGTTGGTAGCCTGAATGACCGGTAAGCGCATCGAGCAGAAGAAGGTCGAGGCCTACACCAGGGCCCTGCTCGAGGCCGCGAAGTCCGAGGGCAGGGCGGCGCGAGACCTTGAGCAGGTCAAGCACGTGCTCAAGTTCTCCCCCGAGGTGCTCGAGACCATCACCGCGATGCAGGGCGAGGACGACTTCGACCTGCTCGGCAAGGTCTACAGCGAGTACAAGGGGCTGCTCGACAAGAGCGATGACACGGTCTCGGTGGACGTCACGACCGCCGTCCCCATGAACGACGAGATGCGCGAGCGCGTGAGGGAGAAGTGCCGCAAGGACTTCGACGCGCCCGTCTACCTTGTCGAGCACGTGGACCCGTCCATCCTCGGGGGGATCATCCTCGAGGCGAAGGGCCACAGGCGCGACGCGTCCGTCAAGGCGCAGCTGATCAACGTCAGGAAGAAGCTTTCCTCCGCAAACATGGGAGGTGATGAGTAGTGAGCGAGGCAATCGACGCTTCCTCGATCATGAAGACCCTGCGCGGCGAGCTCGACGGCATCTCCACCTCGGTCCAGACGCAGGAGGCATCCACCGTCATCGAGGTGGGCGACGGCATCGCGCACGTCGCCGGCCTGAGGAGCGCCATGTCCGGCGAGCTGCTCGAGTTCACGAGCTCCGCCACGGGCAGGAGCGTCTACGGGCTCGCCCAGAACCTGGACGAGGACGAGGTCGGCGCCGTCCTGTTCGGCGACGTCGACTCCATCAAGGAGGGCGACCAGGTCACCACGACCGGCCGCGTCATGGACATCCCGGTCGGGCGCAACATGCTCGGCCGCGTGGTGAACCCGCTCGGCGACCCGATCGACGGCAAGGGTCCCATCATCACGTCGCAGCGCCGCCCGATCGAGTTCAAGGCCCCCGGCATCATCGACCGCCAGCCCGTGAACGAGCCCGTGCAGACGGGCCTCGTCGCAATCGACGCGATGGTCCCCATCGGGAGGGGCCAGCGAGAGCTCATCATCGGCGACCGCAAGACCGGCAAGACGGCCATCGCGATCGACACGATTATCAACCAGCGCAACACCGACATCGTCTGCATCTACGTGGCCATCGGCCAGAAGGCCTCGACGGTCGCCTCCATCAGGGAGACGCTCGAGCACCACGGCGTGATGGACAAGACGATCATCGTCTCCGCGACCGCCGCGGACTCGGCGCCGCTGCAGTACATCGCCCCGATGGCGGGCGCCGCCATCGGCGAGTACTTCATGTACAACGATGAGAAGGGCAACCCCGCCGACGCGACCCACCCCGGAGGGCACGTCCTCATCGTCTTCGACGACCTCTCCAAGCAGGCTGTGGCCTACCGCCAGATGTCGCTGACGCTGCATCGTCCGCCTGGACGCGAGGCCTACCCAGGCGACATCTTCTACCTGCACTCCCGCCTGCTCGAGCGCGCCGTCAAGATGTCGGACGCCAACGGCGGCGGCTCCATGACGGCGCTGCCGATCATCGAGACGCAGGAGGGCGACGTCTCCGCCTACATCCCGACGAACGTCATCTCCATCACGGACGGCCAGATCTACCTGCAGTCCAACCTGTTCTTCCAGGGCCAGCGCCCCGCCGTCGACGTGGGCATCTCGGTGTCGCGCGTCGGTGGCGCCGCGCAGCTCAAGTCGATGAAGCAGGTCGCGGGCACGCTCAGGCTGGACCTCGCGAGCTACCGCGAGAAGCAGGCCTTCTCGCAGTTCGGCTCCGACCTCGACGAGACGACGCAGTACCAGCTCAACCATGGCGCCCACACCATGGAGCTGCTGAAGCAGAAGCGCTACGCCTCCCTCGACGTAGCCGACCAGGTCATCGCCATCTTCGCGTCCAAGGAGAACTACCTCGACGACCTCGACCTCGCCGACGTCGTCGACTTCCGTGACGGTCTCGCGGAGTTCATGAAGACCCGCCATCCCAACACCCGCTCGCGCGTCGTCGAGGGGAAGATATCCGACGACCTCGCCGACAAGCTCAGGTCGTGCATCGCCGAGTACAAGGAGCAGTTCCTGAGGAAGCGCCACAAGGACGACTACGAGGATTCCGACGAGCAGGGGGACGACAAGGTCCAGTCGTTCAAGGACGCCTAAGGTAAAGAATGCCTAGTCTGAGAGAAATAAAGGGGCGCATCAACTCGGTCTCGAGCACCTTGCAGGTGACGCGCACGATGGAGATGATCTCCACGGCGCGCATCCGCAAGGCGCTCGACCGGGCGCAGAAGGCGGCCCCCTACAAGGACGCCATCACCCTGATGCTCGCCAACGTGGCGAGCGCGGGCTATGGCAGCGAGCACCCGCTGCTCAGGGTCCACCCCAAGGAGCGGCACGTGGTCTTCCTGCTCATAGCCTCGGACAGGGGCATGGCGGGCGGCTTCAACATCGTCCCGCAGCGCGAGGTCATGCACGCGATCGAGGACCTCGAGTCGCGCGGCGTCGAGGCCGACGTCATCACCTGCGGGCGAAAGCCGACGGAGTTCTTCCGCTACCGCGGCAAGAGGCCGCTGCTGTCCTTCGAGGGCATCTCCTCGGAGCCCACGATGGACGAGGCGGACCGCATCGCCTCCTACATCATGGACGGCTACGAGTCCGGGCAGATAGACCGCGTGATGATCTACTACTCGCACGCGAAGAACAGGGTCGACCAGCAGCAGGTGGTCGAGCAGCTGCTCCCCATCACGAACGAGCAGCTCATGATGCCCAACCGCCCGCGCACCGCCGAGGCCCTCTCGATGATCGAGCACAAGCAGGACACCGTCTTCGAGTTCGACCCCTCGGACGTGGAGGTCCTGGGATACCTCCTGCCCGCGTACGTGAGGACCGTCGTCTTCCACGCGCTGCTCGACTCCGCCGCCGCGGAGCACGGCGCCAGGCGTCGCGCGATGAAGTCCGCGTCGGACAACGCGCAGGACATCATCACCTCGCTGAGCAGGACCTACAACCGTGAGCGCCAGGGTTCGATCACCACTGAGCTCAACGAAATCGTCGCGGGTGCGTCCGCATTGGAGGACAACAACTGATGTCAGAGCAAGAGACTGAGGAGAGGGCGCCGCTCGAGCGCGCGGCCCTGAGCCTCCTCAACAAGAGCGCCGGCACGGGCACCATCGTCCGCATCGTCGGCGCCGTCGTGGACGTGCGCTTCGACGGGCAGGTCCCCGCGATCTACAACGCGCTCGAGGTCAAGGGGCGCACCCCGATGGGGGAGGTCCACACGGTCCTCGAGGTGGAGTCGCAGCTGCCCGGCAGCGTCGTGCGCACCGTCGCCATGTCGTCGACCGACGGCCTCAGGAGGGGCATGCGCGTCGAGGACACCGGCTCCCCGATGATGATGCCCGTCGGTCCCGAGACCCTCGGCCGCGTGTGGAACGTGATGGGCCAGCCCGTCGACGGCAAGCCCATGCCCGAGCACGTGCGCCACTACCCGATCCACCGCCCGGCCCCCTCGTTCAACGAGCTGACGACGCACGCCGAGATCTTCGAGACCGGCATCAAGGCCATCGACCTTCTCGAGCCCTACGTCAGGGGCGGCAAGACCGGCCTGTTCGGCGGCGCCGGCGTCGGCAAGACCGTCCTTATCCAGGAGCTCATCAACAACCTGGCGCAGGAGCACGGCGGAACCTCCGTGTTCACGGGCGTGGGCGAGAGGACCCGCGAGGGCACCGACCTCTACCTCGAGATGACCGAGTCCGGCGTCATCAACAAGACCTGCCTCGTATACGGACAGATGAACGAGCCGCCCGGAGCGCGTCTGCGCGTCGGCCTGGCCGGCCTCACCACCGCGGAGTACTTCCGTGACCAGGGCCAGGACGTCCTGCTGTTCATCGACAACATCTTCAGGTTCTCCCAGGCCGGCTCCGAGGTCTCCGCGCTCCTCGGCCGCATGCCGTCCGCCGTCGGCTACCAGCCCACGCTGGCGACCGAGATGGGCGACCTGCAGGAGCGCATCACCTCGACCAAGGAGGGCTCCATCACCTCCGTCCAGGCCGTCTACGTGCCTGCCGACGACTTGACGGACCCCGCTCCGGCGACGACCTTCACGCACCTCGACGCGCAGACGGTCCTGTCGCGCTCCATCACGGAGCTCGGCATCTACCCCGCCATCGACCCGCTGGCCAGCTCCAGCTCCGCCCTCGACCCGGAGGTCGTCGGCGAGGAGCACTATCGCGTGGCCGAGAAGGTCCAGGAGATCCTGCAGGAGTACTCCGACCTCCAGGACATCATCGCCATCCTCGGCATGGACGAGCTCTCCGAGGAGCAGCAGCTCGTCGTGTCGCGCGCCCGCAAGATCCAGCAGTTCCTCTCCCAGAACTTCCACGTCGCGGAGAAGTTCACCGGTGCGCCCGGCGTCTACGTGCGCGTGAAGGACACCGTACGCTCCTTCGCGGCCATCATCGACGGCGAGTGCGACGACCTGCCCGAGCAGGCCTTCCGCTACGCCGGCACGATCGACGACGTCCGCGAGCGCGCCAAGAAGATGAAGGCCGCCGCCGCGGGCGAAGAGGGCGAGGGCGCCGACAAGGGCGACGACTCGCAGAAGAGCAACTAGGGGGTGCAACGTGGCCGAGCTGGTCTGCCAATTCGTACGACCCGACCGCCAGCTGTACGAGGGGAAGGTCGAGTACCTGATTCTCCAGGCGGAGTCGGGCGAGCTGGGCGTCTGGCCCGGCCACTCCCCCGAGATCTGCGCGCTCGGCGACGGCGTCGTGAGGCTCCACCGCACGAAGGAGGACGGAGGCGGGGAGCTCGACATCGTCATCTCGGGCGGCTACGCCGAGATCACGGGCGACGCGGTCATCATCCTCGCCGACCACGCGCGCCGCTGCGACGACATCGAGCCCGACGTCGTCATGGAGACGCGCGGGTCGGCGATCGACGCGCGCGACGCGCTGCCCGAGGGCGACCCCCGACGTGCCTACTACGAAAACAAGATAAACTGGTGCAACCTGCTCCTCAAGCAGGCCGCGCGGAACTGATCCGCGCGTCGCGAACGCGCAGTCGGAGAGCACATGGAAGTCATCAAGGTCGAAGGCGGGCACCCGCTTTCTGGCGAGGTAACGGTCGAGGGCGCGAAGAACTCCGCCCTCAAGCTCATGGCGGCCACGATCCTGGCGCCGGGCGTCAACGTGCTCAAGAACGTCCCCAACATCGCGGACGTGCACGTCATGGGCAAGGTGCTCAAGTGCCTCGGGGCGAAGGTGGACGTCCTCGGCGTCCACGAGCTCAGGATCGACACCTCCTTGGTCGACAGCTGGGAGACCCCCTACCACCTCGTGGAGCAGATGCGGGCCTCGACGGCCGTCCTCGGCCCGCTGATCGCCCGCTTCGGCAAGGCGGTCGTCGCCATGCCGGGCGGCTGCAACATCGGCGCGCGCAAGATCGACATGCACATCCTCGGCCTCGAGGCGCTCGGCGTCGACTTCAAGATCGACCACGGCGACATCCACGCCTCGGCGCCGGACGGGGTGTCCGGCGCGACGGTGACCCTCGACTTCGCGAGCGTCGGCGCCACGGAGAACCTCATCATGGCGTCGGTGCACGCCAAGGGGACGACCGTCATCGACAACGCGGCCCGCGAGCCCGAGATCGTCGACCTCGCGATGATGCTCAACGAGATGGGGGCGAACATCAAGGGCGCCGGCTCCCCCGTGATCGAGATCACGGGCGTCGACGAGCTCCATCCCGTCACGCACACGGTGGTGGGCGACCGCATCGAGGCGGGCACCTTCATCGCCATGGGCGCCATCACCTGCTCCCCGATCACGGTCAGGGGCTTCGAGCCCAACCACCTCGGCCTCGTGCTGAGGAAGTACGAGCAGATGGGCATCTCAATCGAGCGTGGCGACCGCTCGGTCACGGTGGGCCGCGCGGGAGACATCGTCCCCGTCGACATCCAGACGCTGCCGTTCCCGGGCTTCCCGACGGACATGCAGTCGCAGACCATGTGCCTCCTCGCCCTCGCGAAGGGCACCTGCATCGTGACGGAGAACGTGTTCGAGAACCGCTTCATGTTCGCGAGCGAGCTCGCGCGCATGGGCTCGCAGATCGTGATCAAGGGCCACCATGCGGTCATTCACGGCGTCGACCACTTCTCGGGGGCCGAGGTGAAGTCGCCCGACCTCAGGGGCGGCGCCGCTCTCGTGATGGCCGGCCTGGTCGCCGACGGCACGACGACGGTCTCGGCCATACACCACATCGACCGCGGCTACGAGTCCTTCGTGGAGAAGCTCCAGGGCCTCGGGGCCCGGGTCGTGCGCGAGCAGGTGAGCGACCCGGAGGAGGACGAGTAGGGGCGTAGCTCGGACCCGTGGCAGGGCGCCCCGACGAGGGGGTCCTCCGCCCGTTCCCGGTCGGGCACCGGTTCGCGCCACGGTATGCCGTACAACAAGTTATATTGGGTACATACGAGTTGTAGAGCAGTTCAGGCTAGGCTCCCTCGGGGGTCCGGCCTGAATCCTTATCGTGCCTCACCCGGGACGAGCATCACTGAGGGGAAGGTTGCCAATGCCTAAGACCGACATGCACGAGGGCCACGAGCTCTCAATGGCGAGCGAGGACTACCTCGAGTCCATATACAGGATCATGTGCGACAGGGACGAGGAGCTCGAGGGGGTCAGGTCCGTGGACGTGGCCGAGCAGCTCAACGTCTCGAAGGCGAGCGTGAACAAGGCTCTGTCCACGCTGAAGGACGCCGGGATGGTCGAGCAGGTCCGCTACGGGAGGGTGCGCCTCACCTCTGCCGGCAAGAGGTACGCCTCGCACGTCTGGAAGACCCACCGCACGCTCAGGGCCTTCCTCATCCACGACCTCGGGGTGGACGACAAGACGGCCAACGACGAGGCCTGCCTCATGGAGCACTACCTCTCGGACGACACGGTCAGCCGCTGGTGCGACTACCTCGAGAAGCAGGGTCTTGAGGTGGATGAGTAGCGCGGGCGGCGCCGAGGCGGGGGCCGTCCCCGAGGGCGCCCCCTCGGGCGAGGGGGCGCCCTCACGGCCGACCTCCGAGTTCGGGTGGTCGCGCTACGACTTCGACGACGCGGACGACGACCTCACGGCCTCGCTCGCGAGGCTGCTGCGCTCGAGCGAGGGGGAGCCCCTGGCCTGCTCCGGAGACGTCTTCGAGGCGGTCGGGCACGAGGGGGCGCGCGAGGAGGCCCCCGACGCGGTCTGGGACGTGTGCGAGCAGGACACGATCGAGGTCGCCTATCGCCTCTACGTCGCGGCGGGGATGCAGGTCGCGGTAACGAACACCGCCGGGTGCGACCCCTGGAGCATCGAGGCGTCGGGGGTCTCTGTCCCGTTCGACCGCGTCGTCGAGCGGGCGGTGCGCGCCGCGCGCTCGGCGGCCCCGCCCTTCGTGGCCGGCCTGCTCGACGTTGGCGGCATGCCACCACAGGAGTCGGCGGCGTCCGGGGCGCGGCTGCTGGGGGAGCTCGCCCATCAGGGCGTACACGCCTTCGTCGTCTCGGGCGCCGCGGACGAGACGTCGGCTCGGGGGTGTTCCCATAGTTTTGTCAAGTCAGGTTTGAAAGGCCTACAGCGCTCTTCGGCGTCGGCCCGGAACTTTTCGACGCGACCCACCGGTCCGCCGTCATCGGCCGTCGGCCGACGGGGCTCGC
>JAZHSQ010000004.1:0-76925 GCA_036454645.1 Olsenella sp. | reverse complement strand
GAAGCCGCGCGCCGCCATCTCCTGCGCGTACAGGCCGCTGGCCTGCTCCTTCACGGCGCCGAACGGGCCGCTGACCGCGATGGCGGCGAGCCTGCCGGCCCCCGCGGCGCCGCCCGCGGCCGCGCCGCCGGCCGTACCCGAGCCGCCGTCCGCGGCCGCGGGTCCTTCTCCCCCCGACGCACCTTCGCGCCGAGGCCTGTAGAGGTCGGCGGCCAGCGTGATGCCGTAGCGGTTCACGAAGGTCACCTTCCCGTGGTCTACGCGCTCGTCGCGCGGGAACGTCTTGTCCCAGTCCTGCGTGAGCTCGAGGCTCTCCGTCTGCATCATGTTCTCCTCCTATGTCCCGCGAGTCCGCGGACGCCTTGCGCGCGTCCGTCTGCTAGCATTGCGAGCGTAGAACCTAAACCTGGCTTTAGGTCAAGGAGAATTCTCAAGGAGCAGGACGAGTCCATCCCCGGGCCGGGGACGGACCCGGACGCAAGCGAGGAGGAGCGGCATGTACACGATCGGACAGGTGTCGAAGATGTTCGGGCTGCCCATCTCGACGCTGCGCTACTACGACCGGGAGGGGCTCTTCCCCGGCATGGCGCGCGAGGGCGGCATCCGCAGGTTCGGCGAGGAGGAGCTCGAGGCGCTGCGCGTGATTGAGTGCCTCAAGTGCTCCGGGCTCGAGATCAAGGACATCAAGCTCTTCATGCGGTGGTGCGCGGAGGGCCCCTCCACGTACGGGCAGCGCAAGGAGCTCTTCGAGCGCCGGCGCGAGGTGGTGCTGGGGCAGATGGAGGAGCTGCGGCGGGCGCTCGCCATGCTGGAGTTCAAGTGCTGGTACTACCAGACCGCCATCGAGGACGGCAACGAGGACCGGCTCCACGCCATGGTCCCGGACGGGCTGCCGGAGGAGGTGCGGGCGCTCTACGACGAGGCGCACGCGAAGGCGCCCGAGCCCGAGGTCGCGTAGGGCGAGCAGGACCGCGGCGCCGGGTATCGAGAGGTTTCATGAGATGGCGGGGCCGATGGGACATGCGGCCCCGGTTGGCGTATCTTTCTGTCGATGGACCGAGGCCGCACAGCGCGTCGCCGGAGTCTCTGCGCAACGGTATCGCAAGGTAAAGAGGTGAACTGCGTGGACGAAAACACGGCCGAGTCGCCGTCTCAATCCGCCACCCTGCAGGTCTGGAACACCCCTCGGCAGAAGACGCTCTTCATCCTGAAGCAGCTCGTGACCAAGGACTTCAAGCTCAAGTACAGACGCAGCGTCCTCGGCGTGGTCTGGAGCGTCCTCAACCCGCTGCTCATGATGATCGTCATGTCGTTCGTGTTCTCGTTCTTCCTGCGCTACGCGGAGATCCAGCACTACCCGCTCTACCTGATCATCGGCAACATCACCTGGGGCGTCTTCGCGGACTCCACCAACTTCGGCGTGACGTCGATCATCGACGCGGCGGGCCTGCTCAAGAAGGTGAAGGTCAACAAGGTCGTCTTCCCGATCGAGAAGGTCTTGTTCGCCGTAGTCAACTTTGGGTTCTCGCTGGTCGCGGTCCTCATCGTCATGCTCTGGGAGGGCGTCGCCCCCACCCCGTGCCTGCTGCTCCTGCCGGTCGTGCTCGTGACCCTCATGTGCTTCTGCGCGGGCCTCGGCATGTTCCTGGGCGCGGCGGCGGTCTTCTTCCGCGACGTCATCCACCTGTGGAGCGTCATCTTGATGGCGTGGATGTACGCGACGCCGATCTTCTGGCCGCAGTCCATGATCAAGGACGTCCCGTTCGTGGTCATCCAGAAGCTCATGTACCTCAACCCGATGTACAACTACATCAACTTCATGAGGAACATCTTCATCGACGGCGTCATGCCGGGCACCAAGACCGTCGTCCTGTGCTTCTTCTGGGCGGCCGTCTCGCTCGCGATCGGCGCCCTGGTGTTCCACAGGAACGAGCACAAGTTCATATTGCACATCTAGCGACGCGAGAGATGCCGCAGGCATCCCCTAGCTGGTCCTTACGCGTCCCGACTGCGAGGAGCGTCCGTGTCTGACACCACCGATAGCCCGAGCCCCCAGCCCGAGGCCGACATCGACAAGAGGCCTGAGGCCATCCTCGGCCGACCGGAGATCCCCTCCGAAGACGTGCCCGTCGTCATCGACGTGAGCCACGTCCAGATGATCTTCAACATGGCCTCGGAGGAGCTGGGCTCCCTCAAGGAGTACTTCATCAAGATCGCCCGCCACGAGCTGTTCTTCAAGGAGTTCCACGCCCTGGAGGACATCACCTTCCAGGTCCGCAGGGGAGAGGCGTTCGGCCTGGTGGGCACCAACGGCTCCGGCAAGTCCACCATGCTCAAGATCATCGCCGGCGTGCTGGAGCCCTCCAAGGGCTCGGTCAGGGTGGACGGCTCCATCGCGCCGCTGATCGAGCTCGGCGCCGGCTTCGACATGGAGCTCACGGCCAAGGAGAACATCTACCTCAACGGCTCCCTCCTCGGCTACTCCAAGGCCTTCATCGACGAGAAGTTCGACGACATCGTGGACTTCGCCGAGCTGCGCGACTTCATGGACATGCCGCTCAAGAACTACTCCTCCGGCATGGTGGCCAGGATCGCCTTCGCCATCGCCACCATCACGGTGCCCGACGTCCTCATCGTCGACGAGACCCTCTCCGTGGGCGACTTCCTCTTCCAGGAGAAGTGCATGAGGCGCATCCGCGAGCTGGTGGAGACAAACAACTGCACCGTCCTTCTCGTCTCGCACGACATAAGCCTGGTGGAGCAGATCTGCGACCGCGTGTGCTGGATCGAGCACGGCCACCAGCGGATGCTGGGGCCGACCGACGAGGTCTGCGCCGCGTACAAGGCACTGGGGGCGTAGCATGGGAGAGTCCGCGCCCTGGGGCATCGACGTCACCGTCGTGGTCCCCACCTACAACACCGAGCGCTTCCTCGACGAGGCGCTCACCTCGGCCGAGCAGAACTCCCGCGCCAACCTTGAGATCCTCGCGATCAACGACGGCTCGACCGACGGCTCGCTCGAGATCATGCGCGCCCACGAGCGCCTCGACCCGCGCGTGCGCGTGATCGACAAGCCCAACGAGGGCTACGGCGCGAGCGTGAACCGCGGCTTCAGCGAGGCGCGCGGCACCTACCTCGCGATCCTCGAGCCCGACGACTGGGTCGAGCCGCACATGTACGACGACCTCTTCGAGTACGCGGAGAGCTTCGACCTCAAGTGCCCGCCCGACGTGGTCAAGAGCCCCTACTGGCGCATCTGGATGCCGACGACCCCCATGGAGCGCCGCCTGTACTGCCCCTACTACCACCGGGTCGACCCGGTGCGCCAGCCCTTCCGGGTGGAGGACTGCCCGCGCATGGTGCAGCACCACCCCTCGATCTGGTCCGCCCTCTACCGCCGCGGCTTCATAGAGGAGAAGGGCATCCGCCTCAAGGAGGCCCCCGGCGCCGGCTGGGTCGACAACCCCTTCTGGTACGAGACCATGCTCCAGGCGGACACCATCGTCTACCTCGACAGGCCCTACTACTGCTACCGCGAGGACCTGCCCGGCTCCTCCTCGGCCAACCGCGTGCTCAGGCTCTCCTTCGAGCGCTGGAACGACATGTGCGACGTCTGCGACAGGCTGGGGGAGGACGACCCCGGCGTCCGCCGCGCCCTCGCGACCGTGGCCTTTCGCTACGCGGGCGAGGCGGTCGCGCGCGCTGGCCTCGAGGACAAGGAGCTCAGGGGCCTGATGGCGCAGATGTTCTCCCGCGTCGACGAGGACGTGATCGTCTCGCTCGACAACGTCTCGCCGCAGCTGCGTGCCCTCGCCCTCAGGCTCAGCGGCCGCGAGGCGCCGAGGATCTCCGCCGCGGGCTACGCGCGCGGCCTCGTGCGCGAGTTCGGCTACGCGCTCAGGTGCAACGGCGTGGGCTTCGCCGCGGCGCAGACGAGGCTCTACCTCGAGCGGCGCCGGAGCCAGGACAAGCGCTCGGAGGGCTTCACCGAGGGCGCCGCCGGCAGGACCGACAAGAGCTAGCGTGCCGCGGGCGCTGCCGGCGGCCCCGGTCGCGCTCGCGCGCGCACGACAGGAGTGATGAGATGACCGTCGACTTCCGCCTCGCCAACGTCCTCCTCGACGAGGGCGACCACAGCGTCTCCAACCCCGACCTCTACTGGCACCGCACCAAGGTGCCCGTGAGGACCGCCGAGGGCACCTGCGTGCTCGGCGCGACCTCCTCGGGCGAGCGCTACGACTTCGCGACCTACTTCAACGCGCTCTCCACCGTCAAGTGGCGCCGCTACACCGTGGTGGACAACGTCTGGCTTCACCTCAGGGCCAAGGGCGACTTCACCCTCACCCTCGTGGGGATCACGGAGAACCAGCCCTTCGTCCGGGTCGACGTGGGGGCGGACACGGACTTCTCGCTCGCGGTCGAGGACGTGGACGATCTGGGCGAGCCGGGCAGGACGCGCCTGCTCAAGAGGTCCTTCTCGGCCGACGGCTTCGCCGACGTGGACGTGGAGTTCCCCTCGATCGACGACGACCTCGTGGCCTTCGAGCTCGTCTGCACCTCGCCGGTTGAGATCGCGGGCGCCTACTACTACACCAAGGTCGACGAGTCGCTGATCCGGCCCGTGGAGCTCGCCGTCGCCGCGACGACCTTCAGGAAGGAGGACTACATCCTCCCCAACGTCGAGCTGCTGCGCCGCCAGGTGGGGGAGTGCGACGAGCCCATCGCCGACCACTTCACGCTGCACGTGGTCGACAACGGCCGCACGCTCGACGCCGAGGGCCTCTCCGGCGGGTGCGTCCGCGTCCACCCCAACCCCAACGTGGGCGGCTCGGGCGGCTTCGCGCGCGGCATGATCGAGGCCATGGAGCAGACGCCCAGGGCGACCCACGTCGTGCTGCTCGATGACGACGTGGAGGTCTCGCCCGAGAGCTTCAAGCGCACGTACAACCTGCTCAGTCTTGTCAAGGACGCCTACCGGAGCGCCTTCGTCTCCGGCGCGATGATCTCGCTCGAGCAGCAGAACCTCTTCCACGAGGACATCGGCCAGGTGACCGCCGAAGGCTTCTACGCGCCGGCGAAGCGCGCCCACAGGCTGGACACCCTGAAGGGCGTCGTCGACGTCGAGACGGAGAACCTGCCGTTCGCGGACAAGCGCGAGCGCTACGCGGGCTGGTGGTTCTGCTGCGTGCCCGTCGAGTGCATCGAGCGCCACGGCCTGCCGCTGCCCCTCTTCGTGCGCGGCGACGACACGGAGTACGCCGCCCGCTGCCACGCGAGGATCATGACCATGAACGGGATCTCCGTCTGGCACATGACCTTCAACTCCAAGTTCCGCGCGAGCGTCGACCGCTACCAGGTCCTCAGGAACTCTCTCATCGGGCAGGCGACCACGGGCGTCTACGCCGACCACGACTTCGTGAAGGTCGTGAGGGTGCTCTTCGGCTACGACCTCAAGACCTTCTACTACGAGGGCTGCGAGCTCACGATCCGCGCCGTGCGCGACTTCCTGCGCGGTCCGGAGTACCTCAAGCGGGTGGACGGCTCCGCCCTCATGAAGGAGAACTCCCAGAAGAACGAGAAGCTCGTGCGGCTCGAGGACATGGACCCGAGCATCCTCAAGGACGTCGTCACCAGCAGGGAGGAGCTCGGCGACATCCAGCGGCGCAACCTCGCCGAGCGCGCCTTCGACTACCTGACGCTCAACGGCCACCGGCTGCCCGACGCCGTGCTCACCGACGAGGTGGGGGTCATCCCCTTCACGGGCTACTACCCCAACTACATCCGCAACAGGACGCGCCTGCTGGTGGTCTCCTCGGACCTTCACGAGGGCGTGTACCGCGAGATGGACCGCGCCCGCTCCGAGGCGCTCGAGCGCGAGTTCGAGTCGGTCCTCGCCGAGCTCAGGCGCGAGCACGACAGGGTGTACGCCGAGTGGGCCGCCTCCGCCGCGGAGCTGACCTCTACGGCGTTCTGGAAGGACTACCTCAGGCGCATGGCCGCGCCGGAGGCGTAGGGGCCCGCGGCGGCAGGGCCGCCCGGCCCAGTGCGGGGCGCGGGTCCTTCTCCGCCCGGCAAAGCGTGTTTATTGCGAGGGCGCGGCAAGAGGCCGCGCCCTTCGTGTATAGTTGACGAGACCTTTAAGCGTGGTACGAGATGCCCGCAAGGCTCTGGGTCAGGGGACCCTTGGACATACGCCTTAGACTGGGATGCTCGCACCGCGCGTCGGTGGGGCGTCTCTTTTTTTGGAAGGAGTCCTATGGAAGAGTTCAAGCCCAAGGCTGTCGTCATGGACGACAAGGCCATGCGGCGCGCGCTCACGCGCATCGCCCACGAGATCGTGGAGCACAACGAGGGCGCGGAGCACATGGGCCTGGTCGGCGTGGTGCGCCGCGGGGTGCCGCTGGCCGACATCCTCGCCTGCGAGATCGAGGAGATCGAGGGCACCAAGCCGCCCGTGGGCAGGCTCGACATCTCCTTCTACCGCGACGACGTGATGCGCCAGATCTCGCCTGTCCTGCACGCGACCGACATCCCGTTCGAGGTCGAGGGCACCAACATCATCCTGGTGGACGACGTGCTCTACACCGGCCGCACGGTGCGCTCCGCCCTGGACGCCCTCATGGACTTCGGCCGGCCCAGGACGGTGCAGCTCGCCGTCATGGTCGACCGCGGCCACCGCGAGCTCCCCATCAGGGCCGACTACGTGGGCAAGAACGTGCCGAGCTCCCACGAGGAGAGCGTCCGCGTGAAGATGCGCGAGTTCGACGGCTACAACGCCGTGGAGATCTGGGATGTGGCCACGGAGCGGGCGGCCAGGGCCGCCGCGGCCGAGCGGAAGGCGGGAGGCAGGGACTAGCATGCTGAGCGTAAGGAACCTGATAGACACGACCAGCCTCACGGCGGACGACATCACGCAGATCCTCGACACGGCGCGCTCCTTCGCCGAGGTCAACAGCAGGGCGATCAAGAAGGTCCCCGCGCTGCGCGGCCGCACCATCGTGAACCTCTTCCTCGAGCCCTCCACGCGCACGCGCAGCTCCTTCGAGCTGGCCGAGAAGCGCCTCTCGGCGGACTCCCTCAACATGAGCGGCTCCACCTCCTCGGTCGTGAAGGGCGAGAGCCTCGCCGACACGATCCAGACCATCGCCGCGATGAACGTGGACATGTTCGTCTGCCGCGCGCGCCTGGCGGGCACGCCCTACCTCATCACGCAGAACACCGACGCCGTGGTGGTCAACGCCGGCGACGGCAAGCACCAGCACCCCACCCAGGCCCTTCTCGACCTCTTCACCATACGCGAGAACTTCGGCCACCTCGACGGGCTCAAGGTCGCCATCGTCGGCGACCTCGACCACAGCCGCGTCGTGGGGTCGCTCGCGCCCGCCCTCAAGACCATGGGCGCCGACGTCACCTTCGTGGGGCCCCCGACCTTCCAGGTCTCCGACCCGAGCTGGTACGGCGTGACGCAGACCGCCGACCTCGACGCGGTCCTGCCGGAGATGGACGTGGTCTACATGCTGCGCGTCCAGCTCGAGCGCATGGAGGGGGCGGTGATCCCCTCCAAGAGGGAGTACAACCGCCTCTACGGCCTCGACGCGCGCCGCGCCGCCCTCATGAAGCCCGAGGCCATCGTGTGCCACCCCGGCCCGATGAACCGTGGCATGGAGATCAACACCGAGGTGGCCGACGGCCCGCGCGCGCGGATCCTCGACCAGGTCAACGCCGGCGTCGCCGTGCGCATGGCCGCGATGTACCTGCTTCTGGGAGGAGAGAACAATGGCATTTCTGCTTAGGGGCGCCCACGTCGTGGACCCGCAGGTCGGCCTCGACCAGGTGCTCGACGTCCTCGTCGAGGGCAAGCGGATCGCGGCCGTGGGCGAGGGCCTCGCGGCCCCCGAGGGCGCCGAGGTCGTCGAGGCCGCGGGCAGGTACCTCGTGCCCGGCCTCGCGGACATGCACGTGCACTTCCGCGACCCCGGCTTCGAGTACAAGGAGACCATCTACACCGGCGCCCGCGCTGCCACCAAGGGCGGCTTCTCCGACGTGGCGACCATGCCCAACACCAGCCCCGTGACGGACTCCGGCACCGGCATCCGCTACCAGATCGACCGCGCCCGCCACGCCAACCTCGTCTACGTGCACCCCATCGGGGCGCTCACCAAGGGCGAGAAGGGCGAGGAGCTCGCGGAGATCGGCGACATGCTCGTCGAGGGCGCCTGCGCCTTCTCCGACGACGGCCACGGCGTGCAGAGCGCCGGCATGATGCGCACCTGCATGGCCTACGTCTCGCAGTTCCACCGCGCCGTCCTCGCCCACTGCGAGGTCGAGTCGCTCACCAGCCACGGCGTCGTGAACGAGGGCCGCGCGAGCACGCGCCTCGGCATGTTCGGCTGGCCGGCGCTCGGCGAGGAGCTCGAGATCCAGCGCGACATCGACCTGGCCCGCCTGACCGGCTGCGAGCTGCACGTGTGCCACATCTCCACGGCGCGCGGCCTCGAGCTCGTCCGGGCCGCCAAGGCCGAGGGGCTGCCGGTCACCTGCGAGGTCACGCCGCACCACCTCTTCCTCACCGAGGAGAACATCACCGAGAGCTACAACACCAACCTCAAGATGAACCCGCCGCTGCGCACGGCGGCCGACGCCGCGGCCCTGCGCGAGGGCGTCTGCGACGGCTCCATCGACTGCGTCGTGACCGACCACGCGCCGCACGCCGCCCACGAGAAGGAGTGCGAGTTCGAGATCGCCTCCTTCGGCACGGTGGGGCTGGAATGCTCGCTGCCGCTCATGCTCAACAACCTCGTGCGCAAGGGCCACATGAGCTGGCAGACCCTCGTCGAGGTCATGGCCGTCAACCCCAGGCGCATCCTGCACCTCGACCCTGTGAGGGTGGAGGCGGGCTCTGCCGCCAACCTCACGCTCGTCGACCCCGAGCGCCAGGTCAAGGTCACGCCCGACTTCATCGAGAGCAAGTCCAAGAACTGCGCCTTCCTGGGCATGACGCTGACCGGCTGCGCGACCGACGTCTTCGTCGAGGGCAAGCACACCCTCGTCGACGGCGAAGTCGCCTGGTAGGCGATCGCCATGGCTCCCGAGTCTAAGGCGCGCTCCTTCGACTACGAGGTGCGCGAGGTCGCGCCCGTGGCCGAGGGCGTCCATCGCATGGTCATGGGGGTGCCCGCCGAGCTCGCGGGCGCCCTCGCGCCCGGCATGTTCGTGAACGTCGAGGTGCCGGGCAACCCCGCCCACCTCACACGGGTTCCGCTCTCCTTCGCGAGCGCGGACGCGGGGAGGGGCGAGCTGGAGCTCGTCTTCGCCGCCGTCGGCGACGCGACGGAGAGGCTCGCCCGCATGCGCCCCGGCGAGGGCGCGACCGTCCTGGGGCCGCTCGGCAACGGCTGGTGGCTCCCCGAGGGCGCGGGCTCGCGCGTCGTCGTCGTGGCCGGCGGCGTGGGGCTCCCCCCCGTCCTGGCCGCGGCGCGCATGGCGCGCGAGGCGGGCTGCGAGGTCGACGCCGTCGTGGGCGCCCAGAGCGCCTCGAGGCTGTGGCGGGGCGGCGCGGACGAGCTCGAGGTGCTCGGCTGCTCCGTCACCGTGACGACAGACGACGGCACGGCGGGCGTGCGCGGCTTCACCACCGACGCCCTTCTCGGCCTGGTGGGCGAGCGCACCTACGCGGCCTGCCTGACCTGCGGCCCCAACGTGATGATGGCGAGCGTGGCGAGGATCGCGCGCGAGTCGGGCGTCTTCTGCGAGGCCTCGCTCGAGCGGATGATGACCTGCGGCTTCGGCGCGTGCTCCACCTGCAACGTCGAGCTCGCGCGGGGCGGCTACGCGTCGTGCTGCATGGACGGGCCCGTGTTCGACGCCGAGGAGGTGCGCTGGTGATGGGCGAGGTGAGCATGGCCGTCGACCTCGGCGGCATAAGGATGGCCAACCCCGTCTGCACGGCCTCCGGGACCTTCGGCAACGGCTGGCAGTTCGAGGGCTTCTACGACGTCTCCGAGCTGGGGGCCATCACCTGCAAGGGCGTCTCCGCCGAGCCCTGGGAGGGCAACCCCGCCCCGCGCATGGCCGAGCTCCCCTCCGCGGTGATGAACTCGGTGGGCCTGCAGAACCCGGGCGTGCGCGCCTTCGTGCGCGACTACGGCGACTACCTCGCCGGGCTCTCCAAGCGCGGCTGCCAGGTGATCTGCCAGGTGGCGGGCCACTCCGTGGAGGAGTACGTGCGCGCCCTCGACCTCTTCGAGGAGCTCGCCCCCTTCGCCGCCGGCTTCGAGATCAACATCGGCTGCCCCAACATCGCCAAGGGCGGCTCCGCCATGGGCTCGACGCCCGCCGGCGCGGCCGAGGTCACGCGCGCGTGCCGCTCGCACACGAGCAGGCCCCTGCTCGTGAAGCTCGCGCCCACCAACGTGGGCGAGATCGCGCGCGCCGTCGAGGCGGAGGGCGCAGACGCCCTCACCCTGATCAACACCATCCCGGGCATGGCCATCGACGTGCGGACACGCAGGAGCAAGGTGTCGCGTCCCACGGCCGGCGTCTCCGGGCCCGCCATCCACGCCATCGCCGTGCGCATGGTCTGGGAGGCCGCGCGCGCGGTCTCGATCCCCATCAACGGGGTCGGCGGGATCGCGAGCGGCGAGGACGCCGCCGAGTTCATCCTGGCCGGGGCGACGGCGGTCTCCGTCGGCACGGCGAACCTCTACGACCCCACGGCCGCCCCGCGCGTCCTGCGCGAGCTCGAGGCCTGGGCCGAGGGGCAGGGCGTCAAGGACATCAACGAGCTGATTGGAGCCTTCGAATGCTGAGCGAGGCAGAGGCGCGCGACGCCGTCATCGTCGCGCTGGACATGGGGCGCGACGAGGCGCTCGCGCTCACGGACAGGCTCGCCGGCAGGGCCCGGTGGGTCAAGGTGGGCATGACGCTGTACTACGCGCTGGGTCCCGCCATCGTCGAGGAGATGCACGAGAGGGGCTTCAAGGTCTTCCTCGACCTCAAGCTCCACGACATCCCGTTCCAGGTGGAGGGCGCCGCGGCCGCCTGCTCGCGCGTCGGGGCGGACATCCTCTCCATCCACGGGCTCGGCGGCTCCGAGATGATCGCCGGCGCCCGCAGGGGCGTCGAGTCGGCGGCGGCGGAGCGCGCGGGCGAGCGGACCCGGCTCGTCGCCATCTCGGTCCTCACGAGCATGGACCAGGATGCGCTGGCCGAGGTCGGCGTCGAGTGGCCCGTGGCCTCGGAGGTCGAGCGCCTCGCCGGCATGGCCGTGCGCGCCGGGTCCGACGGCATCGTCTGCTCGCCCGTGGAGGCCGCCGGCATGCGCGCCCTGCTCGGCTCCGACGCCCTCATCGTGACCCCGGGCGTGAGGCCGGCCGGCGCCGCCGTGGGCGACCAGAAGCGCGTCGCGACGCCGGCGGCCGCGATCGCGGCGGGCGTCTCCAAGCTCGTGGTCGGCCGCCCGATCACGCGCGCCGAGGACCCCGTGGCCGCGCTCGAGGCCATCGTGGGCGAGCTGGTCGGCGCCTAGGGCCTCCACGCTGCGCCGTCTTGTGGATTGCGGATGTCGCCTCCGGGGTATCCCGCCTGCGTCGCTTGTAGAAATCCGTGCAGATTGGCACACTTGTAGGAGGATATCGCGTAAAATGCGCTCGTGACCGCGGACGTCTCGCTCGCACAGTCCGAGGGACCAACCACATCTCAACAACGAAGCACTGCATCAGTAATTGATGTTTGGAGGAACAATGGCTCTACCCCAGCTCACCGATGAACAGCGCAAGGCCGCCCTTGAGAAGGCCGCCCAGGCCCGTCACGCCCGTGCCGAGCTCCGCGCCAACATCAAGTCCGGCAAGATCACGCTCGAGGAGGTCCTCGACTCCGACGACCCGATTGCCAACAGGATGAAGGTGTCCGCGCTCATCGAGTCGCTCCCCGGGTACGGCAAGGCCAAGGCCACCAAGATCATGGACGAGCTCGGCATCTCTGCGAGCCGCCGCGTCAAGGGCCTCGGCGCCCGCCAGCGCGAGCAGCTCCTCGAGGTGCTCTCCAAGTAGTGGAACGCAGGCCGAGACTGTTCGTCGTGTCCGGCCCGGCCGGCGTCGGGAAGGGTACCCTCGTCTCCAAGGTGAGGGCGGCCCGTCCCGAGATCGGCCTGACCGTCTCCGCGACGACACGAGACCCCAGGCCCGGTGAGGTCGACGGGGTCTCGTACCACTTCATGACCGACGACGAGTTCCAGTCGCACGTCGACGCCGGCGACTTCCTCGAGTGGGCCCAGGTGCACGACCACCGCTACGGCACGCTCAGGAGCGAGGTCGACCGCTGCCTCGACGCGGGACGCTCCGTCGTGCTCGAGATCGACGTCCAGGGCGGCGCGAACGTGAAGAGGCTCTACCCGGACGTGGTGCGGATCTTCATCCTGCCCCCGTCCTGGGAGGTCCTCGAGAGCCGCCTGCGCGGCCGCGGCACCGAGTCGGAGGAGTCCCTCCGCCTGAGGCTCGCCGACGCGCGCAAGGAGCTCGAGCTCGCCCCCACCTACGACGTCAGGATCACCAACGACGACCTCGATGCCGCCGCGCGCGAGCTCGCGGAGGCCATCGAGTCCCATGAGATTCAGGGAGGTAGCACCACCAATGTCCATCACTAGCCCCGAGATCGACAGCCTCCTCGAGAAGACCGAGCAGAACCCGTTCCTTCTCTGCGCGATCGCCTCGAAGAGGGCCTGCGACATCAACAACATGCTGCGCGGACAGCACCTCCGCGTGACCGCCATCCAGGACTTCGACGACATCACCACCATCGTGTCCGGCGAGGACTCGATCTCCACCGCCATGGAGGAGATCGACTCGGGGACCCTGAGCTTCGTGAAGGAAGACTTCGACGAGGACATCAAGGGCTCCAACATCCGCGTCCAGCACAACTCCTGATGAGCGACAGGGTCTGCCTCGTCCACTACCACGAGATCGGCCTCAAGGGCAAGAACCGCTCCACCTTCGAGAACCAGCTCGTGAGCAACCTCAACCGTGCGCTCCGCGGCTACCCCGTGGAGCGCATCTCTCGCATCTCCGGCCACATCCTGGTAGAGGTGCAGGGAGGGGAGGCCGACGACGAGCTCGCGCACGCAATCTCGCGCGTGCCGGGCGTCGCGCGCGTCTCCGTGGCATACCGCTGCGGGCTGGACGAGGGCGAGTACTCGCAGGCGGCCGTCCGCGCGCTGGCCGAGGCCGGGGACTTCTCGACCTTCAAGGTCCATGCGCGCCGCTCGTCGACCGCCTACGAGAAGCACACGCTCGAGATGAACCACATCGTGGGCGAGGTCCTGTGCGCCGCCTTCCCCGACAAGAAGGTCGAGATGCACCACCCCGACGTCACGGTCATCGTGCACGCCGTGCAGGGCAACGCCTTCGTCTACACGGACACGGGCCCCGGCGTGGGCGGGCTGCCGGTAGGCACGGCGGGCAAGGTGGTGTCGCTCTTCTCGAGCGGCTTCGACTCGCCGGTCGCCACGTGGATGGTCGGCCGCCGCGGCGCGATCACGATCCCCGTGCACTTCTCGGGCCGCCCCATGACCTCGGACACGAGCGAGTGGCTGGCGCAGGACCTCGTGGCGGCGCTCGCGCCCTCCGGCGTGGTCGGCCGCCTCTACGTGGTGCCCTTCGGCGAGCGCCAGAGGGAGATCTCGCTCGCGGTGCCGCAGAGCCTGCGCGTGATCATGTACCGCCGCGTCATGTTCGCCGTCTCGCAGGAGATCGCGCGCGCGGAGGGCGCCCAGGCGCTCGTGACGGGCGAGTCGCTCGGGCAGGTAGCCTCGCAGACGCTCGAGAACATCGCCGCCGTCGACGAGATCGCGACGATGCCCGTGCTGAGGCCGCTCATCGGCTCTGACAAGCAGGAGATCATGCGCCGCGCGCAGCAGATCGGCACCTACGACATCAGCTGCCAGGACGCGCCGGACTGCTGCACGCTCTTCATGCCGCGCAAGCCCGAGACCCACGCGAGGATTCGCGAGGTGCACGAGGCCTGGGAGTCGTTCGACCACGAGGCCATGGTCGCGGACTTGGTGGAGAACGTGGAGTACCTCGACTTCGACCAGTGCCCCTCGTACAAGCCGCCCCGGCGCCTGCGCGCCCGGCACCGCGAGCTCGCGCCCGCGCTCGAGGACAACGACCGCTGGCGCGCCGCCGTGCGCAGGGCGGGCGAGGAGGACGAGGGCTAGCGGCCTGTGTGCGCGGCGTGGAGGGGGAAGGCCCCCCGGTCGCGGGCCGGTGTGGCCCGCGTGGCGCCGCGGCAGGCACGAGGCCCGGCGGACGGCCGCCGGCGAGCCTCGCGCAAGGTTCGTGCGAGCTGGCTGCAGCCGTTCCCGAAAAGCGCGTACGTACGTGACGGAACCACCCCCACCCTTGTGATGGGGGTGGTTCCTTATGGCGCAGAGGGGTGCGGGGGCGCGGCGCGGGCCCGGAGCGAGGGCGCGCCTCGCGAGCCTTGCGAGGCGCTACGGGCTCGTGAGCAGGCGGGCCCTGGTCGTGGGGGCGTGCGCGCTCGTGGTCGCGGCCACGGCGGTCGCGGTCGCGCGCGGCCTCGCGGCGGGCACGGTCAGCGTCGCGCGTGCGGGCGAGCAGGACGTGCGGCAGCAGGCTCCGACGGGGCAGTCCGCGGGGGACGGCGCCGACGGCGCGGAGGCCGCGGGGGACGGGGGTGCCGCGGCCCCCTCCGGGAGCGGGCCCTCCGGTGCCCAGGGGCAGGCGGCGGGGGAGGCCACGGAGGCGCCGGGGACCATCCTCGTGCACGTGGACGGGGAGGTCGCCTCCCCTGGGGTGGTCGAGCTCCCCGCGGGCTCCCCCCGGGTGCGGGACGCGGTGGAGGCCGCGGGCGGCCTGACCGAGCGGGCGGCGACCACCTCGCTCAACCTCGCCGCGCCCGTCGAGGACGGCTCGAAGGTGCACGTCCCCAACGCCGAGGAGGCCGCCGAGGCCGGGGCCGGGGCGACGACGGGCGCCGGCACGGCCGGCCAGGGCGCGGCCGGGCAGGCGGGCTCCTCCTCCTCGGCGCGGGTGAACGTCAACACGGCGACGGCGGAGGAGCTCCAGCAGCTCCCGGGCGTCGGCCCCTCGACGGCGGCGAAGATCGTCGAGGACCGCGCCAAGAACGGCCCCTTCGCCTCGGTCGACGACCTCATGCGCGTCTCGGGCATAGGGGAGAAGAAGCTCGAGAGGCTCCGGGGACAGGCCTATGTGTAGCGCCCCCGCCCCCGCGCCCGAGCTCCCCCACAGGCCCGACGTCCCGCCCACGCTCTACCTGCTCGCCACGGCGCTGGCCGTCGAGTCCGCGACGCTAAGGCGGGCGCCGAGGGGCCTCCTGGCGGGCCCGGGGGCGCCCGCCCTCGCCGACGCGGCCGCGCTCGCCGCGGCGTGCGCGCTCGCGGCGCTCGCCATGCGCGCGCGGCCCGCCCGGGCGCTCGCCTGCCTCGTCGCGACGTGCGCCGCGGCCGCCCTCGGCCTCGCCCTCGCGTCGGCCGCGCGCGTCGACGCCCTCGCCGAGGAGCTCTCCCGCAGCCCGGTCTCCGCCTGGACGTTCACGGCGGAGACGGCCTCGAGCGCGGGCGAGCGCGGCTACACGGCGCGCTGCCGAGCGGAGCGGGACGGGCGAGTCGCGGGGTCCGTCTGGCTCACCAGCGCCGAGCCGCTCGACCTTCGCGAGAAGGTGGCCTGCGTGGGGAGGTTCCGCCCCAACGGCGAGGACGACTGGGGGCTCGCGAGCAGGTCGCAGGGGGTTTCGGGCAGCGTCAGGGCGCTGAGGATCCTCTCGCGCGAGCGCCCCGCGCCGCCGCTCGGGCCCGTTGCGGAGGCGAGGCGGCTCGTCCTCGACTCGCTCGACCCCTCCTCCTCGGACGCGCGGGCGATCATCGCGGGCTGCGTCTGCGGCGACCGGCGCGCCATGGGCGAGCGCGGGCTGGAGGACGCCTTCTCCGCGAGCGGCGTGTCTCACCTCGTGGCGGTTTCGGGCTCCCACCTCGCCGTCGTCGCCTCCTTCGTGGGCGCGCTGCTCTCGGGCGCGGGCGTCGGCGGCTGGCGCAGGAGGGCCTCGCTCGTCGCCGCGTGCGGCCTCTTCGTCGCCTTCTCGGGCTTCCCGACCTCGGCGGTGCGCTCGTGGGCGATGGTCGCCTGCGCCCAGGCGGGCGAGGCCCTGGGGAGGCGGGACCACGCGACCTCCTCGGTCTGCGCCGTCTGCCTCGCGATGTGCCTGGTCGACCCCACGCTCTCGGGGCAGCCGGGGTTCCTCCTCTCGGCGGTCTCCGTGGCCGCGCTCTCGCTCGCGGTGCCGTACGCGGGCTACGCGCTCGAGGTCGCCGCGCCGCCGCTGCCGCGCGCCCTCGGGCCACGGGCGCGGCGGGGGGTGGGGTCGGCGAGGGCCTCCGTGCGCGACGTCCTCGCGTCCTCCCTCGTCGCGCAGGCCGCCACGGCCCCGGTGGTCGCGCGCACGTTCGGCGACCTCTCGCTCGTGGCGCCCCTGGCAAACCTCCTGCTAGCCCCCGCCTTCGGCGTCCTCATGGCGGCCGGCCTCGCCGCCGCCTGCCTCGCGCCGCTGCCGGCCCTGCAGGCGGCCCCGCTTGCGCTCGCGGACGCCGTCGGGACCCTCGCGGCGGCGGCAGTGCGCGCCACGGCGCGGCTGCCCCTGGCCTCCGTCCGTGCCGAGGGAGCGTTCGCGGCCCTGCCACCCCTGATGGGCGCCTCGCTGCTGGCGGTCCTCGTCGCTTGGCCGCGCCTCACGAGGGCGCGCCTGGCCGCTTGCGCGGGCGCCGCGGCGACCGTCGCCCTCGCGCTTGTCGTCCGCCTCGAACTGCTCGCGCCGCCCAGGGTCTGCGTCCTCGACGTCGGCCAGGGCGACGCGATCCTCGTGCAGGACGGGGCGTCCACCCTCCTCGTCGACGCGGGCGCGGACGGCGCCGTGGTGGACGCCCTCAGGCGGGAGCACGTCCTCTCCGTCGACGCGCTCGTCGTGACGCACCTGCACGACGACCACTACGGCGGCGTCGCCGAGCTCGTGGGGCAGGTCCCGTGCGGGCGGGTCTACGTCGCCCGGGGCGCCTCCGCCCACGAGCCCGAGGGGCTCCGGGAGGCCGTGCGGGCCCTCACGGGGGAAGACGCCGGGGAGCTCTCCTACGGGGACGTCCTCGGGGTGGGCGGCTTCAGGGTCAGGGTGGTCTCGCCCACGGGGGAGGTGGACGGCCTCGACAACGAGGACTCGCTCATGTGCGCGGTCTCCTACGGGGGCGGCCGGGGGACCCTCGAGGCGCTCCTCACGGGCGACGCCGAGCGGGGCAGGCTCTCGGAGGCGATGGCGCGCGGGGACGTCGGCGACGTGGACCTGCTGAAGGTCGGCCACCACGGGTCGGAGGCGTCGCTCGGCGAGGCCGAGGCGGAGGGCCTGCGCGCCGAGGTGGCCGTCGCGAGCGCGGGGGAGAACAACCGCTACGGGCACCCGAGCGAGGAGTGCAGGGAGGCCCTCGAGCGCGCCGGGTCGCGCTTCCTGTGCACCAAGGACGTGGGCGACGTCACGGTGGAGCCGGGGAGGGACGGGGTGGGGGTCAGGCTCGGGCGCGGTGCGCTATCATGACGGGGTCGAAGGAGGAGAGATGGCGGGTGCGGGAAAGGCAGGCGGGGGTCTCCTCCCCGCCTACCTCGTGGTCGGGGCGGACGAGCTCAAGCGCGAGGTCATGGTGCGGCGGCTGAAGGGCCGCCTGGACGCGGGCCTCGCGGCGTTCAACCTGGACGAGAGGACGGCGGGGCCGGACCTCGAGCCGCAGGAGCTCGTCGCCTCGCTCAACACGCTCCCCGTCGGCGCCGACTTCCGCCTCGTGATCGTCCACGGGGCGGAGAGGCTCGCCAAGCCCGTCTCCGAGGCGGTCGTCTCCTACCTCGCGAACCCCAACCCGGGGTGCGTCCTCTGCCTCGTGGCGGAGTCGCTCTCCAGGGGGACGCGGCTCTACAAGGCCGTCGCAGCCGTGGACAAGGGCGTAATCCTGGACTGCACGCCGCCCAAGCGCTGGAAGCTCGCCGAGTTCGTGATTAGGCACGCCAAGTCGGCCGGAATCGGGCTGGTCGTCGACCGGGACGCCGCCGAGGAGCTCGTGAGCAGGGTCGGCGAGAGCACGACGATGATCGACCGGCAGCTGAGGAGCCTCGCGGAGCTGTGCCGCGCGAGCGGGCGCGTGACGCTCAGGGACGTGGAGGAGAACGTCGCGCGCACGGCTGAGGTCAAGCCGTGGGACTTCCTCGACGCCGTCTGCGCGCGGAGGGCGGACCGCGCGCTCGAGCTCTACGGGCTCATGGCGAGCCCCTCCCACATCGCGCTGCTCGCGCTCATGACCTCCCGCCTGCGCGAGCTCGTCTGCGCGGCCTCGCTCGACCGGCGCGGCCGCGCCGGCGCCGTGGCCTCCGAGCTCGGCAAGCAGGACTGGCAGGTCAAGAACCACGTGAGCTGGGCGCGCGCCTTCGCCCCCGGCGAGCTCGAGGGGTGCCTCGCCGCCTGCGCGAAGTGCGAGCGGGCGCTCAAGGGCACGGGCGACGACGAGACGGCCTTCGTGTCGCTCGTGCTCAGGATCTGCGGGAGGGCGTAGGCGCGCGAAGCCGCCGGACCCCGCGTCCTCCTCGCCCCGGTGCCCCGTCCTTGGGGCTCCGCGTCCCTCTCGCGCGACGTCCTTCTCGCCCGGAGGCGCGCGGCACAAGAAAAGGACCCGGGCAGCACCCCGGGTCCCACTCACCAGAAATATCCGCTCAGAAGAGTCTAGCTGACGCGCCTGCCTACTTGAGGGTGTTCACGAGCTTCTGGACGCCGCTCTTGCGGTCGGCGGCCTGGTTCTTGTGGATGATGCCCTTGGAGGCAGCCTTGTCGAGCAGGCGGCCGGCCTTGTTGGCGGCGGTCTGCGCGGCCTCAGCGTCGCCGGCCTCGACGGCCTTGCGGACGTCCTTGACGGCCGTCTTGAGCTCGGAGCGGACCGCGCGGTTGCGGACGCGGGCCTTCTCGGCGGTGAGGATGCGCTTCTTCTGAGACTTGATGTTTGCCACTTGCGGTTCCTTTCAAAGATTTCCAGTGAGGCCTCTATGCTGAGACACAGTTGAGGGCAAGGCGAAAGTATAGCAGGTGGGGCGGAAAAGGGGTATCATCCGGCCCATGACTACTTACGATACTTCACATATCCGCAACTTCTCTATCGTTGCGCACATCGACCACGGCAAGTCGACCATCTCGGACAGGATCCTCGAGCTCACGCACACCGTCGAGGAGCGCGACGTCTCCAAGCAGATGCTCGACACCATGGACATCGAGCAGGAGCGGGGCATCACGATCAAGTCCAACGCGGTGCGCGTGATGTACGAGGCGGACGACGGCCAGGAGTACCAGTTCAACCTCATCGACACCCCTGGCCACGTGGACTTCACCTACGAGGTCTCGCGCTCGCTCTCGGCCTGCGAGGGAGCGCTGCTCGTCGTGGACGCCACGCAGGGCGTCGAGGCGCAGACGGTCTCCAACGCCAACCTGGCGATGAACTCCAACCTCGACATCATCCCGGTCATCAACAAGATCGACCTACCCTCGGCCCACCCGGAGGAGGTCAAGGAGGAGATCGAGGAGGACCTGGCCATCCCGGCGGACGACGCGGTGCTCGTCTCCGGCAAGACGGGCGAGGGCATCCACGACCTCCTCGAGGCGATCGTCTACCTCGTGCGCCCGCCCGTGGGCGACGCGGAGGCGCCGCTGAAGGCGCTCATCCTGGACTCCTACTTCGACGAGTACCGCGGCGTCGTCGCCACGGTGCGCGTCTTCGACGGCGTCATGCGCAAGGGGCAGCAGCTCAGGATGATGGCCCTGGGAGACACCTTCCTCTGCGACGGCGTGGGCTGCAAGCGCCCGCTCGAGACGCCCCTGCCCGAGCTGGGCGTCGGCGAGGTGGGCTACGTCGTGACCGGCCTCAAGGACCCCTCCCTCGTGAAGACGGGCGACACCATCACCCTGGCGGAGCGCCCCTGCGAGGAGGCCTGCCCCGGCTACCACGAGGCCAAGCCCATGGTCTTCACCGGCCTCTTCCCGATCGACAACAAGCAGTACGAGAACCTGAGGGACGCCCTCGAGAAGCTCAGGGTCAACGACCCGTCGCTGACCTGGGAGCCGGAGACCTCGGTCGCGCTGGGCTTCGGGTTCCGCGTCGGCTTCCTCGGGCTCCTCCACATGGAGGTCGTGAAGGAGCGCCTCGAGCGCGAGTTCGACCTCGACCTCATCGCCACCTCGCCCTCGGTCGACTACCACGTCTTCAGGACGGACGGCACGATGGTCGACGTCACGAGCCCGCAGGACCTGCCCGACGCCACGCGCATCGACCACATCGAGGAGCCCTACCTCAAGGCCAAGGTCATCGTCCCGCCCGAGTTCATGGGCGCGGTCATGCAGCTTGTCGTGGAGCACCGCGGCGAGACGGGCAACATGGTCTACCTGTCGGAGAAGTCCGTGGAGGTCCACTTCGACATCCCGCTCGCCGAGCTCATCCTCGACTTCTTCGACCAGCTCAAGAGCCGCACGCGCGGCTACGCGTCGCTCGACTACGAGATGGGCGACTACCGCACGAGCGACCTCGTGAAGCTCGACATCATGCTCGCCGGCGAGACGGTCGACGCCCTCTCCTTCATCGTCCACCGCGACAAGGCCTACTCGATGGCGCGCGGCCTGTGCGACAAGCTCAAGGACATCATTCCGCGCCAGCAGTTCGAGGTCCCCATCCAGGGCGCCATCGGCAACAAGATCATCAGCCGCTCGACGGTGCGCGCCGTGCGCAAGGACGTGCTCGCCAAGTGCTACGGCGGCGACATCTCGCGCAAGCGCAAGCTGCTGGAGAAGCAGAAGGAGGGCAAGAAGCGCATGAAGGCCATCGGCTCGGTCGAGGTGCCGCAGGAGGCCTTCCTCGCCGTGCTGAAGGTGGACGACGAGTGAGCGCCGCCGATGAGGGGGGCGCCCTGCGGGGGTCAGGCGCGGAGGGCGCCGGCGCCGCCGAGGGGGGCCTCGCCCCCAGCCGCGCTGCCGAGGTGCTCGAGGAGTGGGCCCCGCGCGCCGGGCTCTCGCCACGGATCGCGCCCTTCCCGCGCGGGGGCACCCTCGCCGAGCGCCTCGCGGCCAACCCCTTCCTCATGGCGCCGATGGCGGGCGTGAGCGACGCGGCCTACCGGCTGCTCGCCCGCGCCGGCGGCGCCGCGCTGGCCTACTCGGAGATGGTCTCCGTCGCCGGCCTGCACTACGGGGGCGAGAAGACCTGGGAGCTCGCCTGCCCCCGGGACCCTGAGCCCGACCTCGCGGTCCAGCTCTTCGGCTCGAGGCCCGAGCAGTTCCAGGAGGCCGTGGCCGCCGTGCAGGAGCGCCTGGGCGAGAGGCTCGTGCTCGTCGACATAAACATGGCCTGCCCCGTTCCCAAGGTGACGCGCAAGGGGGAGGGCTCGGCCCTCCTCGATGACCCCGCCCTCGCCGCGAGGATCGTGCGCGCCTGCCTCGCAGAGGCGGACGTGCCCGTGACCTGCAAGATTCGCAAGGCCCGCACCAGCGCCGGGCCGGAGGTCGCGCCCGAGTTCGCCCGCGCCATGGCCGACGCCGGCGCCTCGGCCGTCGCCGTGCACGGGCGCACCGCGACCCAGCTCTACCGCGGCGAGGCCGACTGGGGGACCGTGAGGCGGGTCGTGGACGCCGTGGACGTCCCCGTGATAGCCTCCGGCGACGTGCGCGACGCCTCGGCCGCCGTCAGGATCAGGCGCGAGACGGGCGCGTGCGCCGTGATGGTCGCGCGCGGCACCTACGGCGACCCGTGGGTCTTCTCCAACGCGCGCCGCCTGCTCGCCGGCGAGCCCGAGGTCGCCCCCACCACGGAGCAGCGCCTCTCCGCGCTCGCCTGCCACGTGCTGCTGCTGGAGGCGACGGGCGCCCACCTCGCGCGCGCCCGGAGCTCGGCGGGCTGGTTCCTCAAGGGCATGCCCAACGCCTCCGAGTGGCGCGACCGCGCGATGCGCTGCCGGACGGTCGAGGACTACCTCGAGCTCGTCTCGGCCCTGCGTGCCTCCCTGGCCGCGGGGGGGGGGGCCCCCCCCCCGGGCCCCCCGGGGGGGGCCGGGGCGCCCGCCCCGCGCCCGAGGGGGAGCAGCGTGCCTAGCGCCGCCGGCTGGGAGCCGCGCCTCCACGAGCGCGGCGCCAGCGCCCTCTACCTGCACGTGCCGTTCTGCGTGCGCAAGTGCGCCTACTGCGACTTCGCCTCCTGGGAGACGCGGCGCGCAGACCCGCTCATGGGCGCCTACGAGGCGGCCCTGGAGCTCGAGGTGGAGGAGGCGGCCTCGGCGGGGCTGCTCGCGCGCTGCGCGACCGCCTACGTGGGCGGGGGCACCCCGTCGCTCCTGGGGGAGCGCCTCCTGCCCAGGCTCGTCTCCGCCGTCGCGCGCCGGGCGCCCGTCTCCGAGCTCACCTGCGAGGCAAACCCCGAGTCCCTCACGGACGCCCTGGCGGAGGGGGTGCGCACTGCCGGCTGCACGAGGCTCTCCGTCGGCGTGCAGAGCCTCGTCGACGAGGAGCTCCGCGCCCTCGGCCGGGTGCACGACGCCGCGCTCGCCCGCGAGCGCGTGGCCGCCGCCGTGGCGTCCGGCCTCGACGTCTCCGTCGACCTCATGTGCGCGACGCCCCGGCAGACGGACGCGAGCTGGGACGAGACCCTCGAGGGTGCCCTCGGCCTCGGCGTCGGGCACGTGAGCGTCTACCCCCTCGCAATCGAGGAGGGCACGGCCCTCTGGCGGCGCTACGGCGACGCCCCGGTCGCGTGGAACGACCCCGACGTGCAGGCCCGGCGCATGGAGCGCGCCGAGGAGCTCCTCGGCCGCGCGGGCCTCGCGCGCTACGAGGTCGCGAGCTACGCGAGGCCGGGGAGGAGCTGCGAGCACAACGTCGCCTACTGGACCGGCAGGCCCTACCTGGGGCTCGGCACCCACGCCTCCTCCATGCTCGCCCGCGAGGGCTACGAGCGGCTGCGCCGCGTGGCGACGTCTCTGCCCGCGCTGCCGGCGGGCGCGAGCCGCGTGAGGCTCACGGTGGCGGACGGCCGCGACCAGCTTGCGGCGAGGCCCTCCCTGGCGGAGCGCCACTGGGACCTCGAGCTCCTCGACGAGGGGCAGGCCGCTGCGGAGGACCTCATGCTCGGCTTCAGGCTCTCCTCGGGCGTGGGGCCGGCCCTGCTCGAGCACGCCCGCTGCGCCCTGGGGCGTGACCGGGTGGACGCGATGGCCGAGGGCGTGCTGGCGCGCGGCCTCGCGCGGGAGACCGCGGGGGGCGGGCTCGCGCCCACCGAATCGGGGTGGCTTCTTGGAAACGAGCTCTTCGGGGCTTGCTGGGAGCTCGCCGAGGGTACGATAGACGAGATTCACTGCTGACAGGAAGGTCGTGGCCGTGCGCCGTGGCGCGCGGGTAGGGGGATGTGCCATGGCGGCGATGAACGAGAAGGACTACTACGCCATACTCGGCGTGGACGAGAACGCGTCGACGGACGAGATCCGGCGCGCCTTCCAGCAGAAGGCGCGCAAGCTCCACCCCGACGTCAACAAGGCGCCGGACGCCGAGGAGCGCTTCAAGGAGGTCTCCGAGGCCTACGCAGTCCTGTCCGACGAGGACAAGCGCAAGCGCTACGACGCCATGCGCTCCGGCGTCCCCTTCCAGGGGGCCGCGGGCGGCTCGCAGCCGGGCTACGCCGGCGGGTACCCGGGCGGCTACGGCGACCCCTTCGCCGGGTTCGGCGGCTTCCCCTTCGGCGGGGGCGGCTTCCGCACCACGACCAGGCGCTCGCGCGCCTACAACCCGCGGGCGGGCAAGGACGTCGCCTACTCCGTGGACCTCTCGGACGAGGAGGCGCGCTCCGGCACGAGGCGCGGCGTCACCTTCCAGCGCTACGCGACGTGCGACGTCTGCCACGGCTCGGGCTCCGTCGAGCACGCGCGGCCCGTCACCTGCCCCACCTGCGGAGGCACCGGCCGCATGCACGTCGACCTCTCCGGGATCTTCGGCTTCGGCGTCATCGAGGTCGAGTGCCCCGAGTGCGAGGGCTCCGGCCAGGTGGTGGAGGACCCCTGCACCTCCTGCGGCGGCTCCGGGCGCGTCCTCACCGCGAGCGAGGTCGTGGTGGACATCCCCGCCGGCTCGCACGACGGCGACGAGGTCCGCGTCAAGGGCATGGGCAACGCCGGCACCAACGGCAAGGAGTCGGGCGACTTCGTCTGCAGGGTCGGCGTCCCGAGCGAGCGCGTGACCCAGGGGCAGGCGATCGGCCTCGAGATCGTGGGCTTCTTCCTGCCCTTCACGATCGTCTCGCTCGTCTCGCTCGCAATGGGGCTCGGCGGCGGCGTCCCCGTCGTGGACCTCGTCTTCATCGCGGTGGGCGTGCTCATAGCCTGTCAGGACGGCGTCACGCACAAGAGCCGGCGCTGGTGGAGGAACGCGTGGTACGCGATGCGCAGCGGCTTCCTGATCGGCCTGGTCATCGCCCTGCTCTTCCTCCTCATGAGCTCCTGCTCCACGTCCGCGCTCACCGCCGCGCCGCGCGCCTCCCAGGCGTCGGGCGGCCTCAACGCGTGACGCGTCGGGGCGTGCTCGACGGGGCCGTGGCGGCTGCCGGGCCGCCCCGTGGCCCCGCCGTCGCGCGGCGTGGCGCTCCCGTGCGTTTCCTGGGATCGGGGCGCCGGGGTTTCCCCCGCGGGCGTTTGGGGTAGTAAGAGGTTGCCGAAGGGCAGCAGAAGGTTAGGCTGAGCCAGCGCATGGCTATCTCGAGGGATTGGTAAGAGTGGCAGACAAGGACTATTACGAGGTTCTCGGCGTTTCGAGGGATGCCGACCAGAGGACGATCAAGCGCGCCTTCCTCAAGCTGGCGCGCCAGCTCCACCCCGACGTGAACAAGGAGCCGGACGCGGAGGAGCGCTTCAAGGAGGTCAACGAGGCCTACTCGGTCCTCTCCGACGAGCGCAAGCGCGCCAACTACGACCAGTACGGCAACCCCGACGGCCCGGGCGGCTTCGGCTCCGACTACGTGGACATGTCGGACATCTTCAACGGCGGCGGCTTCGGCATCAACGACATCTTCGACTCCTTCTTCGGCGGCGGCAGGTCGCAGGGCGCCGGGCGCGCGGCGCGCACGCGCGGGCGCGACATGGGCATCACCATGGCGATCACCCTCGAGGAGGCTGCCTCCGGCTGCACCAAGACCATCGCCTACGACCGCCTCGCCCCCTGCGACGACTGCAACGGCACGGGCGTGGCCGAGGGCGGCAAGGAGAAGACCTGCGAGCGCTGCCACGGCACCGGGCGCGTGGTGGAGGTCCAGCGCACGATCTTCGGGCAGATGCAGACCCAGTCGACCTGCCCGACCTGCCACGGCACGGGCAAGGTCGTCGACAAGCCCTGCGAGACCTGCGACGGACAGGGCAGGACCCCCTCCCACGAGACCGTGAAGGTCGAGGTCCCCGCCGGCGTCCACTCCGGCCAGACGATCCGCCTGCGGGGCTTCGGCGAGGCGGGCGTGCGCGGCGACGCGAGCGGCGACCTCGTCGTCTCCATCAAGGTCGCCGAGAGCGAGCGCTTCGAGCGCCAGGGCGACGACCTGTTCTGCGAGGTGAGCGTCGACTCCCTCGAGGCCATCCTCGGCACGAGGGTCGAGGTAGACGGCATCCTGGCGGACGAGAGGGTCGTCGTGGACGTGCCCGCGGGTTGCCAGTTCGGCCAGCAGGTGAGGGTCGAGGGCAAGGGCATGCCGAGGCTCAACTCCCACGCGCGCGGCAACCTCTTCGCCGTCGTCCGCGTGGTGACCCCCACCAACCTGAGCGAGGGCCTGCTCGAGCACGTGCGCGCCGTCGCCTCCGTCATGCATCCCGAGGGCGGGGAGCGCGAGGGGGCGGAGTCCCCCGCGGGCGCCGCCAAGGGCGCGGCCCAGGGGGCGGCAGCCGAGGGCAAGGGCGAGGCCGCGTGCGCGTCGGCCGGCGCGCACGACGCCGCGGACGGGGAGGCCCGCCCGCACGCCGGCAGGAGGCAGAAGCGCTCGCCCTTCCACGGAAGGAAGAAGTGAGCGCCGCGGCCGGGGCGCCCGGGTTCGCCGTCGTGAACCTGGGCTGTCGCGTCAACCGCGTCGAGACGGACCTCATCGCCGAGGCGCTCGAGCGCGCCGGGCTCAGGCTGGTCCCCCAGGAGGAGGCCGACCTCGTCGTGGTCAACACCTGCGCCGTGACCGGCGAGGCCGAGACCAAGACGCGCAAGGTGATCCGCCACGCGGCGCGCCTCCCCAAGGCGCCGCTCGTGGTCGCCACGGGCTGCGTCGCGAGCCTCTTCGCGGACGAGCTCTCCTCGCTCGCCCCCAACGTCCTGGTGGAGAAGGACAAGCCACTCGTGGCCGCTCGCGCCCTCGAGGCGCTCGGCCTCGGCGCCGGCGCCGTCTCCGACGCGGGCGTGATCGCGGGCTCGCCCACGCCGACCGGCCGCTCGCGGCCCGGCATCAAGGTCCAGGACGGCTGCGACAACCGCTGCACCTACTGCATCGTGTGGAAGGCGCGCGGCGCCGGCCGCTCGCTTCCCGCCGCCAGGGTTGTGGGGGCCGTGCGCGAGGCCTGCGAGCGCGGCGCGCACGAGGTCGTGCTCACTGGCATCAACCTCGGGCGCTACTCCTCGGAGGACGCACGGGGCCGCGAGGTCGGCCTCCCGCGGCTCCTTTCGCTCCTCCTGCGCGAGACCCCCGTCGAGCGCGTGCGCCTCTCGTCGATCGAGCCGCCCGACGTCACCGAGGAGCTCCTCTCCACCATGGCCTCCTCCGGCGGCCGCGTGGCCCCCTTCCTGCACGTCTGCCTCCAGTCCGGCTGCGACGCCACGCTGAGGCGGATGGGGCGCGTCTACGACGCGGCCGCCTTCCGGCGCGTCTGCGAGCTCAGCCGCGCGGCCATGCCCGGCGTGGCGCTCGGGACCGACCTCATCGTGGGCTTCCCGGGCGAGACGGACGAGGAGTTCGAGGAGTCATACGCCTTCTGCCGCGAGATGTCGTTCGCCAAGATGCACGTCTTCCGCTACTCCCGGCGCCCCGGCACCCCGGCGGCGGACGCCCCGGGGCAGGTCGCGCCGCAGGTCATGGCGGAGCGGAGCCGCCGCGTGCGCGACCTCGCCGCCCGGATGCGCGCGGCCGAGGCGCAGCTGCACGTGGGCGAGGTGGACGACGTGATCGTCGAGTACCCCGGCAGGGGCGTCTCGGGCGGCCTCTTCGACGTCGTCGTCGACCCTCGCGCGGCCGTGGGCGGCGTGGTGCGCGCGAGGATGGTGCGCTCCCTCGACGACGGCACCCTGGTGGGCGAGGCCGTGCGACAGGACGGCGCAAGTGCCCTATCATCGAGCTAGGACGCCCGCCACTGGGCGCGCCCCGGCGCGCCCAGTGGCGGGCAGAAAGAGGCCAGGAGGAGCATGGAGCCGACCAACATCCGTCTCACCATCCCCGACTCGGTGGACCCCACGGCCCTGATGGGGCCGGCCGACGCGCTGCTCCGTCGGATAGAGGACAAGTCCGACGCCATGATCTGCGTCCGGGGCAACCAGGTGTCCGTCACCGGCCCTGCCGAGGCGGTCGCGGAGGCCACGACGGTCTTCTCGCGCCTGATCGGCCTCGTGGAGTCCGGGGAGACGCCCTCGGACGCCGACGTGGACCTCATCGTGGGGCAGGTCTCGCACGGGGCAGAGCAGATGGCCCGCGTGCCGGACGACATCATCCTCACCTACCGCGGGCGCGCCATCAGGCCCAAGACACCCGGCCAGCGCCGCTACATAGACGCCATGCGGTCGAACATGATAACGTTCGGCGAGGGGCCTGCGGGCACCGGCAAGACCTACCTCGCCATGGCAATGGCCGTGGCCGCCCTCAAGCGCCGCGAGGTCGGCCGGATCGTGCTGGCCAGGCCCGTCGTGGAGGCGGGGGAGTCGCTCGGCTACCTGCCCGGCACCCTGGAGGAGAAGCTCGACCCCTACGTGCGGCCCCTCTACGACGCGCTGTTCGACATGACGGACCGCGAGCGGGGCAACGAGCTCATCGAGCAGGGCGTGATAGAGATCGCCCCGCTCGCCTTCATGCGCGGGCGCACCTTCAACGACGCCTTCGTGATCCTCGACGAGGCGCAGAACACGACGCCCGAGCAGATGAAGATGTTCCTCACCCGCCTGGGCTTCCAGAGCAGGTTCGTGGTCACGGGCGACGTCTCGCAGCGCGACGTCCACGGCGCGAACGGCCTCGAGCACGCCCGCCGCGTGCTGGCCGGCGTGGAGGACGTCGCCTTCGTGTCGCTGGACAGGAACGACATCGTGCGACACTCGCTCGTGGCGCGCATCGTCGACGCATACAATGAGGCGGAGGCAGAGGAGCGGCAGGGCCGCAGGAGGGGGAGGGAGCAGTGATGGGCACGAGTCCGGCGCCGGGGGACCTCTTCGACATCAGCCACGAGGACGGGGCGCAGGCGCCCCTCACGGACGACGAGATCAGGCGCGCCGTGGCCTACGTCCTCGCCGAGGAGGGGGTCGGGCGCCCCTGCCTCGTCTCCGTCTCCGTCGTCGGCGACGGGCGCATCCACGAGCTTAACCGCGAGTGGCGCGGCGTCGACCGCGCGACCGACGTGATCTCCCTCGAGTGCGAGCGCCTGGACGATGCCGACCTCGCGGAGGGCGAGCCCTGCGAGCTGGGCGACATCGCGCTCGCGCCCGCCTACATCGCGCGGCAGGCGGAGGGCTTCGGGACCACGCCCGCGGCGGAGTTCACGCTCCTGCTTGTGCACGGCATGCTCCACCTGCTCGGCTACGACCACGTCGAGGAGGCGGACGCCGAGGTCATGGAGGCTCGCGAGGACGAGCTCGTGCGCGGCCTGCTGGGCGGAGGCGGCCTCGGCCACGTGGCGACGACCAGGCACAGGGACGCTGAAGGCGCATGATACCCGGCCAGAAGGAAAACCACCCGACCTTCCGGCGCAGCTTCCTCTTCGCGGCACAGGGCTTCCGCACGGCGATTCGGACGGAGAGGAACATCAAGGTCATGCTCGCCGGGGGCGTCGTGGCCGTCGTGCTCGGCTTCGTCTGCGGGGTCGACCTCGTCGGCTGGGCCGCGATCGTCGTCTGCTGCGGCGCGGTCATCTCCGCCGAGCTCTTGAACACCGCCATCGAGACGGTCGTCGACCTCGTCTCGCCCGAGTTCCACCCCCTCGCCGGCCGCGCCAAGGACATCGCGGCCGCTGCCGTCTGGGTCCTCTCCATCGCCGCCGCCGTCGTGGGCGTCTTGGTGTACGCGAGGGCCCTGCTCGGCTGACCCCCAGAGCAAGACCAGTGACCCGAGTACCAAGGAGCGACATGAGCGAAAAGAACCAGGAGACCCCCTTCACGAGCGGCTTCGTGGCCCTCGTGGGACGCGCCAACGCCGGGAAGTCGACGCTGCTCAACGCGGCCCTCGGCCAGAAGGTGGCGATCACGAGCCCCGTGGCGCAGACCACCCGCAAGCGCCTGCGCGCCGTCATCAACACGGACTCCTCGCAGCTGGTGATCGTCGACACCCCGGGGCTGCACAAGCCCAAGGACGCGCTCGGCAAGGAGCTCAACCGCTCCGCCCTGGCCGAGCTCGAGGACGTGGACGCCGTGGCCATGCTCGTCGACGCCACCAAGCCCGTGGGCACGGGTGACGAGTGGGTGGCGGGCCACGTCAGGGCCTGCGCCGCCCCCTACAAGCTCCTCATCCTAACGAAGGCCGACCTCTCGGGCTCCGAGCAGATGGCCTCCCAGCTCGAGGCCGCCCGAGCGCTCCTCGACTGGGACGACGAGCTCGTCGTCTCCGCCAAGACCGGCTTCAACGTGGACTCCTTCGTGGGGCTCGTCTCCCGCCACCTCCCCGAGGGCCCCAGGTGGTTCCCGGAGGACATGAGCTGCGACGCCACCAACGAGGAGCTCGTCGCCGAGTTCGTGCGCGAGAAGGCCTTCCTGAACCTCAGGCAGGAGATCCCGCACTCGGTCGGCGTCATCTGCGACTCGATCGAGTACGCGCGCGACCACGCCTCGGTCGAGGCCACCATCATCGTCGAGCGCGAGGGCCAGAAGGGCATCGTGATCGGCCACGGCGGCCGCATGATCAAGAAGATCGGCACGGAGGCCCGCCGCGACATCGAGCGCCTCCTCGGACGAAGGGTCTACCTCGACCTCAGCGTGAGGGTCCAGCCGGCCTGGCGCCGCGACCAGAACGAGATCCGCCGCCTCGGCTACGACGCAGGCGAGTAGCTTGGCGGGCAGGCGCACCTACCGAACCGGGGCCATCGTGCTCGCCCACACCAAGCTGGCCGAGCAGGACCTCATCCTGGCGCTGCTCTCCGAGGAGGGCGAGCAGCTGCGCGCCGTCGCCAAAGGCGCGCGCAAGCCGGGCGGGAGGCTCGCCGCGAGGGTCGAGCTCTTCTCCGAGACGGACTTCCTCCTCGCGCGCGGCCGGAGCCTGGACGTCGTCTCGGAGGCACAGGTGACCTGCGCCCACGCGGGGCTGCGCGGGGACCTCGAGCGGGTCTCGGCCGCCTCGGCCGCCGCCGAGGTCGCCAGGCTCACGAGCTTCGAGGACGCGCGCGACCCCTACCTCCACGCGATCCTCTCGCGCGCGCTCACCGCCCTCGAGGAGGCGCCCGACCAGGGCAGGCTCGACCTCGCTGTGGCCGCCTACGCGATCAAGGTGCTCGCCCACAGCGGCTGGCGGCCCGAGCTCGACTCCTGCGTCGCGTGCGGTGACGCGAGCGTGACGTTCTTCTCCGCCCCGTTCGGCGGGGCGCTCTGCTCGAGCTGCGCGAGAAACGTCGCGGGGGCCGAGCCCGTGGACGCGCGCACGCTCGCTTGGCTGCGCGCTCTGCTCGGCGCCACCTTTGATGAGCTGGGGAGGGTCGAGGTGGACGTGGCGACCTCCACGGAGCTGCTCTCGATCGCCCACGTCTGGGCGGCGACCCACCTCGACGCGCGCCTGAGGGCATTCGAGTTCATGCTCTCGCTCTAGGCGCGGCCCCGCCCCGCGCGCCCGGCGGGAGCGCCACGCCCGCGCGCCCCGGGCCCGCGCGTCGCGCCTGCGCCGATGCGTGCAGTTCTTGTGCGCGCGGGCGCTGCGCCCGCCCCGGGTTGGCCCCGTGCTACTATTGCAAAGGTTGTACCTCCCACCTAGCGGTCCGCTCATGCCAGGCGACCGACCCGGTCCGAGGCGAATCTACGAGAGAAAGGCTTCACACATGGCAGTCACCAAGGAGCGCAAGGCCGAGCTCATCAAGCAGTACGGCAAGGACGAGCACGACTCCGGTTCCGCGGAGGTCCAGGTCGCCCTGCTGACCGAGCGCATCAAGGGCCTCACCGAGCACGTGAAGGTCCACAAGCACGACCACCACACCCGTCGTGGCCTGCTGATGCTCGTCGGCAAGCGTCGTCGCCTCCTGTCCTACATCAAGCAGCAGGACATCGAGAACTACCGTCGCCTCATCAAGAGCCTCGGCATCCGCGACAACGTCCAGTAGCCTTCTGGTAGTGGGGGAGCGCCTTCGGGCGCTCCTTTCGGATAGCGCCGGCACCGCCGGCGCGCGGGAGGCGCGATGCGTCGCGCACGCCGCGGGGGCGGCGTCCCGAGGGCCCCGCAAGACGGCCCGCCTGCGATGGGGCAGGCGGAGATAAGAGGAAAAGAACATGGCAAAGGTTACGCACGAGTTCGACCTGTACGGCAAGCACTACAAGCTGGAGACGGGCGAGCTCGCGAAGCAGGCGACCGGCGAGTGCCTGGTCTCCTGCGGCGACTCCACGGTCAACGTCACCGTCGTCGTCTCGAAGGAGCGCAAGAACTACGACTTCTTCCCGCTGACGGTCGACTTCATCGAGCGCATGTACGCCGTGGGCCGCATCCCCGGCGGCTACCTCAAGCGCGAGGCGCGCCCCTCCGAGAAGGCCACCTTGACCGCGCGCATGATCGACCGCCCGATCCGCCCGTCGTTCCCCGACGGCTTCAGGAACGAGGTCCAGATCGTCGCCATGCCGCTCGTCGCCGACCAGGTCAACTCGGTCGACACGATCTGCATCATGGGCGCCTCCGCCGCCCTCACCGTCGGCGGCGTGCCCTTCGAGGGGCCGCTCGCGGGCGTGAGGATCGGCCGCAACCCCGAGACCGGCGAGTTCCTCGTGAACCCCACCTACGAGGAGCGCGACGCCTCCGACCTCGACCTCGAGCTCGGCGGCTCCGCCACCTTCATCTCCATGCTCGAGGCGGGCGCCAAGGAGATCTCCGAGGAGGACATGCTCGCCGCCATGGCCTTCGGCCAGGAGGCGATCGCGGCCTTCTGCGTGGAGGAGAAGAAGTTCTTCGCCAAGGTCGAGGAGGCCAACGGCCCCTTCCCGAAGCGCGAGTACGTCCTCGACGAGCCCGTCCCCGAGGTCCACGAGCGCGTCTTCGCCCACTTCGACGAGATGTCCACCGCCCTGCGCGACGCCGACAAGCTCTCCCGCATCGACAAGGTGGAGGCCCTCAAGGAGTCCATCCGCGCCGAGTTCTCCGAGGACGAGCAGGCCGAGTGGGACCGCGCGATCCCCGTCGAGCTCAAGAGCCTCGAGAAGCACGCCATGCGCAAGATGGTCGTGGAGACCGGCGAGCGCGTGGACGGCCGTAGCGCGACCGAGGTCCGCCCGCTCATGGTCAAGCCCAACTACCTGCCGCTGGTCCACGGCTCCGGCCTCTTCCAGCGCGGCCAGACCCAGGTGCTCTCCGTCTGCACCCTGGGCATGCTCAACGAGTGGCAGCGCCTCGACACCATCGAGCCGGTCGACGGCAAGCGCTACATCCACCACTACAACTTCCCGCCCTACTGCACCGGCGAGACCGGCCGCATGGGCAGCCCCAAGCGCCGCGAGATCGGCCACGGCAACCTCGCCGAGCGCGCCCTGCTCCCGGTAATCCCCTCCGAGGACGAGTTCCCCTACACCATCCGCGTCGTCTCCGACGTGATGGAGTCCAACGGCTCCTCCTCGATGGCATCCACCTGCGGCTCCACGCTCGCGCTCATGGACGCCGGCGTGCCCATCAAGCGCCCGGTCTCCGGCGTCGCCATGGGCCTCATCCAGGAGGAGGGCAAGACCGTCGTCCTGACCGACATCCAGGGCCTCGAGGACTTCCTCGGCGACATGGACTTCAAGGTCACCGGCACCACCAAGGGCATCACCGCCATGCAGATGGACAACAAGGCCACCGGCCTCACGCCTGAGATCCTGCGCCAGGCGCTCCAGCAGGCGCACGAGGGCCGCATGTTCATCCTCGACGCCATGCTCGACCAGATCCCCGCACCGCGCGAGGAGACCAAGGAGTCCGCGCCCAAGATCGTCTCCCTCATCATCCCGACCGACAAGATTCGCGACGTCATCGGCTCCGGCGGCAAGGTCATCCGCGGCATCCAGGACGACACGGGCGCCACGATCGACATCCAGGAGGACGGCAACGTCTTCATCGCGGGCACGGCCGAGTGCGCCAAGGAGGCCGCGGAGCGCATCCGCGCCATCGTGAAGGTCCCCGAGGTCGGCGAGGAGTACACCGGCCGCGTCGTGGGCATCCAGCCCTTCGGCGCCTTCGTCGAGCTCCTGCCCGGCAAGGACGGCCTGCTGCACATCTCTCGCGTGGCCAAGGGCCGCGTCGACAAGGTCGAGGACGTCCTGAACATCGGCGACGAGGTCAAGGTCAAGGTCCTCGAGGTGGACGAGAAGGGCAAGATCTCGCTCGACCGCCTCGACAAGCCCGAGGCCCCGGCGAACGGCGGCCGCGGCGAGCGCAAGGAGCACTCCGAGCGCCCGCGCGCACGCCAGCACCGCCATCCCGGCGACCAGGGCGGCGCCAAGGAGGGCGGCGCCCCCAAGGGCCAGGGACGCCAGCCCAGGCGCCACCACGAGGGCCAGTAGCGCCCGCATCCCGTCCGTGCGCCCGGCGCCCCCGGACGGGGCGCCGCGCCAGGGGCGGTCGAGGCGCGTGCGAGAAGGACGCGCCGTCACGCTCGGCACCAGACAGGAGGGGCCGGCCCCGGAGGACTCCGAGGCCGGCCCCTTGTTGCGCAACGGGGACGCGCAGGCCCGGGGGTATCGTTCTTCTCGGCCGGGCGGCGGGACCGCCCGTCTGCCGGCGGAGGCGCAGCGCGCGGCGCAGCTGCCGGGGGTGGGCGCCAGCGTCTGGTGGAAGTACGAGACGGACCGCAGGGCCGCCGAGGAGGCCGCCCGTCAGGCGGCATGGGACGCCGAGCACGCGGAGCGTCCCGTGCACCTGAGCGTCGTCGCCCCCAACTACGACTCCGGGGCGACGCGCATCCCCCTCAGGGTCAAGGGCACGGACCTCGACGGGCAGTCCGTGGAGGAGACCTACTACGTCAACGCCGACACGCCCGAGATCGGCCTCAGGAAGGGGGACTACCAGGTGACGGTGGTGGCCTCGCCCATCCTGTGGGCCGGGGGTCTCTACGCGGTGCCCTCCGAGCCGGTGGCCCTGGAGGTGGGGGACGCCCCGGCGGGCCCCGACCAGGACGCCCAGTCCGTCCAGACGGTGGAGGTGGAGCTCACGGCCATCGACGACCCCACGACCATAACGGACGAGCAGATCGCGGCTGCGCGCGCCGCGGCAGAGGCGGACCCGGACTCCGGACAGGCGGCCAAGGCGGGCCCCTACGCCGAGGCGGCCACCAAGAGGCGCGACGACGCGGTGGCGGCGAAGAGGGCCGCCGGAGGCGACGGCCGCGGGTAGAATGGTTGCCAACTGAAGCGGAGGGGGGACGGATGAGCAAGCCGGGCGGGGAGACGGGCGTGGCGGGAAGGCGGGTCTCAAGGAGGCGTGCGCTCTCCCTCGCGGCGGGGGCCTCGCTCGCCGGGCTCGCCGCCTGCTCCGCCAGGGACGGGGGCCCGGCCGGCGACGCCTCGGCCCCCTCGGACGCCACCGGACAGGACGCCGCCGGCGCCCCCGCCGCGGACCCCGTGGGCGACGCCATCGCCGGCTTCTCGCTCGAGCAGCGCGTCTGCCAGCTCTTCGTGGTGCGCCCCGAGGACATCGTTGACGTGGACACGGTCGTCGCGGCGGGGGAAGCCACGCGCGAGGCCATCCTGCGCCGACCCGTCGGCGGCATCTGCTACTTCGGCCGCAACCTCGAGGACCCCGACCAGGTGCGCGGGATGCTCGCGAACGTCGAGTCCTACTCCCAGGAGGCGGTCGGGCTCCCGATCATAAGGGCGGTGGACGAGGAGGGCGGCACGGTCGCGCGCGTGGCCTCCAACCCCGCCTTCGGGGTGCAGAACGTAGGCGACATGCGCGACGTCGGCGCCGGCGGCGACGCGGAGGTGGCCCGCTCGGTCGCGGAGAAGACCGCCGGCTACCTCGCGGACCTCGGCTTCAACCTCGACTTCGCCCCGGTGGCGGACGTCGCCCCCGCGGGCTCGGTCATGGGACGACGCTCCTTCGGAGACGACCCCGAAGCCGTGGCCTCCATGGTGGCCGCGCAGGTGCGGGGCTTCGCCGACGGGGGCGTCGGCTGCTGCGCCAAGCACTTCCCCGGCATCGGCTACGCCTCCGGGGACTCCGAGACCGAGCCCATCAGCCTCGACGGCACCGTCGAAGACCTCGCCTCCCGCGAGCTCGTCCCATTCGCGGCCGCGGTCGCGGCGGGCGTGCCCATGGTGATGGTGGGGCACCTGAGCTGCCCGGGCGTCACTGGCTCGGACGAGCCCGCCTCGCTCTCCGGCACCGTCGTGGGCGACCTCCTGCGCGGCCGCCTGGGCTTCACGGGCGTCTCGATCACGGACTCGCTCTCCATGGGCGCCGTCACGACGGGCCGAACGCCGGCCGAGGCCGCCGTCGAGGCGCTCGAGGCCGGCCAGGACCTCGTCCTCATGCCCGCCGACTTCGAGTCCGCCCTCCAGGGCGTGCTCGACGCGGTCTCGTCGGGCAGGATCGGGGAGGGGCGCATCGAGGAGTCGCTGCGCAGGGTCGTCGCGCTCAAGCTCTCCCTCGCTCGCTCGGGCGGCGCCTCCAGCTGACGGAGCGCTCCCGGACGCCGCCGCCAGCCGCCCGGGCGTCGCGGCGCCGGCTTCTGTGGAGCATCTGTGTGTGCGTCGCGCCCGCCCGCCCGCAGGCGCGCGCCCTTGTCGCAGGTGCCTTGAGGTTTCTGGGCGTTTGTGTGCGCCTGCATGGGCGATGCCCCCGCGGGGCAGACTTAACTTACAATCATTCTGGGAGACTAGCGGCCTGTGCGCGTGCGCCAGTGCCGTCGACATACGTAACAGGCAAGGGCGGCAGGAGCCGCCACGACGAAAGGAACGACTAGAGAATGGCAAGAAGACAGACGCCGCTGAGGGTCATCCCCCTGGGTGGCCTGGACGGCATCGGCAAGAACATGACGGTCTTCGAGTACGGCGACGACATGGTGCTCGTCGACGCGGGCCTCATGTTCCCCGACGACGAGCAGCTGGGCATCGACCTCGTCCTGCCCGACTACACCTACGTGCTGGAGAACGAGGACAAGCTCCGGGGCATCATCATCACCCACGGTCACGAGGACCACACCGGCGCCCTCCCGTACCTGCTGATGGACCTCACCCGCAAGGTCCCCATCTACAGCTCGAGGCTCACCCTCGGCTTCATCCAGGGCAAGCTGGACGAGCACCGCATCAAGAACCCCAAGTTCAAGGAGGTCAAGGACGGCTCCCGCATCACGCTGGGCGCCTTCCAGATCGACTTCTTCTCCATGACGCACTCGATCCCCGCGTCGCTCGGCGTCTTCATGAGGACGCCGGCCGGCACGGTCATGCACACCGGCGACTTCAAGCTCGACCAGACGCCGATCGACGGCGTGCGGCCGGACTACAGCGCCATCAACCGCTTCGCCTCGGACGGCATCGACCTGCTGCTCTCCGACTCCACCAACGCCACGCGCCCGGGCTTCACGCCCTCCGAGGCCGCCGTCGGCCCGAGCCTGCGCCACATCATCAAGAACGCCCCCGGCCGCGTCTTCGTCGCGTCCTTCTCGAGCCACATCCACAGGCTCCAGCAGGTGTGCGACGCCTCGGTCGCCGTGGGCCGCAAGGTAGTGGTGACGGGCCGCTCCATGATCACCAACACCAAGGTCGCGCGCGAGCTCGGCTACCTCAGGATCGCGGACGAGGACATCGTCGACGCCTACGATGTGGAGAAGCTCCCGGACGAGAAGATCGTCGTGCTGTGCACGGGCAGCCAGGGCGAGCCGCTCTCGGCGCTGGCCCGCATGGCCAACGGCGAGCACAGGAGCCTGTCCATCACCGCCAACGACACGGTGATCATCTCCGCCACGCCCGTCCCCGGCAACGAGAAGAGCGTGCAGGGCATCATCAACTCGCTCGCCAAGATCGGCTGCACCATCTTCGACAAGTCGCAGACCCTCGTGCACGTCTCGGGCCACGGCAGCCAGGAGGAGCTCAAGCTCATGCTGGCCATGACGCACCCGAGGAACTTCATGCCGGTCCACGGCGAAGCCGTGCACCTGAGGGCCCACGCCCAGCTCGCGCGCGAGATGGGCATCCCCGAGAAGAACATCTTCCTCATGGACAACGGCGACACGCTCGAGCTAAGCGGCGGAAAGGCCAGGATCGGCGCCCCCGTGGACTCCGGCGTCGTCTACGTCGACGGCCTGTCCGTCACCGACGCCGACCCGGTCGTCCTCCGCGACCGCCAGAAGCTCTCCCAGGACGGCATCGTGACGGTCGTTGCCACGGTATCGAGGCGCGGCCACAAGGTGGGCGACGTCGAGATCTCGATGCGCGGCGTCTCCTTCGCCAACGACGACGCCCTCGCGAGCGACGCCCAGGACGTCGTGCGCGGCCAGGTCGCAAAGGTCTCCGACGACAACTACGCGATCGAGACCCTGAGGAAGAGCATCAGGAACGGCCTCTCCAACTTCCTGTGGAACAGGACCCACACGCGGCCGATGGTCATCACGGTCGTGATGGAGGTCTAGGTAGATGCCCCAGAAGCGCAGGACGAACGCACCCAAGACGAACAAGGGAAGGTCGCAGGGGAGGGCCGCCGAGGCGCGCGGCAAGGCGCAGCGCGCCTCGGCTCCCGCCGTCCCCGGCAGCGCGCGCAACGACATAGCGGGGGTCGTCCTCGCGGTCGTCTCAATAGCCATGCTGGTGGCGCTCGTCGCCCCCACCTCGGCGGTGGTGACGCACGCGACGGCGCAGGTCCTCACGCTCTGCTTCGGCGTGGGCGCGATCCTGTGCCCGGTGGCCCTCTTCCTCTTCTCACTGACCTTCTTCGTGGAGAGCGAGGGCCCGCTCGGAGAGAGGGCGGCCCTCGGACTGCTGCTCATCGTGCTCGCCCTGCTCTCCATGATCTCGGTCAACGTGCACGGCGCCGCGGCGGGCCCCTCGCTGGTGCTCGACCCCGCGGTCGTGCCCCACGCGGGCGGCTACGTGGGCGGCCTCATCGCCTGGTTGCTCCTGACCTTCCTCGGGCAGATCGTCGGCAACGTCGTGCTCGTCGGCGCCATCGTCGCGGGCGTGGTGGTCTGCGGCTTCTCCATCTCCGGGCTCGTCGAGCACGTGCAGGAGGCCGCGCGCTCCGCGCGCGAGTCGCACGCCCTGAGGCGCGCGGCCGCGGAGGCCGAGCGCGCGGCGTCCGCCGAGGAGGAGGCCGCCGCCGCGCCCGAGGACGCCGCCCCCAGGCGGCGCGGGACGGCGGAGGGCGACACGACCTTCATCGGCTCGCGCAAGACCTCCGTGCTCACGCGGAAGGCAAAGTCGAAGGCTCAACCGGAGGTCGAGGGTACGGCCAAGGGCAAGCAGTCTCAGATCCAGGACGCGCTCAAGACAGTGAAGCTTAAGCGGAGGCCGAAGGTCGAGGAGGCCCTCGTCGACGCCCCCGCGACCGCCGGTGCCGACGCTTCCGACGCCGCGGCCCCCGGCGCGAGCGCAGGGGTGGCCACGGCGGACGGGACGGACGCCCCGGACGGAGAGGCCTCCAAGAGGACGACGCGGCTCAAGAGGGGGCCGCACGGCAGGAGGCGCGCGGACGCCGCGGGCGCCGCGGGCGCGAAGAAGGTCGCGCAGCCCGCGAATGCCGCGGGAGCGGCCGCAGCCGCGGCTGGCGACCCCGCCGTCCCGGACTTCCTCAGGAACCCCAAGGCCAGGGGCGCGCGGGGCGCGAAGGCCCCCGCGGCCGCAGACGCCGTCGGGCAGGCGCAGGAGGCCGCCCCCGAAGGGGTCGCGGCGGCCGCCACGGTCGCGGCGGCGGCGCAAGGCGCCGTCCGGCCGGGCGACGGCGACGGCGAGTACGAGCTGCCGCCCCTCGCCATGCTCTCCTCCAACCCCAACTCCAGCGGGTCCGCCAGCTCCAAGGCCGAGCTCGACGAGACGCGCGAGGAGCTCCAGAGCACGCTCCAGGAGTTCGGCCTGCGAAGCCGCGTGGTCGACTACGTCTCGGGCCCCATGGTCACGACCTTCCGCGTGGAGATGGGCGAAGGCGAGCGCGTCAGCAGGATCAAGAACCTCGAGGACGACATAGCCCTCACGCTCGCGGCCGAGAAGGTCCGCATCTTCGCGCCCATCAAGGGGACCTCCTACGTCGGCATAGAGATCCCCAACAAGACGCGCGAGAACGTCTACCTCGGCGACGTCCTGCCCTACGCCAAGGGCGGCCCGCTCGAGGTCGCCGTGGGCAGGGACTCGGGCGGCAAGCCCGTCGTGGCCGACCTCGCGAAGATGCCCCACATGCTCGTGGCCGGCACCACCGGCTCGGGCAAGTCCGTGATGATCAACTCGATGATCATGTCGATCCTCATGAGGACCACGCCCAAGCAGGTGCGGCTCATCCTCGTCGACCCCAAGAGGGTGGAGTTCAGCTGCTACAACGGCCTTCCCCACCTCTACGTGCCAGTCGTCACCGAGCCCCGCCAGGCGGCGAGCGCCCTGCAGTGGGCCGTCTCCGAGATGGAGCGGCGCCTCAAGGTCTTCGAGCGCGCCGGCGCGAGGAACATCAAGGTCTACAACCGCATGTGCACCACGGGCAAGCTGTCCGAGATGGACAACCCGCCCGAGCCCATGCCCTACCTCGTGATCATCATCGACGAGCTCTCCGACCTCATGATGGTCGCGGGCAAGGACGTGGAGGCCTCCATCGTGCGCATCGCGCAGCTGGCGCGCGCCGCGGGCATCCACCTCATCATCGCGACCCAGAGGCCGTCGGCCAACGTCGTAACGGGTCTCATCAAGTCCAACATCGACACGCGCGCCGCGCTCAAGGTCTCCTCCGGCCTTGACTCGCGCGTCATCCTCGACGAGACGGGCGCCGAGCGCCTCCTGGGCAACGGCGACATGCTCTTCAAGAACCGCGGGCTCACCCCGCAGCGCGTGCTCGGCTGCTTCACGACTGACGCGGAGATCAACGCCGTCGTGGACTACATCCGCAGCCAGGCGGAGCCCGACTACCACGAGGAGATCCTCACGGCCGTGGCCCCCAACACGCCCGGCGGCGGCCCCGCCGCGGACCTCGAGGACGACGACGACCCGCTCGTGTGGGAGGCCGCCCAGATCGTCGTGGAGACCCAGCTCGGCTCCACCTCCGGCCTGCAGCGCAAGCTCAAGGTGGGCTACGCCCGCGCCGGCAGGATCATGGACATGCTCGAGTCCAAGGGCGTCGTGGGCCCGCCCGACGGCTCCAAGCCGCGCGAGGTCCTCCTCGACGAGGACCAGCTGGAGGAGCTCAGGGTCCAGGAAGCAAAGTACCAGGGGGTGTAGGGGATGGCACGTCCTCGCTACAGCGAAATCCTCGCGAGCCGCAGGCGGCAGCTCGGCCTGTCCATCGGGCAGGCCGCCCAGGTGCTGCGGCTCAGGCGCGAGGTCCTCGAGGCCTTCGAGGAGGGCGACTTCGAGCGCGTCCCCAAGGGGGGCTACGCCCAGGGGATGCTCTCGAGCTACGCCCGCTACCTGGACCTCGACCCGCAGGAGATGGTGGACCTCTTCACCGAGGAGCTCGAGGACTACCGCAGGGGCGGCCGCGGCAGGGCTGGCCGCCCCCAGAGGGGGCGCGCCGACGCCGGGCGCCAGGGGCAGAGGGCCCGCTCCTCCGCAGGCTCCGCCACCCTTCCCGCGAGCGGCGCCACGACCGGGCCCGCCGGCGGGTTCGAGACCACGACGGTCAGGCGCCGCGACGACGCTCGCGGCTTCCCGCAGGGCAGGCCCTACACCGGCCGCGCCCCCATCCAGGGCGACCTGCGCGCCGACGCCGGGAGGGCACGCTCGAGGCGCCGGGCGGAGGCCCCGGACGACCTGCGCGCCGCACGGTCGGGCTCCTACGGGCGCGGAGCCGCGGCGGGCCCCTACGCGGGCGCCGCGCGCGGGCGCGGCGACATCTCGACGATGCCGGTGAGCGAGGAGGACTACCAGGACGACCTCAGGTTCGGCACGGACGCGCGCTCATACCGCTCCGCGTCGACCCAGGAGGGGAGCCGCGCCTCGCGCAACATAGCCTCCAAGAGCCGCCCCAACGTGAGGCGCCGCCAGCAGGGCGGGGGATCCCGCAGGCGCGGCGGCCCCTCCAAGGGGTTCTTCTCCGACCCGGTGCGCGCGCTCGTCACGATCGCCATAGGCGTCGTGCTCGTGCTGACCATCGTGATCATCCTCTCGGTGAGCTCGTGCGTCTCCGGCAAGGTCGGGAACGACTCCTCCAGCAAGAGCGTCTCGGTCTCCACGGCGTCCACCCAGTCGGGCAGCTCCGGGGCCGCCGCCTCCTCGGCGAAGGACGCCGAGGAGGCGGCGGCCGAGAAGCAGATCCAGAGCCAGTCGTCCACGAGCTCCTCCACCACGACGGCGACGGAGACGAAGGTCACGATCAGCGTCGCGGACGGACAGGTCACCTGGCTCGAGGTGGACAACGGCGGGACGAGCGAGGCCGCCGACACCATCGACGGGCCCTGGGAGCAGACCTACACGGTGACCGACACCATGACCATCCGCGCCGGCGACACGACCGCGGTGACCGTGACCGAGAACGGCGTGCAGGTGCCCTTCGAGTCGCGCGTCTCGGGCATCGGGACCATCACGATCCAGGGCGCGAAGGCGCAGGACTCGACCGGGACGGGCACGACCACCGGCGCGGACTCGACCTCGAGCTCGACCTCGGCCTCGACCCAGGGCGCCTCGGGCTCCTCCGGCGGCACCTCGCCGACGGGCTCCACCGCGGGGTCTGCCGCGACGGGCTCCTCGGGCACGCAGGCGGGCTCCGGCCAGGCGACCTCGACGGGCTCCTCCACGAACTCTGCGCAGGGCTCCACGTCCTCAACGTCGGGCTCCACGTCCGCTAAGATGGGTGGTTCGGGCTCGACGAGCTCGGGGTCGGGCCAGTAGGCCGGGCCCAGGCAGCCCCGGGTCGGCGCGCGCCGGCGGGGCCGGACGGGCGCGACGGCGCGCCGGGGACGGGAGGCACCGATGGCGAAGGAGTTCAGCTTCGACGTCGTATCGCAGGTGGACAACGCCTACCAGCAGGCCGCCAGGGAGCTCTCCCAGCGCTACGACCTCAAGGGCGCGGGCGCCACGCTCGAGTTCGACCGCAAGGCCGCGGCCTTCGCCGTGTCCGCCCCCTCGGAGTTCGTGGCCCAGCAGGTCGCGGACGTCCTCTCCGGCAAGCTCGCCAAGCGCGGCGTGGACCTCGGCGCCCTCAAGTGGGGCGCCTGCGAGCCGGCCGCCGGATCGTCGGTGAGGCGCACGGGCACGCTCGTGCAGGGCATCGAGCAGGACGTCGCCAAGAGGATCGCCAAGGACCTCAGGGCTCAGAAGATAAAGGCCAAGGCGACGGTCGAGAAGGACAAGCTGCGCGTGAGCTCCGCCTCCAAGGACGCGCTTCAGACTGCAATCTCCTACCTTAAGGAGCAGGACTATGGCCAACCCCTCCAATACGTCAACTACCGCTAGCGCGGAGGCGAGCGCCGCCCCGGTGGCGCGCTTCTACTTCGTCACGCTCGGCTGCGCCAAGAACGAGGTCGACACGGACCGCATGCGCTCGCTGCTCCTCGACGCGGGCCTCGAGGAGGCCGACGACGTGGCCTCCTGCGACGTCGCGCTGATCAACACCTGCTCCTTCCTCGCCTCGGCGACGGAGGAGGGCGTGGAGACCACGCTCGCCCTCGCCGAGGAGGCCTCATCGGGGGTCCGCAAGAAGCCCATCGTCATGTGCGGCTGCATGCCCTCCCGCTACGGCGACGAGCTCGCCGAGGAGCTCCCCGAGGTCAAGGCCTTCGTGAGGAGCGACGAGGAGGACGGCATCGTGGGCGTCGTCTGCGGCGTGCTCGGCGTCGAGCCGCGCCGGGACCAGGGTCCCGTGCTCGCGGGCCGCACGCTGCGCACCATCGACGGCGCCTCCGCCTACGTGAAGATCTCCGAGGGCTGCGACCGCTTCTGCGCCTTCTGCGCGATCCCCTACATCAGGGGCCGCTACGTCTCGCGCCCGGCCGAGGACGTCGTCGCCGAGGTCTCCGCCCTCATGGAGGGTGGCGTGCGCGAGGTGGTCCTCATCGGCCAGGACACGGGCATCTGGGGCAGCGACCTCCCGGGGGACGAGAAGACCCTCGCGTGGCTGCTGCGCCGCGTCGCCGAGGCCGTGCGCCCCTACGGTGGGTGGATTCGCGTGCTGTACCTGCAGCCCGAGGGCATGACAGACGAGCTCGTCGCCACCATCCGGGACACCCCGGAGGTCCTGCCCTACATCGACATCCCGATCCAGCACTGCGACGAGCGGGTCCTCGCCTCCATGGGGCGCACGGGCTCGCGCGAGCAGCTCCGCGAGCTCTTCGCGCGCCTGCGCGAGGAGATCCCCGGCATGGTCCTCAGGACGACGGGCATGTGCGGCTTCCCGGGCGAGACGGACGACGAGGCGGACGAGCTCCTCGACTTCGTCCAGGAGGAGGAGTTCGACTACACGTCGGTCTTCTCCTACTCGCGCGAGGAGGGCACCGCCGCGGCGGAGCTGCCCGACCAGGTCGACGAGGACGTGAAGCTCGAGCGCACGCAGAGGCTGCAGGACCTCGCGGAGGAGCTGGGCTTCGCCTCGACGGCCAGGCACGTGGGCGAGCGGGTCGACGTGATCGTGGACGGCGTCGAGGAGACCGAGGACGGCGTCGAGCTCGTCGGGCACGCATGGTTCCAGGCGCCCGACTGCGACGGCGCGGTGCACATCGAGAGCGGCGAGGCGGCGGTGGGCGACATCGTCACCTGCGACCTCGTCGACTCCTTCTGCTACGAGCTGGTCGGCGTCCCGGTCGAGGGCGCCACGGACGGGGAGGCGCCTTCGGATGCCAGGTAGGGACGGTACGGGCGCGGACCGCGCGAACGGCGGCGGCGCGCGGGGGATCTGGACGCCGGCGAACGTGGTGACGGTCGCGCGCATCGTCCTCGTGCCCCTGTGGCTGCTCGCCGCGGAGCTCGCCGGCGCGCGGGCGGAGGGGGCGGCGTCGGGCCCCGCGCTCGCCGTCTTCGCCTTCTTCGTGGTTCTCTCGCTGACGGACAAGCTCGACGGCTACCTCGCGCGGAGCCGGCACGAGGTGACGACCTTCGGCAAGTTCCTCGACCCGATCGCGGACAAGCTCGTGGTCGTCGTGGCCCTGTGCTACCTGCTCGAGGCCGGGAGCGTCAGCTCGTGGGTGCTCCTCGTGGTGGTCGCGCGGGAGTTCCTGGTGAGCGGCCTCAGGATGGTCGTCGCCAGCAAGGGGGTCGTCGTCGCCGCGAGCAACCTCGGCAAGTGGAAGACCGCGACGACCATGGTGTCGATCAGCGCGATCCTGCTCGCGCGCGGCCTCGTCGGCGCGCCGGCCGCCTTCTTCTGGTGGTTCGGGCAGGCGCTCCTGGTCGTGGCGGTGGTGCTGACCGCATGGTCGGGCGTCGACTACTTCGTCAAGTGCCGCAGGTACGTGACGGGCGAGGAGGCCTAGGATGGGCGAGCGGACGGACGTGGGGGACGTCGGGCTGGCGTTCGAGGACGCGGGCGACGTCGCGCTCCCGAGCGAGGAGGAGCGCCTCGAGCTCGCGCACGCGCTCGTGGTCGAGGCGACGAGGGCCGGGGCGACGCTGGCGAGCGCCGAGTCGTGCACGGGAGGGCTCGTCTCGGCGGCCGTGACGGACGTGCCCGGGTCCTCCGCCCCCTGGCGCGGCGGCGTCGTGAGCTACGCGATACCCGTGAAGCGCGCGGTGCTCGGCGTGCCCGACGAGGTGCTCGACGCGCCGGGCGTCGGCGCGGTCTCGAGCGAGTGCGCCGCGGCCATGTGCGAGGGCGCCAGAAGGGTGCTCGGGGCGGACGTGGCGGTCTCGACGACGGGCATCGCCGGCCCGGGGGGCGCCGAGGAGGGCAAGCCCGTCGGCACCGTCTGGTTCGGCGTCGCATCCGAGGACGGGACCCACACGGAGGCGCACCTCCTCTCCGGGGACCGCTCCGAGGTCAGGCGCAAGGCGGTCGCGATAGCCCTCCGGCTCCTGCTCTCCCGCGTCGGGTAGCGCGCAGCCACGCGGCTGCAGGCGCGCCCGCGGGGTGCGTGGCCGCGGGTGCCCCTGGCGGCGCGCGTCCCGGGCATGCGCGGGAACGGGGCCTCCCGTCAGGAGGGGTCCGCGCACGCGCTAACGCGCGGCCCGCGGCGCCGGTCCCGGCCGCGCCGCCAGGGGGCCGCGAGGCTTCCGCGAGCGGGCGGCGAGCGCACCCTCCACGCGCCCGGGCACGGCCCCTATAATCTCTTCCGACGAGGTTGACACCGAACGGTTGTTCTTATACCATGTCGTTCAGTGGATTGGGGTAGAGATGGCAAAGAGCAAGAACGCAATTAAGGAAGTTCACGAGCGCACCTACGGCGCCGAGCGCGAGAAGGTCTTGGAGGCCACCACGGCGGAGATCGTGAAGAAGTTCGGCACGGGCGCGATCATGAAGTTCGGGGACGACAACGCGGCCCTCGACATCGAGGCCATACCCACGGGCTCGCTCGCGCTGGACGCGGCGCTCGGCATCGGCGGGGTACCGCGCGGGCGCATCGTGGAGATCTACGGGCCGGAGTCGTCGGGCAAGACCACCCTCTCGCTCGAGATTCTCGCAGAGGCGCAGAACCTCGGCGGCGTCGTCGCCTTCATCGACGCGGAGCACGCGCTGGACCCGGGCTACGCCGCCCGCATCGGGGTGGACATTGACGAGGTCCTCATCTCCCAGCCGGACACCGGCGAGCAGGCGCTCGAGATCTGCGACATGCTCGTGCGCTCCGGCGCGATCGACGTCGTAGTCGTGGACTCCGTCGCGGCGCTCGTCCCCCGCGCGGAGATCGAGGGGGAGATCGGCGACACCACGGTCGGCCTCCAGGCGCGCCTCATGAGCCAGGCGCTGAGGAAGCTCGCCGGCTCGCTCTCCAAGTCCAAGACCACCTGCATCTTCATCAACCAGCTGCGCGAGAAGATCGGCGTCATGTTCGGCAACCCGGAGACGACGCCCGGCGGCCGCGCCCTCAAGTTCTTCTCGTCCGTGCGCATGGACATCAGGCGCATCGACACCATCAAGAAGGACGGAGAGATCGTCGGCAACCGCGTCCGCGTCAAGGTCGTCAAGAACAAGGTGGCGCCGCCGTTCAAGCAGGCGGAGTTCGACATCATGTACGGGGAGGGCATCTCCAAGGAGGGCTCAATCCTCGACATGGGCGTCGAGTACGGCATCGTGAACAAGTCCGGAGCCTGGTTCAACTACGGCGACGAGCGCCTCGGGCAGGGCAGGGAGGCCGCAAAGGAGTTCCTGCGCGAGAACCCCGACATCAGGGACACGATCGAGCACGAGATACGCGTGGCCTGCGGCCTCGAGCTGGGCGACGAGCGCGTCGGCGCACCCACCGAGGGCGACGGCGCCGACGCGGGCCAGGAGCAGTGAGCGGGGAGGCGCGCCGGGGGCCTCGGGCCCTCGCGTGGGAGGTGAGGATGCCCGAGAGGCGCGGCTCGTCCTTCGGCGGCTACAAGCCCTCCGCCACGCTCGCCTGGGAGGGCGCCTCCGCGGGGAGCCTCTCCCTGCCCGCGTGCGTCGGCAGGCGCCTCGAGCAGATGGGCGAGGAGGAGGGGTTCGACCCCCGCTCGGCGGAGGAGCTCGTGCGCTCCGTCCGCGCCCTCGAGGGGAGGATGGCCTCCTCGAGGCTGGCGGAGCTCGCCTCGAGGAGGGAGGTCTCGACCCAGGAGGCGCGGGAGCGCCTGCAGAGGGAGGGCTTCCCGCCCGAGGTCGCATCTTCGGCGGTCCGGCGCGCAGCGGAGTGCGGCCTCGTGGACGACGCGCGCTTCGCCGACACCTACGTGCGCTCCAAGCTCACCTGCGGCTGGGGCGCCCAGCGCATCGAGCGCGAGCTCTCTCGGCGCGGGATAGACACATCCGCCCTCGAGGGCTGGCCCTACGAGTACTTCGACCCGGAGGACGAGCGCGAACGTGCCCTCGAGCTCGCGTCGCGCAGGAGGCTCACCGGGAAGAACGACTACGCGAAGATCGTGCGGTTCCTCGTGGGGCGCGGCTTCGGCATGGGGGTCGCGTGCGACGCCGCGAGGCAGGTCCTGGAAGGGGCCTAGGGGCGCCGCCGGCGGCGGGCGAGAGGGCGACAATTGACAGTTCCATATTCTGTACTTAGGATAGAGAGGCCATAGAGCATTCTCGTCTTCCCTCTTTCGGTTGACGATATTCATTTGCGTTGACTGATCGCTCTTCCGATCGCTCGTACAACATAGCCATCTGAACAGGTGGTGGCCGGGATGTGCCTCGAATGGCGGGTTCCGAAGCGTGCCAGGGCGCAGGCCCGGGGCGCTCGGATTCCTGAACTCTTGAGAATCGTTTGAGGAGCAGCCATGGTACAGATTGTCATCGGAATCATCATCGGGCTGGTCGTCGGCGCCGTCGCCGCGGTCGCCTACGCCACGAGCAAGAACAACGAGCGGGTCCGCGCGGCCAACGCGGAGGTCGAGGCGGCGCGCGCCCAGGCGGAGAAGATCACGAGCGCCGCCCGCGACCAGGCGGAGACTGCCAAAAAGAGCGCCCTCGTCGAGGCGCGCGAGCAGATCCTCCAGCTGCGCCAGTCCTCCGAGGCGGAGGACCGCAAGCGCAAGGCCGAGCTGCAGACCCTCGAGAACCGCGTGATGCAGCGCGAGGAGTCCCTCGACCATCGCAACGACGCCCTCGACAAGCGCGAGCACCAGCTCTCCAGCATGCAGAGCTCGATCGACAAGCGCAAGAACGAGGTTGACGGCCTCTACGAGCGCCAGACCGCCGAGCTCGAGCGCATCTCCGCGATGACCCAGCAGGACGCCCACGACGAGCTGCTCGACCGCGTCCGCGCGGACACCGTGCGCGAGGAGGCCAAGATCCTGCGCGAGAGCGAGCAGCGCGTCCGCGCCCAGGCGGACAAGACCGCCCGCGAGATCGTCTCCACCGCCATCCAGCGCTGCGCCTCGGACCAGGCGGGCGAGATCACGGTGACCACCGTCCACATCCCGTCGGACGACCTCAAGGGCCGCATCATCGGCCGCGAGGGCAGAAACATCAGGACCTTCGAGCAGATCTCGGGCGTCTCGCTCGTGATCGACGACACGCCGGAGACGGTCGTGCTCTCGAGCTTCAACCCCGTGCGCAGGGAGACCGCCCGCGTCGCGCTCGAGAACCTCATCGCGGACGGCCGCATCCACCCCGCCCGCATCGAGGAGCTCTACAAGAAGGCCGAGAAGCTCGTGAACGAGCGCGTCCAGGAGGCCGGCGAGCAGGCGGCGTTCGACGCGAACATCCACGACCTGCACCCCGAGCTCGTGAAGACCCTCGGCGCCCTCAAGTACCGCACCTCCTTCGGGCAGAACGTCCTGCAGCACTCCATCCAGGTCTCCGCGCTCTGCGGAACCATGGCCTCCGAGCTCGGCCTCGACCCCACGCCCGCCAAGAGGGCCGGCCTCCTGCACGACATCGGCAAGGCCATCGACCACGAGGTCGAGGGCCCGCACGCAGTGATCGGCGCCGACCTCGCGCGCCGCTACGGCGAGAAGCCGGCCATCGTGCATGCCATCGAGGCGCACCACGCCGACGTCGAGCCCAACACGGTCCTCGACGTCCTCGTCCAGGCCGCCGACGCCATCTCCGCTGCGCGCCCCGGCGCCCGCAGGGAGTCCGCCGAGACCTACATCAAGCGCCTCGAGAAGCTCGAGGAGATCTCCAACGCGCACGAGGGCGTCGAGCGCACCTACGCGATGCAGGCGGGCCGCGAGCTCCACGTCATGGTCGAACCCGAGAAGATCTCCGACGCCGAGGCCACGGTCCTCGCGCACGACATCGCCAAGCAGATCGAGGACGAGATGGAGTACCCCGGCCAGGTCCGCGTCGTTGTCATCCGCGAGTCGCGCGCCGTCGACATCGCCAAGTAGGAAGCATGGCGGAAGATCCCTCGCTCCTGGGCTTCGTCTCCTCCCTCGGCGGAGGGGACCCGCTCAGGGTCGAGGAGAACCTCGGGGACGGCTACGTCCGCCTGCGCGTCCTGGAGGCCGAGCGTCGCCAGGCGAAGCACGACATCCGCTGCGTCGAGGACGTCCTCGTGGAGCTCCTGAGGAACGCCCGCGACGCCGGCGCGCGCAAGGTGCTCGTCGCGAGCGCGCGCGAGGGCGCCATCAGGACGCTCGTCGTGCTCGATGACGGCTGCGGCATCCCCGAGGAGATGCAGGAGCGCGTGTTCGACGCGCGCGTCACCTCGAAGCTCGACAGCGTCCACGTGGACCGCTGGGGCGTGCACGGCAGGGGCATGGCGCTCTTCTCGATCAGGGAGAACGCGGAGTCGGCCGAGGTGCTCGCCTCCGCGCCAGGCAGGGGCACGGCCATCCGCGTCACCTGCGACACGGGGAGGCTCCCCGAGCGGGCGGACCAGTCGACCTGGCCCAGGCTCGCCGCCCGAGCGAACGGCCACGGCGCGGACGCGCTCGGCAGGGGGCCGCACAACCTCGTGCGCGCCTGCTGCGAGTTCGGCCTCGAGTCGGAGGGCTCCTGCAGGGTCTACGTGGGCTCGCCGGCGCAGGTCGTGAGCACGGTCGTCGCGCGCTGCGGCGCAGCTGCCGCGACCGGCCCCGCGACGTCCGCGGGCGCCGCAGTCGCGGGACGGCCCCCGACGCTCCTCGAGGAGCTCGCGGCGAGCCCGGGGGCGGCAGCCCTCGCCGAGGCCGCCGGCAGGCTCGGCCTGCAGACGTCGGAGCGCAACGCGCTCAGGGTCCTCTCCGGCGAGGTGGCGCCGCTGGCGAACGTCTGCGCCACGCTGAGGGCGGCGCGCGACGGGCGGCCCGGGGCCAGGCCAGCCGCGCCGGGCGAGGGCTTGGGGCGCGCGATCGGCCTCTCGTGCGAGGACGCTGAGGGCCTCGCGCGAAGCGTCACCAGGGACGTCCGGGAACTCGGCGAGCGCTACTACTTCCGGCCGTGCGGCGAGGCCAAGGTCAGCGTGCGCGACGGACAGCTCTGCATAACGGTGGCGATCGCGGACGACGAGTGAGCGGCGCGCCGCCGCGTGGGTCTTGCGGGACAAATTGGGCCGCGGGGCTTCTCACGTGCGCGGAGGACCGTTAGAATTGACGATTGTTTAAATGCCATACTAATGCACACAGGGTGTTCGTAGCATCCAGGAGCCAGAACATGGATTTTCTCAAAGTGTCGAGCAAGTCGTCGCCCGCCTCGGTGGCCGGAGCGATCGCCGGCATGGTCAAGGACGGCGTCCCCGTCAACATCCAGTGCGTGGGCGCCGGCGCGGTGAACCAGGCCATCAAGGCCGTCGCGATCGCGAGGGGCTTTCTCATCCCCACGGGCGTCGACGTCTCCTGCGCGCCGACCTTCTCGGACATCGAGATAGGCGGGGAGAGCAGGACCGCGATCAGGATCGCCGTGTACGTGCACAAGCTCGCGTCCCAGGCCTCCCAGATGCTCGGACAGGACGGGGCGAGGACGGTCTAGCGCATGAGCAACACCTACCCAGTGCTGAGGGGAAAGACCTACTTCATCAGGACCTTCGGCTGCCAGATGAACATGCACGACTCGGAGCGCGTCTCCGGCCTGCTGGACGATTGCGGCCTCATCGAGGTGGCGACGCCCGAGGAGGCCGACGTGGTCGTCTTCATGACCTGCTGCGTGCGCGAGAACGCCGACACCAGGCTCTACGGGCAGGCCTCCGCCATGGTGAGCACGCCCGAGCCGCCGTCGGGCAGGCGCGTCGTCGCCGTCGGCGGCTGCATAGCGCAGCGCGACGGCGAGCGGCTCCGCGAGCACGCGCCCAACGTGGACGTGGTCTTCGGTACGAGCGCGCTCGCCTCCGTGCCGAGGCTGCTCGCGGAGGCGTTCGAGTCCAAGCCCGGCGCGATCGAGGTGGACACGGCCGAGGAGGGCCGTGGCTTCTCCACCGACCTGCCGAGCCACAGGGCCCAGAGTTTCCACGCGTGGGTGCCGATCATGACGGGCTGCAACAACTTCTGCACGTACTGCATCGTGCCGTACGTGCGCGGCCGCGAGCGGAGCCGCTCGATGGAGAGCGTCGTCTCCGAGTGCGGCCGCCTGGTGGAGGACGGCGTGCGAGAGATCACGCTCCTGGGCCAGAACGTCAACTCCTACGGGCGCGACCGCTACGGCGAGCCGCGCTTCGCCGGGCTGCTGCGCAAGGTGGGGGAGACCGGCGTCGACAGGATCCGCTTCACCTCCTCCAACCCCAAGGACCTCTCCGAGGAGACCATCCGGGCCATGGCGGAGACCGAGAGCGTGATGCCCCAACTGCACCTCGCCGTGCAGAGCGGCTCGACGCGCGTCCTGCGCGCCATGAACCGCAGCTACACGAGGGACGGCTACCTGAGGCTCGCGGAGTCCCTGCGCCGCGCCATCCCCGACATCGCGCTCACGACCGACATCATCGTCGGCTTCCCCGGCGAGACGGAGGAGGACTTCCAGCAGACGCTCTCGCTCGTGGAGGAGGTGGGCTTCTCGGCTGCTTACACCTTCATCTACTCCAAGCGCCCCGGCACGCCCGCCGCGCGTATGGAGGACGACACGCCCCACGAGGTGATCCAGGACCGCTTCGACCGCCTGGTGGCGCTGGTCGAGCGCCTCGCGCACGACGCCAACCAGGAGGAGCTCGACCGCGAGGTCGGCGTGCTCGTCGAGGGCGCCTCCAAGAGGGACGACTCCGTCCTCGTGGGCCACAGCGAGAAGAACGTGACGGTCCACTTCCCCGCGCCCGAGGGGCACTCGCTCGACTCGCTCGTCGGCAGGATCGTCCCCGTGCACGTCGACGAGGCCAGGACCTGGTACCTCAGGGGCACCGTGTGCGGCGAGGCCAGATGACGCAGGCCCCGCTTCCGGCTGGCCGCGCCCCCGAAGGCCGCAGCGCCGGCCCGCGACGCGCCGAAGGCCGTGCCGCAGCCGGCCTCGGCCGCCCCGTGCCCTGCGTCGTGGGGCCGACGGCCTCGGGCAAGAGCGCCCTGGCAGAGGAGGTCGCGCTCCGGCTGGGCTCCATGGTCGTCTCGGTGGACGCCATGCAGGTCTACCGCGGCATGGACGTCGGCACCGCGAAGGTGCCCGAGGCCGAGCGCCGCGTGCCGCTCGCGATGGTCGACGTCTGCGACGTCGACCAAGAGTACTCCGTGGCGCTCTTCCAGCGATCGGCCCGCGAGGTCGTCGACGGGGCGCTCGCGGCCGGCCTCACGCCCGTCCTCTGCGGAGGCACCGGGCTCTACCTCGACGCAGTCGTCGACGAGATGTCCTTTCCCGAGGGGGGCACCGAGACGGCCGCGCGCAGGCGCTACGAGGCCCTGGCCAGGGAGGTCGGCCCCTCGGGCCTCCACGACCTCCTCGCCCGGCGCGACCCCAGGAGCGCGGCGCTCATCCACCCCAACAACGTGCGCAGGGTCGAGCGCGCCCTCGAGATGCTCGACGAGGGAACGAGCTACGCCGACCAGCACGCGGGGCTCGGGGAGCACAGACCCCACTACGACGCGCGCATCTGGGCCATCTTGGCGGACAGGGCCCTGCTCTACCGCAGGATCGAGGAGCGCGTAGACGAGATGTTCGATTGCGGCCTGGTGGAGGAGGTCGCCTCGCTCGTCGGCAGGGGCCTCGTGCGGGACTCGACGGCGGGCCAGGCCATAGGCTACAAGGAGGTGCTCGCGGCGCTCGCGGGCGAGTGCACGCTCGACGAGGCGCGCGAGAAGATCAAGGTGCGCACCAGGCGCTACGCCAAGCGGCAGCTCTCGTGGCTGCGCCGCGACGGCCGGGCGCGCTGGCTGGACGTGGCCTCCGCCGGCATGGACGCGGCCGTGGACGCCATAGTCGACGACCTCTCGCGTCCGAGGGAGGCGTAGCTTGGGTCGCTTCGAGCCGCAGTCGACGGCGCCGGTGCCGGAGAGGGCGATCGTCGTGGGCGTCGACATGGGCGCAGCCGAGTGGCCGGTGGAGGAGTCGCTGGCCGAGCTGGCGCGCCTGGCGGAGACCGACGGCGCCGAGGTCGTGGCGGAGGTGACGCAGCGCCTCGACAGGCCCGTGCCCAAGACCTTCGTGGGGAGCGGCAAGGCCGAGGAGATCGCGCGGCTGGCGCGCAGCCTCGACGCCGACGTCGTCATCTTCGACGACGAGCTCACGCCCTCCCAGCAGTCCAACCTCGAGGGCATCGTGGGCAAGCACGCCAAGGTCATCGACCGCACGGCCCTCATCCTGGACATCTTCGGCGCCCACGCCAAGACGCGCGAGGGCCGCCTGCAGGTCGAGCTCGCCCAGAACCAGTACCTCCTGCCGCGCCTGCGCGGCATGTGGGGGCACCTCGTGCGCGAGCAGACGCGCGGCGGCATCGGGAGCAGGTTCGGCCAGGGCGAGAGCCAGCTCGAGGTGGACCGCCGCCTCGTGCGCGACCGCATCTCGACCCTGAGGCGCGAGCTCGCCGCCCTCGACCTCAGGCGCGGCGTCCAGAGCAAGGCGCGCTGGGACTCGGGCGTCTTCCGGGTCGCTCTGGTGGGCTACACCAACGCGGGTAAGTCGACGCTGCTGAACCGCCTGACCGGCTCGGACGTCTACGTGAGGGACGAGCTCTTCGCGACTCTCGACCCTACGACCAGGGCCCTCGACCTCGAGGAGGGGCGAAAGGTCACCGTCACGGACACGGTCGGCTTCATCCAGAAGCTCCCCACGATGCTCGTGGAGGCGTTCAAGTCCACCCTCGCGGAGGTGTGCGCGGCTGACCTTATCCTGCTCGTGGTCGACGCCTCGGACCCGAACGCCGCCAAGGAGGTACGCGCGGTGAGGGGGATCCTGGGCGAGATCGGCGCGGACGGCGTCCGCTGCGTGGAGGTCTACAACAAGTGCGACCTCCTGGACGAGGGGGAGCGCACGGCGCTCGCCGCCTCGCACCCAGGCGCAGAGCTCATTTCCGCGCAGACGGGCCTCGGCGTGCGGGCGCTGCTCTACCGGGTGGCCAAGGAGGCCTCCGCCGACGACGTGGACATGACCGTGGAGATCCCCTACGACAAGGGCTTCCTCATCAAGATGGTGCACGAGCGCTGCCGCGTCGTGAGGGAGCAGTATGGCCAGGGCGGCCTCGTGGCCACGGTCATGGCGCCGAGGCGGATGGCGTCCGCGCTCGCGCCCTACGCCGCGGACGTCGAGCGGTCGTGAGGAGCCCGGGCGGTGACACCGCCCGGGATGCCGGGGCCGCCACGGCGAGGCCCTACGGGAGCGGTACTATCGCGAGGAGTGTGAGGAAGAGCGGCTGGTGAACCACGTAGAACGCCAGCGCGTGCCTCCCCACGAACTCGAGCGGCCGTGAGACGCGCCTGCGCAGCCGCTCGGGGTAGCCTAGCCCCTTCCACCACGCGTTGAAGGAGGCGCCGCTGAGGTACATGAGCAGGTAGGGGAGGACGGGGTAGTAGTCCCCCGACTCGAACGTCGGACCCGGGAAGCCGAGCCAGGAGAGGTAGTCCGTGGCGTAGAGGGAGGCAGGCAGCTCGACCGTGAGCGGCCCCACCCCCACATGGCCACGGGTCACGCCGAGGCACATCACGAAGAGGGCGAGCAGGAGCGACCCAGCCACGGGACCCCTCGGGGCGAGGCGGATCCGCTCGAGCAGGGCGTAGGCGAGGGTGCAGGCGGACATGCAGAAGATGATGCCGAAGCTTATGGGGACGTCCGCCGCCGCGACGCTCGTCGCGACGAAGATGAGCAGCGCGAAGGCGCCGTAGACGAGGCCCCGCCTCAGGTTGCTGCGCGAGAACACGCACATGCAGCCCGCGACGAAGAGGAAAGTCCAGGAGATGCTCGCCCTCCATACGTCCACGAGGGGCGGGGCGAACCACGCCATCGGCAGCCCGTAGAGGTACCTCAGGTCGTAGCAGAGGTGGAAGCTCATCATCGAGAGGACGGAGAACCCCCGCAGTGCGTCGAAGACGCGCACCCGCTCCACCGGCGCCCCTAGGAGATCGAGCGGATGAGGGCGGTCACCCTGCCGAGGATCTGCGGGTTGTCCGCGTAGATGGGCTCCATCGAGTCGTTCTCGGGCTGGAGCCTCACGCGGTCCTTCTCCTTGTAGAAGGTCTTGACCGTCGCCGAGTCGTCTATGAGGGCCACGACGATCTCCCCGTTGTGGGCCTCGTGCTGCTCCTTCACCACGATGTAGTCGCCGTCGAAGATGCCGGCGTTGATCATAGACTCGCCGCGGACCTTGAGGATGAAGGAGCTCGAGTCCCCCACGATGCTCGTGGGGAGCGTCAGCACCTCCTCGACGTTCTGCTCGGCGAGGATGGGGAGGCCCGCCGCTACGCGGCCAACCAGCGGGAGCCTGATGGTGTTGGCGTCCACGTCCTCCGAGACGTCCACCAGGCGGGCTGGCTGCCCTCCCTGCTCGTCCTCGACAACCTCGATGGTGCGGGGCTTCTTGGAGTCGCGGTGGATGTAGCCCATGCTCTCGAGGGACTTGAGGTGCATGTGGACCGTGGAGGGGGAGGCGAGGCCGACCGCGGTGCCGATCTCTCGCACCGAGGGCGGGTAGCCGTGGTCACGCGTGTAGGCGCAGATGAAGTCGTAGATGCTCTGCTGACGTGCGCTGAGTTTGCCCTTGGCCATCCCGAGCCTCCTGTAGCTTGTCTCCAAACGAATGTTCTAGGTCCCCTTGACACGAACCTCTGTACGTAAATAATAGTAGCAGAAGTTGGGTACAGAAGTTCGGATTTCTTTTCTTGTCCCGCCGCTTCCGTATAACAGTCGCGAAGCCAACGAGAGGGGATAGAAGATGGGCGCACAGGCATACGAGTTCAACGGTTCCGCGGCGATCGCGCACGAGGCGGGGCCCAGGCTCAGCGTCATCGAGGGCGGGCTCGGGAGTGCCGCCTCGCATGCCCGCGAGGAGGCGCCGCGGAGGGCGGGTAGGCCACGGGCGGGCCTGGCGCTCGCTACCCGCACGCGCGCGCAGTCCAGGGCGGCGTGGGCGAGCGCCGTCGTTCTTCTCGCGGCTGGCGCCCTCGTCGCCGTCGTCATCAGCCTCGGCCAGTCCGCGGCCAGGGACGCCCGCTACGCGAGCCTACTCGGCTCCGCGCCCGAGCAGGCGGTCTCCGTCGCGCCCGGCGACACGCTCACCTCGATCGCGGAGCGGCATTCTGGCGGTTCGGTGGACACCCGCGCCGTCGTGGACTGGATCCGCGAGCGGAACGGCATCGAGGACGCCAAGCTCGTCCCCGGGCAGATTCTCGAGGTCCCCGTGCTCGGATAGTGAAAACGCACGTCTGACAGATTAAACGTTGAATTCAAACTTACTTTTGTCGCATAATGCCGCTTTATTTGTGGACGAAATGTGTTACTGTGCCCTAGTGGTTTTGCTAGGAGGTCAGATGCGCTGTCCCAAATGCGGTTGCGAAGAGTCGAAGGTCGTGGATTCCCGCCCATCGGAGGGTAACGACGCCATACGCCGTAGGCGCGAGTGCTCGCGGTGCGGGTTCCGCTTCACGACGTACGAGCGCAAGGAGGAGATGCCGCTCCTCGTCGTGAAGAAGGACGGAACCAAGGAGACCTTCGACCGGCAGAAGATCATGCGCGGGCTCGTGCGAGCGACCGTGAAGCGCAACATCCCCATCAAGAGGCTCGACCAGCTCATCGACTCCATCGAGTCCGAGCTTCGGGACGAGGGCGTGGGCGAGGTCAGCTCACAGGAGATCGGGAGCATGGTCCTGAAGAAGCTCCTCGACGTCGACAAGGTCGCCTACGTGCGCTTCGCCTCCGTCTACCGCGACTTCAAGGACATCGACGAGTTCAGCGCCGAGCTGAGGAGCCTGTCCAATGAGTGAGGCGGACGTCCGGCTCAGGGTCAGGAGGCTCGACGCGGGAGTCGAGCTCCCCGCGTACGCCTACGAGGGGGACGCGGGCCTGGACCTGCGCTCCGCCGAGGACGTCACGCTCGAGCCCGGCGAGCGCAGGCTCGTCTCCACGGGCCTCGCCGTCGCGATTCCCGACGGCTACGCCGGCTTCGTGATGCCGCGGAGCGGGCTCGCCCTGCGCGAGGGCCTCTCCATGGCGAACACCCCCGGGCTCATCGACGCCCACTACCGCGGCGAGCTCAAGATCTGCGCGGTCAACCTCGATCCAAAGAGGCCCATCCGCATAGAGCGCGGCGAGAGGGTCGCGCAGCTCGTCATCCTCAAGGTCCCCCGCGTGGAGCTCGTCGAGGTCTCCGCCCTCGACGAGACCGACCGCGGGACGGGCGGCTTCGGTTCCAGCGGCGTCGACTAGGCGCCCTCGAATATGCGCGGAAAGCTTGGTAGGGCCCCGAAGGGGTTGTGCTGCCGCGCGCGATCAGGAAGAAGGAAGGAAAGAAGCTGATGGAAAAGTTCTTCAAGATGGGCGAGAGGGGCTCGAGCGTCGGGACCGAGATACGTGCCGGCCTGACGACGTTCCTCGCGATGGCCTACATCATCGCGGTGAACCCCGCCCTGCTCATGGACGCCGGCATCGCACCCGCCGCCGCCGTCACCTCGACCTGCCTCGGCGCGGGCATCATGACGATCCTCATGGGCATCTTCTCCAACAGGCCCGTGGCCTGCGCCTCCGGCATGGGCATCAACGCGATCCTCGCCTACACGCTCGTGGGGATGACGGGCGGCGACTGGCACGCCGCGATGGCCGTCATCTTCATCGAGGGCATCGCGATCCTCGTCCTGGTCCTGTGCGGCCTGCGTGAGGCAATCATGGACGCGATCCCCGTGTCGCTGCGCCACGCGATCTCGGTCGGCCTCGGCCTCTTCATCGCGATGATCGGCCTCGCCGACGGCGGCGTCATCGTCGCTAACGAGAGCACCATGGTGGCCCTCGGCAACGTGAGCGACCCCAAGTTCATCGTCGGCCTCGTCTCCATCGTCGCCTCCATCATCCTGTACGCCATGAACGTCAAGGGCTCCCTGCTCTGGGGCATCCTGATCGCCGTCGTCGCCGGCATCCCCCTGGGCGTCACCCAGCTGCCCACCGGCGTCATCTCCCTCCTCGACTTCTCGTCCTTCGGCGCCCCCTTCCAGGCCGACGCCAACGGCGTCATGGGCATCGCCAAGGTCGTGACCACGCCCACGCTGCTCGTCTTCGCCTTCTCCCTCATGATGTCCGACTTCTTCGACACCATGGGCACCGCCATGGCCGTCGGCAAGCAGGGCAAGTTCCTTAACGAGGACGGCTCCGTCGAGAACATCAGGGAGATCCTGACCGTCGACTCCGCCGCCGCGGCCGTGGGCGGCTTCATCGGCGCCTCCTCGATCACGACCTTCGTCGAGTCCGCGTCCGGCGCCGCCGACGGCGGCCGCACCGGCCTCTCCTCGATCATGACCGGCGTGCTCTTCATCGTCGCGTCGTTCTTCTCGCCCCTCATCACCATGATCAGCTCCGCCGCCACCTGCGGCGCCCTCGTCGTGGTCGGCTTCCTCATGATGGGCGACGTCGTCGACATCGACTGGACCGACCTGCTCCAGGGCTTCCCCGCGTTCATGATCGTCGCGGGCATCCCCCTGACCTACTCGATTTCCAACGGCATCGGCATGGGCTTCATCTGCTACGTGCTGGTCGCGATCGTCACTGGCCAGGTCAAGAAGATCAAGCCGCTCATGTGGGTGGCGACGGCCGCCTTCGTGGTCTACTTCCTGCTCGTCTAGCCAGAGGTTCGAGAGGGACCCGGATCTCCCGGGTCCCTTTTTTGTGCCGGTGCGAGGCGCCGGCGCTCGTCTAAAGTTAGGAGGTCCTAATGCCGCACAGGCAGCGCGAGATAATCGGCGTCGACGACCACGTGTCGGTCGGCCGCGCCATACCCCTCGGCATCCAGCACATGATGTCCATGTTCGGCTCGACCGTTCTGGTGCCCGCCCTGACGGGCCTCAACCCCAACGTCGCCATCATGTGCTCGGGCATCGGCACCATCGTCTACCTGCTCGTCACCAGGCACAGGATCCCGAGCTACCTCGGGAGCTCCTTCGCCTTCATCAGCCCGATCCTCATCGCTACGGCCATGACGGGCAGCCTCAGCATGGCGCTCTCCGGCGTGGTGGTCTCCGGCCTGGTCTACCTCGTGGTGGCCGGCATCGTCAAGCTGGTCGGCTCCGGCTGGCTCGACAAGCTCCTCCCGCCGGTCCTCGTGGCCTCGGTCATGGTCGTCATCGGCGTCGGCCTGTCCGCCACGGCGGTCAAGATGGCGCTCAACTCCTCGACCGACAGCTTCCAGGCCGTGGGGGCCCTCGTCGCGATGATCACCCTCGTGGCCGCGGTCGCCTTCTCGAGCATGGGCGGCATCCTGGGCACCATGCCCATCCTCATGGCGATCATCGTCGGCTACGTGATCTCCGAGGCCCTCGGACTCGTGGACTTCGCGCCCGTGGTGGAGGCCCCCTGGCTCGGCCTCCCGCCCATCACGCTGCCGACCTTCAGCCTCAAGGCGATCAGCCTCATCGCGCCCGTCACGCTCGTCGTCGTGATCGAGCACATCGGCCACCTGCTCGCCGTCGGCGAGATCGTCGGCAAGGACTATCGCGACATGCTGCCCCGCTCGCTCATGGGCGACGGCATCTCGACCATCATCTCCGGCTTCCTCGGCGGCCCCCCGACCACGACCTACGCCGAGAACATCGGCGTCATGAGCGTGACGCGCGTCTACGCGACGCAGGTCTTCTGGTATGCGGCGGGCTTCGCCCTCGTCGTCGGCGGCTTCTGCCCCAAGGTCGCGGCCTTCATCAGCTCGATCCCGACCCCGGTCATGGGCGGCGTCAGCCTGCTCATGTTCGGCCTGATCGCCTCCAACGGCCTTCGCATGCTGGTGACGAACAAGGTCGACTTCGACCAGAACCGCAACCTCATGATCGCCTCCGTGGTGATCATCCTCGGCGTCGGCATGGAGACCACCGGCATCACCATCCCGGTCGGCGACTACGTGCTCCCCGGCATGGCGACCTCTGCCGTCATCGGCGTCATCCTCAACCTGCTCCTCCCGCACGAGAGGGTCGAGGGGGACGCGGAGCCCGCGAAGGGCTCCATCGAGGCCTAAGGGGACCCTGCGCCGCACCTTCAGCGTCCTAGGGACCAAGACATCGGCTAGGCGGGGGCGTCGAGCGACCGGCGCCCCCGCTTTTTCGTCCAGGCGAGAAGGACCTGGTCCCGAGGCGTCGCAGGGGGCCTGTGGGTCGCCTGTTCTCTGGTGGGGCGTGGGGCACTGCGCCGACTCCTGCGCCGCCGGCGCCGGCAGTGCGCCGGGACCGGACGGTGGCAGCCGGGTCTTCTCCGGCCCCTGTTCTTGGGACTAGAACATATGTACCGAAGGGGAGAAGGGCATCGGACCCGCCTGGGCGTCGGTGGAGGCGGGCTGGGGCGGCCGCCCCAGAGACACGACGAAGGGTGTGCCGACGTGCAAGGCGCGCGCAGGTTGGTGCACGCGGGCGTACGACTCAGCGTGCGTGCTCGACAGCCGGGCGCCTCCGGCCAGCCTGGCAGCGACGGTCGTGGCGCCGGCGACGACTGCCGCGAGACCGGTTGACAGAGTACGGACGCGCGGCCGTGCGACGATCACAAGCCGAGGCCGCGGTCAGGCGTCCGCGTGCGGCAGGAGTCCCGTGGCGCCCGCCGCGAAGCCATGGCCCAGGGCTTCTCAGAGCTTTCTCTAGAGGTCCTTCTCGCGCGACTTCGGGCCACTTGTCACGCGACATCTCAAGGGTTGGGCTTCGAGTGCCTACTCCCCTAAAACGCGATAATATATCTTATGTAAAGTAGAAGCTTGGGACCGCGTCTTGCCACCCTCCTGCCGTCCGGATACTCGCCCGCACCGTCAGTCGCGCTGGGACGTCCAGTCGCTGTCGATGGATCCCCTGCAGAGGCGCCGGAGCCTGGGTATGGCGTCGTCAGCGACGTCGGTGCCCATGATTACGGTCAGCGCGTCGAGTGCCTGGAGGCGCGTGTCGCCACGCGGCAGGATCTCTTGGCTGCCGCGCTCGACGGTGACGACGAGCGTGTCGTCGGGCCAGCTCACGTCCTTGACGAGCCTGCCCTCGAGCTGGCTGCCGGCACCCACCACGAAGCTGTGGAGCTCCTTCTCGCCCGCGGCCCCTGCGGCACCGGCGTCGCCCGCGCCCTTCGAGGCGCCCACGAGGTTGGCGTAGAGGTGCTCGTAGAACGGGTCGACCTTGAGCATGTTGGCGGTCACGTACGAGATTATGGAGACGATGGACGTGGCGAGGAGCGCGTCGAGCGAGCCGGTCAGCTCGAACACGAGGACGACCGCCGTGACGGGCGCCCTCACGACCGAGGAGAAGAGCCCCGCTACCCCGAGCACGATGAAGCTGTTCATATAGGCCGTCGTGTTGCCGGTGAAGAGCCCCACGACGGACGAGAAGACCGCCCCCGAGAGGGCCCCCATCACGACCAGCGGGAACAGCGTACCGCCGGGCGCGCCGGAGGCGAAGCTCACGTTGGTGAAGAGGTACTTCCCCACCAGCAGCGCCACGAGCACCGCGAGCGAGGGCTCCAGGACTCCCGGCGCGAGGATGAGGTCGATGATCGCGTCGCCGCCGCACATGAGGCTCGGGCACGCGAAGGCCACCACGCCCGCGACCGCGAAGGGAACGGCGAGGCGCGCGTACGGCAGGTGGCGGCGGATCCTCCCGTAGAGGCGTTCCTGGCAGAGGAACATCCCCTTGTTGTGGAGCGCGCCCAGGACGCCGCAGTAGAGCCCCATGAGCAGCACGAAGGCGTACTCGTGGTGCGGGATGTCGTTCAGGAACGACAGGGTCAGCACCGGCCTCACGCCGAGGACCTGGGAGACCAGGAAGTCCGAGACGACCGAGGCGGCCATGACGGAGATGATCAGGGGCGCCGTGAACTCCTTGTGAATCTCCTCGATGGCGAAGAGGACGCCGGTCAGCGGCGCATGGAAGGCGGCGGACATGCCGGCGGCGGCGCCGCAGGTCACGAGGAGGCGCTCCTCCCCCCGCCTGCGCCCGAGGAGCTTGGAGACCGCCTTGCCCGCCATGCCCCCGAGCTGGACCGAGGGGCCCTCGCGGCCGAGCGAGAGGCCGCCGAGCGCGCAGAGGGTGCCCTCCAGGAACTTTGCGCCGAGCACGCGGTGCCAGGGCATGTCTATCTTGCCGGCCACCTCGGCGTCCACCTGCGGGATGCCCGAGCCCTGGGTGTAGGGCTCCCACAGCATCAGGCGGCACACGACGAGGCAGATGGCCGCGAGCGCCAGGAACCAGAGCGCCATGAGGAGCGGGTGGCCCGCGGCGGCGGAGGTGAGCGAGCGCAGGAGCCGCTCCGCGTGGGTGAGCGAGAAGCGGTAGAGAGAGACGACCGCCCCGCCGAACAGCCCCACGAGCGCCCCCTCGCCGATGAGGTTCATCTGGTAGGTGTGGCTCAGGTGGCGCGCGGTCCCCCGCGGCCCTTCGGCCTCCCCCTTCGACCTATACCCGTGCACGTGCCCTTACCTCGGCTTCCTCGCGGCCGGCCGAGCCCTCCCGCCGGTCCGGCGGGAGGCGTCCGTGCGGTCGCGCTTTGTGTTTCGGATGACCACACTAGGGTACGACAAGATCGCGCGCCCCGGTGCCCTTGTCCGCGGCGCTACCGCCGGGACTTGAGCGCGGACAGGACGCTCGAGAGGCGCTCGCCCAGCTCGGGGCGCTCCGGGCTCCTGAAGCCCCTGATGCGCCCGACGACGCTCCTGTGCAGGGCGTCCATGGAGCCCACGAAGGCGTCCGCGGCGATCCGCTCGAGCCTCTCGCCGCCGCCGACGATCCTGGCCGAGGCGTCGGCGGCCGTCTGCGCGACCTCGCCCCTGATCTTGCCGGGCGCGCTCGCGACGGTCGTCGTGACGCGCTCGGTGACTGCCCCGGCACGGTCGTTGAACGTCCGGTCGGCGCTCGCGACCCGCTCCTCGAAGTCGGTGAGCACGGTCACCGTGAGCGTGGCGTCGACGGACATGAGCGCGACGACGAGGTAGGAGCAGGCCTCGAGGACGGCTGCGGGCACGCTCGAGGAGGCCTGGGCCACCGCCGGCATGATGACGTAGACCGCGAGCAGGCCCCCGCCGCCGAACAGCAGCCCCGCCGGCACGCACGTCCTGCCGCCTATGTTGAGCGGCATGTGGGAGTAGTCCCACCAGTAGGCGTGGAAGGCGCGCTCCATGGCCCAGGAGGTCAGGTACTCGAGCACCATGCTCCCGATGAACGAGGCGAGAAAGACCTGCCACCAGTCGGTGAGCTCGCACCCGAGGCCGCTCGCCGCCTGCAGGGCGAGGTTGATCGAGACGACGCCCACCCCGTAGATGGGGCACACGGGCCCGAAGAGGAAGCCGCGCCGCTCCCATCGCCCGGTCCTCAGGATGGCGAAGAGGGTCTCCCAGAGCCAGCCGCCGAGGCTGCAGGCGGCGAAGAGGCAGATGGTGGAGGCCATCGTCATCCCCTGTCGCCCCCCTCGGGGGCCAGGCCGCCTTCCCGCGCAGCCGGCGTCGCGGCGGCTGCTGCGCAGGCCTTGCCCGCGCCCCTCTCGCCCCGGGGCGCGCGCCTCATGAGCAGCGTCTCGACGAGGCTGCACCACTTGTCCGCCGCGCAGAGGACGAGCGCCTCGCGGCTGCGCGGGGGCCTGCCCGGCGGCAGCGGCCACATGTGGGACTCGATGATCGCCCTCACGTCATCGCTCACGCCGAGGAGCTCCACGGCGTTCTCGCCCGCGTAGAGCGGGTGCATGGTGGCGTGGTGCGGGCGCGAGGTCGAGCGGTCGTGCCAGTCGTAGAGGTAGAAGTCGTGCAGGAGGGCGCCGACGACGAGGTCCTCCATGTCGACGCGCAGGTCGAGGGCGCTCGCCCAGGCGTAGCAGGTGCGGGCCACGCGCAGGCAGTGCGCGAGCGTCGAGACGGTGCCGTGCTGGACGAAGTCCCCCATGCGGAGGACCTCCCGGCGCACGAGGTATGGCGTGACGATGCGCGAGAAGTCCTCGCGCTGCTCTGGGGTGAGTTCTCTCATGGGGACCATCCTACCATCGGGCGTCGGCGGGACCGGCGGCAGGCGGCAGCACACCGTATCGCTACGAGCGGTGCCAGATGCTCACATGCCACAAGCGAATCTTAGGTAGTGCTCTTCACCGGCTACTTCGCCGGCGTCGTGGTGGGGCTCGCCACGGGCGTCGCCTGCGGCTACAGCCGGCGCGTCTCCTACTGGGTGGACCCCTTCCTCAAGGTGCTGGGCGCCATCCCCTCCACGACCTGGATCCCCGTGGTCATGGTCATCGCCGCGAGCCTCTTCTCCGGCGCGGTCTTCATCATCGCGCTCGGCGTCTGGTTCGCCGTCACCATCGCCACCGCGACGGGCATCAAGAACATCGACCCCGCCCTCTACGAGGCGGCCCGCACGCTCGGCGCCAACACCCGCAGGCTCGTGGTCAACGTGGCCATCCCCTCCGCGCTCCCGAGCATCTTCCAGGGCATGATCCAGGCCATGAGCTCAGCCTGCACCGCCCTGCTCGTCGGCAAGACGGTCGGCCTGCCCGACGGCATCGGCAACTCCGACCAGAACATCTCCATGCGCTACTTCAACAAGGACGGCGTCGACATCAACAGCATCAACTGGAAGGCCGTCACGAGCGACGCCGTCGTCCAGGCGCTCCAGAGCGGCGAGATCCAGGCGGCCAACATCTCCGACCAGTTCGCCTACCCCTTCGTCGCCGACGGCACCCTGCGCGCCATCCGCTCCATCACGACCGACGAGGACTTCAAGAACGAGCCCTGCTGCGTGGTCACCTTCAACTCCGCCTTCTTCCAGCAGAACCCGGTGACCGCCAAGAAGTTCGTCCGCGCCTTCTCCAAGGCCAGCCAGTGGGCCCAGGACAACAAGGAGGAGTTCGTCGACATCCTCTTCGAGAACAGCTGGTCCTCGGGCGACAAGGACGTCGCGCTCGACCTCGCGAACAAGTACAACTTCGTCGTCACCGACTCCACCACCGAGACGGCCCTGCGCGACATCATCACCGACTACAAGAAGTTCGGCGTGATCGAGTCCCAGGACGACGTCGACACGATCCTCAAGAACGTCTGGGCGCCGGTCCTGGCCTAGGAGACCGGCCGCTGGCCCGCGCCGCCTCGGGGCGGTAGGCCTCGACTCCGGCAGGACACGACGGGGGGCGCCCCGGACCCGTTTCGCGTGGCCGGGGGCGCCCCCTTCGTCCCTGCAGCTCTCCGCGTACCTGCCGGCTGCGTCCTCGCTACGCCGACTCGCCTGCGCGGACCTGCGGGCGCACGACGAGGAGGACGATGAGGAAGCCCACGACCGAGACGACGCCGACGACCAGGAACGTGAGGTTCACGCCCGCCTGCACGTTGGCGAGGCTCGTGGGGTCGGAAGCCGTCTTGAGGTTGTAGGTGAGCGCGAAGACGGCCGCCGCGACGGAGCTCGCGAGCGAGTTGAAGAAGTTGACCAGCGAGGTGCCCACGCCGATGTCCTCGGGCGTGAGGGTCGCCTGGGCGGCGGGGGTGATGGAGACCGAGCGGAAGCTCTCCGCGACGCCCGTCGCGCCGAGCGCCACGAAGTAGACGGCGACGGGCAGCTCGGGCGAGGTCAGCGCCATCGCGAGCATGGGCACGCCCGTCAGCAGCGTCGCCACGGCCATGGCCTTCCAGTAGTTGTCCTGGCGCTTGGCGACCTAGACGCCCACGGCGGCGGGCAGCGCCATCACGAGGATCATGCGGGGCATCTGCAGGGCGCCCGCGACCGCCGCGGAGCTGCCCATGACCTCGAGCGCGCCGATGGGCGCGTAGACGTTCATGGCGGGCTGGTAGAAGTAGCAGATGAAGCCCACGACGAGCAGGGCCACGTAGTAGCGGTTACGGAAGAGGTAGAGCGGGATGAGGGGCTCGGTCGCCCTGCCCTCGACCCTCACGAGCACGACGATCGCGACGACGCCGACGGCGAGGCCGCCGAGGATGTAGGGGCTGCCCCAGCCGAGCGAGGGGGCGAAGTTGAGCGAGAGCAGGATCCCGCAGAGGGCGACGGCGAGCGCCACCATGCCCGCCACGTCGATCGTGACCTTGCCCGCCTTCTTCTGGTTGGGCATGTTGAGGCCGATGAGGGCCACGCCGGCGAGCAGCGGAGCCGCGGGCAGGAGCATGGCGACCGTCATGAGCCCGAGGTCGGTGAGGATGCCGGCCACGATGCTGCCGCCGAAGCCGCCGATCGCGATGGCCATGGCGAGGAAGCCCATCATGCGCGGCACGTCCTTGCGCTCGTTGATGAGGCCCGCGATGATGTAGGGGGCGGCCGTGAAGGCGCCCTGGGCGAGAGATATCACGAGCCTGAGCGCGAGCAGCATGCCGACCGAGCGCGCGAACGCGAAGGCCACGCCGGCCGCCGCGCAGACGAGGCCTGGCACCACGATGATGTTGCGCCGCCCGATGAGGTCGCCCAGCTTGCCGCCGATCGGCGTCATCACCGAGACGCCGAGCGCGGCGAAGATGGAGAACAGGCCGACGTACTCGATCGCGTCGACGCTCTCCAGGATGGGGGCGGTCAGGGTCGAGAAGGCCAGGCCGTACATCGAGACCGAGAGCATCATGCAGACGCAGCCGACCTCCACGAGGCGCTTCTGCGTCCGCGGCAGCGCGATCGCGAAGGCCGGCGCGCCCCGGAGGGACGCACCGGCGGGAAAGGGCGCTACCGGTGGTTCCTGAGCCACTCGACGGCGCTGCGCACAAGGCACGCCGAGCCGATGGGCAGCACGTCCTCGTTGAAGCGGACGCGCGGGTCGTGCGCGGGGCGCTCGCCGCGCTCGTCCTCGTAGCCGGCCGAGAGGTACATGAAGGTCGAGGGGACGCGCTGGGCGATGAACGAGAAGTCCTCGGAGGCGCTGGCGCGCACGTCGGGCACGGGCGCCATGCCGGGGATGTGGAGCCCCTCCATGTAGCCCGCGACCTCCCTGGTGAGCTCGGGGTCGCACACGAGCGGCGGGCAGGCGGACAGCGACGTGACCTCCGCGCTGCCCCCGAAGGCCTCCGCCTGGCGCATCGCGGCCTCGCGGATCCTCGCGAGCACGCGCTGGCGCAGCTCCTCGTCATCCGTGCGCAGGGTCCCCTCGAGGACGGCGCGCTCGGGGATGGAGTTGGCGGCGGAGCCGGCGTGGAACTGGCCGACGGTCAGCACGCAGGAGCGGTAGCAGCTGCACTCGCGGGCGACGAGCTCCTGCAGGGCGAGGTGCACGTGGACGCCGATGTTGATGGGGTCCACGCCGAGCTCCGGGTAGGCGCCGTGGCTCGGCGTGCCGAGGACCTCGATCCGGAAGCCGTCGACCGAGAGCATCATGGTGCCCGTCTCGTTGTACATGTAGAGGCCGGCGGGCATCCTGCCCGGCCCCACGTGGTAGGCCAGCGCGGCGTCCACGTGGGGGTCCTCTAGCACGCCGGCCTCGATCATGTCGAGGCTGCCCTTGAAGATCTCCTCCGCGGGCTGGAACATGAGCTTCACGGTGCCGGCGAGCTCGCCCTCGCGCTCCTTCAGCATGCGCGCAGCGGTCAGCAGCATGGCCGCGTGCATGTCGTGCCCGCAGGCGTGCGCGGCGCCGTCCGGGCAGGAGAAGGGCTCGCCGCTCGCCTCATGCATGGGCAGGGCGTCCATGTCGGCCCTAAGCAGCAGGACCCTGCCGCCGCGGCCGACGGTCGCGGTGACGCCGTGGCCGCAGCGGACGGGCTCGAGCCCGTACTCCCGGAGCCTCTCCTCCACGAAGGCGACCGTCCTGGGGAGGTCGAGCCCGACCTCCGCCTGCTCGTGGATCCGGCGTCGGTTGGCCACCGTCTCGTCCGCGAGCGCCAGCGCTTCCTCGTACTCGTTCATGGAGCCGTCCCTTCTCTATTGCGGGCATCGCCCGCCGCCTGCCAAGACCTCGTGCGGAAGGAGAAAAAAGTGGAGGTAATGAGAATCGGACTCGGAGTTACGGAATATAATGAGAAGAGCGAGCAGTGTTTAGGAATATAATTAGAACACGAAGTTCGATGAGAATATACCAACGGCAGATAACCGCGTCAAGTCTTAAGGAATATTTTTGGTAGAGTTGCGCCACGCCTGCGCCGCACGGTAAGCCGCTGCGGCGTGGTCGGAGTCGCGAGGAAGGTAGCCATGAACCCCAGAGTCGTCGCGATAGTGAGCGAGTACCTTGAGGACTCGATGAGGGAGACGTTCGGCGAGATGGGCTACAACCCGCCCGTCAAGGTCGTCCCCTACAAGAACTTCTCGACCATCTCGGAGGTCTACGACGAGTACGCCCGCGACGCCGACGGCTTCCTCGTGAGCGGCCCCATCGCGATGGCGGCGATCCGCGAGGGCAGCCACGAGCTCGCCCGTCCCATGCTCGCCTTCGAGGCGGACCTCTCGAGCCTCTACCGCACCCTGCTCGACCTCATCCTGAAGGACCGCGACCTCGACCTCACCCGCGTGATCTACGACTACCTCATCCCCGTGTTCGACGGCTGCACGGCCGAGTACTTCCTCAAGACGATGGACGACGCGGAGAGGCAGCGCGCCTACCAGCGCTGGAGCCGGTCGCTCACCTCCGACGACATCCGCGCCCTCGAGCCCTCCATCGTGGGGAGGCTCAAGGAGATGCGCGAGCGCGACGAGCTCGACGTGGTCGTCTGCCAGTACAGCAACATCATCCCCGACCTCGAGCAGGCCGGCGTCCCCTACGTCTACCCGCTCCCGCGCCGCTCCTACCTGAGCGGGCTCATGGAGCACCTGTTCTCCCTCATCGAGCTCGAGCGCATCCGCTCGAGCCTGCCGGTCTGCATCGGCCTCGTCCCCAAGGGCTTCCGCCGCGGGGAGATCGGAGAGCAGGAGGCCCTGCGCCGGTCCGCCGAGCTCGCCCGCGCCCTCGGCGAGTTCTTCCACGAGAGCCTGCTGGACTGCGAGCCGGAGGTCAACGGGGCGTTCTGCCGCGTCTCCACCGACGTGCGCGTGCTGCAGTACCTGACGGAGAAGGGCACGGTCTGCAAGATCGCGACCGAGCTGGCCGACAAGGTCGACTTCCCCTTCCTCGTCGGCTACGGCGTGGGCGTCCGCTACGAGTACGCGGTCGCCAACTCCGACGCGGCCCTGCGCGAGGCGGCCCGTGGCGGCGGCTCCTTCATCGTGAACGAGAACGGCGACATGACCGGCCCGCTCGGGACGGAGCGGCGCATGGTCGTGGAGAACCTGCCCTCCGGCGCCGCCGGCAGGATCGCCCGCGCCTGCCACCTCAACCCGGCGACGGTCAACAAGGTCGTCGCCATCATGCACCTCGACAACTCCAACAAGATCACCGCCCAGGAGCTCGCGGGGCACCTCGGCAGCACGGTGCGCAACGCGAGCCGCATCCTCTACAACCTCGAGGCCGGCGGCTACGCCCGGCAGGTCTCGACCGGCCCGGGCACCAAGGCCAAGGGCCGTCCCGTGAAGGTGTACGAGGTCCTGTTCGACGAGTGACGCGCGCCCTGGCGGCGAACGCGACGGGGGCCGCGGCCCCCGCTCGATGTCCTGGTTGCTATGGGCGCTCGGGAGCACGTGGCGAGCCCGGGCGCGCCGCAGCTCTGCGGTGCCCCCTAGCGCTTGGTATCCATCTCCGCCATGTCGCCGAAGATCGGGGTCGGCATGCCGAAGCCGCCGGAGACGTCCATGATCTGGCCGGTGGTGTAGGCCGCGTCGTCGCTCGCGAAGTAGGCCACGGCCGCCGCGATCTCCTCGGGCTTGCCCATGCGCTTGATGGGGATGTGCTTGAGGAAGAACTCGCGGAACTCCGGCGAGAGGTTGCCGGAGACGGCCTCGGTCGCCGTCATGCCCGGCAGCACGGCGTTGCAGCGGATGTTGTCGCGGGCGCACTGGGTGGCGATGAGCTTGGTCAGGTAGTTGATGGCGGCCTTGCTCGTGCCGTAGGCGATCTGGGAGATGTCCGGGCGGATGCCGCCGACCGAGGAGATGTTAACGATGCTGCCGCCGCCGGCCGCCGCCATGTGGGGGATGACCGCCTGGGAGGCGAGGAAGACGCTCGAGAGGTTCATGTCCACCGTGCGGATGAACTCGTCGTACTCGGTGGTCTTGATGTCCTTGTCCTTCTGGGGGTTGGACGTGCCGAAGTTGTTCACGAGGACGTCCACCCTGCCCTCGGCGGCGACGACCTCGTCCACCATGGACCTGTAGGTCTCGCGCTTTGAGGCGTCGTTGTAGACGGGGCGCACGGTGCAGCCCTCGTCGTTGAGCTCCGTCGCGCGCGCCTCCGCGCGCTCCATGTTGCGGGCTCCGAGGTAGACGGTCGCACCCTCGCGCGCGAGGCGCTGCGCGCAGGCGAGGCCGATGCCCCTCGTCGCGGCGGTCACGATGGCTACCTTCCCGTTGAGGCTCATGGCTGGCTCCATTCTCGCCGGGGCGGACCCGTCCACGGTTTCCGCAGGTGAGGCCGCCGATGTGTGTTGGCGAGCATGGTATCACGCGCCGTGCTGCAAATTTACGAAGAATATTAGAACAAAAAAAGCCGCCGCCCGCCCCTTTTAAGTTGAGGGCGGGCGGCTCGGATGCTACACGCTGGCACGTCAGGGCCGCACGGGCGGCTGCCGGGAGGCGCCCGGCGCTACGCGCGGGGGCAGGCGCAGAAGTGCCCCGGGGAAACCTCGCGCAGCTCCTCGGAGGCCTCGGCGCACGCCTCGCACGCGCGCGGGCACCTCGTCCTGAAGCGGCAGCCGGAGGGGACGTCAAGGGGGCTCGGCGGCTCGCCCGCGAGCTCCTGGCGCCGCGCGGCGCGCGCGACCCTGGGGTCGGGGATGGGAATCGCCGAGAGCAGCGCCTGCGTGTAGGGGTGCAAGGGGTTCTCGTAGAGCTCGTCGGCGGGTGCGAGCTCCACGAGCCTGCCGAGGTACATGACGCCGATGCGGTCGGAGATGTGGCGCACCATCGAGAGGTCGTGGGCCACGAAGAGGTAGGTGAGGCCGAGCTCCTGCTGCAGGTCCTCGAGCATGTTGACCACCTGCGCCTGGATCGAGACGTCCAAGGCGGAGATCGGCTCGTCGCAGAGGATGAACTCGGGGTTGACCGAGAGGGCGCGGGCGATGCCGATGCGCTGCCTCTGGCCGCCGGAGAACTCGTAGGGGAACTTGTAGAGGTCGTCTGCGTGCATCCCCACGCGCTCGAGCATCTCGGCCACGCGCTCGTCCATCTCGGAGGAGGACAGGGAGCCCCCCACGGAGAGCGGCTCGCGGATGATCTCGCGCACGGTCTGGTGCGGGTCGAGCGACTGGTAGGGGTCCTGGAACACGATCTGCATCCGGTGGTGCACGTCGACGAGGGCCCTGCCCCTGACGTGGGAGACGTCCTCGCCGTCGAAGGTGATCGTGCCCGCGGTGGGCTCGTGCATGCGGATGAGCGTGCGCCCGAGGGTCGACTTGCCGCAGCCGCTCTCCCCCACCAGCCCGAAGGTCTCGCCGCGGAAGATCGTGAGGTCGATGCCGTCGACGGCCTTCACGACCTGCTTGGTGCGGCCGAAGAAGGTCCTCACGGGGAAGTGCTTGGCGAGGCCGCGCGCCTCGAGGATCACGTCCTTCTCGTCCCGGGGCGCGTCGTGGGCGCCCTGCTGGGTCATGGTCTGCATCAGCTGTCCTCCCTCATCTGGTCGAGCTCCGCTCCCGTGAAGACGCAGCGCGACGCGCGCCCCTCGCCCTCGGCCCTGAGGCCGGGCACGCCGGCGCGGCAGCGGTCGCAGGCGAAGCCGCAGCGCTCGGCGAACGGGCAGGTCGCGGGCGGGTCCACGAGCGACATGGCGGAGCCGGGGATGGACCGGAGCCTGTCGTGCAGGTTCTCGGGGTTGGGCACCGCGCGCAGCAGGGCGCGGGTGTAGGGGTGCAGCGCGCGGTAGAAGACGTCGTCGACCGTGCCCTGCTCCATCACGAGGCCGCCGTACATCACGACGGCGCGGTCGCAGGTGGAGGCCACGATGCCGAGGTCGTGCGTGATGAGGACGATGCTCATGCCGAGCTCGCCTCGCAGCGTGTTGAGCAGCTCCAGGATCTGGGCCTGGATCGTGACGTCGAGCGCGGTCGTGGGCTCGTCGGCGATGAGCAGGCGGGGCCTGCAGCACAGCGCCATGGCGATGAGGACGCGCTGCCGCATGCCGCCGGAGAACTCGAAGGGGTACTGAGAGAGGCGGCTCTCGGGCGAGGGGATCCCGACCATGTCGAGGATGCGTACGGCCTCGCGCCTGGCCTCGTCGCCCTCGAGGCCGCGGTGGCGGCGGAGCACCTCGAAGAGGTGGCTGCCGACCGTCTTGACCGGGTCGAGGCTCGTCATGGGGTCCTGGAAGACCATGGCGATGTCGGGCCCGCGCATGGCGCGGCGCTCGTCGAGGCCCATGGCCAGGAGGTCCCTGCCGTCGAAGGTGAGCTCGTCGGCCGTGACTTCGGCGTTGGGAGGCATGAGGCCCATCACGGACTTCATCGAGACGGACTTGCCGCTGCCGGACTCCCCGACGACGGCGAGGATCTCTCCGCGCCTGACGTCGAGGTCGATGCCGCGCACGGCGCGGATCTCGCGGCGGTGAGCGTGGAAGGTGGTCCTGAGGTTGCGGACGCGCAGGATCTCGTCGCCCGCGGAGGCGCCTGCGGCCGTCGCAGCGCGTGCGTCCTTGTCGGCCTGTGCGCCGGCTCTGGTGTCTGCCATGGCCTACAGCCCCTCTCTGCTCATGACCTGCGGGTCCGCGAAGATTCGGATCACGTTGCCGAGCTTGTTGAAGGCGAAGATCACGATCACGATCAGGAGGCCCGGGATGATGGCCATCAGGATGTCGGTCTGCATGAACTGCTGGGCGTCCTGGAGCATGGAGCCCCAGGAGCTCATCGGCTGCTGTACGCCCACGCCGAGGAAGGAGAGCGAGGACTCGGTCATGATGGCGCCGGCGAGCGAGGAGGTCGCGGCGGTCACGATCGTGGGCAGGGCGGCGGGCACCACGTGGAAGACGATGTTGCGCCACACGCCCACGCCGCACAGGTCGGCGTACTGCACGAAGTCGCGGCTCTTGATCGCCTGGGCCTCGGTCCTCACCACGCGGGCGATGTCCATCCAGCTGAAGAGGCCGATGACCAGGATGATCGACTGCAGGCCAGGCTTCAGGAAGATGCTCACGACGGTGACGAGGACGAGCCAGGGCACGCTCGAGAGCACGTCGACGATTCGCATCAGGATGCCGTCGACGATGCCGCCCACGAGCCCGGCGACGGTGCCGACGGCGATGCCCACGAGCACGCTCGTCAGCATCGCGAGGATGCCGACGGTGAGGGAGACCCGTCCGCCGTAGAGCGTGCGCGCGAGGTAGTCGCGGCCGAGCTGGTCGGTGCCGAGCAGGTGCGCCGCCGAGGGCCCCTGCAGGCGCTCGGCGATGCTCGTCGTGTTGGGGTCGATCGGAAGGGCGGGCGCGATGACGCAGAGCGCGACGATGACGAGGAGCAGCGTCACCGAGACGACGGCGGCGCGGTCCTGCCTGAAGGCCATCCACGCCGCGTCTCGGCGGATGTGCCTGCCCGAGCCCTGGCGACGCTGCTCGGGCGCGGTGGTTGCGATGTCGCTCATTCGGTTACCCCCTGACGGATGCGCGGGTCCGCGATGGCGTTCAGGATGTCGGCGAGGAGGTTGCCCAGGATCACGAGGGTCGAAGACAGGATGAGGATCGCCATGACCACCGGGTAGTCCATGCCCTTGACCGCCGTCATGAAGTACGGGCCGACGCCGGGCCACGAGAAGATCGTCTCGGTGATGACGGCGCCGGTCACGAGCATGGGAAGCGCCATGCCGAGCTTGGTGAGGACGGGGCCCAGGATGTTCCTGCAGACGTGGTGGAAGAGGATCTCGGCCCTGGTGGCGCCGAAGGCCTCCTGGACCATCACGTAGTCCTGGCTCGACTGGGTGATCGTCGAGGAGCGGACGTAGCGGATGTTGTCGGGCAGGAAGGCGATCACGAGGGTCACGAAGGGCATGACGTAGTGGGCCGCCACGTCCGCGGCAGAGCCGTCGCCCACCGTCGACATGCCGGAGATCGGCAGGAGCCGCAGCAGGTAGCCGAAGACGAAGATGAAGAGCATGGAGAGCCAGAACGTGGGGACGGCGATGAGCACTGAGGCGATGCCGTCGATCACGTGGTCGGCGCGCCCGCCGCGGTTGGAGCCGGCGACGAGACCGAGGACGATGGAGAGGACGTAGGCCACCAGGTAGGACGGCAGCACGAGCATGATGGTCGCGGGGATGCGCACCTGCAGCTGCTGGCCGATCGACTGCTTGGTCGCGATCGAGTAGCCGAAGTCGCCCTGGAGGATCCCGCCGAGCCAGTTGAAGTACTGGACGATGACGGGCTTGTCGAGGCCGTACTTGGCCCTGATCGCGGCGACCGTCTCGGCCGACATCTTGGGGTCGATCATCGTGTCGACCACGTCGTAGGGCGACGCCTTCATGAGCATGAACACGAGGATGCTGATCACGAACAGAAGCGGTATTGCGACGAGCAGCCGCCTCCCTATGTACTTTGCCACTCTCTCCCCTCTCTGCCACAAGGCCGGGCACGCCCACATGGGCGGGCCCGGCGGTCGGGCGCAGCGGGCCGCTGGGCACTGCTACTGCATGTTGAGCTTGGACATGTCCTCGAAGGTGTAGACGGGGACGAGCTTGGCCGCGTCGATGTCGGTGACGTTGGCCGTGGTCACGAGCAGGCGCTTCTTCTCGTAGGTGGGGTAGAAGGCGCCGGTGTCCTGGATGGCCTTCTGCAGCTCGTGGTAGATGTCGTAGCGCTTGTCCGGGTCGGTCTCGGCCTTGCCCTGCGCGAAGAGGTCCTCGATGTTGGAGTACTCCTCGCCCCAGTGCATGTAGTTCCACTTCTGGCCGATGCCGAACTCGGGGTAGAACGTCGACGGGTCGATGCCCATGACGTAGCCGCCGAAGTAGAGGTCGTACTCGTTGTCGGGTTCGGTCGCGAGCGAGTAGACCGCGTTGGCGTCGAGCGCCTGGAGGTCCAGCGTGATGCCGGCCTCGGCGGCCTGCTCCTTCATGAGGACGGCCTCGGCCTCGGTCGAGGAGTCGTCGGAGGGATAGGCGAACTTGAAGGTCGGGTTGGTCTGGCCGGCCGCGGAGAGGAGCTGCTTGGACTTCTCCACGTCACGGTCGTACTTCTCGACGCCGTCCTCGTTGTAGAAGCTGTTCTCCACGGGCAGGAAGGTGTACTCGAGCGAGTAGTACTCGTCGGAGAGCAGCGCCGCGTCGGCGATGGCCTTCTTGTCGAAGGAGAAGAGCAGGGCCTTGCGGACGTTCTCGTCGGTGACGCGGCGGCAGTTGACCGCCAGGAAGGCGACGTTGCCCTCGCTGTAGGGGTGGACGGTCAGGTTGTTGCCGGAGAGGTCCATCTGCTGGACCTCGGAGGGCGAGGAGACCATGGCGTTGATGGAGCCGGCCTGGATCGACTGGGTCATGGTGTTCTCGTTGGTGATGATCTGGAACACGACCTCGTCGATGTTGGGCTTGCCCAGGAAGTAGCTCTCGTTGGCGGAGAAGCGCAGGTACTGGCCGGTCGCGTACTCCTCGAGCTTGTAGGGGCCGGTGCCGACGCCCTTGGTGTTGACGTCGTTGTTCTCGAAGTCCGTCACGCCCTCGTAGAGGTGCTTCGGCATGATGAAGATGCCGCTGACGAGCTCGACGATGTCGGGGTTGGGGGCGGGGAAGGTGAAGGAGACGGTGTTGTCGTCGACCTTCTCGACCTTGACGCTGCCCTGGTAGGTCACGAGGTTGGAGTAGGAGGCGGCGGTCGGCGTGGCCTCGACGCTCTCGAAGGTGTAGACGACGTCGTCGGCGGTGAAGGGCTCGCCGTCGTTCCAGGTCACGCCCTCGTGCAGGTGGGCGGTGATGACCGTGGAGTCGTCGTTGACGTCGTAGGAGTCGGCGAGGAAGTAGTTGACGCCGTCGGCGTTGTACTGCCAGAGCGAGGAGTACACGAGCTTGACGGTCATCAGGCCGTAGCGGTCGGAGGACGTGATGGGGTTGGGCGAGACCAGCGGGTCGGTGGCGATGCCGTAGGTGAAGGTCTTCTTGCCGTCGCTCGAGGTGGAGACGGTGCCGGAGCTGGCGTTGGAGGCGCCGCAGCCGGCGAGGAGCGCGGCGAGCGCCCCGGTTCCGGTGGCTGCGCCCACGCCCTTGACGAAGCTGCGGCGCGTGAGGCTGTTGTCGGACAAGCTCATGGTGGATCCTCCCGTGACGTGCGTACCTGACGTGCGGCCGCCGCGCGACAGACGCCCCGCGTCCGTGGCCCCGGCGCGCCCGTCGCACGACCGGCTGCACGCCGG
>JAZHSQ010000003.1:0-95284 GCA_036454645.1 Olsenella sp. | reverse complement strand
GACCTCGCCCGACGCCGGCGGCACGAGCGAGAAGTCCACCACGTCGAGCGTCTGCGGGATGTGCAGCTCGCGCCGCGTGCCGTCCGCCTGCACGCGGTCGTAGTCGTAGACGCGGTAGGTGACGTCGGAGGACTGCTGCGTCTCGAGGATGAGCGCGCCCCCCTCGATGGCGTGGATCGTGCCGGGCTCGATGCGGAAGAAGTCGCCGGCCTTGATCGGCACCTCGTAGAGCAGCTCGGACCAGCGGCCCTCCTCGACCATGCGCGCGAACTCGGCCCTGTCGTGGGCACGCTGCCCCACGACGATCTTGGTCCCGGGCTCGGCGGAGAGCACGTACCAGCACTCGCGCTTGCCGAGCGAGCCGTTCTCGTGCGCGGCGGCGTAGGCGTCGTCGGGATGCACCTGCACGGAGAGGTTCTCGCGCGCGTCGAGGATCTTGATCAGCAGCGGGAAGCGGTCGCCCGAGGCGCCGGCGAACAGCCCGTGCTCGCGCTCCCACAGGTCCGAGAGGTACCTGCCGTCGTACGCGCCGCCGGCGACCGTGCAGTCTCCCGCGGGGTGCGCGCTGATCGCCCAGCACTCGCCGATGCTGCCGTCCGGGATCTTGTAGCCGAACTCCGTCTCGAGCCTGCGACCTCCCCAGATCTTCTCGTGGAACACGGGGTTGGTAAAGATCAGGTCATCGAACTCGTCGCTCACGCCTGCCTCCTTGTGCCGGGGCTGCCACGCCTTCAGGAACTGACACGACATCAGGATAGCAAGGCGTGCGAATGGTGGCGGAGAAGGGCGCGGGCTCGTAGGGCAGAACGGCGGAGAAGGACAGGCGCCCGAAGCCGGCGGGAGCGCCAGCCAGGCCCGAGGCGCGCCCGCCGGCGGCCTTACGCGTCGACCACGAGCGCGCCGCCCTCGTCGTGGCAGCGCACGACCTCGCGGGCGACCTCGCGCGCGAGCGCGAACTCGTCGCTGCGGAACATGGCGAGCACGATGCGCTCGAAGCGCGCGGCGTACGGGACGAGGGCGTCGAGCGCGATCGGCAGCGCGCGTTCGAGCGGGAAGCCGTAGACCCCGCACGAGATGGCGGGAAACGCGATCGAGGCGTCCCCCGCGGCGAGCGCGAGGTCGCACGAGCGCTCGTAGCACGACGCCAGGAGCCGCGCGCCCTCCTCGAACGAGTGCTCCGAGAAGACCGGGCCGACCGTGTGCACCACGTGGCGCGCCCAGGAGATGCCGTAGGCGCCCGTCAGCCTGGCGTCCCCCGTGGGGCAGCCGCCCTCGTCGTGCAGGCGGCGGCACTCCTCGTCCAGGCCGGGGCCGGCCATGCGGTGAATCGCGCCGTCGACGCCTCCCCCGCCCATGAGGCCCCCGTTGGCCGCGTTCACGATGGCGTCGACGCGCTGGTCGACGACGGAGCCGTGTACGATTGAAATCATGGCAGCCTCCCGGGACGAGCGCGGGGCGCCCGGGCGCCGCCGACGACGTGCATGCAGCTCAGGCATGGAAAAAGAGACGAGGCCGGGGGGAGCGGATGCGCCAAGGGGAGTGCGCATCCCGGACGGGGAGAGGAGAGGGACCCTTGTCCGCCCACGGGCGTTCGTCTCTTATTCCTACCAATCCACTAGGGATAAGTGCATCTTAGGCCTGGTCGAGAGGCGCGTCAAGCCCTGCGCGAAAGTTCGTGCCCGCCCGAGGCCCCACGCCGCCCGCGGCCGCCCGCGCCATTTGCGGCCGCATCGTCCCCGCCGCCCCGTCCGCAGGCGCATCGTCCCCGCGGGGGCGCAGGCCCCTCCCCCTCCGCGAGGGCGTGCGCTACATTAATGGAGGCCTGCTCAGGGGGCCGGAGTGGCGGCACGAGCGCCGCCACGGCGGAGCAGCCGTCGCCACGGTGGCGCAGCCGGCGCGAGCGCCGCCACGGCGGAGCAGCCGTCGCCGGGGCGGGGCAACCGGCGCCGGGGCGGCGCGACCACAGACGAGAGACGCAGGGGGCATGCGATGCGGACGTACGACTTCTACACCGGAAGCGAGTTCTTCGCCCAGGACTACCTCGGGGCCCACCTCGTCGACGGGGGCGTCGTCTTCAGGACCTTCGCGCCGGCCGCCGAGGCCATCGAGGTCGTCGTCGAGGGGGTGCCCCACCCCATGCACAAGGTCGAGGACGGCAACTTCTGGGAGCTCATGTGCCCCGACGCCCACGAGGGCTGCGCCTACGAGTACCGCATCCACCACGCGGGCGGCTCCGTCGACCACGCCGACCCCTACGCCTTCGGCTCCGAGCTCAGGCCCCGCCACCGCTCCGTCGTGCGCGACCTCACCTACGCGTGGGGCGACGCCGACTGGATGGCGCGGCGCTCCCGGGGCGAGGACCGGCCGATGAACGTCTACGAGCTCAACCTCGGGAGCTGGCGCAAGCGCTCGGGCGACGAGCCCTCCGACGACCCGGCGGACTGGCTCGGCTACGAGGAGGTCGCCGAGCCCCTCGTCTCCTACCTCTCCGAGAGCGGCTACAACTTCGTCGAGTTCATGCCCCTGACCGAGTACCCCTTCGACGGCTCGTGGGGCTACCAGCCCACCGGCTTCTTCTCGCCCACCAGCCGCTTCGGCGAGCCCAGGCAGCTCATGGCCCTCGTCGACCGGCTGCACCAGGCGGGCATCGGCTGCATCCTGGACGTGGTGCCGGTCCACTTCGCGACCGACCCGTGGGGGCTCGCGGACTACGACGGCACGCCGCTGTTCGAGTACCCCAACGACGCCGTGGGCGTCTCCGAGTGGGGCAGCCACAACTTCATGTACTCGCGCGGCGAGAGCCGCAGCTTCATGCAGTCGAGCGCCAACTTCTGGCTCGGCGCCTACCACTTCGACGGCCTGCGCATGGACGCGATCAGCCGCATCATCTACTGGCAGGGCGACGAGGCGCGCGGCGTCAACGCGGACGCGGTCAGGTTCGTGCGCACCATGAACGCCGGCGTCAAGGCGCTCAACCCCGGCGCCTTCCTGGTGGCCGAGGACTCGACGGACTTCAAGGGCTGCACGGCCGACGCGAGCGAGGGCGGCCTGGGGTTCGACTACAAGTGGGACATGGGCTGGATGCACGACACGCTCGCCCTCTTCCAGACCGACCCCTACTTCCGCGCGGGCAACTACCACAAGCTGAGCTTCTCGATGATGTACTTCGGCAACGAGCGCTACCTGCTGCCGCTCAGCCACGACGAGAACGTCCACGGCAAGGCGACCGTGGCGCAGAAGATGTGGGGCGACCTCGACCTCAAGTTCCCGCAGGCGCGCACCCTCTACCTCTACATGATGGCCCACCCCGGCAAGAAGCTGAACTTCATGGGCTCGGAGGTCGCGCAGCTGCGCGAGTGGGACGAGCGGCGCGAGCAGGACTGGTTCCTGCGCGCCTACCCCGCGCACGACGCCTTCTACCACTACGTCTGCGAGCTCAACCACCTCTACCTCGACCACCCCGCGCTCTGGGAGCTCGACTACGAGCAGGCGGGCTTCCAGTGGCGCCAGGTCGACGACGAGACGCGCGTCGTCTACGCCTTCGAGCGCCGGGACCGCGCGGGCGAGAGGCTCCTGTGCGTCCTGAACCTCGCCAACTGCCCCCACGAGGGCTACGAGCTGAGGCTGCCCGACACCGGCTCCGCCGAGGTCCTCCTCGACACGGACTGGCAGCGCTTCGGCGGCGCCACGCCCGACGGCCGGGAGCGCGTGCGCATGGACGCCGCGACGGGCACCCTCACGCTCGACCTGGCGCCGCTCTCCGGCATGCTGCTCGCGCTCTCCGCCGCGGCGCCGGACGCGGGGGACGTTCCCGCCACGCAGTCGAGAAGGGCCTCGAGGGCGAGAAGGGCCGCGGCGCCGGACGCCAGCGCCCCCGCCTCCGCGCCCGCAGCCGGCGCGACCGACACCGCAACGAGCTAGCGTCCGCCGAATCGAGGAGAGATGGAAGAGAAGCTCTGGGACAAGTTCGTCACCTACGTCAACGTCTACTACGCGCTCCAGCAGGCCTGCATGACGCAGGAGCAGCGCCCCGGCGGGGCGCCGGTGGGCCTCGAGGAGTTCTGCTCGGAGGCCAACCCCTTCCTCTGGGACCAGGCGAGCTCCGCCGACCCCAAGCTCTACCAGGACTTCTCCCGCCGCTTCGAGGAGCGCTTCGGCGGCGGCTCCTCCACCTCCGCCGACGGCCTCGCCTTCTGCCACGACTGGCTCCGCTCCCTCGAGGACGAGCGGTACGGCGGCGAGCTCGTCTCCTCCCTCGACTCCGTCATTACCGACCCCTCCGTGTGGGACGAGTCCTACCGGCCGGTCTCCGAGCAGGTGAACAACCGCATGGTGATGAACGCGCTCTCGCCGCAGGACGTCCCGGAGGAGCTCGACGAGCCGCCGGCGGCCGCCGGGCGCCCCGCCTCCGACGCGGCGCCGCGCCCCGCCGCCGCGCCGGGCGCCGTCCGCGCCCCCTCCGCCGGCGCCCCCGCGTCCGGCCCCGCTCGCGAGCCAAGCTTTGAGGAGTTCGCCTCCCGCCAGGCGACCCTGGCGGACACGCCGACCGTCGCCGCGATGCTCGCCTCGGGCCAGGGGCTCCACAGGAGCGAGCTCGAGCGCTACCTCACGCGCAACATGCAGCAGGGGGCGCTCGCCCAGCAGGTCGCCGAGGTGGACGGGCGCGTCGTCTCCACGGCGGGCGTCCTCTTCGTCGAGGTCATCCCCTCGGCCGAGAACCCCTCCGGCATGGTCGGCCTCGTCGTGGGCGTGAGCTCGAGGCCGGGCTACGAGGCGACCCTCCCCACGCTGCTCGAGGACATCGAGCTCAAGGCGCGCGGCAGAGGCGTCTCGCGGCTCTTCCTCTACGACCAGGGCGAGCGGGCCACGGACGCCTGCCTCGACTACGGCTTCGAGAGCGAGGGAGACCTGCTCTCCCTCCTCGTCTAGCGGGCGCGCCGTGGGCACCCCGGACGCCGGGACGCGACGGGGCGGCGAGAGGGTCGTCGAGCGCGTGCGGGGCCGCTTCGGCACGACCGAGGTCGTCGAGGCCACCTGGGACGACGGGCGGCCGGTCAGGCTGCTCGTCGTGGACGGCACCCTGCAGTCCGCCGCCTACGCCGACGAGGGCTGGTGCGACCCCGTCTTCGACTACTACGTCCTCTTCGACCTCGCCTTCGAGGCCTGCCCGGGGGCGCGCGACCTCCTCATGCTCGGGGGCGGCGGCCTCGGCTACCCCAGGCACCTGCTGGCGGAGCGCCCCGAGGTCTCGCTCGACGTGGTCGAGGCCGACCCGGCCGTCATCCGCCTCGCCCGGCGCCACTTCTACCTCGACCGGCTCCTGCGCGAGCGCGGGAGGGCGCACCTCCCCGGCCCGCGCGTCGTCTGCGCCGACGCCCTCGGCTTCCTCGAGGGGACCCGGAGGCGCTACGACGCGATCCTCTGCGACTGCTTCGCCGCGGGCGAGGCGCCGTCCGAGCTGGCGGGCCCCGAGGCGGCGGCGCTCTACCTCGACCACCTCGCCCCTGGGGGCGCCTTCCTCGCCAACGTGGTCTCCGCGGTGGAGGGCCCGCGCGCGCGTCCGCTGCTCGGGCTCGCCGGCGCGCTCGCGTCGGCCGGCTTCGCGCGCGTCTTCGCCGTCGGCGTGATGCCCGGGCGGGAGGCGGAGGAGGACAACGTGATGCTCCTGGCGACCGCGTCCGGGCGCGACCTGCCCTGGGCGCGCCGCATCGCGTGAGGCGCCGCCCGCGGCCTGCTATACTCCCCTTTCTTGGACGGACGAAGGGAGAGCGCATGCGGGCAGGGGCAGGGGCACGGACTGAGTCGGCGGGCGGCCGCGGGGGCGGCTTCCTCACGAGCACGGCGGGGGTCGTGACCCTCGCCCTCGTGGCGACCTTCCTGTGGGGAAGCGCCTTCCCCTGCATCAAGATCGGCTACCGGCTCTTCTCCATCCCCGCCGACGACACGGCCTCGCAGATGCTCTTCGCCGGCGTGCGCTTCGTCCTCGCGGGGCTGGGCGTGATCCTCGCGGCGAGCCTCGCGAGGCGCCGCCCCCTCGTGGCGCGCCGGGCCGACTGGAGGTGCGTCCTGGTGCTGAGCCTCTTCCAGACGACCCTGCAGTACGCCCTCTTCTACCTGGGCCTCGGCCACGCCTCGGGCGTCACGAGCTCGATCATCGAGGCGACCAACACCTTCTTCTGCATCCTGATCGCCTCGCTCGCCTTCAGGCTCGAGCGGCTGACGGCGCGCAAGCTCGCGGGCTGCGCGGTCGGCTTCGCGGGCGTGGCGCTGGTCACGCTCTCGCAGGGCTCGGGCGGGCTCTCCTTCTCGCTCGCGGGCGAGGGCGCGGTGCTCGCCTCGACCGTCGCGGCGGCGATGTCGTCGAGCCTCATCCAGGTCTTCTCGCGCGAGGGGCACGACCCGGTGACGCTCTCCGGCTGGCAGTTCCTTGTCGGCGGGCTCACGCTCGCGGCGATCGGCCTCGCCGCCGGCGGCACCCTCGCCCCCAGCGGCCCCGCCTCCGTCGCGCTCCTCCTCTACCTCGCCTTCATCTCCGCCGCAGCCTACTCGCTCTGGTCGCTCCTGCTCGCGAACAACCCCGTGAGCCGCGTGAGCGTCTTCGGCTTCTGCAACCCCGTGTTCGGCGCGATCCTCTCGACCCTGCTGCTCGGCGAGGGCGGACTCGTGAGCCCCGCGGTCCTCCTCTGCTCCCTCGCCCTGGCGAGCGCGGGCATCGTGATCGTGAACACGCAGCGCCCGGCCGCGAGGGCGTCCGAGGCGCGCTGAGCGCCGGGGCCGCACGCGCCTCGCCCGCAGGCCAGCGTGCCCCCGGCGCTGGCCTCCGCGTGCCCCCGGGCGCCGGTCCCCGCGGCGCGCGCCCGCTCGCACGGCCTTTGTGAACAAAAGCGGCGCGCGGGGCTTCTTTAAACCTGGCCGAAACCTTGCTCTGATAGCGTCGGTTCCCATGAAGGCAAGTTGCGACGCGACTGTACGGCAGCCGCCCAGTTGGGAGCAACGCATGAAACGCGAGCAGTTCACGACCCACAGCACGTACCTCGGCAGGGACATGCACGCCATCGCCTACGGCGAGGCGGGCGCCTACCCCGTCGTCGCCGTCCCCACCCAGGACGCCATGGCCGACGAGTGGGAGGGCTTCGGGATGGTGGGCGTGCTGGCGCCCCTCATCGACGCGGGGCGGATCCAGCTCTTCTGCGTGGACACCGTCGACCACGACAGCTGGACCGACGGCTCCGGCGACGACGAGCGCCGCGCGGCCACGCAGGAGGCCTACTACGACTACCTCGTGGAGGAGCTCCTCGCCGAGGTCCACGAGCGCAACGGCTCCGAGGTGCGCCCGCTCGCGGTCGGCTGCGACCTGGGCGCCACGCAGGCGGCCCTGCTCGCGCTGAGGCGCCCGGACCTCTTCCAGGGCTGCGTCGCCCTCTCGGGCCTCTACCGCACGAGCCGCTTCTTCGGCGACTGGATGAACGACACCCTCTACGACAACGACATCTGCACCTTCCTCAGCAACATGGAGCCCACCCACCCCTACGTCAGGCTCTACAACGAGCGCCAGCTCGTCTTCTGCGTCGGGCAGGGCGCCTGGGAGGACAGCATCGACGACCTGCGCGTGATCTCCGAGGAGTTCGACCGGCTGGGCGTGGGGGCGTGGTGCGACTTCTGGGGCTTCGACGTGAGCCACGACTGGCCGTGGTGGAAGCGCCAGATCGCCTACTTCCTGCCCATCGTGCTCGACCAGGCCTCCGCCCAGGCGGAGGCGGGCGAGAAGGACGCGGGGCCCGAGGGCGAGGGCGAGCCGGGCGCGACCGACGCCGAGGCCGCTGACTCCGGCGCGGCGGGCCGACGCGCGGGCGAGGAGGAGAGCCTGCGCCTGGTCAAGGAGAAGGGCGCGCGGCGCTTCGCCCCCGCCCAGGGCGCCGACGACATGGTGGGGGCCTGCAGCATCGTGCCCGAGCGCCGCAAGGGCGAGGCCCCGCTCAACTGGATCGCGGAGGGGTAGGTCGCGGAGGGGCGGGCCCGCAGGCGGGCCCGGAGGACCCCGGAAGGGCGGTGTCCGATGCGCTACGGCGTCGGGATCGGCGACAGGACCGAGGAGTTCGAGCTCGACGAGGCGGACGTCATCGAGGTCATGCACGCCAACGAGGTCGAGGTCGGCGAGGTGGGGCCAGCCGTCGTGCGCGCGGCGCTCGAGCGGCCCCGTGGCACGCGCCGCCTGCGCGAGCTCGTCTCGCCCGGCCAGCGCGTCTGCGTCATCACCTCAGACGTCACCCGGCCCCTGCCCACGGCAGAGCTCCTGCCCGAGGTGATGGACGAGCTGCACGCCGGGGGCGTCGCGGACGAGGACGTCCTTCTCGCCATAGCGCTCGGCAGCCACCGCCCCCAGACGGAAGGCGAGCTCCGCCGCATCATGGGCCCCTACTTCGGCAGGCTCGCCGTCCTGAACGGGGACTCGCGCGGGCTCGTGCACTACGGCAGGACGCGCCACGGGACCCCGGTCGACATCCTCGCCGAGGTGGCCGAGGCGGACGTTCGCGTCTCGCTCGGCAACGTGGAGTACCACTACTTCGCCGGCTACTCCGGCGGCGCCAAGGCGATCATGCCGGGCGTCTCGACCTTCGAGGCGATCCAGGCCAACCACGCGCTCATGTGCGACCCGGCCGCGCGCTCCGGCAACATGGAGAGCCCCGTGAGGCTCGACCTCGAGGAGGCCTGCCGCATGGTCGGCCTCGACTTCATCGTGAACGTCGTGCTCGACGAGGGGCGCCGGATCGTCTACTGCGCCTGCGGCGACTTCGTCGAGGCCCAGCGCGACGCCTGCCGCGAGCTCGACCGACTCTACGGCTGCCCCCTCTCGGAGAGGGCCGACGTGGTGGTGGTCAGCCAGGGCGGCGCGCCCAAGGACCTCAACCTCTACCAGCTGCAGAAGGCGCTCGACAACGCCAAGCACCCCGTCCGCGACGGCGGCGTCATCGTCCTGGTGGGCTCGTGCGCCGAGGGCCTCGGGCAGCCGACCTTCGAGCGGTGGATGCGCGAGGCGTCCTCGCCCGCCGAGGTCGTCGACCACCTGCGCCGCGAGTTCCGGCTCGGCGGCCACAAGGCGGCGGCCATCGCCCAGATCGAGGAGCGCTGCGACGTCTACCTGGTGTCGGACATGGACCCCGAGCTTGCGCGCGAGTGCTTCATGACGCCGTTCGCGCACGTGCAGGACGCCGTGGACGAGGCGATGCGCACGCAGCGCGCCCGCCTCGGCCGCGAGCCCCGGGTGCTCGTCATGCCGCACGGCGGCTCCACGCTGCCGCTCATGCGCGCGTAGCGCAAGCGCGCCCGCTAGTGTGCCTGGATCCCGAGCGGTGCGGACGGGTCTGACGGGCCCTCGCTCACCACGCTGTAGAGCGGGGTCCGCCACACCATGCGCTCGTGTCCCGCGGATTCTGCGGTGTACTCCTTCTGGTAGCAGAAGCGGGGGGCTGGTTGAACTGGGTCACGCCGACGTAGTCGCTCAGCAGGAACACTGCCGCGAAGGCTACTGCAAGCGCGGACGTCAGCGCCGCATGCCGTGCGCGGGTCGGGCAGACCCCCGCAAGCAGCGTCCACGTCGCGGCGATGACTACGATGGCCCCCGCCGTCGCGTAGACGGAGCCCCAGCTGCTGTCGGGCGGGAACACCGCGAGCGCGCTCATGACCACGAGCGCCCCAAACGCCACCAGCATGGCGGCCACCGTCTTTTTGCGATGCGCGCGAAGCTCGTGCTCCCCATACGTCGCCATCGTGCGTGCCGTCTCCTCCGTTGCCGCGGCCATCGTGGGCTCCTTCCTGCCTCCGCCAACCAGCTCCGGGATGCTCACCCCGAAGGACTTCGCCAGCTCCACCACCATGACAAGGTCCGGCGTGGTCGTGCCGTTCTCCCAGCGGGATACCGTGCGCGCGGATACGCCAAGCCGCTCCGCCAGCGCCTCCTGCGTCACGTTCTGCTCGGAGCGCAGCTGACGCAGAAACGCACCCATGCGCCGCAGGTCCAACGCCTTCGTCTGATCCGCACCTTGCGGCGTGGGGACGGACTCCCCGCGCGTATGGCACTGGCTTCCTTTCGCCTGTCTTTCCATCCCGACCTCCTTCGGCCGAAATTGTAGGCAGAAGCGTCGCGAAACAACACGACACGCATGTCGCATACGGGCTTGTTTTTGGTTTAGGACAAAGGTGTCCGTATCACAAACTAAAGTATAGGCGTCAGATGGACGCGAGGGTTGGAGGACACATGGTCGACTACGAAGAGGCGGCAGGGCATTGGCAGGCAAGGGAGAGGGACGCCGTTCGCATGCCAGAGGCTGAGCTTCGGGAAGCAATGCAGAAGTTTGTTGCGAGCCACAGGGTGTGCGCGCTCGCGTGCGCGAGCGCCGACGGGTCGCTCGTGCGCAACACCCCCATCGAGTATGAGTGGTTCGACGGCGCGTTCTGGATGTTCTCCGAGGGCGGGCTCAAGTTCCGCGCGCTCGCCTCGAACGAGAACGTGTGCCTCGCCATCTTCGACCCGGACCCCACCTTCGGGCACCTCGCGGGCATGCAGGTGACGGGGCGCGCGGAGGTGCTCGAGCCGTTCGGGCCGGACTACCTCGCGGCCTGCGAGCACAAGGGCGTCCCGGCGGAGCGGCTCCGCGCGCTGCCGTTCACGATGATGGTGATCCGCGTGCGGCCGACGCGCGTGGACATGCTCTGCTCCGCGTTCAAGGACGAGGGCTACGACGTGCGGCAGTGGCTGGAGCTCTGAGGGCACGAAGCGCCCCCCTCCTCGGCCGATCGGCCTGGCGCCGTCGGCAGAGGAGGGGGCCTGCTCCCTAGCGCGCGATGTCCCAGAGGCGCACGCGGGCGCCGGGGGCGTCCACGCAGACGCCGTAGCGCCTGGGGTAGTAGCGCGTGGAGAGGCACAGCCCGCCGTCGTTCGCGAAGACCTCCACGGAGGACGCGTCGCCTACGACGCGCAGGCCCGAGAGCGACGCGAGCGGCTCGTAGCGCAGGGTGCGCCCGGCGCCGACCGAGCCCCTGGTGGGGTCGGAGAAGCGCATCGAGAGCGTGCCGTCCTCCCAGCGGACCGAGAGCTCGTCGGCGATGGTGACGCACGCCCGGCCGCCGGTGCCCTCCGGCCGGTCGACCTCGAGGTCGAAGCAGCACCCCGCCAGGGGCGCCTCGAGCGAGCCGGTCGCCTCGCGGAGGTTGCGGCGCAGGGCGCGAAGCTCCCTCACCGGGCGCTGGCGCACGCGGCCGCCCTCGGAGGTGACCTCGCGCGGGAGGGTGAGGCAGTGCTGCCAGCCGTCGGCGACGGTGGGGTTCACGTAGCCCTCTTCGTCCGGCATCCCCATCCACCCCACGAGGATCCGCCGGCCGTCGTCGGCGAGGAAGGTCTGAGGGGCGTAGAAGTCGAAGCCGGCGTCCCACAGCGCGAAGTCGCCGAGCGTGCAGGAGGACGCCACGTCGCCCGCAAGCTCGAAGAAGCCGGACTGGTAGACGTTGCGGCGGTCCCAGTCGCCTCCGGAGAGCCCCTGCGGCGAGACCGAGAGCAGCCGGGCGACGCCGCCCGGGCGCGCGGGGTCCGCCAGCTCGAGGTAGTCGGGGCACTCCCACATGTAGCCGAAGGGGCGCTCCGTGGTCACGCGGTTCACGAGCCGCCAGCGCTCGAGGTCGGGCGAGGAGAACACGAGCACCTCGCCCACGTCGTCCGCGCGACGGGCCCCCTGGACCATGAGGTAGGAGTCGCCGCGGCGCCAGACCTTGGGGTCGCGGACGTGCTCGGTGTCGTCTGCGGGGTAGTCCGCGTTGCGCATGACCACGTGCCGGCGGGAGAGGGTCACGCCGTCCGCGCAGGTGGCGCGCACCGTGTTGGCCTCGCGGCCGGAGGTCACGTAGTCGTGGGAGCCGTCGTCGACGAGCTTGACGTTGCCCGTGTAGAAGACCTCCATGTCATCGCCCTCGACGAGGGCGCAGCCCGAGTAGGCGCCCGTGACGTCGAAGGGCTGGTCGGGGAAGACGGCGACGCCGAGGTAGTCCCAGGAGAGGAGGTCGCGGCTCGCGCTGTGGCCCCACATCTTGACGCCGGAGCCGTCCGCCGAGAAGGGCGCGTACTGGAAGAAGGCGTGGTAGGCACCATGGTACTGGCAGAGCCCGTTGGGGTCGTTGAGCCAGCCCACCGGGGGCATGAGGTGCAGGCGCTGGGCGAAGCGCCCGGGGCGGGCGCCCTCCTCCGCGACCCTGCGGAGGCGGTCGAGGTCTCGGGCGAGCGGCGTGGTCATGGCGGCCTCCTTCGGGCGGGCTCGGCGCGCCCGCCCGCTCTCGGTCGGGCGCTCGGACACTCCCATATTAGGGTCCGCCGTCTCGCGTGGGGCGCCTCTCGCTGAAATCGTGCGAAACTGCGGCGAGGGAAAGTTACCCTAGGGGAAGCGCGTCCGGAGGGAGGCTGCGCACGGGGAAGGGCCTCGTCCGGGACGCGCGCGGAAGGGCGCATCGCATGGACATCAACACCATCGCCGCCATGGCGGGGGTCTCGCGCGCGACCGTCTCGCGCTTCCTGAACGACGGGTACGTCTCGGACGAGAAGCGCAGGCGCATCGCGGAGGTCATCGAGAGGACGGGCTACGTCCCCTCCCGCCAGGCACAGACGCTGCGCACCGGCAAGACCGGGGTCGTCGGCGTCATCATCCCCAAGATCAACTCCACCTCCATCTCCCGCATGGTGACGGGGCTCTCGGACGTGCTCGGGAGGGCGCGCTACCAGATCCTGCTCGCCAACACGGCCAACGAGGCCATGAGCGAGGTCGACTACCTCAAGCTCTTCTCCGACAGCGGGTCCGTGGACGGCCTCATCCTCGTGGCGACCGTCCTCACCCCCGAGCACCTGAGGACCCTGGGCGCCCTCTCGCTGCCCCACGTCATCCTGGGCCAGAGGGTCGACGGGCACCGCTGCGTCTACCACGACGACTTCCACGCCGTGCGCGACATCACCCTGCACGCGCTCGCCAACGGCGAGCGGCCCGCCTACCTCGGCGTCATGGACGAGGACGTGGCCGCCGGGCACGACCGCCACGAGGGGTTCCTCTCCGCCTGCGCCGAGCGGGGCGTGGCGCCGGTCGGCGAGGAGCTGCCGCGCTCGGAGTTCACGATAGAGGCGGGCTACCTCGCGTGCGAGCGGCTCATCGACGCCCACCCCGAGGTGGACACCGTCGTGTGCGCCACGGACCGCATCGCGGCCGGCGCCATGGCGTGCCTCAGGGAGTACGGGCGCGAGGTTCCCTCCGACGTGCAGGTGACGGGCCTCGGCGACTCCGACATCGCGCAGGTCATGACGCCCACGCTGACCACGCTGCGCTACCACTACCGCACGAGCGGCGAGCAGGCGGCCAAGATGCTGCTGGACGCCATGGGCAAGGCGGAGGACCGCGCGCAGCGGGTGTGCATGAGCTACGAGATCTTCTCGAGGAACTCGACCCGCTGGGGGGCGTAGCGCGGGGTCCGGGCGGGGCTGAGGGCGTAGCGCGGGGAGGTCCCGGGCGGGGCTGGCAACCGCGTCCCGCGGACGAGCCGGCACCCGCGCCCTGCGGACGGGCTACCGCTCGGCGGACCACGCGTTTTGTTAACCGCTGAAACCTCCACCACCCGCGGCTTTATCACAACCGTCCGCCTTTTCTGTCTGACTGCGGTCAGCCACCGACCCCCTGACGTTCGACAATGGAGTGAGAACGATTTCACACGGGCTCGGCTCCGTGCGGAGTGCCCGTGGCCCGTCCCGCGGCTTCCTGGGGGGCGGGCTGGCGCCAGTCCACAGAGGAGGACCCATGGCACTCGACCACAGGCAGGCGGCTCAGGAGATCCTGGAGGCGGTCGGGGGGCCGGGCAACATCGTGTCCGCGGCCCACTGCGCGACGCGCCTCCGCCTCGTCATCGCCGACAACTCCAAGATCGACAAGGACAAGGTGGAGAACGCCGTCGGCGCCAAGGGCAGCTTCGAGGCCTCCGGCCAGCTGCAGGTCATCTACGGCACCGGCACGGTCAACAAGGTGTACGACGAGTTCATAAGGCTCGCGGGCGTCTCGGCCGCCTCGAAGGACGACGTCAAGCAGGCCGCGGCCCAGAAGGCCAACCCCTTCCAGCGCGCCATCAAGGCGCTCGGCGACGTCTTCGTCCCCATCATCCCCGCCATCGTCGCGTCCGGCCTGCTCATGGGCCTCACAGAGGGCATCAACAACGCCATGGGCGGCGCCCTCTCCACCAACGGCTGGTGGATCCTCGTCCATGCGTTCTCCAACGCCTCCTTCGTCTTCCTGCAGATCCTCATCGGCTTCTCCGCCGCGCGCGTCTTCGGCGGCAACGAGTACCTGGGCGGCGTCATCGGCATGATCGCCAACCACACCGCCCTCATCAACGCCTGGAGCATCCCCGGCGCGATCGAGAAGTTCGGCAGCTCCGCCTTCCAGGTCGTGGGCTCGCAGGCCGCGGCGGCGTGGCTCTCCGCGCAGACCGGCTCGGCGGTCACGGCGGCCGAGGCCACGTCGGACGCCATCATGGCCGCCGGCGGCATCCCGCAGGTCACGCTCTTCGGCGCCTACAACGTCACGCTCCAGGGCTACCAGGGCCACGTCATCCCCATCGTGATCGCCGTGTTCGTCATGTGCCTGATCGAGAAGTGGCTGCACAAGCACGTGCCGGACATGTTCGACCTCTTCGTCACGCCGCTCGTCACCGTCCTCGTGACCGGCACCCTGCTCCTGACCGTCATCGGCCCGGTCTTCTCCCTGGTGGAGAACGGCGTCATGTACGGCTTCCAGTGGCTGCTCTCCATCCCGTTCGGCCTGGGCGGCGCGCTCGTCGGCGCGATCTACCCGGCCACGGTCGTCCTCGGCGTGCACCACATGTTCAACGCCCTCGAGGCCACCCTCATCGCCAACACCGGCGTGGACAACTTCAACCCGATCATCTCCTGCTGCAACGTGGCGCAGGGCGCCGCCTGCCTGGCGGTCTTCGTCAAGACCAAGCGGATGAAGATGAAGGAGCTCGCGCTGCCCTCCGGCATCTCCGGCTTCCTCGGCATCACCGAGCCGGCCATCTACGGCGTCAACCTGCCCAGCATGAAGCCCTTCGTCGCCGCCATGGTGGGTGCGGCCGTCGGCGGCGCCCTGAGCTCGCTGTTCGGCGTCGTCTCCATCGCCTACGGCATCACGGGCCTCTTCGGCTTCCTGATCACCACCGGCTACACCCTCCAGTACGCCATCTGCATCCTCGTCTCCGCCGGCGTCGCCTTCGGGCTCACCACGGTCCTCTACCGCGACGACGAGGAGAAGGCCACCCCCGCGGAGACCACCCAGGTCGTGGCCGAGAGCCAGGCGACCGCCGACCAGGCCGGCGCCATCGCCGAGGCCGCCAACGACACCGAGCCCGTCCGGGTGGCCCCCGAGACGCTCGCCTCGCCGATGAGCGGCACCGCCATCGCCATGGCCTCCGTTGCGGACCCCGTCTTCGCCTCCGAGGCCATGGGCAAGGGCGAGGCCGTGGAGCCGACCGAGGGCAGGGTGCTCTCCCCCGTGGACGGCACCGTCACCGTGCTGGCCGAGACCGGCCACGCGATCGGCCTGCTCTCAGACGACGGCGCCGAGGTACTGATCCACATCGGCATCGACACGGTCGAGCTCAAGGGCGCGCCGTTCTCCGCGCACTGCAAGCTCGGCGACAGGGTCAGGAGGGGCGACCTGCTGATGGACGTCGACCTGGAGGCGATCGAGGCCGCGGGCAAGAGGACCACCGCCATGGTCGTCGTCACCAACACGGACTCCTACTCCTCGGTCGTGGGCGTCGACGGCCCCGTCAAGGCGGGCGACCCCCTGGTCGAGCTCAAGTAGGCGGCAGGCCCCAGCCGGCGGGCGCGCGGCCTCGTGCAGGGCGGCGACCGGCAACCATGGACGACAAGCGCGGGCGGCGAGAAGGACGGACTTCTCGCCGCCCTCCCCTCTCTGGCGACGCTTTCGGCTACGGCACGCTCGCGCCCCCCGCGCGCCGCGCTCGCGGCCTGCTTGCGGCGCCGCCCCTCCGGGGGCATCATTGCCCCGATGAAGGCGACGAGTTGCGGAGGGCTGACGTGGCAGGAGAGGGACGCGGCATGGGCACGACCCCGGAGGACGCAACGCCGGGAGGTGGCGGGCCGGCCGACGGCGCCCTCGTCGCGCGGCCGCTCGCGCTCGCCCGACCCGGCATCGTCCTGCGCGACCGCCTCGTGATGGTGCCCGTCGCCACCGCCAAGGCGGACGCGGCGGGAGGGGTGACCGACGCCCTCTGCGCCCACTACGTCGCGCGTGCGCGCGGCCGGCACCTGGGGCTCGTCGAGTGCGAGCACCACTTCGTCTCCCCCGAGGGCAGGGCCAACCCGCACCAGGCCTCGATCTCGCGCGACTCCGACGTGGAGGGGCTGAGGCACGAGGCCGCGGCCCTCCACGGCTGCGACACGCCCGTCCTCGTGCAGCTGAGCCACGCGGGCTCCGCCGCCTCGAGCGCGCTCACGGGCGAGCGCCCCATCGCGCCGAGCGAGCGGCTCGCGCCCGGCGCCAAGGTGGGCCACGAGCTGCCGCGCGCCATGGACGCCGCCGACATCGCCCGCGTGGTGGAGGCCTTCGCGAGGGCGGCCAGGCGGGCGCGGCTCGCCGGCTTCGACGGCGTCGAGGTCCACGCCGCGCACGGCTACCTGCTCGACCAGTTCTTCTCGCCCCTCACCAACCTGCGCGAGGACGACTACGGCGGCGACGTGCGCGGCAGGCTGAGGATCACCCTCGAGGTGGTGGACGCCGTGCGCTCCGAGCTCTCCGGGGGCACGGCGCTCTCCGTGCGGCTCGGGGGCTGCGACTACCGCCCGGGCGGCAACGAGGTGGCGGACGGCGTCGAGGCCGCGCGGCTGCTCGAGGCCGCCGGCGTCGACCTCCTCTCCGTCTCGGGCGGCATGAACTACTACACCAGGATCGACACGAAGGAGCCGGGCTACTTCTCAGACCTCTCCGCACCGGTCCGCGCGGCCGTGGGCGTGCCCGTGATCCTCGCCGGGGGCGTCCGGAGGATCGGCGACGCCGAGCGCCTCCTCGAGGACGGCGCCTGCGACCTCGTGGGGGTCGGTCGGGCGATCCTCAACAACGAGCGCTGGGCGGACGTCCAGTGGCGGCGCCTCGAGCGGGCGCGGGGGCGCGCGTCGCGATAGCGCACGCCGTGGTGACCAGGCCGCGGCGGCGGGTCGCGGTGGGCAAGGCGCGACCGCGCCCGCCCGCCGCCGGCCGCGGGCGGTATGCTGTGGTGCGAACGCAAGCGACAAGGGCCCCTGGGCCCGGACGGGAGGACGCATGGAGAAGGACTACCTCGACCTCGCACGGAGGCGCTTCTCGGTAAGGAGGTTCGACCAGCGCCCCGTGGAGCCGGAGAAGCTCGACAAGGTCCTGGAGGCCGGGCGCGTCGCGCCCTCGGCCTGCAACTACCAGCCGGTCGTGGTCTACGTGGTGCAGTCGCCGGAGGCGCTCGCGCGCCTGCGCGGGGCGACGCGCATGGCCTTCGACGCCCCCGTGGTGCTCGCCGTGTGCTGCGACCTGTCGCGCGTGTACCACAACAGGCACGAGACCCTCTACGAGGACTACACCACGCGGGAGATGGACGCCTCGATCGTCTGCGACCAGATGATGATGGAGGCGACCGACCTGGGGCTGGGCACCCTGTGGGCGCGCGGCTACGACACGCGCGAGGTCGCCGAGGCGCTGGGGACGCCGGAGGGCGTCGTGCCCGTGTGCCTGCTCGACCTCGGCTACCCCGCGGAGGGCGTCGTGCCCAGCCATCACCACGGGGACCGGAGGCCCCTGGACCAGATGGTGGTGAGGATCTAGCGGCGCCCGAGCGGGACGCGCTCGGGGCGGCGGCCAGGCCGCCGCGAGCCGGCCGCTAGACCGCGCCCGCCTGGTGGGCGAACGCGAGGAGCGCGAGCTGGAGGGCGCAGATGGCCGGCAGCCCCCGGGAGAAGTACCACTTCCTCGTCTTGTGCCGCGCGAGCCGCATGCCGAGCATGCCTCCCACCGACCCGCCTGCGAGGCACAGGCCGAGGAGGACCGACTCGGGGACGCGGGAGGCGCCGGTGGCCGCGCGGTGCCTGGCCGCGGCCACGAGGAAGGTCACGAGGTTCACGAGCAGCAGGTAGAGCGCCAGCGGGGAGGCGCCGGCGGCCTGGCCGCCCGGGTACGCGAGGCCCACGCCTCCCCCTACCTGCCGGACATCCGCCGCTGGCACTCCCGCCTGAAGTCCTCGAACTCCTGCCGCGTCCGCGGCGTGGCGGGCATCTCGGCGAGGAGCGCGAGCTGGCGGCGCGCCTGCTTGTAGTGGTGAGCGTCGACGAGTGCCTCGACGGTGGCCCTGGTGAAGGTGTAGACGAGCTGGGGGTCGTGCGGCTGCTTGCGCCAGGCGTCGTAGTCCGAGACGAGCCTGGTCGCGTTGTGCGTCCGCCCGTAGCGCTCCAGGATGGGCTCGCAGGTGGCGCGCCCGTCCACGGCGATCTGGTGCCTGCGGGCGCCGACGAGCAGCCAGGTGAACCCCAGCCCCACGACCACGATCAGCAGCGACCCCACGAGCAGGGCCTGCACCGTGTCGAGGTCGAGCGCCCCCTGCAGCACGTACACGAGCACGACCGTCGCCACGAGCACGCAGACGACGAGCGCCGTCTGCGTGCGGGCGCTCATGGGCGCGACGTTCCTCTCGCCCCTGCCGGAGCCACCACCGGAGGCGCCCCTGCCGGAGGCCGGTCCCTTCCCTGCCATGGGCACCCCCTAGGAAAGCGCGCCGGAGGCGAGCAGGTAGGCGTCGGCGACGATCCGCGCGTGGTCGAAGGCGAAGCCCTCGCCACGCACGCCGCGCGCCTGCGGCCTGCCCGTGACCGGGCCGCGGGCGACCTCGAACTCGCAGGTCAGGACCGCGTCGCCCGCCGTGCAGACGATGCGCCCGCGGTCGCTGCCGCAGGAGGCGTTGAGCGAGAACCAGCGCGCGTCCGCGGCGTCGTCGCCGGCGCGCGCCGTCCTGCCCTCGGCGTCCAGGGCGACGAAGGCCTGGGAGACGACCCAGCCGCGCGGGTCGCGCCCGGGCTCGCTGTAGAGGCCGACGGGCTCGAGCGCGAGGCCGCGGACGCCCGTCTCCTCGACGAGCTCGCGCGCGGAGGCCTCCAGCGCGGTCTCCCCGGGGCTCACGAAGCCGCCGGGGAGCGCCCAGCGCCCCATGTAGGGATGGCCGCCGCGCCTGACGAGCAGGAGCTCCGGCGCGCCCGCGCCCGAGCGCCTGAACACGCAGTTGTCCGCCGTGAGCGAGGGGCGCGGGTAGTCCTTGGGGGTGTAGCGCGCGAGGAACTCCTCCTCGGTGAGACCGTTCTTGTCGACCAGTGGCTCTGCCATGGGCCTGCCTCCCTACGAATCGCGCCCTGCGGCATGGGACCTGCGCCTACGCCATGGGCCTGCCGCCCCGCACGAGGTCGTCGCGGTCCGCGTTGAGGGCCACGGCGGAGCTGGTGCGCGCGAGCTTCTCCTTCGCCTGCTCGAACATCTCGCGGAACCCGGGCTTGCCCGCCGGCGGGTAGCGCAGGTCATAGTCTACGACCTCGGGCACGTCGACCTCCAGGGCGTCGACCTCCTCGAGGATCTTCGCGATCATCACGACCGTGGGGTCGCAGTCCTCCTCCTCGGTACGAAAGATGGGCCCGAGCTCGTCGCAGCGGATGTGGCCGGCGCGCTCGCGCACCGTCGTCACGAAGAGGTTGCACTTGATCGAGAGGAGCGGGGAGTTGTGGCCGTTGCCGCCGCAGTACTTGAGCCCCATCGCCGCGATGCCGCCGCTGATGGCGCCGCACACCTCGCCGCAGTGCATGCCCCCGCCGAAGCCCGCCATGATCGGGCTGAGGTCGTCCGCATACCCCAGGTCCCACACCTTGTTCGCCGCCAGGAACACCGACTCGGCGCAGGTGTAGCCCTTGCCCCGGTATGCCTTCGCGGCCTCTGCCAACGTCTCCATCCTGCCTCTCCCCCCCTCTTGCCGCGCGGACCGTACTCCGACCCTACAGCCGGCGCCCGTCCTCGTCGTAGAAGCGCGCCGCGTTGGAGGCGAGAGGGCCCCAGTCCTGCAGCTCCGGGCTCGTCATCCTGCCGCCGCCGAGGACGTGGAGGTGCAGGTGGCGGACCGTCTGGCCGCCGTCCGCACCGGTGTTGACCTGGAGGCGGTAGCCGCGCTCGAGGCCCTTCTCGCGCGCCAGGTCCGCCGCGACCCTGAGGCAGCGGCCGAGGGTCTGCTCGGGCACGTCGTCGTCCAGGCCGTCGTAGTGCTGCTTGGGGATGACGAGCACGTGGACGGGCATGAAGGGGTGGATGTCCTCGAACGCGATGACCAGGTCGTCCTCGTAGAGGACCGTCGCGGGCGCCTCGTGGCGCGCGATCCTGCAGAAGACGCAGCTCTCCTTTTGCATGGCTTGCTCCAGACTCTCGCTCGGGGGATGCGGGGCCGCCGCCGCGCGCGGCGCGGCACGGGACCCATCGTAGCAGCCCGCGCGCCTGGGCATTGGGTAGCGGAGGCGCGCCCGTGCGGCCGCGCGGGCGCGGCGCGGCTAGAATAGACGTTCCGGCACGTCCCAGCTGCCGGGACCTGGCCCCGCGCAGACCGGCGCGGGAGCGCACCGAAAGGCAGCCACATGGCAGAAGCAGACCCCACCCACACCAAGACCGCCGCGGCTTCGGACTCCGCCGGCACCGCGCAGCCCGACGGCGCGGCGCAACCCGACGGCACGCAGGCCGCCGCGGACGCCGTCGCGGACGAGGGCCCCAACGGCCCCGGCTCGCTCGGGCGCCTCGCGCCCGACTGGTCCGAGGTCGACCCCCACGAGCCGCTCGAGGACTCCCTCGAGCGCTTCCTCGGCTGGTGCGAGTCGCGCGGCATCGAGCTGTGGGACCACCAGGAGGAGGCCCTCCTCGACATAGCCTCAGGCGACAACGTGATCCTCGGCACGCCGACCGGCTCCGGCAAGAGCATGGTCGCGCTCGGCATGTGCTTCATGGCGATGTGCGCCGGCGAGCGCAGCTACTACACCGCGCCCATAAAGGCGCTGGTGAGCGAGAAGTTCTTCAACCTCGTCGACCTTCTCGGCGCGGACAACGTCGGCATGATCACCGGCGACGTGGTCATCAACGCGGAGGCGCCCGTCGTCTGCTGCACGGCGGAGATCCTGGCCCAGGACGCCCTGCGCTTCGGCGAGGACGCCGACATCGGCTTCGTCGCGATGGACGAGTTCCACTTCTACGCCGACCGCGACCGCGGCTGGGCCTGGCAGGTGCCCCTGCTCACCCTCCCCCACGTGCAGTTCCTCCTCATGAGCGCCACCCTGGGCGACACCTCCGCCATCGCCGCCTCGCTCGAGGAGCACACCGGCCGCGACGTGGACACCGTCGCCGATGCGCCGCGCCCCGTGCCGCTCAGCTACAAGTTCGTCGACACCCCGCTCGAGGCGACCGTGGAGCTCGCCCTCAAGAGCGGCGACGCCCCCATCTACGTGGTGCACTTCGCGCAGGACGCCGCCCTCAAGAGCGCCACGAGCCTGGCGAGCTACGGCGTCTCGGAGCGCGAGCAGCGCGACGCCATCAAGGAGGCCATCAAGGGCACCCGCTTCACCACGGACTTCGGCAAGACCCTGCGCCGGCTCCTGCTGCAGGGCGTCGGCGTCCACCACGCCGGCATGCTGCCGCGCTACCGCCTCCTCGTGGAGAAGCTCGCCCAGCAGGGGCTCCTCCCCGTCATCTGCGGCACGGACACCCTCGGCGTTGGGATCAACGTGCCCATCCACACCGTCCTTCTCACCCAGCTGACCAAGTTCGATGGCCGCCGCATGCGCCGGCTCAACGCGCGCGAGTTCCACCAGATCGCGGGCCGCGCGGGCCGGGCGGGCTTCGACACCGAGGGCGTGGTCATCGCCGAGGCGACCGAGTACGACATCGACAAGGCCCGCGCGCTGCGCAAGGCCGGCGGCGACGCCAAGCGCGCCCGCAGCATCAAGACGAAGAAGCCGCGAGAGGGCTTCGTCGGCTGGAACGAGCAGACCTTCGAGCGGCTGATCGCCGCCGACCCCGAGCCGCTCAAGGCCCACCTGCGCATCACGCACTCCATGGTCCTCGCCGAGGTCGAGCAGGGCGGCGACGCCCTGGCCCGCGTCCACCGGCTCGTGGCGGACTCGGCCCAGCCCCCGGAAGAGAAGGCCCAGCTCGACCAGCGCACCGACGAGGTCTTCGCGACCCTGCTCGACGCCGGCGTCGTGGTGCGCGAGACGGGCGAGGACGGCGTCGACTCCTATGCGCTCACGGTCGAGATGCCGGAGGACTTCGCGCTCGACCAGCCCCTCTCACCCTTCCTCCTCGCCGCCATCGAGCTGCTCGACCCGGAGAGCGAGACCTACGCGCTCGACCTCATCTCCATGGTAGAGTCGACGCTCGAGGACCCGCGCCAGATCCTGCAGGCGCAGGAGCGCCAGGCACGCGACGAGGCCATGGCGCAGATGAAGGCCGACGGCGTCGACTACGACGAGCGCATCGAGCGCATCCAGGAGGTCACCTACCCCAAGCCGCTCGAGGAGCTGCTCTCAGCCGCCTTCGAGCGCTACTGCGAGGAGGTGCCGTGGGCCGCCGACTACGCGCTGTCGCCCAAGAGCGTCCTGCGCGACATGGTCGAGGGGGCCTCGGACTTCAAGGGCTACATCGCGCGCTACAACGCCTCGCGCTCCGAGGGGCTCCTGCTGCGCTACCTCTCCGACGCCTACCGCGTGCTGGACCGCACGATTCCGGCCGAGAAGCGCGACGAGCGCCTGGACGACATCGTGCGCTGGCTGCGCCTCGTCGTGCGCACCGTCGACTCCTCGCTGGTCGACGAGTGGGAGGGCGCGACAAGCGAGGACGCGGGCGCGACGCTCGCGGCGCCGGAGGCGGCCGACGAGGTCGTGCACGACCGGCGCGCGCTCACGCTGCTCGTACGCAACGCGCTCTTCTCGCGCGTGGTGCTGGCGGCGCGTGGCAAGGTCGACCGCCTGGGCGAGATGGACGGCGAGTGGGGCTGGCGCGCGCCGAGGTGGAAGGCCGCGCTCGACTCGTACTACCAGGAGCACGACGAGATCCTGCTCGACGGCGACGCCCGCAGCGCGCGGTTCTTCTCCATCGACGAGAAGGACGAGCGCGCCGGGCACGTCTGGCACGTCTGCCAGATCTTCCACGACGCGGACGGCGACGGCGACTTCCGGATCATGGCCGACGTACTGCTCGACGAGACCCAGGAGGACGGCGAGGCCGTCTTCGACGACTACCGCGTCGGGTTCTTCGAGGACGTCGCGGAGTAGGCGCGCGGCGGCGCCCGGCTGCGCTACGATAGATAACCACGTTTTTCGACGCCGCGGCGCCGCGCGTTCGCACACGTCCCGAGCGGGAGGATGCATGGCAGAGACCGACCCGATATTCGAGCAGGAGCAGGCGCACCTGAGCGAGATCTACGAGCAAATCCGCCAGATCCGCGACGAGCTGGCGCTCAAGCTCGAGACCACGCACAAGCAGGCCGCCCAGGACCTGCGCGACATGTCCGAGGAGGTCACGACCGACTTCACCAGCGCGGACGAGACCATGGAGACGCTTGCGGCCATCGAGACGCTCAACTCGGTCATCGACGCCTACAACCAGGCGCACGACTTCGACGTCGACCGCCTCCGCCGCACCATCGCCCTTCTCCGCCAGCCGTACTTCGCCAAGGTCCGGCTCAAGATGCGGCCCAACCGCCCGGCGCGCGACGTCTACATCGGCTCGGTGGGCCTGACGGACAAGGACCGCCGCCCGCTGATCGTGGACTGGCGCTCCCCCATCGCGGAGACCTACTACAACCAGGAGAGCGGCCCCACGACCTACCTGGTCGACGGCAAGGTGCGCCACGTCGACCTCGAGCTGCGCCGCCAGTTCGACATAACCGCCGACCGGCTCAACTCCTACTTCGACACCACCGTCGCGATCGAGGACTCGCTCCTGCTCTCCGCCCTCAGGCGCCACCACACCGAGAAGCTCCGCGACATCACGGCCACCATCCAGCGCGAGCAGAACGAGGTCGTGCGTCATGCGGACGTGCCGGTCCTTCTCGTTAACGGCATCGCGGGCTCCGGCAAGACCTCCGTGCTGCTCCAGCGCATCGCGTACCTGTTCTACAACGAGCGCGAGAGCCTCTCGCCCGAGCAGGTCTACCTCTTCACGCCCAACGACGTGTTCAAGCGCTACATCGACACCGTCCTGCCGAGCCTGGGCGAGTCCAACCCGCAGACCTTCACCTGGCGCGAGTTCGTGGCGTCGCTCGGCCTCAAGGACCGCGCGGACGGCGCCGCGGGCTCGAGCGACCGGCTCCGCCAGCTCGACGCCGGCGTGGGCGCTCTCGCGCTCGAGCCAGAGGACTTCCGCGAGGTCTCGGCCGACGGCGAGGTGCTGCTCCAGGCGTCGCAGGTGGCGAGCGCGGCCGAGAAGTTCGCGCGCTTCCCGGTGGGTCCGCGCCTGGTCGCCCTCACCAAGGACGAGCTGCACGTCCGTCTCGACCGCAAGCTCGGCCGCCTCGCGCACGACGAGGACGTCCAGGCGGAGATGCTCGGCCTGGACGTGGACGAGCAGCTCAGGATCTTCGGCGAGGTCGCCAACCCCGTCGACGACGCGGAGACCCTCGAGCTGACCAGGCGCTACGTGGAGGACCGCTACGCCTCGGCGCACGACGCGATCGAGCGCGTCGACTGGCTGAGGGTCGACCGCATCGGCTCGCGCCTTCTCGACGGCAGGACGCTGACCGCGGCCGAGTGGCTCTACCTCAAGCTCGCCATCACCGGCGACTCGGCGCCCGCCGCCCGCTACGTGATGGTCGACGAGGTCCAGGACTACACGGAGACGCAGCTCATGGTGCTCGCCCGCTACTTCTCGCGCGCGCACTTCCTGCTCCTGGGCGACGAGAACCAGGCCATCCGCGAGGGCACGGCAACCTTCCCGCAGATCCGCGCGATCTTCGAGCGCACCCACGGCGAGGTCGACTCCTGCGAGCTGCTGACGAGCTACCGCTCCAGCCCCGAGATCACGGCCCTGTTCATGGGCCTGGTCGAGAAGGACGCGCGCTCGCGGGCCAGCTCCGTGCACCGCGCCGGCGTCGCGCCCGAGGTCCTCGCCTGCGACTCGCGCGAGGGCTACCTCGACGCGCTGCGCGACGTGGTGGCGCGCGCCCACGGAGAGGAGGGGCTGTGCGCCCTCGTCGCGCAGGACGGCTCGCGCGTGCACTGGCTCTCGCGCCAGCTCGACGACTCCGTCCGCGTGCTGCACGCCGACGACATCCTGCCCGAGCGGGGCGTGGTCCTGCTCGACCTCGCCCTCGCCAAGGGCCTCGAGTTCGACCACGTGGTCATCCCCGACGCCCAGGCGGAGGTCTACCCCGACACGCCGCTCGCGCGCCGCCGGCTCTACACCGCGCTCAGCCGCGCGATGCACAAGGTCACGATCGTCTCGCAGGGCGAGCTGAGCCCGCTCGTGACGTCCGCGCTCGCCGCCGCGCGGGCCGCCGGCGGCGACGCCGGCGCAGCCGACGCCGCAGACGCGGCCGCAGCCGGCACCGCCGCCGCACCCGCGGCCGGCGGCGCCCCCGAAGCCTAGCCCCCACCCCCCAGGAGGACCACATGTCACTGCACTACGAGAAGGCGCACTTCGAGGCCTCGTACGGCACGATCGCGCAGCTGCCCGAGAGCAACATGCCGGAGGTCTGCTTCGTCGGCCGCTCCAACGTGGGCAAGTCGTCGCTGATCAACAAGCTCTTCAACCACAAGGGCCTCGCGAAGGTCTCCTCGCAGCCCGGCAAGACGGCCAACGTCAACTTCTTCGAGGCCGACGGCGTGCACTTCGTCGACCTGCCGGGCTACGGCTTCGCGAAGGTCTCCGGCGCGGAGAAGCAGCGCTGGGCCGACCTCATCTGGGGCTACTTCGAGAGCGAGCGCAGCCACAACCTGGTCGTCTCCCTCGTCGACATCCGCCACGACGCGCAGAAGCTCGACCTCGAGATGCTCTCCTACCTCAACCAGAGCGGGCTGCCCTTCATCGTCGCGCTCACCAAGGCCGACAAGATCGCGAAGACCAAGCAGGCGCAGCAGCGCTCCTCGCTCGCGCGCCAGCTCGGCGTGGACCCCATGGCCTGCGTCATCACCTCCTCGCAGACCGGCCAGGGCATGAAGGAGCTCAAGCGCTTCATCGAGAACGCCTGCCTGTAGCGCACCGACCGACGGAGGGGGCTCGCCATGGGGCTCTTCAGGAGGATCCTGTCGCACCACGGACCGCGCCGCGGCTACGCCACCGGCGAGGTGGGCATCTCGACCGGCCTCAACCTGCGCGAGCTCGGCGGCTACGAGACGCCGGGCGGCAGGACCCTCGAGCACCGGCTGCTGCGCTCCGGCACCACGAGCCACGTCAGCAGGTCGGACGCGCGCAAGCTGTGGGAGTACGGCGTCAGGAGCGTGCTCGACCTGCGCGGCGCCGAGGAGGTCGCGGGCGACCCCGAGCGCCTCTGCCAGCTGCTCGACGTCGACTACGAGAACGTCCCCCTCTTCGACTACGACCTCTCCGCGCAGGGGATGTCCGCCGGCGACGGCGCCGGCGGCTACCTGGCGGAGGGCTACTTCGGGATGCTCGCCAACCAGGAGGCCATCCGCCGGGCCTTCGCCTTCCTGAGCAGCGCCGAGCCAGGAACCTGCACGCTCTTCCACTGCGGCGCCGGCAGCGACCGCACCGGCGTCCTCTCCATGCTCCTCCTGGGCCTGGCCGGCGTGGACCGCAAGGCCATCATCGCGGACTACGCCTACTCCTTCGGCTACATCCCCGAGGTGAACGCCGCCATCTTCGAGACCCGCGACGCGAGCCACCCCATCCGCCCCGAGCTGGCCATGCGCATCGAGGCGATCTCCGTGGTGCTGGACCGCCTGCTCGAGCGCCACGGCACCTTCCGCGGCTACCTCGCGGCCTGCGGCGTCCCGGACGCCCAGGTGGAGGCCGTGTCCCGGCGCCTCGTGGGCGACCGGCCCGTCCACGGCTTCACCGGGGAGGGCCTCTCCGACCGCTACGCCAGCAACGACGAGAAGCGCGACTTCTACGTGCGCGCCTACAACAACCCGGACAAGGCGACGGTCGACCTGTACTACTTCGCCGGCCGCGCGCGCGACCTCACGGCCAAGGCCGACCAGAACCAGCACGACCGCTCGTTCCACGACCACGAGTACGTGGTGCTCGACGAGTCCAAGGAGGACCGCGACAAGGTGTTCGCGCCGGTGTCGGGCCAGGTCGTGACCGTCGCCCAGGGCATCAACCGCAACGGCGCCGAGGACGGGATCTACGGCGTGGGCATCGCGATCGTGCCGCAGGGCAACATGGTCTTCGCGCCGGCGACCTGCCGCGTGACGGCCCAGCTGCCCAGCCGCAACGCGCTCGGGCTTCTCACCCAGGACGGCGTGGAGATGCTGCTCGCCGTGGGCTCGAGCGTGGAGCACTACCGCGGAAGCGGCTTCCGCCAGCACGCCTGGCAGAACGACACGGTGCGCCGCGGCACGCCGCTCCTCTCCTGGAACGCCAGCAAGCTCGCGAGCGCCGGCGAGCGCAACATCGTGACGCTCACCATCACCAACGCCGACGACCTCGCGGAGGTCGCCTTCACCGAGGCGCAGTCCGTCGCGGTCGGCGACGTCATCGCGACGGTCCGCTGGTAGCGCCGGGGGCCGGGCGCGGCGGGCCGGGGGCCGGCGGAGCGGGCAGGGACTACGGGCGCGATGCCGGGCGAGAAGGACGTGGCAGTCGCGACGAAGTGCGACAAGTGCGACGGCTCGCGTGCCGTTCGCCCGCGAAACCCTGCCCCTCGCATTCATAATCGCCACGCTAAACCACCAATCCGCATCCAGGCCGTACGTTGTTTCAGGTTTTCTTAGGTTTCGTTCCTCTCCCATCCATCCCACGCCACGACCTCCCGCGCTCTGCCGTCGACGGAGGGGCCGGGCGTCGCGTGCCCGCGATCCGAGGCCGTAGGCCGGGCGACCGCGCTGGAGCGGGCGTGGTCGGCATGGGCGAGGAGCGGATGGCAGGCAAGGCACGAGCTTGGAGGGAAGATGAACCTGAACGCAAGGAACGTGTCCGTGACGGTGGCGCTCACCGCGACGCTCTGCGCCGTCCCCGGCGCGCGCTCGCCGACACCGCGGCCGAGGGCGAGGCGCCAGCGCTGACGGAGGGGCAGGTGAGCTCGGGCGAGCAGCCGAGCGCCGACGCGGCGCCCGTTACCGAGCAGGCCCCGGTCGCGGAGCAGGTCGCGGCAACCGAATCCGCGCCGACGACCCCCGCAGCGCCAGCGGCTCCCGAGGCTCCCGAGGTGCCGGCGGCTCCCGAGCGGGCCGTGCCGGCAGAACCCGCGGCGCAGGCCCCTGCCGAGAAGGCCGTCGAGCCCGCGACCGGAGCCGACGCCGGGGATTCGGGCGCGACCGCGCCGGAGGCCCCGGCCGAGACGGCCGAGGCCGGCGCGGCGACGGCCCCCGTTGACGTGGACGCGGACGGCGCGGCCAAGACGGCGCCCGACGCCACCCCGGCCGAGGCCCAGGCCAGCGCCCCCGCGACAGCGGCAGACGCCGCCGCACTCGCGTCGGCCGACATGGAGCCGGTCCTTATCGCCGACGCGAACCTGCGCGCCGTGATCGAGAAGGCCCTGGGCAAGAGGGCGGGCGAGGCGATCACCGCCGCAGACCTCGCGACGCTTCGCGAGGTCGACGCCCACGACGCGGGCCTCAAGGGCGACAAGGTCCGCTCGATCGCCGGGCTCGAGCACGCGCGCAACCTCGAGGTCCTCAACCTGAACGAGAACTCGGTCTCCGACCTCACGCCGCTCGAGCACCTCACCAGGCTGCGGGAGCTCCGGCTCGTCCGCAACGAGATCTCCGACCTCACGCACATCGCGGGCCTCACCGACCTGCGCGTCCTCGACATCTACTACAACCACGTGACCGACATCTCGGTCCTGAGCAACTTCCGCGACCTCGAGTACCTCGACATGCACGCGTGCAACCGCACCGAGGCGATCGGCAGCATCGAGCCGCTCGCGCACCTCACCAAGCTGCGCTACCTCAGCATCGAGAGCAACCACATCCGCGACATCAGCTGCCTCGCGGACTTCGCGCAGGCCATGGCCGACGCCGTGACCGGCGAGCCCTCGGACAACCCGCCGACCTTCCTCGTGAGGGTCAACCACATCACCGACCTCTCCGTGCTCAGGCCGCTCCTCGACAAGAAGTACGTCGATCTCGGCGGCATCTTCGAGGGCAACGAGATCGAGAAGAAGGTCGTCGTCGGCACCATCAACCAGAGCGTCGACCCCGTGGAGGCGACGGTGCCGTCAGACGGCGGCGAGGTGCTCGTCAGACTGCCGACAATCAGGGGCTTCGAGGACGTCGACGCCGCGATCGCCGGCATGTTCGGCGTCGACACGGTGCGCGTCGCCGCGCTCGAGAACGCGCCCGACGGCTACGAGCTCACGTCCGCGGACGGCGGGAACGCCACCCTGCGCGTCCCGGCCAACGTCGTCGGCGCCGTCCGCGACGAGGTCGTGAACGTCTACCTCACCTACGAGGGGACCGACTTCCTCTTCGTCCAGCCCGTGCACGTGAGGCAGCGGCCCCGCTACCTCTTCGCCCTCGACGCCGCGGGAGACGGCGGACTCGTCAGCTTCGCGCAGGACGCGGGCGAGCCGAGCGCCAACCGGACCGTCCGCGCGACGGTGCTCGACGCGGACGGCAACCCCGTCGACCTGGAGGACGTGACGGTCACCTTCGAGGGCAGGGCGCGCATGGGCAAGTCGCAGGAGGCCTTCCGCGCGCAGGACCTGCGCCTCGAGCGCGACGGCTTCTCGTTCGAGCTGGCCAAGGCGCCCGGCGAGGGGGCGCTCGGCGCCTACGAGCTCGTGCCGCACATCAGCTTCAGGGTGCGTGGCGACGCCACGACCTTCTCCGTGCCGATGGACGGCTTCACCCTCAAGAACGTCGTGATCCGCCAGGCACGCGCGGGCGAGCGCCCGGCGGACGAGCTGGTCGCGCGGGTCGTCTTCGACCTCGCGAAGCGGGGTGAGGACGGCAGGTACGCCTCCGAGGCGATCGACCTCGCGCTGCCGTTCGACGCCGGCGTCGTGGCGCACTACCTCGTGGCGCTGGACGCGGCGGGCGAGCAGATCGGCGGGACCACGGTCGTCGACGGCAAGGCGACGCTGACCCTCACGCGCGAGCAGATCAGGCAGCTCGTCGGCCTGAAGCTGATGGTCAAGAACGCGAGCCGCGGCGGCGCGGGCAGCGCGGGCGCGGGCGGCACCGCGGGCGCGGGCGGCACCGCGGGCGCGGGCGGCGGCGCGGGCGCGGGCAGCGGCGCGGGCGCGGGCGCGGCGGCCAGCCCGAGCACCTCCTACCTCTTCCCCCGGCTTGAGCACGTCGTGAAGAGGCTCAAGAACGCCTGGGTCGCCGGCCCCTCGATGCCCGGATGGACCGAGGGCGAGCGCGAGGCCAGCCCCACGGCGACCGCACAGGCCGGCGCCATGTCCTTCCACTACTACGACGCGGACGGCAACGAGCTCCCCGGGAGGCCGCACGCCGCTGGCAGGTACTTCGTGCGCGCCTTCGCCGCGGGCGACGACGACCACGATCCGCTCGAGTCCGAGCCGCTCGTCTTCGTGATCGCGCCCCATGCAGGGGAGCCCGTCCAGCCGGCCGAGCCCGAGGCTGGCACCGAGGAAGCCCAGGCAGGTGCCGAGAAGGACGGCGAGGTTGCGAGCGGCACGGTGCACACCGCCAGCGCCGGCTACCGGCGCGGGCAGGCGCACCTGGCCGCGCAGGAATCCGTCCCCGCGACCGGCGACCGCACGGAACAGGCCGCGGTCGGCGCCACCCTCGCCGGCGGCGTCCTCGCGATCCTCGCCGGGCTCCTCGGCCGCAGGCGCCGCGCGCGCGACGGAAGGTAGTTGCCAACGGAGACCTGTGGAGGCCACGGGCGCTGACTCGCCAGTCTCATCGCAGGTACCACGAACGAGGCGCCCGGGTCCGGCACGAGCCGGATCCGGGCGCCCCCATATTCTGACGGCCGCATGCTCGGGCGGGCGCCCGGGGGACGTCTGGGGGACCGCGTCGCAATTCTCGGAACGAGATTGTGCATTTCAGCAATTTGTGGACGAGTCACCGGCCGGTCCCGCGCGGATTCGCCGATGTGAGCGGCCTCTCGACGCTAGATGGCTCCCGCAATCCTGGGCAAATGCGGCTCAGCGATTGGCGGTCGCCCACTTGACGCGTCATGAACCGTCCATAGCCTGTCGAAATGCACAAAACGGTACGAAAAAGTTGCGTCGCCGGGCGCGGACACCCCGACGGACGGAAGGTAGCCGCCGCCAACCTATGAGATAACGGGACGCCCGGGTCCGGCACGAGCCGGGCCCAGGCGCCCCCTGTTCGAAAGAGGCCATAGCGGGGCCTCGGCACAGTTCTCAGAACGAACCCGTGCATCTTCGCGACTTATGGACGGGTCGCGGGCCGACTCCGCGCGGGTTCACGGGCGGAGCCGGCCCGACCAGGTCGGGCGTCCCGTGCAATCCTGGGCAAACGTGATCCGAAGGGTGAATACCGTCCCCGGACGAGTCACAATCCGTCCCCGACTCGGAAAAATGCACAGCCCGGCACGTAGGACTGCCGCGCCGCGCCCGCAGCGTCACCGGGCCCGCAGCGGCGCCGGGCACCGCCGCAGCCCTACAGCAGCCCCTCCAGCTCGTCCACCAGCTTCGAGAACTGGGCCAGCGCCGCGTCGACCACGTCGCCCGAGGCCATGTCCACCCCGGCGCCGCGCAGCAGCTCGATCGGCGTCTTGGAGCAGCCGCCCGAGAGGAAGCCCAGGTAGTCGTCGACGGCCGGCTTGCCCTCGCGCAGGATGCGGTCGGAGAGCGCGACCGCCGCGGCGAAGCTCGTCGCGTACACGTAGACGTAGTAGTCGTAGTAGAAGTGCGGGATGCGCGCCCACTCGAGCGCGATCTCGTCGTCGGACTCGATCGCGGGCCCGTAGTAGGCGTCGTTGAGCGCGCGGTAGCGCTCGGAGAGCGCCTCGGCGCCCACGCCCTCGCCCGCCGCACAGGCCGCGTTGGCGTCGCGCTCGAACTCGGCGAACATCGTCTGGCGGTACAGCGTGGTGCGGAACTGCTCGCAGAAGTGGTTCACCAGGTAGGCGCGCCGCTCCTTGGGTGAGCGCTCGATGAGGTAGCGCAGCAGCAGGCACTCGTTGGTGGTCGACGCCACCTCTGCGACGAACATGGGGTACTCCGCGTAGCGCCCGGGCTGCGCCTTGTTGGAGAGCCACGTCTGCATGGAGTGGCCCATCTCGTGCGCCAGGGTGAAGACGTCGTCCAGCTCGCCCTGGAAGTTGAGGAGGATGAACGGCTTCATGCCGTGGCCGTCGGCCGAGTATGCGCCGCTCATCTTGCCCGGCGTCTCGAAGACGTCGATCCAGCGGTCGCCGAGCGCGTGGCGCACGACGTCCGTGTACTCCTCGCCCAGCGGCGCCAGCGCCTCGAGCACGAGCTCGCCGGCCTCCTCGAAGGTGTAGGACTCCTCGGGCGCCTCGACGATGGGCACGTAGATGTCCCAGTAGCGCAGCCTGTCCAGCCCGAGCACGCGGCGGCGCAGGTCGAGGTAGCGGTGCATCGGGGCGAAGTTGCGGTGCACCGAGGCGATGAGGTTCTCGTAGACCTCGACCGGCACCTCCGTCGGGGCGAGCGACGCCTCGAGCGACGAGGCGTAGTGCCGTGCGCGGGAGAAGAACGCGAGCTGGCGCATCTGCGCGGCGAGCAGCGCCGCGGAGGTGTTGCGCACGCGCCCGTAGGTGCCGTAGACGCTGTGGTAGGCGCTCTCGCGCAGCGCGCGGTCGCCCGAGCGCTCGAGCGCGACGAAGCTGCCGTGGGTCACCGGGTGCTTCTCGCCCGCGGAGTCGGTCGCGTCCGGGAAGGTGAGGTCGGCGTTGTTGAGCATGGTGAACGCCAGGCCCGGCTGGGCCGCCATCTCGCCCGCCTGGGCGAGAAGGGCCTCCTCCTCCGGCGCGAGGGTGTGGTCGCGCAGGGCGCGGACGCGGTCGAGCGCGAGCTTGTAGAGCGCGAGGCCGTCGACGGAGGCGTACCAGCCGTCGAGCCGCTCGTCGGGCAGGGCGAGGATTGCGGGCGAGAACCACGCGGAGGCCGACTCCACGCGCGTGAGCAGAGACGTCACCTGCGCCTGCATGTCCTGGTACCTGCTGACGCGGGCGTCCTCGTCGGCGCGGCGGCCGGCGTAGCAGGCCAGCCGCTCCAGCGCGAGGGTCGCGTCATCGTCGAAGCGCAGGTAGGCGAGAAGGTCCTCGCCCGTGGAGCAGGCCCTCCCCTCCCAGGAGGCGTACTCCCCCACCAGCGACTCCGCCGCCTTGAGGGCGGAGGAGAACTCCTCGTCGCTCGCGAAGAGCGACGAGAGGTCCCACTTGTACTCGTCGGGGATCTCGTCCCTGCTCGCGTAGGTCTTGACGGCGTCTGACATGCCAGTTCCCTTCTCTCGTGGACGAACCTCTCGTGGCTTGGGTGCGACAAGGACCTCGCGGTCCGCAGGCGCGCGGTTGCATGCGGCCAGGCGCGCGGCCCTCACCCGGCACGCGCCGCCACCCAGGGCAAGCCCTCACCGCAAGCTTCCAGGCGCGCGGCCCTCACCACAAACGAGGCGCGCCTGTCGGCGCGCCCCTTCGACACTTCCTTCCTATGGTACGGCCCCGGCAGTCCCTGCGCCACCTCGGCCCGCTCGAGCGCGCATGGGCCCCGCCCCATGCGAGCCGCAGCCGCGCAGCCGCGCTACCTGAGGGCGCGGGTGGCGTTCAGCACTGCGAGCACCATCACGCCCACGTCGGCGAAGACGGCGAGCCACATCGACGCGAGTCCGAAGAAGGCGAGCACGAGGACGGCCACCTTGACCGCGATCGCGAAGACCGTGTTCTGTCGCGCGATGCGCAGGGTGCAGCGGGCGACGCGGATCGCGACGGCGATCTTGGAGGGCTCGTCGTCCATGAGCACCACGTCCGCGGCGTCGATGGCGGCGTCGGAGCCGAGCGCACCCATCGCGATGCCGATGTCGGCGCGGGCCAGCACCGGCGCGTCGTTGATGCCGTCACCGACGAAGGCGAGCGTCTCGCCCTCGCCCTTCTCGGAGATGAGGCGTTCGACCTCGGAGACCTTGTCCTGGGGGAGAAGTTCGGCGTGCACCTCGTCGATGCCGAGCTCGGAGGCGACCGACTCGGCGACGGGGGCGCGGTCGCCCGTCAGCATGACCGTGCGGCGGACCCCCTCGGCCTTGATGTCGGCGACGGCCTTCCTGGCGTCGGGCTTGGGCTCGTCGGCGATCACGACGTAGCCGAGGTAGGCGTCGTCGGAGGCGACATGGACGATGGTGCCGCGCTCGTGCGCGCTGGCGCACGCGACGCCGCGCTCCTGCATCAGGAGCTCGTTGCCCACGGCCACGACGTGCCCGTTCACGGTCCCTACGATGCCCTTGCCGGCGACCTCGTGCACGTCTGCGACCTCGCAGCCGTCGTCGAGGCAGGAGAAGGCCTCGCGCAGCGCCGTCGCGATCGGGTGGTTCGAGAAGCTCTCGACGTGGGCGGCGAAGTGGAGGAGCTCGTCGCTGGCGCCGGCGGGCGCGGCGGTTGCTGGCGCGACGTCCTTCTCGCCCGCCTGCGCGGCGCTCACGACGGAGACGACCTCGAACTCGCCCTTGGTGAGCGTGCCGGTCTTGTCGAACACGACCACGCCGGCCTTCGCGAGGGCCTCGAGGTAGTTGGAGCCCTTGACCAGGATGCCGCGGCGGGAGGCGCCGCCGAGGCCGCCGAAGAACGTGAGGGGCACGCTGATCACGAGCGCGCAGGGGCACGAGACCACGAGGAAGGTCAGCGCGCGGGCGAGCCACGTGGGGAAGCTCGCCGCGAAGTCACCCGAGACCAGGGGCGGGACGAGCGCCGTGGCCACGGCGGCGAAGACGACCACCGGCGTGTAGACGCGGGCGAAGCGCGTGATGAAGGCCTCGGAGCGCGACTTGCTCTCGCTGGCGTTCTCCACGAGGTCGAGCACCTTGGAGGCGGTCGATTCGCCGAACGACTTGGTCACGCGCGCCCGGACCACGCCGGAGACGTTGACGCAGCCGGAGAGCAGCTCGTCGCCGACGCCGGCCGGGCGCGGCATGGACTCGCCCGTGAGCGCCATGGTGTCGAGGCTCGTCTCGCCCTCGAGCACCACGCCGTCGAGCGGCACGCGCTCGCCGGGCCTGACCACGATGGTCTCGCCCACCCGGACGTCCGCGGGGCTGACGACCTTCTCCGCCCCGTCGCGCACGACGGTCGCGACGTCGGGACGGATGTCCATGAGGTGCGAGATGGAGCGCTCGCTCCGGTCCTCGGCGATGTCCTCGAAGAGCTCGCCGACCTGGAAGAAGAGCATCACGAAGACGGCCTCGGCGAACTCCGGGTCCGACCCGGGCAGAAAGCCGATCGCGAGGGCGCCGATGGTGGCGATCGCCATCAGGAAGTCCTCGTCGAACGGGTCGCCCTCGCGGACGCCCTCCCACGCCTCGGCGAGCACGTCGTAGCCGGCGACGAGGTAGGGCACGAGGTAGGCGAGCAGGTAGCCCCACATGGGCAGCTCGACCGTGCGCTGGACGACGACGGCGACCACGAGCAGCACGGCCGACGCGACGATGCGCGCGAGCTTCGTCCGGTTCTCTTCCTCTTCCATGGCGCCTCTCCTTCTGGCTTGCGGGCGACCTCCGCGGGTCCGGGTGTCCCGGGCGGGTCCGGGCGGCCCCCTGGTCTCATTGGTGATCTTATGAGCATCTGTTCATACGTTGCGATAAAGGATAAGGGCCTGCAAGCCCACTGTCAATGGGCGACCAGCGTCCTGCGAGGAATTCGCAGTGACCGCACGGACGCCGCTACGAGCGCGGGTCCTTCTCCGCCTGCGCGAGGTCACCGCAAGACGCCGGCACGACGCAGTCGTAGCGCACGGCCTTTCCGGCCAGCGAGTAGCTAGGCCTCACGCCCGCGAGCCACGGGCCCTTGGCCGGCCGCTTGACCACGACCTTGCGCGGGCGCGCGGCCAGCGCGGCGCCCATGAGCCCGGCCTCGTCGGGGCACGGCCGCTCCAGGCGCTGCAGGAGCTGCAGCTTCTTCTTCACGAGCGCGCTCTTCTGCCTGCCGGGGAACATCGGATCGAGAAAGACCACGTCAGGTGCCTGCTCGAGCGTCGCGAGCTCGGCCACGCTGTCGGCGCGGACGAGGCGCATGCGCGAGGCGGCCTGCGCGAGGCCCGGGTCCGCGGCGGCGCGCTCGAGCGCGTCGGCCAGGAGCGCGGCAATCACGGGGTCGCGCTCGCAGAGGGTGACCGAGAAGCCCGCGGAGGCCAGCAGGAAGGAGTCCTCCCCCAGGCCGGCCGTGGCGTCGAAGACGGTCGGGTGCGCGACGCCCTTGACCCTCGCCGCGCGGACGAGAAGCTCGTGGGCCAGGTTCTGAGGACGCAGGCGCCTGCGCATGGCGGAGAAGTCACCCGTGAGCTCGAGGCCGTCATCGCTCACGAGGGCGAGGCCGGACTCGCGCCGCACGAGCCAGAGGCCCTCGCCCACGCACTCCCCCGCCGCGGCGGGCTGGTACCTCTCCGACATCGCCCTCCCCTCCTCACACATGGCGGGACGGCGCCGCGCCGCCCTCGTCCTGCGACCAAGTCTATTGCACGTCGGAGGGGAAGGCGTCCGCGACCGGGAAATCCTCGCGCTGGGCGCTGCGACGGAGCCGCGGGGGGCGCAGGGGGCCGCCGCGGGGGTACGAGTTACGCACGGCTGAAACGCACTTCCACAAAAGCCCAGCTCATTTGTTTTTATTTTTATGTTTTTTCTCACCCGTGCGTAATTACGGGGCCCGCGGCCCCGCACTGCGTCCCGAGAACCCCGCGCACTGCGCCCCGCGGCCCCGCACTGCGTCCCGAGAAGCCCGCGATCAGAGGTTTATTGCAACGGGTGGTCCGATGCGAGCGCGACAGCCGCGCACCGCGGCCCACGCGCTAAGGTGGCATCGTGGAAGCGGCCCCGCCGGACCCATGGCGGCGCAATCAACCTGGAGGAGGCGGCCTTGGGGGCCTGGCGTGCGATCGGGGACTACATCGGGCACCACATGATGTGGATCTCGCCCGCCTGCGTGCTGGTGGCCTGCCTCTTCCCCGACCAGGTCTCGCTCCTGCACCCGGCCGTGACGCCGCTCTTCGCGTTCGTCTCCTTCCAGGGCGCGCTCTCCAACACCCTCGGGAGCTCGAGGGACGCGCTCGCCCGCCCGCTGCCCATCCTGGTGACGCTCGCGCTCTCCATCGCCGCCCTGCCCGCGCTCGCCTTCGCCCTCGCAAGCCTGCTGTTCGGGTTCGACCAGCAGATCGTCTGCGGGATCTTGCTCGAGTACTCCGTCCCCGTCGCCGCGCTGACGGTCATGTGGTGCGGCATCGGCGGCGGCAACCAGGCCCTGAGCCTGGTGATCCTCCTCGCGAGTTCGCTGCTCTCGCCTGTCACGCTGCCGCTCACCCTGAAGCTCCTGATGGGTCAGACGATCCAGGTGGACCTCACGTCGATGATGCTGAACCTGCTCCTGACCGTCGCCATCCCGGTCGTCGTGGGCACGCTCACAAACGACCTCTCGCACGGCAGCGCCAAGCGCCGCCTCGCGCCCCCGCTCGCCCCGGCCGCCCGCATCGCCATGGTCGCCATCATCACGACGAACGCGTCGGGCATCGCTCCCTACCTGCGCGGACTCACGCCCGTCCTCGTCGCGGTCATGGCCTTCATCGCGCTCTTCTCGGCGACCGCGTACCTGTGGGGCCTCATCGCAGCGCGCCTCCTGCGACAGCCGCGCGACGTCACCGTCTCCATGACCTTCGGCGCGGGCATGCGCAACATCTCGGCGGGCGCCGTCATCGCGGCCAACTACTTCCCGCCCGAGGTCATGTTCCCCGTCGTCATCGGCACGCTGTTCCAGCAGGTCCTGGCCGCGACCTACGACCGCGTGCTCGCCCGCGCCCTGCCGAGGCAAGGGGCGGGCGCCTAGGCGCCGGTAGGCGAGAAGGACGCGCGGCCCGAGGACGCGCGCCGGCCGGCCGCGCGCCCGCGCTCAGTACCCGAGGCCCCCCGCGGTCCCGTCGCCGCCGTCGCCGGCGTCGTCCCGCTCGAGCGCGTCCATCTCGTCCTCGAGCTCGTCGTCCACGTCGGCCGAGCGGATCCCCGCGCGCTGCATCTCGTAGAAGCGGTGGTTGGACTCCTCGCTCGCCTTCCGCTCGCTCCAGACGTCGCGCTCGAAGGTGATGGCGAGCAGCTCGTCGGCGATGTCCTCCATCCGGGTCGGACGGACCTCGCGCAGGTAGGCGCTCATGCGGCGCAGGGACCCCTCGCCGCGCAGCTCGCGGGCGAGGACCCCGGCGAGCTCCGCGGGCAGCCCCAGGCCGACCACGGCGCGCTCGAGCTCGGCGCGGGCGCGCACGAGGTCTGCGCGCGGGCCCGCGGCACCGCCGGACCCCGCGGCCCCGCCCGCGGCGCTAGCAGGCATCGAGCGCCTGCGCGAGGTCGGCGATGATGTCTTCCTTGTCCTCGAGCCCGCAGGAGATCCTGACCAGGCCGGCGGGCACGCCCGCGGCCGCCAGCTCCTCGTCGCTCATCTGCCGGTGCGTGCTGCTCGCCGGGTTGAGGCAGCAGGTGCGCGAGTCCGCCACGTGCGTCTCGATCGAGGCGAGCCTGAGCGCGCGCATGAACCGCGAGGCCGTCTCTCGCCCGCCGGTGAGCTCGCAGGAGACCACGCCGCAGCCGCCCTTGGGCATGAGCCTGCGCGCGAGCTCGTGGTAGGGGCTGCTCGCAAGCCCGGGATAGGCGACCTTCTCCACCTTGGGGTGCGCCTCGAGGAACTCCGCGACCGCCTGGCCGTTCTCCACGTGGCGAGCCATGCGCACGTGGAGCGACTCGAGCCCGAGGTTGAGCAGGTAGGCGCTCTGCGGCGACTGCGTGGAGCCGAAGTCGCGCATGAGCTGGGAGGTTGCCTTGGTGATGAAGGCGCCGCCCTGCCCGAACCTCTCTGCGTAGACGATGCCGTGGTAGCTCTCGTCCGGCGTGGTCAGCCCGGGGAACCTGTCCGCGTGCGCCATCCAGTCGAAGTTGCCGGAGTCCACGATCGCGCCGCCGACCGCCGAGGCATGACCGTCCATGTACTTGGTCGTGGAGTGCGTCACGATGTCGGCGCCCCACTCGAAGGGACGCAGGTTGATCGGCGTGGGGAAGGTGTTGTCCACGATCAGCGGGACGCCGTGCGCGTGGGCGGCGCGGGCGAAGCGCTCGATGTCGAGCACCGTGAGCGCGGGGTTGGCGATCGACTCGCCGAACATGACCTTGGTGTTGGGCCTGAAGGCCGCGTCGAGCTCGTCGTCGGTGGCGTCGGGCGAGACGAACGTGGACTCGATGCCCATCTTGGCCATGGTCACCTTGATCAGGTTGTAGGTGCCGCCGTAGATGGAGCTCGAAGCCACGACGTGGTCGCCCGCCTGGCAGACGTTGAAGAGGGCGAAGAAGTTGGCCGCCTGCCCGGAGCTGGTCAGCATGCCGGCCGTGCCGCCCTCCAGGGCGCAGATCTTGGCGGCCACGTGGTCGCAGGTGGGGTTCTGCAGCCGCGAGTAGAAGTAGCCCTCCGCCTCGAGGTCGAAGAGCCTGCCCATGTCCTCGCTCGTGTCGTACTTGAAGGTCGTGGACTGGACGATCGGGACCTGGCGCGGGCCGCCGTTCTCGGGCTCGTAGCCCGCCTGGACGCATTTGGTTCCCAGACCGCAGGATTCGGGCGTGGACATGGTGCCTCCCCTTCTCGTGGCCCGCAGGCGGGCCCGGCGTGTCAGTCCACCCGAGTGTAGCCCACGCGCGCCCGGCGCCGCCCTCTGCGTCCGTCAGCGTCCACGGAGAAGGACGTGGGGCCGCTACAGCTCCGCCAGCCGGTCCGCGAGCCAGTTCGAGAGCTTCGTGCCACCGGAGCGGTTGAGGTGCATCCCGCCGTCGCGCGTGTCCTGGGACCAGTCGACGCCGACCGAGGGGTCGACGTTGGCGTCCAGGTAGGCGAGGCCGTGCTCGGAGGCCCAGGCCGCGACGAGGTCGTGCTTGGACTGGCTCCACTCGCTCGCGTTGGGGGTCGAGACGAGCACCAGGGTCGCGCCGTGCTCCTCACAGACGCGCTGGATCCAGCCGAGGTAGGCCCTCGACCAGAACGGGATCTCCCCCGGCTGGGCGTTGGTCGCCATGTAGTCCGCGTTGGTGCACGCCACCACGTCGTCGGAGGGGTAGTAGCCCAGGTCCTCGGTGAGCGCCGAGCCGTCCTGCCCGAGCCCGCCCGTGGCGAGCAGCTTCCAGTTGCTGTGGTCGCGCAGGACGGGCAGGGCCGTCTGCAGCATGCTCTTCACGGCCTTGTCCGTCTCGGTCTCGGTGAAGAGCTCGTTGACCTCGAGCACCACGTAGCGCGGGCTCTGGTGGCCCCACACGTCGCGCACGAGCTCCCAGGAGGTCTCGACGGACTGGTTGGGGCTGCCGGCGTTGTAGGAGGAGATGCCCGTCCGCTCGCCCATGACCTTGGGCGATATGTCGTACATGGCGCTCGAGTCGCCCACGACGAGGGCGTCGATCGAGTCCTCGTCCATCTTGGCGTAGTTGTACACGAAGGGGTAGAGCACGCCCTTGGTCGCGCTCGGGTCGCGCGTCTGGAGCAACCGGCCGAGCCCCAGCAGGGCCGCCAACGCGACGAGGAGGGCGCAGCAGACGCGCAGCGCGCCGCGGCCGAGCCCGCGCCGTCCGTCCCCTCCGGCAGCGGGCGCCCCCGTCGCCGCAGCGCCCGTCGCCCCCGCAGCGCCCTGCGCCGCCGACGCGCCCTCGGCCTCGCCTGCGGGCCTCACCTTTCCGTCCATGTCATCGCCTCCGAAGGCGCTAGAAGCCTGCATAGATCGAGGCCACCGGGGAGTAGCCCACCCCGTAGGCGCCGAAGACCACCACGGCGCACAGAAGCCCCACGCCCGCGGCCCACCTGAGGGGGGTCCCGTGGTCGAGCACGAGACCGCTCACGCCGCCGGGCCGCCGCTGGAGCACGTCGAAGGCGAGCATGACGGCCGCGCCGGCGAGCGCGACCCTAAGGTCGAGGAGGTCGCAGCCGTGGGCGAAGAGCTCGCCCGAGGCCAGGGGCCCCAGACCCGCGCCGGCGAAGACCGACGCCACCATCTGCCCGAAGTCCGCGAGCGTGTCCGCGCGAAACAGCGTCATGCCCACGACGACCAGAAGGCACGTGCGCGCCACGGCGACCCCGCGCCAGAGGGGCGCCCTCCGGTCCTGACCGAGCGCCGACGCGAGCCGTGCGAAGACCGGCTCGAGCAGCATGCCGAGGAAGACCAGGGCGAAGTAGTACAAGCCGTAGACCAGGTACTTCCAGGAGGCGCCGTGCCAGATGCCGCAGGCGCTCCACACGGCGAGGAGGGCGAGCAGCGTCGAGGCGACCCTGGCCGCGTTGCCCTTCAGGTGCGCGTGCGCCCACGTGGTGACGCGCCGCGTCGCGCCCGAGAGCGAGACCGGGAAGAAGACGTACTCCTTGAGCCAGGCGCCCAGGGTCATGTGCCAGCGGCGCCAGAACTCGTTCACGTCGTGCGAGAAGAACGGCTGGCGGAAGTTGGGCGCCAGCGAGACGCCCATGAGCTCGGCCGAGCCCCGCGCCACGTCGACCACGCCCGAGAAGTCCGCGTAGAGCTGCACCGTGTAGAGCACGGCGGCGAGCACCACGACGAGCCCCTGGTAGGAGGCGTGGTTGGCGAAGACCTCCCCGACGAGCGGGTTCAGGCGGTCGGCGACCACGAGCTTCTTGAAGAGGCCCCAGAGGATGAGGTAGGTCGCGCGGGTGAGCGCCCTGCCGCGGGCGACCCGGCCCGCGCGCAGCTGCGGCGCGAGCGCGTCGAAGGTGCCGATCGGGCCCTCGGTCAGGTGCGGGAAGAAGGCCACGAAGGTAGCGACCGTGCCGAGGTTGCGGCAGGCCTCGTACTTGCCGCGGTAGACGTCGATCACGTAGCCCATGCACATGAGGGTGTAGAAGGAGATGCCGAGCGGCATCGCCACCGCGCTCGCGCCCCCGAAGAGGGGCTGCATCCCCAGGGCGCCGCGGAGGGCGTCGAGGGAGCTCGCGAGCATGCCGCCGTACTTGAGGGCGACAAGGACCGCGAGGTCGGCGAGGACCCCGACGAGCATGACGCGCCTGGCGCGGCGCTTGGTCGCCCGCCGGCGCTCCCGGGCCTGCCGGCGCGTCTCGTCCGCGGGCGCCGCCTGCTCCCCTCTGCGGAAGACCCCCTGGACCCAGAGCGCGCTCCCGTAGGTGACGAGGGTGGCGAGCGCCACGTAGAGCACGAGCCATCCGCTCGAGAGCCACAGGAAGCAGTAGCTCGCCGCCAGGACGACCGCCCAGCGCGCCCGCCGGGGGCAGAGCGCGTAGGCGAGGACGGTCGCGGGCAGGAAGGCGAGCAGGTAGGACCAGGAGGAGAGCGACACGGGAGCCCCCTAGGCGAGCTGGCCGTCGACGAAGTCGGCGATCGCCTGCACGGAGGAGAAGTTCTCCGGGACCATGTCGAGCGGCGTCACCTCGATGTCGAAGGCGTCCTCGAGCTCGTTGACCAGCATGATCGAGACCATCGAGTCGATCACGCCGGCCTTGACCAGGTCGGGCGTCCCCTCGACGTCCACGCCCGGCACGAGCCTCTCGAGAATCTCCTTGACCTGCTGCTTGGTGTCCTCCATGGTGCCTCTCCCTCCTCGGCCCCGCGGGGCCCGCCGCCTCCCGGCGGCCATCGACGTGCGACTGTTGCTCGAAGCTACTGACCTGCCGCCGGCAGGCTGCGGCCGCCCCCTACGCCGAGGCGCCCAGCGCCGCCAGCGCGTGCCGGTCGATCTTGCCGTTGCGGTTGAGCGGCATGGTGCGGACCGTCTCTATCCTGTCCGGCACCATGTAGTGCGGCAGGCGGGCGCGCAGCGCCTTGGCCACCCGGTCCCGGTCGAGCTTGCGGCCGGTGCAGAAGAGCACGATCTGGTCGCGCGCGGCCTCGAAGACGGCGGCGCAGGAGCCCACGCCCTCCACCGCCACGGCGGCGGCTTCGACCTCGCCGAGCTCGATGCGGTAGCCGCTGCGCTTGATCTGCGTGTCCTTGCGGCTCACGTAGCGCAGGTTGCCGTCCTCGCCCATGCGGACGATGTCGCCCGTGCGGTAGACCAACCCGCGGGCGGGGTCGAGCGGGTCGGGCACGAAGGCCTGCATCGTGCGGCGGGCGTCGCCCAGGTAGCCCTTGGCCACGAAGGGGCCACCCACGTAGAGCTCGCCCTCCTCGCCCACCTTCGCCTGCCGGCCGTCCTCGGTGAGGACGTAGGCGCGCAGCCCCTCGCAGGGCCTGCCGATCGGCAGCGGCTCGTCGTCGGCGAGGCGGCGGTCCACCTTGTAGTAGGTGCAGATGTCGGTCGTCTCGGTGGGGCCGAAGAGGTCGGCGAAGCGCGCCTCGGGCAGGTGGTCCATCCAGTAGTTGAGGGTCGGCGTCGGCATGACCTCGCCGGCGAACATGACCTTGCGGACGAACTCGAGCGGCGCCACCGAGAGCACGTCCCAGCGCGAGAAGATCTGGAGGGCCGTGGGCACCCAGTACAGGGTGTTCACGCGGCGCTCGTTCAGGAACTCGACCAGGCGCACGGGGAACGAGAAGAGCGCGCGCGGGACGATCTGCATCGTGGCGCCCTGGCGCACGCAGGCGAACAGGTCCGAGACGGACATGCTGAAGTAGAACGGCGTCTGGCTGCCGAACACGGTGGACTCGTCGATCCCGAAGGTGTCCGCGAACCACGAGACGTAGGAGGCGACGTTGGCGTGCGTCACCATGACGCCCTTGGGCGTGCCCGTGGAGCCGGAGGTGTAGAGCACGTAGAGCAGGTCCTCGGGGCTCGAGGCGAGCCGCACGTCGGCGAGGAGCTCGTCGTCGGGCTCGAGCGAGGCGGCGGCGCGGACGTCCAGGCAGCGGCCCGGCAGCAGGCCCTCCCCGAGCTCGCGGGTCTCGTCGCAGCAGAGGAGCTGCGCCGGGCGCATCGAGGCCACGATCTTGGCGAGGCGCTCGCGCGGCGAACCCGAGTCGAGCACGACGTAGGGACCGCCGCTGTAGGCGACGCCGAACATGGCGAGGGGCTGCAGCACGCCGCGCGGAAGGAGGATCGCGACCGGCTCGCGGACCGCGCCGGCGCGGGCGAGCCCCGTCGCCACGGAGCGGGCGCCGCGCTCGAGCCTCGCGTAGGTGAGCTCGGAGGCGTCGTCCGCGAAGGCGACCTTGTCCGGATGCGCCGCCGCCGAGGCCTCGAGCCACTCGAGGACGTTCGCCACCTGCTGGTTCTTCTCGTCTGACATGTCAGTTCCTTCCTTCTGTGGACGACGTCCGACCATCGGGGGCGCGAAGCGAGAACTCGAGGACGGAGGTGTAGGTTCCGGGTGCGCCGTCGCGGGCGTCCCCCCGCTCGACGCGGTAGCTGCCGCCCATCTGGGACATGAGGGCGCGGACGTTCTCGAGGCCGATGCGGGTGCTCTCGCGCGCCTCGGGGGCGGGCTCGACCTCGTTGGTGATCCTGAGGCCGCAGACGTCGGCCGGCGCGAGCGCAGCCGCGCGCCCGTCCTCGCAGCGGCGCGCGTCGCGGTAGGCGAGGATGGTGACCTCGGAGTGGCGGGCCGCGTACTTGTAGATGTTGGAGAGCAGGTTGTCGAGGACGCGCGCGAGCGCGCTCTCGTCGACGGGGCGCTCCACGTCCTCGAGCGAGCCCTCCAGGACGACGTCGAAGCCGGCGGCCTCGAGGGAGGACGAGAACTCCGCGAGGAGGTCGCCCATCACGAGGCCCAGCGGTCCGCGCGCGTCCTTCTCGCCCGGCGCCTCGTCCTCCACCAGGAAGTGGTGGAAGAGGGAGTCCGAGAGGGTCTTGATCTGCATGCTGCGACCGTAGATCTTGTCGAGGTACTCCCCGAGCTGCGCCTCGTCGGCGTACTTGCCGTCCTTGAGGATCTGCACGTAGAGCAGAAGCGACGTGAGGGGCGTGCGCAGGTCGTGCGACATGGTGGTGACGAGGTCGCGGTTGGCCTGCTTGGCGCTCTTCTCCGACTCGATCTGCTCGGAGAACGAGACGCGCATCTGGTCCATCTGGGAGGCGAGGCTCGCGAGCTCGTCGTCGCCCCGCACCTCCACGGGGGTCTCGAGGTCGCCCGCGCCCATGGCCACGACGGCGCTCTCGAGGCGCCTCACGTAGGCGACGCGACGCGTGACCCCCCAGAGGAAGAGAACGAAGAAGAGAAGCGTGGCGGCCATGGCGCAGACGGCCCTCAGGCCGACGAGGAACGCGAAGCTGAAGGACCCGAAGAGGTAGACGGTCACGGGCGTGCCGTCTGCGAGTTCGAGGCCGAAGACGCGCATGCCGTCGTAGGCGGGGAGCTCCTCGGAGTCGAGGCTGGGGAGCTGGCTGCCGTCGAGCATGAAGTCGGAGGCGTAGACGAAGCCCTCGTCGCTGAAGACCTCGATCTCCACGTCGCGGTGCTCGTGCACCCAGGTCCCGAGCCTCCCCGAGCTCGCCTCGGTCACGTCGTTGGCGACCATGAAGTCGCCGAGGCTGCGGGCGCTCTCGTCGTAGCGCCTGTTGATGTAGGAGCTCATCGCGCCCGTATCCCTGCTCACGACGTGCGCGGCCCAGGAGAGGGCGAAGAAGGCCCCGATGGCGGCCAGGGCGCTCGCGATGACCAGCTTGACCAGCCGGACGCGCAGCGAGCCGCCGAAGAGGAGGTGGCGCAGCCTACTCAAAGCGGTATCCCCTCCCCCAGACCGTCTTGACGTGGACGGGCTGCTTGGGGTCGCGCTCGATCTTGTTGCGCAGGTGCGAGACGTGCACCATAATCGTGGCGTTCGCCGAGTGCTCGTAGGGCAGGCCCCACACCGTCTCGTAGATCTGGCGGGCGGAGTGGATCGTGCCGGGCGCCTCGGCGAGCAGGCGCAGGATCCCGAACTCGGTGTCGGTCAGGCTGACGGGGGTCCCGCCGAGCTTGACCACGCCCGACTCGAGCCCGACCTCGAGGTCGCCGCTCACCACGTCGCAGTCCTTGGGCCGGAAGTCGTCGTCGGGCTTTCCCTGGTAGAGGTGGTAGCGGCGGATGAGCGCCTTCACGCGGGCGAGCAGCTCCGTGTAGGAGAAGGGCTTGCAGAGGTAGTCGTCGCCGCCGGAGAGCAGGCCCGTTGCCTTGTCGGACTCCTTGGTCTTCGCGGAGAGGAACAGGATCGGCACCATGGACTGGCGCCGGCGGATCTCCTTGCAGGTGTCTATCCCGGACATGCCGGGCATCATCACGTCGAGGATGACGAGGTCGCAGTCGTCCGTGAGCAGGGCCAGCCCCTCGGCGCCGTCCGCGGCGCCCGAGACCTCGTAGCCCTCGCCCTCGAGAAGGACCGTGACGCCCTCGCGGATGTCCTGGTCGTCCTCGATGATCAGTATCTTGGAACCCGCCATGTCCTCTCACCTCCCGCCGGCCGCGCGGGGTGGCGCCCCGCGCTGCCTGAATCCTTCGACCACATCCTACGCGGGCGCCCCGCGCGGGCGACCGGCGGCTTCCTTATGAAGTCTTAAGGGGCGGGGCACCTCCTTAAGAGAAGGGCCCGTCCGCAGCGGCTTGCTGCGGACGGGCCCGGACAATCCGATGGCGGGTGCTGCCGAGGGCTCGAGGCTAGGCGCCCACCGCGGCCTTGCCGGCCTTGGCGGCGCGCTCGGCCTGGTCGACCCTCGCCTGGGAGACGTGCTCGCGGCCCATCTCGCTCCACTCGGGCTCCTCGTCGGGCATGGAGCCGGCCTCGGTGCGCACGAGCTCCTTGAGGCAGTTGTAGGCGACGATGACGCCGAGGACCGTGAGCAGCACGGCGAAGACGAGCTGGAGGCCCTTGGTGGCGACGACGGCGAAGGTGAGCCCGCCGGCGAGCGCCGTGACGCAGCCCCAGATGCTCATGGCCAGAGAGGTGAAGGTGCACACGAGCAGGAAGGCCACGGGAGCGTAGAGCATCCAGCCCTTGCGGCCGGTGGCCTTGCAGAAGACGGCCAGCGTAATCATGGTCATGCCGCCGAGCAGCTGGTTGGAGGCGCCGAAGAGCGGCCAGATGTTGAGGTAGCCGCCGTAGCAGAGGGCCCAACCGAGGGCGAGGGTGGCCGCGGTCGCGACCCAGGTGTTGGTGACGACGCCCAGGGCGCCGGAGCGCTTCTCGCTGCTCTCCGCCGCGTCGTTGGTGCGGTAGAAGAACTCCTGGAAGGAGGTGCGGCCGATGCGGGCGACGGCGTCGAGCGAGGTCAGCGCCAGGGCGGAGACGTTCATGGTCATGAAGACGGTGGCGAAGGTGTTGTCGATGCCGAAGCTCTCCATGCCGCGGGCGACGCCTGCCGCGAAGATCTGGAACGGAGTCGAGGCGACGCCGGCGTTGAGGGCTCCCGTGCCGGCGGTGTTCATGTCGGAGAACATGATGCCGGCGACGACGATGGCGAGCACGCCGACGAAGCTCTCGAGGACCATGGCGCCGTAGCCGACGGGCAGGGCGTCAGCCTCGTTGGAGAGCTGCTTGGAGGAGGTGCCGGAGGAGACCAGGCTGTGGAAGCCGGAGAGGGCGCCGCAGGCGACGGAGACGAACAGCACCGGGAAGAGGTAGTTGCCCTTGGCGGCGAGCGCGCTCATCTGCTCGGAGGAGGCGACCATCGGGGCGCTCATGGTCGCGCGGCCGGTCGCGCCGAGGACGACGACGCCGAGGACGGCGCAGGCGATCATGGCGACCATCATGATGGCGGTCAGGAAGTCGCGCGGCTGCTTGAGGGTCTGGATGGGCATGGTGCTCGCGAAGACGAGGTAGAGCATCACGACGGCGACCCAGGCGCCGGTGGAGAGGTAGAGCGGGAACCTCATGCCGAGCGCGAACATGACGCCGATCATGAGGACGGCGAGCACGAACTTGGGCACGCCGGCCAGCTGGAACCTGCGGTCGAGCCAGCCGAAGGCGATGGCGAAGAAGGTGAAGAGGATGGAGATGGTGCCCGCGCAGCCGGCGGCGTAGGACTTGCCCGCGTCGAGCGCGCCGTCCACGTAGGTGGCGCCGAAGGTGCCGGCCACCATCGAAGTGAAGGCCGCGACGACGACGCAGCAGAACAGGAAGCTGAAGAGCAGGAAGAGGCGGCGCCCGGTCCTGCCGATGTACTTCTCGATCAGCTGGCCCAGGGACTTGCCGTTGTTCTTGACCGAGGCGTAGAGCGCGCCGAAGTCATGCACGGCGCCGAAGAAGATGCCGCCGACGAGGACCCACAGCAGCACCGGCAGCCAGCCGAACATCATGGCCACGATGGTGCCCGTCACCGGGCCCGCGCCACAGATGGATGAGAACTGGTGCGCGAAGACGGAGAAGCGCGAGGCGGGGGTGAAGTCCTTGCCGTCCTCCATGCGCACGGCGGGCGTCAGCGCGTCGCGATCGACGCCCCAGGAGCCAGCCAGCCAACGGCCGTAGCCCACGTAGCCAATGACCAGGGCCACCGCCGCGATAACGATGACTGTCAATCCATTCATGTTACTAACCTCCCCTGCGGGGCTCTGACGACCCCCTCGCGGGCGCCGCGTCATGCGCAGGGGGCCTCTCCCCCAAACGCGCAATCGCCGCACGCGGACGTTCCACGTGCGTCGGCCGAAATCCTAGTCACTGGGACTTCAGGCACCCTTCATGCGGCGGAGAAAGAAACTGATACGAAATGTTCGGTTATCACAGATGTAAAGTACCGAATCGCGGACGGCGAGCTTCTCGTGGCGAACGGCAGGCGAGAAGGTCGTGCGGCCCGGGCGCGGGTGCGCCCTACTCGTGGGGCGCGACGAACTTCTCGAGGTAGACCATGTCGTACCAGGTGCCGAACTTGCGCGCGCACTTCTCGAACCTGCCGACGAGGCGGTAGCCGAGCGCCTCGTGGAAGGCCGCGCTCGCGTTGGTGAGGTGGGCGTCGGGCGCGCTCGCGTAGGCGACGCAGGCGTAGAGGTTGCAGATGCCCGCCGCGGCGCAGCGGCGCTCGAGCTCGTCATAGAGCGCGCGGCCCACGCCGTGGCCGCGCTCGTCCGCGGCGACGTAGATCGAGGTCTCGGCGCTCGTGCGGTAGGCCTCGCGCTCGTGGAAGGGGCCGACGTAGGCGTAGCCCACGGGCACCGGCGCGCCCCCCGGCTCGGGCGCGCGCTCGGCCACGAGGTAGGGGTAGCGCTCGAGCGTCGAGGCGATCCTCCGGCGGAACTCCTCCTCCGAGGGCGGCACGAGCTCGAAGGAGATGGCCGTCTCGCGCACGTAGGGCGCGTAGATGGCGAGGAGCGCGGGCGCGTCCTCGGGCGTGGCCTCCCTGATCAGGAGCCCTTCTCGCTTCGCCTGCCCCATGGCTAGCCCCAGGGGCCCGCCGTCGGCACGACGCCCAGGCCCTTCGCCACGATGGTGATGAAGTCCTGCACGTTGGTGACGATGGCCGTCGCGGAGAGCGACCCTCTGTCCTGCAGCTTGTTGACCACGAACTCCGCGGCGTCGACCGCGTAGAGGTAGAGCGGGCGGACGGTACCGTCCTCCGTCACGCGGAACGAGGGGGTGAGGTTGCCCGTCGCGATGGTGTGCAGCATCGTCGCGAGGCAGATGACGGTCGTGGCGCTGCGCACGAGCTCGCGCATGCGGTCCTGCGCCTCGTACACGTTGCCCACTACCTCGGGCAGCGGGCCGTCGTCGCGGATGGAGCCGGCCAGGACGTAGGGAACGTGCGACTTCTCCAGCTGGTACATGATGCCGTTGTCCACGTGGTACTCGTCGACGAACGCGGCGATCGAGCCGCAGCGGCGCACGCGGTTGATCACGTCGAGGTGGTTGTGGTGGCCGCTCGGCATGCAGCGCTGCGTGTAGATGTCCTGGCCGAGCGCCGTGTGCAGGTGGGCGGCCTCCAGGTCGTGGGTGGCCAGCGCGTTGCCCGCGAGCACCCCGTCCACGTAGCCGGCCTCGATCATGGCCTGCATGAAGCGGCGCGCGTCGTAGTCGAAGGCGAAGGCGGGGCCCATCACCCACAGGACGTTGCCGTGCTCGCGCTCGTGGCGCAAAAGCGCGATCAGCCTGTCGTAGTCGCGCGCGAAGGAGGTCTCGCGGCTCCTGCCCTGGCGGAAGACGAACTCGCCGCCGCCGGCGTCGCGCGCGCCGCCCTCCTCGTCGAAGCCGTGCGTGTGCACGAGCACGCCCTCGCTGCCGTCCTCGCTGCGGCCGAGCACGATCCTGTCGCCCCTCCGGAGCGCGCGGTTGGCCTCGACGTCGAAGGAGGGCGCCCCGTCCGGGCCCTCGCGCACGATCACGGAGGCGTCCATGCGCGTCTCGGCAACAAGGTGCCAGCTCCCGTGCAGCTTCACGTACTCGGGGTACATCGACGTGCTGTGGAAGCCCTCGGGGGCCACGCCGTCCTGCTCGACCACGGCGAGGCGCGCGTCGGGCGCCGACGCGAGCGCGGGCGCCGAGAAGTCGGGCTCGTGGTAGGCGGGGAGCCTGAAGGGGGCGCGCCCCGGGCAGGGCTCTTGCGGGCGGATGCTCTTGTCGGCCGTCATGGGGCCTCCTGGGTGGACGGGGAGGGTGGTCGAGAAGAACCTTAGGCCCTCGGGCCCCGTCGTGCGGAAGCCGTCAACACGCTGTAACGTGCGCGGGCGCGCGGGGCGCGCAAGCCCGCCGGCCCGAGGCCCCGGGCCGGCTTGCGCCCCGGGCTCCCGCCGGCCGGCGCCCTACGCCTCCGTCGAACCGGGCTCGGCGCAGTCGGGCGCGGCGACGGCCTCGCCGGAGCCCGCCTGCCGTGCCGCCCGGGCGGCGCGCGCATCGAGGTAGTGGTCGAACTGCAGCTTCACGAAGGCGCCAACGGGGACGGCCACGAGCATGCCGAGGACGCCACCGATCGTGCCGCCCGCGATCAGGGAGGCGATGACCAGCAGCGGGTGCACCTTGACGGTCGTGCCCAGGAGCTTGGGGTTCACGACGTTGGAGTCGACGACGAGGATGACGGCGAGCAGCACGCCGCCCACCACGAGCCTGTGCAGGTCGCCCGCGGCGAGGCACGAGACGGCCAGCGTGCCGTAGCCCACGAAGCCCGTGAGGTAGGGGATCAGGTTGCCCAGGCCGGTGAGGATGCCGATCATGGCGCCGTAGGGCACGCCCGCCACGGTGAGGGCGACGCTCGCCTCGATGCCCACCAGGACGGCGTCGAGGAACTGCCCGCGCAGGTAGCCGGAGAAGACCTCCTGGGCCTCCCCCGCCATGCGCCTGGCGACGCGCGACGTGACGCTGTCCAGCGAGATGCCGGCCTTGGCGAGCTGCTCGACCGCCATGTCCGCGAAGTCCCGGTAGCGGCTGGTCAGCTCGGTGTAGACGTAGTTGAGGTCCTCCAGGCGCACCTCCTGGATCTGCCTCAGGAGCGCGCTCAGGGTGGCGAACATGAGCACGACCACCACCGCGAGCACCATGACGACGGTGAGGGCCACGGCGAGGTCGCGCCTCACCGCCCTGCTCCTGAAGGGCAGGTGCCGCTCGACCATGCCCACCACGGGGCTCAGGAGGTAGGCGACGAGCAGGCCGAGGCACAGCGGCCGCATGATCGAGCCGACGACGTCGAGCAGGACCCTCCAGAAGGCGCCGGAGTGGTAGAGCAGCAGGCCGGCGAGCAGGGTGAGGAGGGCCGCGCAGACGCCGTAGGCGGCGACCTTGAGGTAGCGCCGGTCCACGGCGTCCCGGAGGCTTCGCATGAAGACCGCTTTCTCCCGAATTCGTACCCTGCATTATCCACAGGCACCTGGGGTAAAGTAGGAGGGTCCCGCGCGCACACAAGGAGTTCACGTCACGCGACGCCGGACCGAGGGCGCCAGGCGACGCGCCCCGGCGCGGCCGCCGCCCGTCAGGGCACGCCGCCCCCACCCAATCCCCGGACCCAGGAGAACCCCGTGGAAAAGGCACTCCAGATCTTCAGGCGCGACCTCAGGCGCATCCTCAGGAACCCGGTGGCCGTCGTCGTCACCCTCGGCGTCTGCGTCATCCCGTCGCTCTACGCCTGGCTCAACGTCCTCGCCAACTGGGACCCCTACAAGAACACCCAGGGCGTCTCGGTAGCCGTGGCCAACAACGACCGGGGCGCCGAGGTCGCCGGGATGGGCTTCGTGGACGCCGGCGACATGGTCGTCCAGGAGCTCGGCGAGAACGACCAGCTCGACTGGCAGTTCGTGGACGAGAGCGAGGCGGTCGACGGCGTGACCTCGGGCCGCTACTTCGCCGCCATCGTACTCCCCGAGACCTTCACCCAGGAGCTCTCCGGCGTGCTTTCGGGCGACGTCTCCTCGCCGAAGGTCACCTATTACGTAAACGAGAAGCTCAACCCCATCGCCCCCAAGGTCACCGACACGGGCGCCAACACGATCGAGTCCAAGATCGACGAGACCTTCGTCGCCACGGCGAGCAAGGTCGTGATCGAGAAGATGCAGGGCGCCGGCGACCAGGTCAGCGCCAGCGCGAACGAGGCCGCGGAGGGGGCGGGGAGCCGCCTGCGCGAGGCGTCAGGCACCCTCTCCGACCTCGAGGAGAAGATCGCGGGCGCGCGGGAGACCATCTCCTCGGCGCGCACCACCGCGTCCTCGGCGGCGGGAACCCTCGACTCCCTCGCCGGGGCCGCCGACGGCGCCAGCACCACCCTCGCCGAGGCGACCGACGAGCTCGCGAGCGCCCGGAGCGGCAGGGCGGGGCTCGCGCGGAGCCTCTCGACCACCCTCGCCGAGGCGTCGTCGCTGGCGACGGGGGTCTCCGGCAGGACCAACGCCGCCATCGGCACCGTCTCCGGCCGCGTGGCCGCGGCCCAGTCCACCGTCGACGGCTACCTCGCGCAGGCGCGCGGACTGAACGAGGAGAACAAGGCCCTTCTCGACCAGCTCGACGAGATCACGCCCTCCGTGGGCGAGTCGCTGCGACCGAGGTGGGACGCCCTGCTCGAGGAGCTCAGGGGCCGGCAGGAGGCCGACGAGCGGCTCGTGGCGAGCCTCCAGACGGCCTCCGACGGCCTCAAGGCGGACGCCGCCGCGGTCTCGGGCCTCTCCTCCACCATCGACGGCGCCGTCGGCACCACGTCCTCCTCCGTGCTCGACGCCCAGGTCGCGCTGACCTCCACCGCCCTGCCCGCGCTCGACGGGGCGCTCGACTCCCTCTCCTCGGCGGCGGGCGGCCTCGCGGGCGGCCTCGGGGGCGTGCGCCCCACCATCGAGCAGGCCGAGGCGGTCCTCGCGCAGCTCGACGGCACGCTCGCCGACGCCGACGAGGCGCTCGGCCTCACCCAGGACGAGCTCGCGAGCGTCCGCGAGGCGCTCGACGGCGTCGCGACCGACGTGGCGGCCGTCCAGTCCTCCGAGGCCCTCGCGAGGATCGACGAGCTCGGCCGGACGGACGCCTCCGCCGTCGCCGCGTTCATGTCCTCCCCCGTCACGATCGACGAGCGGCCCGTCTTCCCCGTCGCCAACTACGGCTCCGGCGTGGCGCCCTTCTACACCAACCTCGCGCTGTGGGTGGGCGGCTTCGTGCTGGTCGCCATCTACAAGGTGGAGGTCGACGGCGAGGGCGTGGGGCGCTTCAAGCCGTGGCAGGGCTACTTCGGCCGCTGGCTGCTCTTCGTCGCCCTCGGCGAGCTGCAGGGGCTCATCTGCTGCCTGGGCGACCTGGCCCTCGGCATCCAGTGCGTGAGCCCGGCGCTCTTCGTGCTCGCGGGGCTCGTCGAGTCCTTCGTCTACGTGAACCTGATCTACGCCTTCTCGGTCGCGTTCAAGCACGTGGGCAAGGCGCTCTGCGTCCTCCTCGTCATCCTGCAGATCCCCGGCTCGGCGGGCACCTACCCCATCGAGATGATGCCCGGCTTCTTCCAGGCCATCCACCCGTGGCTGCCCTTCACCTACGGCATCGACGCCATGCGCGAGGCCGTCGCCGGCGCGTACGGCTCCTACTTCGCGACCAACCTCCTCATGCTGCTCCTCTTCCTCGTGCCGGCGCTGGTCGTCGGGGTCGCCCTCAGGCGCCCCCTCATCAACGTGAACGTCCTCTTCGACCGCCGCCTGGCCGACACCGACCTCATGATCTGCGAGCGCTACGGCACCGAGGTCGAGCACTACCGCCTCGCCCTGTTCGCCCGCACCCTCATGCACTCCGAGGAGTACCGCCGGCGCCTCGCCCGCTCGCTCGAGCGCTTCGGCCGCCGCTACCCCCAGATCCAGCGGCGCGGCTTCGTCGGCCTCCTCGCGCTGCCGATCGGCCTCGCGGTGGCGATGTTCGTCTCGCCGCGGCCCGCCAAGCTGCCGCTCTTCGTGCTCTGGATCACCACGATCGTGGCCCTGTGCGCGCTGCTGATCGTGACCGAGTACCTCCACGACTCGCTCGAGAGGCGCATGGCCGTGGCCAACCTCACCACCGACGAGGTCTTCGCCCTCCTCGGCCGGGAGCTCGCCGAGCGCGAGGGCGACGCCGCGGACGGCGGGCCCGCGACCCCCGGCGCCACGGTCGCCTACCGCTACGACGAGGGCGGGCCCGCGGAGGGAGGTGACGAGCGATGAGGAAGGTCTGGCGCATCCTCTGCCTCGACGCCCGCAACGCCACGCGCAACGTGATCGCGCTCGTGGTCTGCGTGGGCCTGGTCGTGATCCCGTCGCTCTACGCCTGGTTCAACATCGCCGGCAGCTGGGACCCCTACGGCAACACCCGCGGCCTGCGCGTCGCCGTCGCCAACGGCGACGAGGGCTACACCTCCAGGAGCCTGCCCATGACCCTCAACCTGGGCGAGGCGGTGGCCGCCAAGCTGCGCGCGAGCGACAAGATCGGCTACGAGGTCACCTCGCGCGAGGAGGCCGAGGAGGGCGTGCGCTCCGGGCGCTACTACGCGGCGATCCTGATCCCGGAGGACTTCACCTCCTCCCTGCTCTCCGTCGCCTCCGACGACGTCCACCCCGCCACCCTCGTCTACGAGACCAACGAGAAGCGCAACGCGATCGCGCCGATTGTGACCGACAAGGCCGTGGCGTCCGTGCAGTCCGACATCCGCGAGACCTTCACCGAGACCGTGGGCGAGGTCGGCGCGAGCGCCCTGGCCAACCTGCAGGACTACCTCGACGACGACGAGGTGCTCGACCTCGCCGCCTCCCTCGAGCGCTCCGTCGACTCCGGCGCGGGCGACCTGCGCGCCGTCTCCGGGCACGTCTCGGCCTACGCCCGCCTCGTCTCCTCGGCCGCCGACCTCGTCGACGGCTCCAACGCCCTCGTCGAGGCCACCGGCGACGCGGCCGGCTCCCCCTCCGCGGCGCTCTCCGAGGGCGCCGCGGGCATCCGGGGGGCGGGCGACGCCCTGGACGGCGCGGCCGACGCGATCGGCTCGGCGCTCGACGCGGGCTCGACCAGCCTCGACTCCCTCGACGCAGCCGTCGACGAGGCCTTCGACGCCGCCGCGACCTCGGCCTCCCACGGCTCGGCCGAGCTCGCCTCCCTCGCCGGGAGGGTCGACGGCGAGCGTGCCGCCTACGCCGACCTCGCCGAGGCCCTGAGGCAGGTCTCGCCCGAGCTCGGCCCGCTCGCGCAGCCGCTCGCGGAGGCCGCCGCCACGCAGGCGGACGGCATCGCCGCCAGGCTCGCCTCCCTGCGCGACCGGCTCCTCTCCGCCCAGGCCAGCATCGACGACGGCGTGGCGGACGTCTCGGCGGACCGCGCGGCCGCGCACGACCTGGTCTCGCAGGGCCGCGAGGACGTGGACGCGCTCAGGGGCTCCTACCGCACGGGCCTGCGCCCCTCGGTGGACGTCCTGGCCGACAAGGTCGACGAGGCGGCGCGGGGCGCCGCGGGCATCTCCGACGAGCTCGCCGCCACCACGGCCTCGCTCTCGGAGACCTCCGGCAGGGCCGCCTCCGACCTGCGCGGGCTCGAGGGGACCCTCTCGGAGGTCGCCGAGAGGGTCTCGGGGACGGCCGACGACCTGGACGCCCTCTCCGCCTCGCTCAAGGCCGCCGCCAGCTCGGGCGACGCCGAGCAGGTGCGCCGGATCCTCTCCGCCGGCCCGCGCGACCTCGCGGAGTTCCTCGCCTCCCCGGTCTCGCTCGACCGCGTCGCCATCTACCCCGTCGCCAACAACGGCTCGGCGATGGCCGGCTTCTACACCACGCTCTCGCTGTGGGTCGGGGCCATCGTCCTCGTCGCCATGCTGCGCGTCGACGTCTCGGACCGGGAGGCCGAGGCCGTGGGTGGCGCGGCGCCGCGCCACCGCTACCTGGGCCGCCTCGGCGTCTTCTGCGTCCTCGGGCTCATGCAGGCCACGCTCGTCTCCCTCGGCGACATCTTCTACCTGGGGATCCAGTGCGAGCACCCGCTCGCCTTCGTCGTCACCTGCCTCGTCGCCTCCGTCGTCTTCGTGAACGTCATGTACGCGCTCACGGTCAGCTTCGGCGACGTGGGCAAGGCGATCTGCGTCTTCCTGCTGGTCATCCAGGTGGCGGGCTCGGGCGGCACCTTCCCCGTGGAGATGCTGCCGGCCTCCTTCCAGGCCGCTTACCCCTACCTGCCCTTCGTCCACGCCATCTCGGCGATGCACGAGTGCGTCGCCGGCTTCTACGGCAGCGTCTGGGTCATGGAGGTCGCGGCGCTCTGCTGCTTCCTCGTGCCCTCCCTCGTGCTCGGCCTCGCCCTGCGCAAGCCAGTCGTGCGGCTCAACCGCTGGGTCGCGGAGAGGCTCGAGAGCACGCGAATCATGTAGTGCGGCGGGCCCGGGCGGGCCGCCCGGGCCACGCCCGCACCGCCGCTCCCGGCGTCCTGCCCCGGGCCGCCGCCCTCAGCGCTCGATGCCGCCCAGGGCGATCCGCACGGCCCGGTCCTCGTCGTCCGTGACCACGAAGAGCTCGGGGTCGAGCGGCGAGATGCAGCCGGACTCCACGACCTCCCCCTCGAGCCAGCCCATGAGCCCCCTCCAGTAGGAGGTGCCGAAGAAGACCACGGGCATGCGGGCGATCTTGTGCGTCTGCACGAGGGTGAGCAGCTCGAAGGCCTCGTCGAGGGTACCGAAGCCGCCCGGGAACACGATGGCGGCCGACGAGTACTTGACGAACATGGTCTTGCGCACGAAGAAGTAGCGGAAGTTCATGCCGAGGTTCACGTAGTCGTTGACGCCCGGCTCGGCCGGCAGCTCGATGCCGAGCCCCACGGACTTGCCGCCGACCTGCGACGCCCCGAAGTTGGCCGCCTCCATGATGCCGGGTCCGCCGCCCGTGATGATGGCCGCGCCGGCGCTCGCGATCCTCCTCGCCACGCGGCAGGCCGCGCGGTACATGGGGTCCGACCTCGGGGTCCGCGCCGACCCGAAGACGGCGACCGCCGGCCCCAGCTCGGCGAGCGCCCCGAAGCCGTCCACGAACTCGGCCTGGATGCGCAGGACGCGCCAGGGGTCCATGTGCAGCCAGTCCGTGTCGCCGTCGTTGGAGAGCAGGTGGCTCGCCGTCGTGGTGTTGGGGATCATGGGCCCGCGCATGATGACCGGGCCGCGGTGGTACGCCCCGCGCCTCGGCTCCTCCGTCGGGGAGTCGGGCAGCGCGTCGGCACCCACGGCCGCGTCGGCGCCCGCATGGGCGCCCGCGCCCGCGTCAGCCGGGACCCCCTGGCCCACGTCCTTCTCGTCCGCGCGCCTCTCGCCGTCGTCCCCTCCGTCTGCGCCCATGGCCCCTCCTCGCCTCTCGAACCCATGCGGAAGGCAAGCATGCCTTCCCTCCGTAAGCGTTCTGGTTCCCCTGCGTGCGGTTTGCATGAGCAACTATTCCGGGAGCGTCGGCGCCGCCCGCGGGAGCGTGCGGCGCGCCCCGGCGGACGGGCGAGCGGCGGGGTTTCTCGGTGGGCGCACCCGCGCGCCCACGACGGGCGGGTACAATGGCACTGACTCGGTCGCATTTGTCCGGGCCGGCCGCACCCGCGGCCCGAGAGAAAGGAACCAGCATGGAGAAGCGTTCCGTCACCACGTTCGCAGGCAAGCCCGTCACCCTGCTCGGCCACGAGGTCAAGGTCGGCGACAAGGCGCCCGCCTTCACCTGCGTCAAGCAGGACCTCTCGCCCTTCTCGCTCGCCGACGTCGAGGGCAAGGTCAAGCTCGTGAGCGTCGTGCCCTCCGTCGACACCAGCGTCTGCGAGCTGCAGACCGTCCGCTTCAACCAGGAGGCCGGCAAGCTCGCCGACACCGCCGTGATCACCGTCAGCTGCGACCTGCCGTTCGCGCAGGGCCGCTTCTGCGCGGCCAAGGGCATCGACAACGCCGTCGTCGTCTCCGACTACAACGGCCACCACTTCGGCCTGGCCTACGGCTTCCTGATCGAGGAGCTCATGCTGCTGAACCGCGGCATCGTGGTCATCGACAAGGACGACGTGGTCCGCTACGTCGAGTACGTGGCAGAGAACACCGAGCACCCCGACTACGACAAGGCCCTCGAGGCGGCCCGCGCGCTGGCCTAGGCGCACGCGCGACGCGTCCTGGGCGGCCTCGTCGTCGGGCTGTGGACGAGGCGCACGCGCGTGGTGCCCGAGTCGCTCGAGGTGGTCATGGCCTCGTTCAAGCGGACCGGCTCGTACCGCATCGAGCACCTCGGCAAGTCGGTCGTGAGCTTCCTGCTGCCCCTCGCCTTCGGCGGCTCCGTGGGACCCGAGGCCGGGCTCACCGGCCTCATCACCGCCGGCTGCTGCTGGATCCGCGACACCCTCAAGCGCGCCGGCCTGAGGGCCGGCGCCATCGCGGACGTCACGATCCCGGCCTCGCCAAGAGCGCCCTCACGCAGATGTGCGTCGCCCTGGGCTGGCGCGGCGGCAGCGCTCGCCTACGTCCTCCCCATGCCGGCGGCGAGCGCCGCGGGCGAGAAGGGCGCGGGCTCGCGCGACTAGCGCCGCCGACGACGCGTGGGGTGCCGCCGACGACGCGTGGGGCGCCGCTCCTGCGCTACAGTGTTGCCAGTACGAACGGCGCTTCCAGCCACATTCGACGACGAGGAGCCCACCTTGGCAGCAACGGACGAAGACGCGAGGCACGCCCCGGCAGAGGGGGACGCCGGCAGCGCCAGGTCCGGCGCGGGCGCGGTGCGCAAGGACAGCACCCAGCTCCTGCCCGAGGGCTCCAAGCGCCAGCGTGGCGTGCTGCACGCCGCCAACGTGGTCTCGTGGATGCGCCTCGTCACGGTCGTGCCCGCCACGGCGCTGCTCGTGATGTCGGTGAGCTTCTCGCTCGTCACGGTCGCCTCGCTCTTCTGGACGCTGGCGGAGCTCTTCGGCGGCCACGTCGACCTGATCAACCTCTCCGTGGAGTTCGTCGAGTACACGGACTTCTTCCTTCTCTCGACCGTCCTCTACATGACCTCGCTCGGACTCTTCTCGCTCTTCGTGACCGACCGCACCCCCCTTCCGCCCTGGCTCGCCTTCCACGACTTCGACGACATCAAGGATCGGATCGCGCGCGTCGTGGTGGTCATGCTCGTCGTGTTCTTCTTCGGCGAGGTCCTGCGCGGCAAGGCCGGGGAGAGCCTCCTCGTGCTCGGCGTCTCGATCTCGCTGGTCGTCGTCTCGATGTCGATCTTCCTGCGCTGCACCGTGCCGGCCAAGCACTAAGCGGCCGGCCGCCCCGCCCCGCACCCACGACCAGGAGGTCACCATGAGCTGGAACGCGCGCGTCATCGTCGGTCAGTCGGGCGGCCCCACCGCCGCCATCAACGCGAGCCTCGCCGGGGTGGTGGAGGCGGCCCGCGCGCTCGGGGCAGAGGCCTGGGGCATGCGCCACGGCGTCCAGGGCCTTCTCGCGGACGACGTCGTCGACCTCCGCCGCACGCTGCCGGACCAGACGAGCCTCGAGCTGCTCCGCCAGACGCCGGCGAGCTACCTGGGGAGCTGCCGCTACAAGCTCCCGGACCCCGAGGCGGACCCCGCCACCTACGAGCGCCTCTTCGCGGGCCTCGAGGCGCGCGGCGCCGACGCGGTCCTCTACATCGGCGGCAACGACTCGATGGACACCATCGCCAAGCTCTCCGCCTGGGGCGCGCGCACGGGCAGCCCCATCCGCTTCGTCGGCGTGCCCAAGACCATCGACAACGACCTCGAGGGCACCGACCACACGCCGGGCTTCGGCTCGGCCGCCAAGTTCATCGCGACCGCGGTCGCCGAGCTCGGCCGCGACGCCTCCGTCTACGACCTGCCCAACGTCCTCGTGGTCGAGATCATGGGCCGCGGCGCCGGCTGGCTGGCGGGCGCCTCCTGCCTCGCCAGGCAGGACGGCCTGGGCTGCCCCGACCTCATCCTCCTGCCCGAGGCCCCCGTCTCGGAGGACGCGCTGGTGGAGGCCGTGCGCGCGCGGCTCGCCCGCAAGCGCTGCGTGGTCGTCGCCGCGAGCGAGGGCGCGCGCCGCCCGGACGGCTCCCTCATGTGCGAGCCCCCGACCGGCGCCGTGAAGGTCGACGCCTTCGGGCACGCGGCGGCCCTCTCCGGCACCGGCCGCCACCTCGCGCAGCTGCTCGGCGAGAGGCTCGGCGTCAAGACCCGCGCCGTCGAGCTCTCCACCCTGCAGCGCTGCGCGAGCCACCTCGCGAGCGCGACCGACCTCGCGGAGGCCGCGGCCCTGGGCGGCGTCGCCGTGCGCGCCGCGGCGGCGGGCGAGACGGGCGTGATGCCGGCCATCCGCCGCGAGGGCGACTCCCCCTACCTCGTCTCCTACGGCCTCGCGGACGTCTCCTCCGTCGCCAACGCGGAGCGCCGCGTGCCCGCCGCGTGGATCCGCGAGGACGGCCTGGACGTGACCGACGAGTTCGCCGACTACGTGCGCCCCCTCGTCGCGGGCGAGGTCGCGCCGCTCTTCGTGGGCGGCCTGCCCCGGCACGTGGAGCCGCTGGCCTAGTCGGCGTACGGCGCCCGGGCGCGCGTCCGCGCGCGCTACCATGTGACCGGATGACCCAAGGCGCCGTTCAGGCGCCCCGCGTCCCGCCCGGCGGAGGCCGGGCGCGCGCCCGCACCCGAGAGTCTGGAGCCACATGATTCGCCTCGCCCTCTCCGACATGGACAACACCCTCGTGCCCTTCGGCCGCGAGGCGGCCTCCCCCAGGACGGTCGCGGCGATCAGGGCCTGCCAGGAGCAGGGCGTCGACTTCGGCCCCGCGAGCGGCCGCGACCGCGGCGAGATCGCGAGCTTCTTCGACGGGGACGCGAGCCTGTTCAACACCGGGGTCCTCGTGAACGGGCAGAAGGTCTACTACCTCGGCGAGGTCGTCTACGAGAAGACCCTGCCGCGCGACCAGCTCCGCGCGGTCGAGCGCGTCGTCTCGCCCCTCAAGGGCTGCGCCCTGATCACCTACCGCGACAACGCCTTCGGCGACTGGGTCGGCGACACCCGCGACGCCCTGGGCGAGATGTACGAGCGCGCCTTCATCTGCGGCGGCAGCCACCACCGCGAGCTCCCCGACTACCCCGTGGTCAAGGCCGGCATCATCGTGATGGACGACGAGCTCCTGCCGCGCCTGGCCGCCCGCCTCACCGAGCTCTGCCCCGACCTCGTCTTCCCCAACACGGTCGTGCACTGGCTCGACGTCTCCCCCCGGGGCTGGGGCAAGGCCGACGGTATCGCGATCCTCCAGCGCGTGCTCGGCCTCGCCGACGACGAGGTCTGCGTCTTCGGCGACGCCGACAACGACCTCGGCATGCTCGAGCGCTTCCCCAACTCCTGCGCCGTGGCGAACGCCAACGCCAACGCCGCCGCGGCGGCCCGCTGGCACGTGGGCGCGAGCGCCGAGGACGGCGTCGCGATAGCCCTGGAGCAGGTCGCGGAGGCCGCGCGGCGCCACAACGAGACGGGCGAGGACGTCCTGCCCGCCTTCATGCGCCCCTAGCGCCCCGCGGCGGGGCCCGCCGCGCGTGGCCTTCCCGTGCGCGCCCCACCCGCGGGCCGCGCGGCCGCTATCATGTGACCTTAGAGCAGCCGGGGCGTCGAGCCCCGGCCGGACTTCGAAGGGAGGGCGGCCCATGGCAGCAGACGACGCGAGGGACGCACGGACGGGCGAGAAGGACGGCGCCGCCGGCGCCGACACGGAGGGGACGGCCGCCCAGGCCGGCGTCGCGGGCGCCACGGGCGCCGAGGCCGGCGCCACGTCGGCGCGCGGGGGCTTCTCCGCCCTGGCGGGCCGCATGGCGGCCCTCGCGGACACCTCCCTCGACCTCGAGCGCGACCGCGCCGCCTCCCTGGGCAGGACCTCCACGACCATGCTCGTCTGCATACCGCTCCTCGCCATCGTCGAGGTGGCGCGCCTCTTCACGGGCTCGGGCTCCTACATCCTGGGCATGGTGCCCTTCGCCACCGCCTACCTCGTGGCGCTCCTGCTCCTGGTCGCGAGCTTCATCCTCGTGGCCGTCTCCAGGCTGAGGCCCGGGGACTCGGGCACCCCCGACCCCAAGATGCTCGCCCGCAGGCTCGACGGGCTCGGCGGCTCCCCCGCGCCCGCCCCCGCCGGCGCGCCCCGGACGGGCGCGGACGAGGACGTCCGCGCGGCCCAGCTCTACTGCGAGTCGCTCCAGGGCGCCTACGAGGCGCTCCGCAAGACCAACCAGGACGTCTCCGCGACGCTCAAGACGTCGCTCGGCCTCCTGATCGGCTCCATCGGCATCTGCGCCCTGCTCGCGATCGCGAGCTTCGCGTTCTCACTGGTCGTCTATGGCGTCGTCGTCCTCTAGGGACGGCGCCGCCCGTCGAGGGGCGCCCCTGTGCCCACGTTAGGAGCTCTCACATGAAGATCGAGCAGTCCAAGGCCGTCCGGGTCGTCGGTGGCGCCATCTGCATCCTGCTGGGCGTCGCCGTCCTCTCCAACCCCCTCAGCTCCATGCTGACCATCACCAAGCTGCTGGGCTGGGCCGTCCTCGTCTTCGGCGTGGTCTCGCTCGCCGCGGCCTTCACCAACCTCAGGATGATCCTCTCCCAGGCCGAGCTCTACGTCGGCATCCTCTGCACGCTGCTCGGGCTGGCGATCGTGGCGCAGCCCGGCTTCTTCGTGGCCTGGGTCTTCCTGCTCCTGGGCGTCTTCGTGATGGTCACGGGGCTCAACTCGCTCTTCGCCGCCAACGCCTCGCGCGCGCTGGGCCTGCCCGGTGCCAACGCGGGCCTCGTGGGGGCCGTCGCGGCAATCGTCTTCGGCGCCTTCGTGATGTTCGCGCCCTACGCGACGGCGAGCTTCGCGATGATCGTCTGCGGCGTCGCGCTCGTCTATGCGGGCGCGGTGAGCGTGGTCAACGCCCTGCGCGAGGACCACGGCCGCTAGGCCGGGGCCGCCGCAGGGCCGCATCTGCGACCGGGGTCCCGTCACGGGAGCACCGGAGGCCGGCCGGGGCGCGAGCGCGTCCCGGCCGGCCTCCTTCGCATGGGCCCTCGCCGGCCCCGAGCCCTTCTCGACCCGGGCCCCTCTCGAGCCGGGTCCTTCCCGACCCCGGGTCCTTCTCCCCTAGGCCTCGCTCCCGGGGCGCCTAGCGCGCGATCTCTCGCACGGCGGCGACGGCGGCGTCGACCTCCTCCTCCGTGCTGTACCAGGAGAAGCTGAAGCGCACCACGCCCTGCTCGACCGTGCCGAGCGCGCGGTGCATCCTGGGCGCGCAGTGGGCGCCGGGCCTGGTGGCGATGCCGTAGCGCTCGCCGAGCTCGTCGGCCACCGCCGAGGAGCTGTAGTCGCGCACGTTGAGCGAGACGATCGCGCAGCGCTCCTCGGCGTCGAAGTCACCGTAGACCGTGACGCCGTCGATGGCGCGGACCTGCTCGTAGAAGCTCCTCATGAGCCCCTCCTCGTGGTCCCCGATCGCCTTCACGCCGGTGCGCTCGATGAAGTCGAGCGCGGCGGAGAGCCCGGCGATGCCGTGGCTGTTGAGCGTGCCCGCCTCGAGGCGCGTCGGGTACTCCTCGGGCTGGGTCTCCGAGTAGGACTGGACGCCCGTGCCGCCCACCTTGAACGGACGGACCTCCACGCCCTCGGCGACGCAGAGGCCGCCGGTGCCCTGCGGGCCCATGAGGCCCTTGTGGCCGGTGAAGCAGACGACGTCGGCGCCCGTGCCCTCGAGGCTGACCTCGTGGCTGCCAGCGGTCTGCGAGGCGTCGACCACCACGAGGGCACCGACGGCGTGCGCGATCCGCACCACGCGGGCGACGTCGACCATGTTGCCCGTCACGTTGGAGCCGTGGGTCACCGCGACCAGCCTGGTGCCCGGGGTGACGAGGCGCTCGAGGTCCTCGTAGTCGAGGTTGCCGCGGCCGTCGGCGCGCGCGAAGGCGAGGTCCGCGCCGTGCTCGTCGCGCAGGCGGTAGAGCGGCCTCAGCACGGAGTTGTGCTCGAGGTCGGTGCCCACCACCCGCGCGCCCGCGTCGACGAGGCCCATGATCGCCACGTTGAGCGCCTCGGTGGAGTTGCTCGCGAAGGCCACGTGGTCCGGGCGCGGGCAGCCGAGAAGCCGGGCGAGCTGCTCCCTGGCGACGTAGTCGACCCGGGAGGCGGCCAGCGACGCCTTGGTCGCCCCGCGCGAGGCGTTGCCCATCGTCTGGAGCGCCCGCGCGACGGCCTCCGCCACCTCGGGCGGCTTGCGCATGGTCGTCGCGGCGTTGTCTAGGTAGATCATCGCTTCTCCTCCCTAAGAGAAAGGAAGGGCGAGCAGGCCTCGCCCTCCCGTGGGTTCTCACGCGGACGCGCCGCCTGGGCCGCACCCGCACCCGGGCGCGCACCGCCAAGGGGCCGGCCGCTACGGCCTGACGACCACGGAGGCCTCGAGCTGCTTGCCGGCGATGGCGTACATGTTGGTGACCTCGCCGACCGCGAGCTTCTCGGTCAGTCCGTAGTAGTTGAGGCAGATGCCGCAGGACTGGATCTCGACCCCGGCGGCGGCGAGCTGCTTGAGGTCGTCGAGCGCGGGCGAGCCCTCGCAGGTCATGCGGACGCCGCTGTTGTAGAACAGGATGGTGGACGGCAGGACGTCCTCCTGCGTCAGGGAGTAGATGAAGTTCTTGAGCAGGCTGTGGCCCAGCTCCTCCTCGCCCGTGCCCATCATGTCGGAGGAGATCACGACGACGGCCTTCCTCTTGGAGGGGTCGGCGAAGTCGGCGTCGGACTCGCTCGCGGGGGCCTCGGAGCCGCTGACGGTCAGGGTCGCCTCGAAGTTGCCGTCCTCGAGCTGCTTGGACTCAAAGCCGTAGCCCTTGTCGGACGCGAGCTTGGAGAGGTTCTTGACCGCGATCTCGTTGTCGACGAGGGTCCTCACGACGCCGGCACCCTCCAGGCCCTTGATGGCCTTGACGGTCTTGACGACGGGCGTGGGGCACGCCAGCCCGATCGCGTCCACCTCGACGGTCTTCTCGCTCATGTACGTTCTCCCTTCTAGTTGAAGTTTGGCTTGACCAGCACACGGACGCCGTCGACCATCTTGGAGATGTGACAGGCGTCGAAGTACTCGAGGTAGAGCTGGGCGTACTTGCGCGAGACGCCCAGCTTGGTGCGGAAGTCGCCGATGGCGACGGTGCTCGACTCGGCGAACATGCCCATGAAGGTCGAGAGGGCCTTGGCGTAGGCGCTGCGGTGCACCGAGGTCGTGGGCGAGAGCGCCACGAGCGTTCCCCGCTTGAGCATGTGGGCCATGACCTCGTTGAAGGTGCCGTGCCTGTCCTGGAAGGCCTGGGTGACCTCCTCGTTGGTGGGCGGCTCGAGGTCGGCCTTGAGGTAGAACTCGTCAAGCTGGTCGAGCATCTTGCGCTGCACGTCCGTGAAGGTGGGCTCGAAGCCCGGGATGCGCACGATACCGCCGGACTGCTCGATGACCCCGTGGGCCTGGAGCCAGTCGATGAGCGCGTTGGCGAGCGACTGGCTCTTGGGGTAGATCCTCTGGCGCAGCTCGCCGAGGCTCATGCCGTCGTCCAGGGTGTGGGTCCTGTGGTAGTTGCCGACCAGCTTGGCCGTGGCGGCGGAGAGCTCCTGCAGGGCCTCCTCGCTCACGTAGCCCTGGCCGATCCGCTCGATGGAGCCCTGCTCCACGAACTTGTCGAGGGTGGTCTGGACGCTGCCTTCCGACATGCCGGCGAGCGAGGCCACCTCCGCGACGGAGAGCGGGTGAATGCCCGCGTCGAGCACGATCTGGCGGGCGCGGTCCTCCGGAGCCCACGCGAGGTGGGCGAGGTGGGCGAGGACGCGCTGGTCGTTGCGGCGCAGCTTGCGGCTGGTCGGCTCGAGGATCTCGCCGCCGCCGACGGTCACCACGGGCGAGAAGAACCGGACGATGAACTTGTCCTGGTTCCTCATCGTCAGCTCCTTGTTGAGGGTGAGCTGAGCGAAGCAGCTGTCGCCAGCCTCGAGCACGTCGCGGTCGAGCAGGCGGACCTTCGCCATGAGCTCCTGCGTGCCGTGGTAGAAGTGCAGCTGGGAGGAGTTGCGCACGTCGTAGGGGCTGTCGGGGAGGAGGTTGAGCCTGACCGCGACCTGGCTCGCCTGCAGCATCGACTCCGGGGCGGCCACGGTGCAGCCGCGACGGATAACGGAGGTGTCCACGCCCGTCAGGTTGACGGCGACGCGCATGCCGGCGTAGACCTCCGGCTGGGCGACGTTGTGGGTCTGGAGCCCCCTCACCTTGGCGGTGACCTCCTGGGGGTAGACGTCGGCGACGTCGCCCATGCGTAGCGTCCCGTCCACGAGGGTGCCGGTCACGATGGTGCCGAAGCCCTTCTTGGTGAAGACGCGGTCCACCGGGAGGCGGAAGGGGTTGTCGGTGCGCTTGAGGTCCGCGTGCTCCACGATCTTCACGATCTCGCGCTTGAGCAGCTCGATGTTCTCGCCCGTCTCGGCGGACACGGGGATGACGGGGGCGTTCTCGAGGAAGGTGCCCTTGACGCGCTCGCGGGTGTCCTCGGTCACGACCTGCAGCCAGTCGTCGTCCACGAGGTCCTTCTTGGTGAGGACGATGATGCCGCTCTTGACGTCGAGCAGCTGGAGGATGTCGAGGTGCTCCTGCGTCTGAGGCATGAAGCCCTCGTCGGCCGCGACGACGAGCAGGACCACGTCGATGCCCGTGGCGCCGACGATCATGTTGCGCACGAGCTTCTCGTGGCCCGGCACGTCGACGATGCTGGCGTCCTGGCCGTTGGGAAGCTCGAGCTGCGCGAAGCCGAGGTCGAGCGTGATGCCGCGGCGCTGCTCCTCCTCGAGGCGGTCCGTGTTGACGCCCGTCAGGGCGCGCGTGAGCCAGGTCTTGCCGTGGTCTACATGGCCCGCGGTTCCGATGACGACGTGCTTCATCGCTCAGCACCTCCCGCGGGCGGCTCCTCGCCGCCGACCTGCGCGATCTCGGCGAGGGCGGCGCAGACGCGCTCGACGTCGCCGTCCATGATGGTGCGGGCGGAGAGGAGCACCTGCTCCTTGCTCACGCGCGCGACGATCGGCGTGGGCGCCTCGCGGAGGCGTCGCTCCAGCTCGGCGGGGGCAAGGCCCGCCACGGTCACGCTCACGGCGTAGCCGTCGAGAAGGACGTCGGGCAGCGAGCCGCCGCCGGGCTCGTCCTTCACGGCGACGACCTCGTGCTCGACGCCACCGATGGCGGCGATGGCCTCGTCGAGGGCCTCGGCGCGACCCCTGAGCTCGTCGGCGGTCATGGACAGCATCCGCACGACGGGTACCTCGCGGCGCGCGAGCCTGGGATCGCGGCAGAGCTGCATGGTCATCTCGAGAGCGGCTAGCGAGAGCTTGTCGATGCGGAGCATGCGGGTGAGCTGGTTGGCGCGGATGCGCTCGATGAGGTCGCGCCTGCCCACCAGGATGCCGCCCTGCGCGGAGCCCGCGAGCTTGTCGCCCGAGAAGCACACGACGTCCGCGCCGTCCCTGAGGACGCCACGGATGGTCTCCTGGTTGTCGAGGCCGGCGACCTCGTTGGGGAAGAGGGGCGCTGAGCCCATGTCGTACAGGACGAGGGCCCCGGAGTCGCGCGCGAGGTCGGAGAGCTGCGCCACGGAGACGGACTCCGTGAAGCCGACCATCGCGAAGTTGGAGGGGTGGACCTTGAGGAGAGCGGAGGCGCCCTGTTCGCCGATGGCGCGGGCGTAGTCCGCCTCGTGGGTCTTGTTGGTGGTGCCGACCTCGATCAGGCGGGCGCCGCTCTGCACCATGATCTCGGGCACGCGGAAGGAGCCGCCGATCTCGACCTGCTCGCCGCGCGAGACCGCGACGCCCTGCCCCTTGCAGAGCGTGTTGAGCATCAGGAAGACGGCGCCGGCGTTGTTGTTCACGACCATGGCCGCCTCGGCGCCCGTGATCTCGCAGATGATGCGCTCGACGTGGTTGTAACGCGAGCCGCGCTCGCCGCGCTCCAGGTTGTACTCGAGGTTGCAGTAGCCGGCGGCGACCTCGGCCACGTGCTCGGCCACGGCCTCGCCGAGCGGCGAGCGCCCGAGGTTGGTGTGCAGGACCACGCCGGTCGCGTTGATGACGGGGCGCAGGCTGTAGGCGCCGCGGCTCTCGAGCGTACGGGCCACGGCCTCCGCGACCTTCTCGGGCGGGTCGATCTCTGCGAGCTCGCCGGCGAGCACGCCCTCGCGCAGGGACTGGAGGTGGCTGCGGGCGGCGTCCTTGATCTGGTCGTGCGTGAAGTCCGCCTCAAGTCGCACGAGCGGCTCCTCCGCAAGCAGGACGTCCACCTTGGGGATTTGCATCAGAAGCCTTTGATCCATCCGAACCTCCAGACAAGCGCAACTAAAAAAAGCGGTACCCAAATACACTATTTGGGTACCGCTGAGGCTTTGGCGGGAGCAGGTGGGAATCGAACCCACCCGAGCAGCTACAACTGCTCACACTGGTTTTGAAGACCAGGAGGCACACCAGTTACCCTTCTACCCCCAAAATGCTCTCCCCCTCCGAACCCAGAGAGCGGCAACGGGCTTTTACACACCGGCACCGACGCTGGCTATACTACCCCAGGAGGTGGAGCACCTGAAATCCGAGAACGATTATATTAAACGCGATGACTATTGCAAGCCCCCGATCACGTCAGCGGCGATGCGGTCCCACGACATCGCGCTCACGTCGCAGTCGGGTGCAGGCATCGCCAGGGCCTCCACGAGGGCGCGGGCGACGCGCTCCGAGAAGGCCGGCAGCTCGGCCGCAACCGGCTCGTCGACCCCCGCCATCCGGGGCGGCTCGACCCAGACTATCGGGGCGTTGGGCACGTGGCTCGCGTACCAGGGACGCAGGCCCGGGAGGTCGCTCACCACGTCCTTGCAACCGCAGGCGAGCGCCTCCCCCACCACGAGCGGCAGCCCCTCGTAGAAGGAGGGCAGCACGTAGACCTCGGCAGCGCGGTACTCGTCGGCCAGTCGGTCCTGGGGCAGCTTGCCGAGGAACTCGATCGGCCAGCGGCAGGCCCGGGCCCGCGAGACGATGGCCTCGAAGTCCTCGCGGTCGGCGCCGGCGGCACCCGCCATCCTGACCTCCAGGCCGCGGACGCCCTCCGGCAGCATCTCGGGCGAGATGAGGTCGAGCGCCTCGACGAGGCTCATCACGCCCTTCTTGCTCCAGATCTTGCCCGCGTAGCAGATGCGCCCGCGCCGGCGCGCAGGCGTCCCGGCACCGCCGCGCGAGAAGAGGCGGGTGTTGATGCCGGCGCCCACGACGTGGATGCGCCTCGGATCCACGCCGAGCTCGTCCGAGATGCGGGCCGCCTGCGCCTCGTGCAGGGCGAAGACGGCGTCGAGCGCACGGACGTCCCGGCAGATCCGCTCGCGCTCGAAGGGGATCTGCGCGAGCTGGCGCAGGCCCGTCGAGTGGCATACGGCCCCGACCGGCAGGTCGAGCGCGCACTCGCGCACGAGCGCCGTGACGAGGTAGAGATGGTGGCAGACCACGACGTCGGGGGCGAACTCCTCGAGCGCCTGGCGGATGCGCGCCGTGAAGGCGCGCTCGAGCAGCCCGGCCATCTCCGGCGTGAGGTCGCGGTAGCGGGTCGCCGGGTAGGGCATCACGTCGGACATCCCGCAGACGTGGAAGGGGAGCTCCGGCGTGTCGAACCTCACGGGGTAGACGCGCGCGGCGGCGGGCAGGGTCGGCGTCCCGTCCTCGGCCCCGAGGCCGCAGACGACGGCGGCCTCGTGCCCCATCGCGATCTCGCTCCTCACCGTCTCGGCGAGGTAGATGCCGCTGCCGGTGGTGTCGGGCTTCTGCGCCGAGACGTTGAGGACGCGCATGGGTCTCCCCTTCCTGGCCCGCCTTCCGGGCCTAGATGATGCGGACGAAGCAGTCCCGCTTCTCCTCGAACTCGCCGACCACGTTGGAGTCGATGCCCTCAGCGGAGAGCACGTCCTGGAACTCGTCGGCCTCGTCGGGGCCGATCGCGAACATGAGGCCACCCGAGGACTGCGGGTCGAACAGCACGTCGGCCGCCACCTGGGGCAGCGCCTCGGAGACCCTCACGCGGTCCGCGAAGTAGTCGTGGTTGCGGTAGGTGCCGGCCGGGATGATGCCCATGCGTGCGAACTCCTCGACGTCGTCCATCAGGGGCACGTCCTCATAGCGGAGGACGGCCGTGAGGCCCGCGCCCTCGGCCATCTCGCAGAGGTGGCCGGCCAGGCCGAAGCCCGTGATGTCGGTGCAGGCGTGCACGTCGAAGTGGTGGCCCACCTCGGCCGCGTACTTGTTGAGGGTGCTCATCTGGCGGTAGAGCTCGGTCATGTCGGCCTGCTCGAGCAGCCCGCCCTTGACGGCGGTGTTGAGGATGCCGGAGCCGACCTTCTTCGTGGCGACGAGCAGGTCGCCGGGGCGCGCCGCGCTGTTGGCGAGGATGTCCTCGGGCCGGGCGAAGCCGGTGACGCACATGCCGTACTTGGGCTCGTCGTCCACGATGGTGTGACCGCCCGCGATCGTGCAGCCGGCCTCCACGGCCTTGTCGGCGCCGCCGCGCAGCACCTCGCCGGCCATCTCCACGCCGAGGCAGTTGGGCCAGCACAGGAGGTTCATCGCGATCTTGGGCTCGCCGCCCATGGCGTAGACGTCGGAGAGGGCGTTGGCGGCCGCGATCTGGCCAAAGAGGTAGGGGTCGTCCACCATCGGAGGGAAGAAGTCCACGGTGCCGATCATGGCCGTCTCGTCGTTCACCTTGTAGACGTAGGCGTCGTCCGCCGTGTCGTAGCCGATCAGCAGGGCGGGGTTGAAGACGTTGGGGAGGTCGCTCAGGACCTGAGCGAGGGCGCCGGGCGCCATCTTGGCGGCTCAGCCCGAGGCCGCGGTCATCTCCGTAAGCTTCTTCGCGACGTGCTTGCTCATGGGTGCTCCCATCTCGCCTCCCGCCTGGCGGCGGGCAACTATAATCTGTACCTATAAACAGTACCCCATGGATATCATTTCCATGCTAATGACATCCGCGAGAAGCGAGGACCACCATGCCACTCTCACCCAAGAAGAACACCCTTATCGTCGCCTTCGACCGCACCACCGACGCGATGGCCATGGAGGCCGCCTGCGAGCGCGACGGCGTGCCCGGGCGCATCATCCCCATGCCGCCCCAGATCTCGGCTGGCTGCGGCATGGTCTGGAAGGCGGACCCCGCCGACAGGCAGCAGATCCTGGACGAGATGGAGAAGGTCGGCCTCACGCCCTCGTCGCTCCACGAGCTCATGCTGTAGGTCTCCTAAGCGTCACCCTCGCGCATCGTCCCATGTTACGCGCGCCGATCGCCCCCGCGCTTCGCGGGGGCGATTACCTTTTGACGCCCCTGCCGGGGCGCCGGTCGAATTCACCCGCGAGCTCCTATGCCAAAGGCGATACTGGCTTGTTAGGACAATATGACAAGGACCTGGGGGTGGTCGCGTGGACATGTGGAAGGCGCAGGTCTTCCTCAAGGCGGTCGACACCGGCAGTCTCTCGAAGGCGGCTCGCTACTTCGGCTACACCCCCTCCGGCGTAAGCCACATGATGGACGCCTTCGAGGGCGAGATCGGCTTCCCGCTCCTGGTCCGCAGCAAGCAGGGCGTCTCCCCCACCCCCAACGCGGTCAGGCTCATCCCCCTCATCCGCGACGCCTGCGGCAAGGACGAGCAGCTCACCCAGGTCATCTCCGAGGTCAAGGGGCTCGCGACCGGCACCCTGCGCATCGCCTCGTACGCGAGCGTGGCGAGCGAGTGGCTGCCCGAGGTCATCGCCGCCTTCCACAAGGACTACCCCCGGATCAAGATCCACCTCTTCGAGGGCGTGTGGCAGGAGGTCGCCAACTACCTCGCCAACCGCCAGGCGGACATCGGGTTCTACAGCTACTTCCCCACCATCCCGTACCGCTGGGTCTTCCTCAGGAAGGACCCCATGATGGTCGCCATCCCGCCGAACCACCCCCTGGCGGCCCAGTCCTCCGTCAGCCTCGACCAGCTCGCGGACGAGACCCTGATCTTCCCGGCCTACGGCGCCGACGTGGACGTGCTGAGGCTCATCGAGGGCTCCGGGGTGAAGGTCGAGTACAGCATCTCCACCCTGTACAACTACCCGGCCTTCCGCATGGTCGAGCAGGGCCTGGGCCTCGTCATCACCAACCGCCTGATCACCCAGGGCCTCTCCACCAAGATGGCGCTCCTCCCCGTGGAGCCTGCGAGCTCGATCGACCTGGGCATCGCCATCCCCGCCGAGAGCGAGAACACGCCTACCGTAGAGCGCTTCGTGACCTACGCGCAGCGGATCATCCCCCAGCTTCCCTAATCCTGAGGCAGGACAGCAGAGGCGGCAGGACAGCCCACGTCCCGCGCCGACGCGGAGCGGGGGCTCTTGTGCCGAAATTCGGTAACACATGGTTACCTAAATAACAAGCGTTCTGTGAAATTTCCTCACAACGTTCGTGCAACCTTCAATATTCCGTAACAATCTTGAAGCACGTACACTTCCAATAGACGAAATTCCTTTCCGATTATTTTATTTCGTCTGGTCTCGGCTAGCGCATTGCCCGTCTAGGTATGCGAAGGGAGGTGTACGAGATGGTGATCACCAACAACCCCCTCCTCAGGGACGCCAAGGGCGTCGAGTTCGTGGAGGGCGGCTTCAGGGACGTCCTCGTGAGGGCGAGGGACCTCACCTACCTGGGGCACGAGCTCATCACCCACCCGCTGTTCGCGAGCCTCGGGATGATGTTCTCCCCCTTCAGGTCCATCGTCGTGAGCGACCGGCCCGAGGGCTTCTCGCCCGAGCAGGCCCAGCTCGCCGAGGACTCCATCGCGAGCTACGACCTCGCGACCGAGGGTCGCAGGCGCATCGAGCGCAATGACGCGGACTACGCCCGGATGGACCTGGAACTGCTCCAGGCGGCCCTCGAGGAGTGCGGCGAGGCCGGAGGCAGGGTCGGCCTGTGCGCCTGAGCCGGGCCCAACCCCACGCGGTTCTGCAAGGCCAGCAAGGCACGAGACACGTGAAGGAGATGTTGACACATGCGGCTTGAGGAAGACCTTATCCACATCAAGAACGTTGACGTCGGCGAGACGTGCGAGGTGCGCGACGGCGTGCTGTACGTCAGTCCTGAAGAGGTCAAGCAGGCAATCATGCAGGACTCCAAGGTGACGGATGTCACGGTGGACTTCGCCCGCCCTGGCGAGCACGTCCGCATCATCCCCATCAAGGACATCATCGAGCCCCGCTACAAGGAGGGGCGCCCCGGCTTCCCGGGCGTCACGAGCAAGTACGTCCAGGCCGGCGACGGCAAGGTCTCCGTGCTCAAGGGCGCCGCGGTCGTGACGGTCGGCGACGTCGTCGGCTTCCAGGAGGGCGTCGTCGACATGTGGGGGGAGGGCGCCAAGTGGACGCCGTTCTCCAAGACCTACAACATCGTCGTCGACATCAAGACGGTGGACGGCCTCGAGCCGCACGAGCGCGAGACCGTGATGCGCCTGGCGGGCCTGCGCGCCGCCGAGTGCGTCGGCCAGGCCGCCAAGGGCGTCGAGCCCGACGAGACCAAGGTCTTCGAGCTGGGGACCCTCGCCGAGGAGAGCGCCAAGTACCCCGACCTGCCGAAGGTCGCCTACGTGGAGATGACCATCTCCCAGGGCCTGCTGCACGACGTGTACTTCTACGGCTGCGACGCGAAGCTTTTGCTCCCCACTTGGCTGCACCCAAATGAGGAGCTGGACAACGCGGTGGTCTCGGGCAACTGCGTGGCTGCGTGCGACAAGATCACCACCTACCAGCACCAGAATAACTCGCTCATCGAGGACCTGTACGCACAGCACGGCAAGACCATCAACTACATAGGCAACATCCTCTCCCCCGAGCTCACGACCCTCGACGGCAAGTTCCGCACCTGCGACTACACCGCCAAGCTCTGCTGCGAGCTCGGCGCCGACGGCGTGATCGTCTCCGAGGAGGGCTACGGCAACCCCGACTCCGACCTCGTGATGATCGCCAAGCGCCTCGAGGACAAGGGCGTCAAGACCACGCTCGTCACCGACGAGTGCACCGGCTGGGACGGCAAGAGCCAGGCTCTGGCCGACACCTCCAAGGAGGCCGTCGCCGTCGTGTCCACCGGCAACGTGAGCAAGGTCGTGCACCTCGGTGTGCCCGACAAGGTCCTGGGCGACCCGCTCGCCGTCCAGACGCTGGCAGGCGGCTGGCAGGGCTGCATCGACGAGGAGGGCAACATCACCGTCGAGCTGAACGCGGTGATCGGCTCCACGTCCGAGATCGGCTACCACAACTGCACCGTTGAGCTGCTCTAAGGAGGGACTGGCATGAGCGACAAGAAGATCCTCTACTACGTCAACCAGTTCTTCGGCCAGATCGGCGGCGAGGAGAAGGCGGACGTCGCCCCCTCGTTCGTGGCCGAGAAGGTCGGCCCCGCCGCGGGCTTCGGACCCCTGGTGAAGGACTTCGCCGAGGTCACCGGCACCATCATCTGCGGCGACAACTACTACAACCAGCACGAGGCCGAGGCACTCGAGGCCATTCTCGGCTACGTGCGCGAGCAGAAGCCCGACCTGGTCGTCGCCGGCCCGGCCTTCCTCGCCGGCCGCTACGGCATGGCCTGCATGGGCGTGTGCCGAGCCGTCGAGAAGGAGCTCGGCATCCCCGCCTTCACCGGCATGAACGTCGAGAACCCTGGCGTCGACCTGGGCCGCGCCGACGTCACCATCGTCGAGACCGGCAACTCCGCCGCCGACATGCGCAAGGCGCTGCCCAAGTACGCGGCGCTCGCCCGCAAGGTCCTCGCCGGCGAGAAGATCACGCCCGAGGCCGACGGCTACTTCGCCCACGGCATCCGCGAGACGATCTTCTCCGACAAGCGCGGCTCCGAGCGCGCGGTCGAGATGCTGCTCAAGCGCCTGGCCGACCAGCCCTTCAAGACCGAGCTGCCCATGCCGCAGTTCGACAGCGTCGACCCCGCCGCGCCCATCGCCGACCTCTCGAAGGCCACCATCGCCCTCGTCACCTCCGGCGGCATCGTGCCCAAGGGCAACCCCGACCACCTTCAGTCCGCCTCCGCCCAGCAGTGGAACAAGTACGACGTCAGCGGCGAGAAGGACTTCAAGGCCGACTTCTGCACGATCCACGGCGGCTACGACCCCACCTACGCCAACCTGGACGCCAACCGCGTCGTGCCGTTCGACGTTCTGAGCGACCTCGCGGACTCCGGCGTCATCGGCGGCGTCTACCAGTACTTCTACACCACGACCGGCACGGGCACCTCCGTCGCAAACGGCCGCAGGTTCGGTACGGAGATCGGCCGCGAGCTCAAGGAGGCCGGCGTCGACGGCGTGCTCCTCACCAGCACTTGAGGCACCTGCACTCGTTGCGGTGCAACGATGGTAAAGGAAATCGAGCGCTACGGCATCCCCATCGTCCACATGGCCACCATCACGACCATCTCGCAGTCGGTCGGCGCCAACAGGATCGTCCCGACCGTCGCGATCCCCTACCCCGTCGGCAACCCGACGCTCGCCGCTGCCGACGAGTACGCGCTGCGCAAGGGGCTCGTCGAGAGGGCGCTCAAGGCCCTCCAGACCCCGGTCGACGGCCCGACCCAGTTCTAACAGGGCCCCAGCCAACGCCGCTCCCCGAAGGCGGGGAGCGGCCCGCGCGGTTGTCCCGCGCTCAATCATCCCGGCGGGGTGCTCGTCCTCGGACGCACCCCGCCGCGGCATTCCTGGCCGAAAGAGGACGCCAGCCGTCCTCACTCCTGATGGGCGACATCTATGACAAAGAAATCAAGCATCGCTAGGGTCATCGGGTTCTGCGGCTCGTGCATCGCCTTCTACATCGGTGCCGGGTTCGCCACGATGCAGGAGGTCATGCAGTACGAGGCCTCCTACGGCTCGCTCTTCATGGTGGTCATCCTGGTGGCGGCGGCCATCTACGTCTACACCAACCTCTCCTTCACGAGCAACGGGAGCGAGCGCCACATCGAGAAGGGCTCCGACATCTTCACGCTCTACTGCGGCAAGTACATCGGGACCTTCTACAAGTACTTCACGTCCTTCTTCTGCTACATGTGCTTCATCGTCATGTGCGGCGGCGCCAACTCCACGGCCACCCAGCAGTGGGGCCTGCCCAACGGCGTCGGCGCCGTCGTCCTCACCGTGGCCGTCGTCGCGACGGCGGTCTTCGGCCTCGACGGCATCGTGAACGCGCTCGGCAAGATCGGGCCGGTCATCATCGTCTGCCTGCTCGGCGTCTCAATCGCCACCGCCATCATGGGCCTGCCCGACTTCCCGGCAAACCTCCAGGCCATAGACGCCGGCAAGTACGACCTGGTACAGGTCGGCGGGGGTAACCCCTTCGCCTCCGGGGCCTCCTACGGCGGCTTCGTGATCCTGTGGTTCTCGACCTTCCTTGCCGAGATGGGCGCCAAGAACGACGAGCACGAGGTCAACAAGGGCGTCCTGCTGTCCACCATCTTCATCTTCGCGACGGCCGCCATCTGCTGCGTCGCGCTGATCTCCCACATCGACATCACCGCCTACGCCGACATCCCCACCCTGATGCTGGCCAACACGATCAACCCCGCCTTCGCGCAGGTGCTCTCGATCATCATCTTCTGCGGCATCTACACCACCGCGGTGCCCCTGCTCTGGAGCGGCGTCAGCGCCATCTCCCGCGAGGGCACGCCGCGCTACAAGCTCCTGATCGTCGTCGGTGGCGTCATCGGCTGCGTCGTAGCCTGCTTCCTGCCGTATAAGGGCCTGGTCAACGTCCTCTACGGCCTGAACGGCTACCTCGGGTTCATCCTGATCGCCTTCATGATCGTCTACGACATCCGCAGGCGCATCTCCCGCAAGGGCCAGGCCGATAAGGTCGAGGCCTAGCGGCTCAACCGCCTTCGAGGTTGGCCTACGCACCCAAGAGGCCCCGTCCAGGACGTCACGTCCTGGACGGGGCCTTCCTCTTCCCGCGCGGGCCGACTCGGTCCGCCTCGCACTAGCGCGGCCGGTGCAGTCCCTCGTGCCGCATCCTGCATCTCCGGGGCTCGCGCACGGACTCCGCAGGCCTTGGAACGCGTCGGGCGGACGAAACGCGACCTAGATGACGCTCCGGGATGGGCTTCCTGGGCAAGCGTCCCGCCCATGGCCTGGTCTCGCGGCAGGTCGGAGGTGGCCCGGCGCAAAGCCATGCACAAGGTGACGTACAGTTTCTTTCGCAAATTGAGGGTGGCGTAACCAAGAGCGGCGCACGCTAAGGCGCACGGCCCCTCCGGACGGTATGGCTTCGTTCGCCGAGACAAGTCATGCGAATGGATCGAGGGGCCATGCAGCCACCAATCCTGACGCTTGACGAGAACACCCTCAAAGACGAGATCAGGGACCTCGTCAGGAGGACGGTCGAGGAGGCCGTCAATGGAATCCTCGACGCGCAGGCCGACGAGCTTGCGAGCGCGGAGCGCTACGAGCGCACCGACGAGCGGCAGGCCCACGGGAGTGGGCACTACAGCCGCGGGCCGCCCGCGCAGGCGGGCAAGATAGAGGCCGGCGTGCCGAAGCCCGGGGGCGCACGCCTCGCCACTGAGGTGATCGAGCGCTACGGGAGGCGCGAGAGCTCGGTCGAGGAGGCGCTCATGGAGACGTGCCTGCTCGGTGTGTCGACGCGGAACATCGAGGACGTCACCAGAATCCTCTGGGACGAGGGGCTCTCCGCCGGTACGGCCTCCAACCCCGACCAGGAGGCGTCCGAGAAGGTGGACGCCTGGAGGAGGAGGCCCCTGGCCTCCGAGCGCCCGTACGCCTGCGTCGACGGGACGCACGCGAGGAGGAACTGGGGCGGTGCGCACGAGGGCGTCGCGTTGCTCGCGGCCATCGGCGCCGACCCGGACGGGCGCCGCGAGGCCGTCTGCGTGGAGGAGGGCCACGGGGAGTCCGAGGACCCCTGGCGCGAGTTCCTGCTGGGCCCCGGGGACCGCGGCCTCGCCGGGGCGGGGCCGGCCGCCGGCGACAAGTCCGCGGGGATGCTCGGGGCCCCGTCCGAGGCCTTCCCCAGCGCGGAGTGCCAGCGCTGCACGGTGCACTCCTGCCGGAACGTCCTCGCGAAGGTCCCGAAGAGGCGCAGGAAGGCCGTCGCCGCCCAGCCCGAGGCGACGCGCGCCCAGGAGTCGCTGGAGGCGTCCGCCCGGAAGGCGAAGGAGGTGGCCGGGTCGCCGGGGACCTCGGGGCTCGCTGACGCCGCGAGGGTCGTCGAGGAGGGGTACATGGAGACGCCCGCCTACGCGCGCTTCCCTCCCGAGCACTGGAGGAGGATCCGCACCAACAACGGGATCGAGCGCCTGAACAGGGAGATCAAGCGCAGGACCAAGGCCGTCGCCAGCTTCCCCGACGGCCGAGCCGCCACGATGCTGGCGGCGGCTCGGTGCAAGTACATGGCCGAGGGGAGCTGGGGGACCAAGAGGTACCTCGACGTCAGCCTCCTCGAGGGATGGGACGTGAGGGGGTCGGCAGAGGGCTAGGAGCACAAGTTCAGGAATTCATATCGTCCCCAGCTCCCGTGGGGCTTTTTGCGAAAGATTATTGACGGAACCATGCACCACAACGCAGTCATCCCTACTCAAGGCCCCGCCCAAGGCCCCGCCCCCGGGCAGCCGAGGCCCCCAGGGCGCGCTTCCCATTTGCCCCTACGTAGTAGAAAGGGGCCCGGGCTCAGGCCCGGACCCCTATCTGACCCGCTTTGCGGGATTAGTGCGTTGTCGCCGAGAGGCGCAGGCTAGGCCTTCTGGGCCTCCGTCTGGGGAGCTGCCTCCTCGGCCTCGCCCGCGACGGCCTCGTCGGAGGACAGGGCCTTAACGAGCGAGAACATGACCGCGATCATGATGAAGATGAACGGGAACGCGGCCGCGATGGAGATGGTCTGCAGCGGCTTCAGGCCACCGGCGATCAGCATGCCGACCGCCATGACGGACTGGATGATGCCCCAGACGAACATCCTCTTCTTAGGCGGGTTGAGGTTGCCGTTGGTGGAGAGCATGCCCAGGACGAAGGTGCCGGAGTTGGCCGAGGTGATGAAGAAGGTGCAGAGCAGCACGATGGCGACGAGCGAGATCACGGCACCGAGCGGATAGTGCTGCAGCACGATGAACAGACCGGTCTCAGGCGTGGCAGCGATCTGCTTCAGGGCGTCGAGGGCGACGGTGCCGACCATGCCCAGGTGGACGCCGAGCGAGCCGAAGACAGAGAACCAAACGATGGAGGCGATGGCGGGAACCAGGACGACGCCGGCGACGAACTCGCGGATGGTACGGCCCTTGGAGATGCGGGCGATGAAGACGCCAACGAAAGGCGCCCACGCGAGCCACCAGGCCCAGTAGAAGATGCGCCAGCTGAGGACCCAGCTGTTGTCACCGTAGGCGGAGAGGCCAAGCGAGTCGTTGATGAAGTACTGCAGATAGGCGCCCGTACCACCGATGAGGTTGTTGAGGACGTCCAGCTTCGGGCCCACGAGGAAGCACACGAGCAGCAGGCCGACGGCGATGTAGAGGTTCAGGTCGGAGATGACCGAGATGCCCTTGTCGATGCCGGCGACGGCGGTGCCGATGTAGATCACGGAGATGATGGCGATGATGATGATCTGGACCATCAGGTTCGAGGGCAGGCCGAAGAGGAGGTTGAAGCCGGCGTTGATCTGCATGACGCCGAGACCCAGGGAGGTGACGACGCCAGCGACGGTGGCGAAGACGGCGAGGACGTCGACGAGCTTGCCGAGCCAGCCCTTGGTCAGCTTAGTGCCGATGAGCGGCTCGAGGGTCGTGGAGACCAGGCCGGGCTTGTGCTTGCGGAACTGGAAGTACGCGAGCGCGAGGCCGATGATCGAGTAGTTGGCCCACGGCGTGAAGCCCCAGTGCATGAAGGATGCCCTGAAGGCATAGAGTGCCGCCTCGGGGCTGCCGGCGGCAGCACCGTTGGGCAGGTTCTCGGCCATGAGGTGGCTGATCGGCTCGGAGACGCCCCAGAACACGAGGCCGACGCCCATGCCGCAGCCGAACAGCATCGCGAACCACGAGACCGTGGAGTACTCGGGCTTGGAGTCGTCCTCGCCCAGCTTGATGCCACCGAACTTCGAGAACGCGATCGCAAGCGCGAACACGACGAACGCGAACATCGCGGCCATGTAGAGCCAGCCGAAGTCGACCGTGAAGAACGAGAAGATCGCGTTCGACGCCGCGCTGAAGCTCTGGTTGAACCCGACGGCCCAGACCACGATCACCGCGCAGATGATCAGAGACACGATAAATACCGTGTTATCTGCTTTCTTTTCCGTTTCCATGAGTTATCCCTTTGTCAGTGGGGCTAGGCCCCGCCTTACCTTCCCGATAGCCTCTCCTAGCTTGCCTTCGTGGCCTCCTCTTCTCTCCTTGCGTCCTGGAGCACCATCTCCTTGACCTTCATGAGGCGCACCTGGGTGCTGCGCTCGTTCTCGTCAAGCTTCATGGTGATCATCCGTATGTTCTCCTGCGCCTCGGGGATTATGACGTGCTCGAGGGCGTTGACCCTCCTGCGCGTCTTCTCGATCTCCGCAGCCATCAGCTGGCAGGACTTCTCTACCTCGGCGAGGCGGAGCATGTCGGGCAGGATGTCCGCGAGCGACTTGACGGAGGCGTCGAGGTCCCCGGAGGTGAAGGCGAAGCCGTAGGAGTAGATGTCGTTGGGGTCGGAGGTGCGGGTCTTCGTGGAGAAGACCGGCACGTCGACGCTCATGACGTTCTTGGTCGAGCTGGTGAGGTAGACCTCCTGCTTGGGAGCCATGAGGGCGCCCTGCAGGGTCTCCTCGCTCATGCCCGCGCGAGCCAGGACGAGCCTGCGATTGGCGTCCTTTATGCCGCTCTCCACCTTGAGCCTGAGCTCCATGTTCTCCCTCACGAGGTCGAGGAAGCGGCGCATCAGCTCGTCGCGCTTGTCCTTGAGCAGGCGGTGCCCCTTGACGGCGGTTTCGAGGCGAGCCTTCTGGCGGGTAAGCTCCATGCGGGTGGGGTTCACGTGCGTTCCTGGCATCTATACCTCCTCTCTTCTGACTCTTGCAGGACTGTCCGCGGTGCGTTCCACCCCGCTCTAGTCCTCGTCCTTCTTGTCGTAGTACTCGTCGAGCATGGCGTCAGGGATGCGCTTGAGCTCGGAGCGGGGCAGGATGCGGAGGAGCTTCCAGCCGAGGTCCAGGGTTTCCTCGATGGAGCGGTCCGTGTTGTAGCCCTGCGAGACGTACTGCTTCTCAAACTCGTCCGCGAACTTGGCGTAGATGAGGTCGATGTCGGTGAGGGCGGCCTCGCCGAGGATCACCATGAGCTCCTTGGCCTCCTTGCCGCGCGCGTATGCGGCGAAGAGCTGGTTCATGGTCGCAGCGTGATCGGCACGGGTCTTGCCCTCGCCGATGCCCTTGTCCTTGAGTCGCGAGAGCGACGGAAGAACGTCGATGGGAGGCTGGACGCCCTTGCGGTACAGCTCGCGGCTCAGGATGACCTGACCCTCGGTGATGTAGCCGGTGAGGTCGGGGATCGGGTGGGTCTTGTCGTCCTCGGGCATGGTGAGGATCGGGATCATCGTGATCGAGCCCTTCTTGCCCCTCTGGCGACCGGCGCGCTCGTACATCGACGCAAGGTCGGTGTACATGTAGCCGGGGTAGCCACGACGGCCCGGGACCTCCTTGCGCGCGGCCGAGACCTCGCGCAGGGCGTCCGCGTAGTTGGTGATGTCGGTCATGATGACCAGGACGTGCATGTCCTTCTCGAAGGCCAGGTACTCTGCCGCGGTGAGGGCCATGCGCGGCGTGGAGATGCGCTCGACCGCGGGGTCGTTGGCCAGGTTGATGAACAGCACGGTCCTGTCGATTGCTCCGGTCTCCTTGAAGGAGGTCTCGAAGTAGTTGGCCTCCTCGAAGGTGATGCCCATGGCGGCGAACACGACGGCGAACTGGTCGTCGGTGCCGCGGACCTTCGCCTGGCGCGCGATCTGGGCCGCGAGCTGGGCGTGGGGCAGGCCGGAAGCCGAGAAGATCGGGAGCTTCTGACCACGAACGAGCGTGTTCAGGCCGTCGATCGCGGAGACGCCCGTCTGGATGAACTCGGACGGGTAGGCGCGGGCGGCGGGGTTCATCGGCAGGCCGTTGATGTCCATGCGGGCCTCGGGGATGATCTCCGGGCCACCGTCGATGGTGCGGCCCAGGCCGTCGAAGACCCTGCCGAGCATGTCGGTGGACACGCCGAGCTCCATGGCCCTGCCGAGGAAGCGGACCTTGCTGTTGGACAGGTTGATGCCCGTCGCGGACTCGAACAGCTGGACGAGGACGTTGGAGCCGTCGATCTCGAGGACCTTGCAGCGGCGCGTCTCGCCGTTGGCGAGCTCGATCTCGCCGAGCTCGTTGTAGGTGACTCCCGAGACGCCCTTCACCAGCATGAGGGGGCCGGCGACCTCTTGAATGGTGCGATATTCCCTAGCCACTATCGCTCATCCTCCCCGTTGTCCAGACCGGAGACCTCTGCGGTGAGCGCAGCCATGGTCTGCTTGAACTCCGCGTCGACCTGGTCCTCGTGCACGTACTTAAAGCGGCCGATGCGCTCGCGGACCTCGAGCTTGACCAGGTCGTCGATCCTCGCGCCGGCAGCCAGGGCCTGCGTGCCCTGCTTGTAGTACTCGTCGACGAGCTTCATCATCGCGTACTGCTTCTCGAGCGACGTGTAGGTGTCCACCGGGTCGAAGGAATTCTGGTGCAGGAAGTCCTCGCGGATGCTCCTCGCGGCCTCCATCTTGAGCCTGTCCTGCGGCGACAGGGCGTCCATGCCGACCATCTTGACGATCTCGTTCAGGGAGGCCTCCTCCTGCAGGAGGTTCATGAGGTCCTGACGGGTCTCCATCCAGTCGGGGTGCACGTTGTCGTTGAACCACGGCTCGAGGTCGTTGAGGTACAGCGAGTAGCTCTGCAGCCAGTTGATGGCCGGGAAGTGGCGCTGATAGGCGAGCTCGGCGTCCAGGCACCAGAACACCTTGACGATGCGCAGGGTCGCCTGGGAGACGGGTTCGGAGATGTCGCCGCCAGGAGGCGAGACGGCGCCGATGGCGGAAAGCTGGCCTTCGCGCCCCTTACTGCCGATGGAGACGACGCGGCCGGCGCGCTCGTAGAACTGGGCGATACGGCTGCCGAGGTAGGCGGGGTAGCCCTCCTCGCCGGGCATCTCCTCGAGGCGGGCGGACATCTCGCGCAGGGCCTCTGCCCAGCGGGAGGTGGAGTCGGCCATCAGGGCCACGGAGTAGCCCATGTCGCGGAAGTACTCCGCGATGGTGATGCCGGTGTAGACGGAGGCCTCACGGGCGGCGACGGGCATGTCGGACGTGTTGGCGATAAGGACGGTGCGCTCCATGAGGGAGTGGCCGGTCTTGGGGTCCTTGAGCTCGGGGAACTCGTTCAGGACGTCCGTCATCTCGTTGCCGCGCTCGCCGCAGCCGATGTAGACGACGATGTCGGCCTCCGCCCACTTGGCCAGCTGGTGCTGCGTGACGGTCTTGCCGGAGCCGAAGGGGCCCGGGATGGCCGCGACGCCGCCCTTGGCGATCGGGAAGAACGCGTCGATGACGCGCTGGCCCGTGACGAGCGGCATGTTGGGTGCGAGCTTCTTGGCGTAGGGGCGACCCTGGCGGACCGGCCACTTCTGCGTCAGGGTGAGCTCGTGGTCGCCGTCGGCACCGGTGAGGACGCACACCGTCTCGTGAATCGTGAACTCGCCGGAGCGAATATCCTTCACCTTGCCGGAGATGCCGTAGGGCACCATGATCTTCTGCTGGACGACCGGGGTCTCCTGGACCGTACCGAAGACGTCACCGGCGACGAGCTCGTCGCCCTTGGCGACCGTGGGGACGAACTCCCACTTCTTCTCCTCGTCCAGGGGCGGAACCTGCACTCCCCTGCCCAGGAGGTTGCTGCCGGTGGCCTCCATGATCTTGTTCAGGGGGCGCTGGATGCCGTCGTAGATCGAGCCGATGAGGCCGGGGCCCAGCTCGACGGAGAGCGGCATGTTGGTCGAGACGACCGGCTCACCGGGCCCGAGGCCCTGGGTCTCCTCGTAGACCTGGACCGAGGCCTCGTCCCCGTGAATCTCAATGATCTCGCCGATAAGCTGCTCGTCGCTGACGCGGACGACGTCGAACATGTTTGCGTCGCGCATGCCGGAGGCAACGACCAGAGGACCGGCCACTTTCTTGATAACTCCCGTGCTCATTGAGCTCTTCACCTTCCTCTCTTGCTAGTCCTTGCCGAACAGAATGTCGCTGCCAACCGACTGCTCGACTGAGTGCTTCACCATTTCGACCCCCACGCCGGTGTTGTTCTTCACGCCGGGGATGGGGATTATCGCGGGCAGGGGCTGCTGGGCGTACTTGGCGACCACGTCCCTGAGCGCGTCCGCGAGCTCCTCGGTCATGTAGATGATCCCGTACCTCGACTCCTCGGAGGCGAGCTGGCGCAGCGTTGCCGCAGCCTCCGGGTCGTCCGTCGACACGGGGAACAGGTCGAGGCCGAGGGCGCCAAAGCCGTAGATGCTGTCGTAGTCGCCGATGACCGCGATCCTATCCATACATCTCACGCATCCTCTCGAGGGTCTCCTGCTCCGAGAAGCCGTTCGCCTTCGCGGTCACGATGATCCTCACGTTGCGAAGCTCGTTCTCCTTCGCGAGGTCGTACGCCACGATCGGCCCGACCGAGACGCTGTTGGTCTTCTGGGGACGCAGCGCGTCGATGAGCTGGTTGTCGCACCAGCGCTCGAACTCGGAGTTCGAGGCCTCGAGCGCCTCGACGGCCTCCTTGAAGCGGCCGCCCTCCAGGTAGGCCCGAAGGTCGCCCTCACCCTTGACCGCCGACAGCGCGATGCGCTTGACGTCGAGGTCCCGGCAGGGCGCGAGCGCCTCCTGCAGGAAGTGCAGGTCCTTGCCGGTGCGCACGGCCCTGAACGCGATCTTGATGTCGGCGCTCGAGACGTTCGCCTCGACGTAGTCGACCAGGATCTTGCTCTTGGACGCGTAGGCGTCCTTGCGCATCTGCACCAGGCAGGCCTTGTCGAGGATCACGTCGCACCACTGTCCGTCGCCGGTCGAGGACATGACGTCGAAGGCGCGCGAGGCGGCCTTCCTCATGTCCTCCGGGAGCTTCGAGAGGTCGTTCTCCGCGAAGGCCTTCTTGAGCTCCTCCTCGCCGAAGCCGGGCAGGTCGTAGTAGGCGCGCCTGACCTCGGTGCTGGAGCAGATCTCCTTGATGGCGCACTTGACGTTGTGGTAGTACTTCGGGCACGAGAGCACCTCGAAGACGACCGGGTCAACGCGCAGCTCGTGCATCAGGTGCAGGGTCTTGTCCTGCTCCTGGCCGATGAGCTCCTCGGGCCCCACCTGTCCGTTGCCGTCCCCCCAGCCCTTGTCGGCCAGGTAGCTCACGACGGACTTGACGTCGGGCATGCCGCACAACTGCCGGATGTCGTCATCGGTGAGCAGGTTGCGCTCGAGCACCCTGATCCTCGCGACGGCAAAAATGTACTCGGTGTCCCTCATAGGCCTCACGCCTGCCAGAGGGTCTTGAGGACCGTGTCCTGCATCTCGTCGTGCAACTGCGAGAAGAGCGCGTCGAGCGTGCAGTTCTCGTCGATGCCGCCGTAGCGCAGGACAAAGCCATCGGAGATGTCCGCCGCCTCCTTGGAGACGGTGAGGCTGCCGCCCGCCTTCTTGGCGGCGGCGTCGAGCTTGGCGGCGAAGCCGGCAGGCAGGCGCCTCAGGTCCGCGGCGGAGAACATGATGGTCCCCTCGCCGGGCTCGGCGTGCTCGGAGACGAGCTTGCACACCATGGCGAAGTACTCGTCAGCGGGAAGGTCATGCAGCTCCCTCTGGGCCTGCTCGAGGACCGACTCGATCAGGTGCTGGCGATACGCGAGCCTCTGCTGGCCCTCGATCATCGTCTTCCTGGACTCGACCCTCTTCTCGTACTGGGTCTGCTCGACCTCGAGGCGCTTGGTCGTCTTAGCCTTCGTCTTTTCGGCGGATGCACGGGCGGATGCTTTGGAAGACTCTGCATCGGCGCGTGCCTGAGCGAGCAGATCCTGCGCGCTCTTCTCCGCGTCCTGGAGAATCTCCGATGTGATTGCGTCTATTCCCGCCATATTCTTTCCTCTTCAATCAGCTGGATCCACGTTGTCTGTCGGGCGAGGCGAGCGCCTCGCCCGATCCGGTCCGCACCTAGATGTTGACGACTGCGAGGATGCTCACGAGGAGGGAGAGGATGGCGTAGGTCTCGACCATGGCCGGGAACAGCATGGCGCGACCGAACTGGTCCGGGTCCTTGGCGACGACGCCGATGGAGGCGACGGAGGTGCGGCCCTGGTGGTAGGCGGAGATCAGGCCGGCGATGGCGATGGGCAGGCAAGCGAAGAGGTACATGAGGCCCTCCTCGGTGGAGGCGACGGGGGTACCGCCCAGGACGCCGATCCTGGAGAGGACGACGAAGGTGATCAGAAGGCCGTAGATGCCCTGCGTGCCGGGGAGGAGCTGGAGGATGAGGACCTTAGCGAACTGGTCCGGGTCCTCGGCGACGACGCCGGCCGCAGCCTGGCCCGCGATGCCGACGCCCCAGGCGGAGCCGGAGCCGGCGAGAGCAGTTGCAAGAGCGGCACCAAGGAGTGCCAGAGCCATTCCCAAACTCATAGTTAGTTTTCCTCTCTGATTTCGATGTACTTGAAGTTCGCACCGAAGGGAGCGAACGCCTTGCCGCCGGCGTCGTAGAACTTGCCGAAGAACTCGACGAACTGCAGGCGGTTGGTGTGCACGTAGGCACCGAGCAGGTTGATCGCCATGTTCATGAGGTGGCCCAGGAGGAACACCACGACGAACAGGAGGACCCCGACGAACCCTCCGATGCCGGCGATCATCGCGCAGAGCATGTTGACTACGCTGGCGATGACGCCGGTCGCGAGGCCGAGCGCGAGGAGCCTGGAGTAGGACAGGGCGTCCGAGAGCCAGCTCGAGACTCCGTAGAGGTCATACGCACCGAGGGCTATGCGCAGGGCCCAGTTCTTCTTGTCCCTGCCACCCATGAGGACGATCACGACCATGCCGATGATGGTGATCCACTTGGCGACCTGGCTGAGCCAGGCGGGCAGGGAGAACTGCATACCCACGATGGACGCGAAGATGTCCGTAGGGAGGAGCAGGAGGATGAGGCCAACGAGGAACAGGAACCAGTCGAGCACGTCCGCCACGAAGCCTACGAAGTCGTGGTCGCGCAGCAGCTCGTAGCCCTTTATCCCCAGTCCGCAGAAGAGGTGGATCACGCCGAAGAGCATGCACCACATGAGCAGGTACATGGGGTTCGACATCGGGTCGAACCAGAGGGGCTTCACTATGGTGTCGCCCGTGTACCCGAAGAACGTGGTGGCGATCGTGTCGACCGCGTTTCCGAAGAAGCCGCCGAACATGGCACCCCAGAACATGGTCGTGAGGCCGCACCAGAAGAACAGGGTGAGGAGATTCTTGATACCGCTCTGAAGTTTCTTGTGCCTCATGAGCACGATGGCGCAGACGATCGACATCACAAGCCCGTAGCCGGCGTCGGAGAGCATCATCCCGAAGAAGATGATGTAGAAGATGGTCATGATCGACGTCGGGTCGAAGCGACCGTGGGTCGGCAGGCCGTAGGACTCGAGGACCGGCTCGGTGATCCGCAGGAACGGGCGGTTGTGCAGCTTCGTCGGCGGCTCCTCGCCCTCCTTCGGCTCCTCCTTCTCGGCAAGCGCCTCGAACTTGTCCTCGACGAAGGCGATGAGGGAGTCGGCCTTTGAGGCCTCTACCCACCCCTCGAGGAAGAACATTCTCTTGGACTGCAGGATGGTGCCCAAGAGCTGATACCTTTCGGAACGCGCACGGTAGTAGTCGGAGGCGACCCTGAAGTCATCGCGCAGGTCGGAGAAGGTCTGGATCTCCTTCTTGTCGTCCTCGATCTTCTGGGAGAGCGCCTCGCACTCCGCCTTCAGGTCGCCGATGGCCTGAGCCGGCACCTTGCCCTCCCCGAAGTTGGACGAGGGACGCGCGAAGCCCGCCTCGCGAAGGTTCGCCTCCAGCGTCTCCTTGACGCCCAGGTGGTACACGATCGCCGCGTACGTGAGCTCCTGCGACTGGTCCAACACCGTCACGTCGACCGGGGCGGGGTCCTCCATGTCCTTCGTGAGGAGGGCGTAGAGCGTCGCCTCGTCGTCCATGCCGGCGAAGGTGCCCGCCACGAAGCCCGTCGCCTTGGTCCCGCGGTAGTTAAGCGGGACGTTGAGCCTCTTCCAAGGTTCGAGGGAAGCCTGCGCCGCCTGCTTGCGGATGATGCCCGCCCTGGACTCGTCGATGTCCTTCGCGATGCGAACGAGGTCTGAGCCCTTGTCGAGAAGACCCGCGGCCTCGTCGACGATGCCGTCGTAGCGCTTGCGCGTCACGACCTCCTTCTCGGGGAAGAGCGAGCCACCCTTCGAAGGAGCGTAGACGGAGAGCTTCTTCAGGGCCTCCTCGAGCGTGTCCGCGCTTCTGTCGAAGCGAATGCGCGCCGCCTGGGTGTCCATTCGCTCGAGCCCGTCCGCGTCGATGTCGCTCTCGTGGACCTCCATCGCCCCGAGGGACTGCAAGCTCTTAAGCAGAGCCTTGCGGTTGCGCCGTGGAGCGCAGATGCTAACCTTCTGCATTTCGACTATTGCCATTTGCCACCCCCTTAGTTTTTCGTACCATTCAGTTAGATAACGCTCTGAACAAATACGGACGCATATACGTCCGGGTTCAGCAACACTTGACCTCTGGGGAGAGGATAAAAACAGCTACTTGAGAATGAGTTCCTTCACGGCCTCGACCGCAGCGGGCATCCTCTCGGCAAGCGTACCGGTCGGAACAGGAAAATCCTTGCCATCAGAGCTCATGACGTCGATTTCGCGCTGCTCGCTCTGACGCCAGCCATCGCGCGCCTCCTTTAGGCGTGCCACTGACTCCTCTGCCGCCTGCTCCAGAATCTGCTTGCTCTGACGCTCGCCGTCCTGGCGAATCTCACGTGCTTGCGCACGGGCGTCGGCGACAATCTGGTCGGCCTTGGACTCAGCTTCCTTGACCTTGGAGATGGTCTCCTCTATCACCGCTCCTCCTTTCTTGTAAGGTGCAGGCTGATTAAAGAATCAGCCTGCACCGTAAGTATCATACGCAAAATGCGATAGATATTACCGAAAAGCTGTTGAGCGGTACTAACTAATGTAGCCAGCATCCTTCAGGACGTCGTGCGCCTTGCTCTCGTTTGCCGTGCTCATCATGACCACGGGACCGGTGCAGCCCATGCCGCTCTCGGCGTAGATGTCCGCCTTCCAGAGTGCATGTACGGCATCTTCGAGATCGAGGACGTCGACGCCGAGGATGGCAGCGGGGACGGGCTCCGCGGGAGGCGCGCTGACCTCCTCGGCCGGCTTCTTGGAGGCGTTCTTCTTCGCCTCGAGCGCGGCCAGGATGTCGTTCAGCCCGGCCTTCTCGGCGGCCGCGTACTCCGCCTCGACCTTGGCGAAGATCTTCTCGCGGACGAGCTCGGCCGCGAACACGAGGGCGTTGGCGATGACGGGGGCGCCGGAGGCACGGGAGACGATGAGCACGAGCTTGTCGTAGCCCTTGCCGACGCCGGGGCCGTAGCCGAAGCCCACGGACTCGAAGGAGCCGCCGGTCGTGAAGGAGGAGAGCATCTTGTTGAGGACGTTGCCGGTCAGCGAGTCGCAGACCATGATGTCCGGGGTGCCCTTGAGGACGTCGTTGCCGCGCATGACGCAGCCGCCGTCCGCACGGGAGGACTCGGCGAAGTCGAAGTCGTAGCCGTTGTCCTTGAGCTCCCTCAGGGCGTGCTCGACCTGACGCGCGCCGTTGACGTTCAGGATGCCCACGGTCGGACGGGCGATGCCGGTCGCCTTGGCGACGGCGAGGCCGTCGATCGTGTTCTTGATCATGCCCTCGACCAGGTCGGGGCTGGAGGTGCCGGTCGTGTTGGCGACGAACATCTCCTTGCCGACGCCCGGGGTCACGACGCGGCCCACGGTGGAGACGCCGATCGGGAACGGGTAGTGCATGGTGACAGCACCGTCGACGACGTGCTCGCTCAGGAGCTCGTCCATCTTCTTGTGGCCGGCCTCGTCGTCGTCCACGTGGACGGTGGTGATGCCCTCGTGCTCGAGCGTGCCGATGTAGTACACGTCGACGCCGCGCTTGGCAGCGGCGACGGCCGCGGCCATGGCGTTCTCCTCGCCGTGCTCGCTGCCCATGCCCGTCAGGGCAATCTTGGGCTTCGGGCCGAAGGAGCCGCTCTCGAGCCCGTCGGCCATCTGCATGAAGGCCTGGGCGATAGTCTTCTGAAGATCGCTCATCGATAAGCCCCCTTACTCCGCCTGGGCCAGAAGGGCGTTGGCGAAGTCCCTCATGGTGGAGGCGATCATGCCCTTGACCTCGTCCTCGCTGACGGCGGCCTGGTCGCCCTTGCCGTCGTTGGCCTCGATCATCACAGAGACGCCGTCGAAGAGGTTGGTCATGCGGCCCAGGAACAGCGAGCCCTTGCCGACGACCATGACGCGCTTCCAGGTGCCGTCCTCGATGCGGGTGCGAGCGATGCCGAGGATGGGCACGCCCGAGGGGATGTGGCCCTGGGTGGGAGCCCAGCCGGGCAGGCCGTACTCGGTCGGGAAGGTCTTGAGCTGGGCCTTCTCGAGCTGGCCCTTCTTGACGCCGAGAGCGGCAATCATCTTGAAGTTGGACAGCGGGACGTCACCGGCGCCGGCAGGCTTGGTGATGTCGGGGTTCTGCATCTCGGGGGAGTACTTGTCGACGTCCGTGACGGTGAGGCCGGCCTTCTCCAGCGGGTCGTACACGAGCGAGCCGATGACGGCCTGCGGCGCGGAGCCGGTGCCCACGGCGACGCGGCCGAGGTGCTCGAGGTCGACGACAGGGCTCAAGCCGTCGTCGGCGGTGACGATGATGCAGATGCCGCCGATCATGTCCTCGAGGACCGGCATGCCCTTCTTGACGTGCTCCTTGCCGTTCATGCCGAGCTTGGCAGTGCAGCCACCGGCGGTGACGGCGACGGTCTTGTAGGAGCCGGCGGCGACGAGGGAGGCAGCCTCGATCAGGGCGTGCGTCGGGGCGGCGCAGAAGCCGCGTGCGTCGGAGCCGGTGGCGTTCACGAGGCCGGCGATCTCAGCGGCGGCCTTGGCGAAGTTGCCGCCACCGCGCTGGTTCATGTCGCCGCAGGCCTCCTCGGAGCAGTCGATCACGTAATCGACGTCCTCCTTGGCGACACCGGCGTTCTTGAGGCCGTAGAGCAGCGCGAGGACCGAGGAGGCCTTCTCGACGATGTTCTCGTGCATGATCTCGGCGGACAGGTTGTGGTCGACGTCGTGGGCGCGGTTGACGCAGCCGACGAGCTTGCCGTCGATGTAGAGGCCCTCGGAGGACTCCTCGGCGACGAGGCGGGCAATCTCGGCTGCATCGGTAGCGGCGGGGATGCGGGCGATGATGGACTCGTCGATCAGCGGGTCGGCGGCGAGCTTGTCCTTCGTCGCGTCGATGAAGGAGCCGTCGAGTTTCACGAGGTCGAAGACGTCGCAGGCGCCCATGAGGAGCGTGAACTCGTCCTCGGGCATGATCTCGCCGAACTGGCCGTAGCGCTCGGAGCAGCCGCAGTCCTTGTCGTACCAGGGGAAATCGGTGTTCTCCAGGTCTTCGGGGGTCTTGTTGCCAATGTAGACCTGGTTGGGAAGGTAGCTCAGGACCTGATCGTAGGAGCGGAGGTGGTTGGGGAGCTCCTTCAGGTACTCACCGTCGGGGTTCACGACTCGCTCAGTCGTCTGGGTAGTGCCGTTGTAGATGACCATGTCGGGCGTGTGCGCGAGAACGTAGCCGGTGCCCTTAATGACGCTCTTCATAGATGTAAGTCCTCTTTTCCTGAGTTAGCCTCCCTAGCCTCTTGAGCGGCAAGGCCGGGAGAATGCCGTTTTCAAAAAGAAAGAGGGGCAGCGGCTTTTCGTCCGCCGCCCCTCCCGCAATTTGCTAGTCGAGGTACTTGCAGTAATCGGACCTGACCGACTCCATCTCTTCGCGGATGTTGTCGAGGTCAAGGACCATCTCCATCATGGAAACCTGGTCCTCGTAGACATCAGGATCGATCTCGGCCTTAACCTCAGGCTCGCAGATGTGGTAAACCGTGAGTCCCAACTGGACCCCAGTCAACGGACCGGCAAAAGTAGGATCGCCATTGGTGACCGTCTCGGCGGTCAGACCAGCGCCCTCACCATCAGCGGTGCCAAGAAGGACGGTGACGTTCTCTGGACCGAACTCCTCCGCAATCTCCTTGACGCGCTTCTGGTTCTCCAGGTCCATTGCACCTGCAGCCGTTCAGACGAAGCACTCGGTTGGCGCGAAGACTACTTCGCCACCGGCGCTCTCGGCACAAGCCTTGATGGCGTCACCAGGGACACCATCGCGATCGCCGATAGCGACGATCTTCTTACCCTTGATAATGCTCATGCCACGCTCCTTTCCCTTTCCTCAAATTGCTTAGGTCATCGGATAATGACCCCTTGGAACCATTATAACTCAAAATATAATCGAGTAAAGATTCAGAAATACTAAATGTACTTCTTAATCATCGCCTCGACGTTCTCGGGGGTGGCGTCCTCCTTGACGCACTCGTCGACCTTCTCGCCGTCCTTGTAGATGGCGATGACCGGCAGGCCGAGGATCTTCTGACCGATGGCCAGACGACGAGCCTTGGTGGTGTTGAGGGCGCAGAACTTGATCTTGTCGCCATAGACGTCCGCGAAACCGTGGATGTGCGGCATCAGGGCAGCGCAGGGAACGCAGCCATCGCCGTAGAAGTCCACGAGCACGTAGCCATCGGCCTTGAGGACCTCGTCATCGAACGTCTTCTTATCGACTTCCAGCATGTCTATCTCCTCCTACTTGAGACTTATCTCCACTTGATAGTAAGTAGCCATCTAATACTAGCTACTTGAGGCTATCGACGTACTTGTAGGCCTGCTTGGCCGCGATCGCGCCGTCAGCGGCGGCGGTAACGACCTGGCGCAGGCTCTTGGGCCTCACGTCGCCGGCGGCAAAGACGCCCTTGACGTTGGTGTGCATATCCTCGTCGGTCTTGATGTAGCCGTGATCGTCCAGCTCGACGGCGCCCTTCAGGAAATCGGTGTTGGGCAGGTTGCCGATGAAGCCGAACAGACCGAAGAGGCCATCCTCGGGATCCGCCTCAATAGTGGTGAGCTCGCCGGTCTTGGTGTTCTTCACGATCATCTTGTTGAGAAGATCGTCACCGTCGACCTCCTCCACGACGCTGTTCCACATGAAGTGGAGCTTGGGCGTCTTGAAGGCCTTCTCCTGAACGAGCTCGTCAGCACGGAGCTGGTCACGCCTGTGGATGACGGTAACCTTGCGCGCATAGTTGGTGAGGTACATGGCCTCCTCAACCGCGGAGTTGCCGCCACCGACGACGTAGACCTCAAAGTCCTCGAAGAAGTTAGCATCGCAGGTGGCGCAGAAAGAGATGCCCCTGCCGACGAACTTCTCCTCGTTCTTGCAGCCGATGGGACGCGGGTGCGCACCAGTGGCGAGGATGACTGCCTTGGCCTGGTAGTCCGCGTTGGCGCCGTGCAGGACCTTGACGTCGCCGTCGAGCTCGACCGACTTGATGGTGTCGCTCACGCGCTCGGCGCCGAACTTGGCGACCTGCTCGGACATCCTCTTGATCAGACTCGGACCAGACTCACCCTCGACCTTGGAACCAGGGTAGTTCTCGATCTCGTTGGTGATGGCAATCTGACCGCCATCCTGGCCCTTCTCGATGAGGAGGGTGTCAAGCCTGTCCCTGCCAGCGTAGATGGCAGCGGACAGCCCGGCGGGACCGGCCCCCAGAATGATCAGATCGTAAACCTTTGCCATTGATGCGCACCTCAGCTTTCTCTTACCGATTTGGCGAACAGGGTAAAAATTACCCTAGATCTTTACCTTGAAAACGGTCTGTTCGGTAATCGGCGTCGCAAGAGCGTCGAGCGCAACACCGACGCGATGATAACGAAGCTTCCACTGCTCCTCCTCCGGCGTGTTGGGGTCGCCGAGGGGGTACGGGATGGAAATCGTGGGGACGATGCGGTTCGCGCCCACCGTCGTGGAGACGGGGACGAGGTTGCACATGTGGACCACGGGGAAGCCGGCACGCTCAAAGACCTTAACCATCGTTGCACCGCAACGAGTGCAGGTGCCTCAAGTGGAGGTCATGATGATGCCGTCGACGTGGCCCTCCTTGAGGAACGGAATCATCTCGGAGGCCATGCGGGCGGCCTCGCCCTCGGTGGTGCCGGTGCCTACGGTCGAGTAGAAGTACTCGTGCAGGTGGCCGATCTTGCCCTCCTTCTCGTAGGCGCGCATGGCGTCCACGGGGACGCAGACGTTGGGGTTGGCGTCTGCGGCGGCGGGGTCGTAGCCGGCGTGGAT
>JAZHSQ010000002.1:0-110697 GCA_036454645.1 Olsenella sp. | reverse complement strand
CGGCGCGCCTGGTGCGCGCCGCCCCTCTCCCCTCTTGCGGCACGCGCCTCGCCGGAGCACGAGCTTTTCCGCCGGGCGTAGACGGGAAAGTCGCCTCCGCGCCAGCCCGAACGTGGAGTGCGAGGTAGTGGGCTCCGCGTGCCACCCAGCTGCCAGTGGGCCGCAGGCGACTGACAGGGCCCGGTTCGCGCCCTGCGGTAGGGTTTGTGTGGGCCGCGAGGAAGATGGTGGAGGAACTGAGAGTTTCCAGGAGCTTGCGGGAGGTGTGGTAGGATTGCACACCGTACCTTTCCTGCTCCGGGTGCAAACCTTCACGTCCCGGAGCCATTAGCCCAGAGGAGGTGACAGTATGAAGGCTTATGAACTGCTGTATTTCGTCGACCCTGCTGCAACCGAGGAGGTCCGCGCGGGCGTTTCCAAGCGCATCGAGGTTGCGGTGACCACCGACGGTGGCGTGATCGACAGCGTCGAGGACTGGGGCAAGCGCAAGCTCGCCTACGAGATCGACGGCCTCACCGAGGGTGACTACATCCTCATCAACTTCCACGCAGATCCCACCCAGATCGCGGAGCTCGACCGAGTCCTGCGCATCAACGACGCTGTGAAGCGCCACATGATCGTCCGTCGTGACGACAAGGAGTAAGCGTGGTAGGCGGGCATGCGTGCCCGCGAACGAGAGGCAGTGGTGGCTGTGAGCATCAACAGGGTAAACATCTCAGGCAACCTCACCCGTGACCCGGAGCTTCGCTCGACGGGCAGCGGGACCCAGGTCCTGACCTTCGGCGTCGCGGTGAACGACCGTCGTCGCAACCCGCAGACAAACGAGTGGGAGGACGTTCCCAACTTCGTGGACTGCGTCGTGTTCGGTGCCCGAGCGGAGGCTCTCAGCCGCTTCCTGAGCAAGGGCTCGAAGGTCGCCATCGAGGGCAAGCTTCGCTACAGCTCCTGGGAGCGCGACGGCCAGCGTAGGAGCAAGCTCGAGGTCGTCGTCGACGAGGTCGAGTTCCTCTCCCCGCGCAACCAGCAGAGGGGAGGGGCGGCGCCCCAGGACTACCAGGGCGCTCCCTCCTACGGCTCCCAGTCGTACGGCCAGCCGGCGTACAACGCGCCGCAGCAGCCGGCGCCCCAGGACGCCTCCCGTGCCCCCGTCAGCACCCCGCCCGCGGCGGACGTGTACGACGAGGACATCCCGTTCTAATTTAGAGGCGCCCCCGAGGCGCCCAGAGAAAGGCATTGTGACATGGCTCAGCGTCGACAGAAGCAAGAATTTCAGCGTCAGCCGCGCCGCAAGTACTGCCAGTTCTGCAAGGAGGAGACCGAGTACATCGACTACAAGGATGTGCAGCTCCTCCGTAAGTTCATGACCGACCGCGGCAAGATCAAGCCGCGCCGCGTCACTGGCGCTTGCACGCAGCATCAGCACGACATCGCGCTCGCGATCAAGCGTGCGCGCGTTATGGCCCTCCTGCCCTACACCGTCTCCGTGGTCTCCAGCCGCGGTGGCCGTAGCCGCGGGTAGTCGGGGTCGCAAGGCACGTGTTCCACTTCGAACGTAGTGACAACGGAATACCCGAGCCCCCAAGGGGGTTCAGCATGGAGGGCCACCCGGCCGCTCCCTCCGGGGAGGGGCTGAGCAAGCCGAGGGGGCGCAAGGACACCGCGTGGCTTTGGTGCGTCCTCGGCATGATGGCATCGCTTCTCGTCCCCGTCTTCGCCAGCATCCCCGCAGCCTATGGCTACGGACGGATCGCAGGGGGAGAGGGGAGAGGCCTCTCCAGGCGGGGGATGGGATACCTCGTCCTGGGGATGGCGGCGACCCTGGCGGTTGGCGTGCCGCTCCTCGGCGTAGAGAGCGCCCTGGACATAGTCGCGGAGCAGCTCAACATCCTGCTCGTCGTGGCGCTGGTCACGGTCGCGCTCTTCTCCCGAAGGCGCGCGTCCCTGCTCCTGTCCGCTACGACCCTCGCGAGCGGCGCCCTTCTCTCCCTGGTCATGGTCCTTGAGACGCGACTCGTGGGGACGACTCCCGCCGAGCTGTTCACCAACATGGTCCAGGGTGCCAACACCTCGGGCCTGACGCTCCTGCAGAGGTCGCAGATCTCTAGCATGGAGTCGGTCCTCCCGATGTTGTGGCCGTCGACCTGCCTGGTCGCCGCCCTCGTCTTCGTAGCCTGTGCCCATGCGGCGGCCTACGCCGGCATCAGGGCGGCGGGCAAGGAGGCGGGGCGTGAGGTCCAGGGCGCCGGGTGGAGCTTCTCGGAGTTCTCCCTGCCCTTCTGGACGCTCGCCTTCGTCCTCGCGGGCCTCGCCTGCCTGGCAGGCGGCACCTGCCTGGCCGTCGGCAATCCGGTCCTCGTGGCCGTCGGGGCGAACCTCCTGCTCTGCATGAGGGTCGCCTACGTGGTCCAGGGCTTCGCCCTCACGAGGTGGCTCTGCGAGAAGTACGAGGTCGGGTACTTCCTGCGCGCCTGCCTGATCCTGCTCGGGTTGTATCTGGAGTCTTCGTTCTACGTGGTGTGCGTGATGGGCCTGGTGGACGCCCTGGCGGATTTCAGGCAGCTTGGCCATGGAATCAGCCGAGGGGCGGACCAGTCCCGGAGTTAGTTTCGAACGTCGGCCCAGGCCGACATATCAAAGGAGTGTCCCATGAAAGTCATCCTTCTGGGTGAGCTCAGGGGCAAGGGCGGCGAGGGCGACGTCGTGGACGTCGCCCAGGGGTATGCGGAGAACTACCTCATCCCCAACAAGATCGCCCAGCTTGCCACCCCTGGTAACCTGAAGCAGCTTGAGCAGCGCAGGTACAGCATTGCCAAGCGCGAGGAGAAGCGCATCGCCGACGCGAACGCGGTCAAGGAGGCCATTGACGGCAAGCTCGTCAAGGTCGACGCCAAGATCGGCGACGAGGGCCAGCTCTTCGGCTCCGTCACCTCTGCCATGATCGCCAGCGCGATCAAGGACGAGCTCGGCGTCGAGGTCGACCGCAAACGCATCGAGCGCGTCGCCGCGATCAAGACCGCCGGCCGCCACGAGGTTGGCGTCAACCTCTACCGCGACATCACGGCCAACGTGACCGTCCTCGTGGGCGACGAGCCCAAGGCCGAGGAGGAGCCCGTCGAGGCCGAGGCCACCGAGACCGAGGCCGAGGCCAAGGCCGAGACCGAGGCTGCGCCCGAGGAGTAGCGCCCGCGGCGCCCCTTCCGGGAGATTTCTACAATCCCCGCTGGTAGGCGGCGTCACGAACATGCGTTGCAACAAGGAGGCTCCCCTCCTCCGCCGTGTCGGCGGGGGAGGGGAGCCTCGTGTGTCCATGACAAGTCATGCGCCACTTACCTGCGTGAACGCAGCATTTGTCATAGCGAGGCACCGGATTGGCGCGCCTGCCGCCCGCATACGTGCATGCGAGCGGCGTGGTTGCCAGAAGATGGTGAAAACCTCTCCCCTCTGGATGTTGAAAACTGTGAAAACTAACAAAAGACCCGTTGAGGGGTTTGTAAGCGCAGCGAAAACTGTTTAAAACCAGAAAAGTAGCAACGAGTGCACCGCCCGTGGGCCCCCGGAGGCCCGAGCCTCCATGCCCGCGGACCGCGCCTTTGCGTCCCGCACCCCTCGTGGAGCGCCCCGCGAAAAGGGGTCGGAGCGCCACGGCGCCTCTTGGTGTAGGCTTGAGTCTCCGACCTCGGCGCTCTCGCTCCTCACAGGGCCGGGCGTCCCGGCGGCGCGGGCATCGTAGCAAGGAGGGCCCTTGGCAGAGAACCTCGACATCAACCCAACGCGCGCGACGCTGCCCGCCGACGCGGTGATGCCCCAGGACGCCGCAGCGGAGAAGTCCGTCCTCTCGGCGATGCTCATCTCGACGGACGCCCTCCAGGACTGCCTCGTCGAGCTCTCTCCCGACGACTTCTACATCCCCTCGAACCGCAAGATCTTCGAGGCGATGTCGGACCTCTTCACCAAGAGCATGCCGGTGGACCCGGTGAGCCTGGCGGACTACCTCAGGTCGACCGGCGAGCTGGACCGCGTCGGCGGCATGCCCTACCTGCTCGACCTCGGCAACAACACGTTCGCCCTCGCGAGCTGGCGCCACCACGCCGAGATCCTGCGCCGCGACGCCACTCTGAGGCAGATGATCGCCGCCTCCGCGCAGATCAGCGCCCTCGCCTTCGACGCGCCGGAGGACACCAAGGAGGTCGTCGACCAGGCCGAGCGCATGATCCTCTCGGTCACCGACCGCGACATCCGGAGCAACTACTCCACGCTCGAGGAGGTCATGGAGCAGCTCTACAACGACCTCGGCGAGATGGCCGCGAGCGGCGACACCACGTTCGGCGTCCAGACGGGCTACCCCGGCATCGACGCGCGCCTGCTCGGCCTGCGCGGCGGCCAGATGATCGTCATCGGCGCCCGACCGGGCGTCGGCAAGACGTCGTTCGCGCTCAACCTCTGCGTGAACGCCGCCGCCTCAGGGGCCTCCGTCGCGTTCTTCTCGCTCGAGATGAGCAAGATGGAGATCGCGCAGCGCCTGCTCTCCGCCCAGGCCCGCATCGGCCTCATGGACGTCCGCTCGGCCAACATCCGCGACAACCAGTGGCCGCAGATCCTCGAGGCGACCAAGGACCTCTCGCAGCTCGACATCATGATCGACGACACGCCCGGCACCACCGTCACCGAGATCCGCGCGAAGGCGCGCAGGATGCTGCACGGCAAGGAGAAGGGCATCGTGATCATCGACTACCTCCAGCTCCTCTCGCCCCCCGCCAGCCGCCACCGCGCCGACAGCCGTGCGACCGAGGTCTCGGAGATGTCGCGCGGCATCAAGATCATGGCGAAGGACCTCGACGTCCCCGTCGTGGCGCTCTCGCAGCTCAACCGCCAGGTCACGGACCGCAAGGGCCAGCGCCCGCAGCTCTCCGACCTGCGCGAGTCCGGCTCGATCGAGCAGGACGCCGACATCGTCATCCTCCTCGACCGCTCGATGACCGACGAGGAGGCGGAGCGAGAGGACAGGCCCGACAAGGACGTGACGGACTTCATCATCGCCAAGAACCGCTCGGGCCCCCTCGACATCGTCCCGCTCATGTTCCTTCCTGGCTCCACCAAGTTCGTGGAGGTCGACACCCACCACGACGCGTAGGGGCGGAGGTTTCAAGCAGGGATTACGCATGGGATATACTGGAGCCTGCCGCTGAACCGCGCGGCAAGGGCTGCGCTCGTACACACCATCTTGAGAGGAAACGCGATGCCTGCAGATGTTCTCGTTGGTACCCAGTGGGGCGACGAAGGGAAGGGTAAGGTCACCGACCTCATCTCCGGTGACTACGACGTGGTCTGCCGCTACGCGGGCGGCGCCAACGCCGGCCACACCGTGGTGGCGGGCGGCCACAAGCTCGCGCTCCACCAGGTGCCCTCCGGCGTCATGTATCCCGACACCTACCCGGTGATCGGCAACGGCTGCATCGTCGACCCCGAGGTCCTTCTCGGTGAGATCGACACCCTCGAGGCGCAGGGCATCAGCTGTGACGACCTCAAGATCTCCGGCAACGCCCACATCGTGATGCCGTACCACAAGGACCTCGACGGCGCGCACGAGAAGAAGCTCGGCAAGAACCTCATCGGCACGACCAAGCGCGGCGTCGGACCCACCTACATGGACAAGATGAACCGCACGGGCCTGCGCGTGCAGGACATGCTCGACGAGCACATCTTCCGCGAGAAGCTCGAGGCGGCCCTGGCCTACACCAACCCGATCCTCTCCAAGGTCTACGAGCTGCCCACCTACACGGTCGACCAGATCTGCGAGACCTACCTGCCCTACGCCGAGCGCATCCGCCCCTACATCGTCGAGAGCTCGCTGTTCCTGAACGAGCAGCTCGAGGGCGGCAAGAGCATCCTGTTCGAGGGCGCGCAGGCGACGATGCTCGACATCGACTTCGGCACCTACCCCTTCGTGACCAGCTCCAACTGCACCGCCGGCGGCGCGGTCACCGGCTCGGGCGTCGGCCCCACCAACATCAACCGCGTGCTCGGCATCGCGAAGGCCTACCTCACCCGCGTCGGCTCCGGCCCCTTCCCGACCGAGCTCTACGACGAGGTGGGCGACAAGCTCGGCGAGGTCGGCCACGAGTACGGCGTCACGACGGGCCGCAAGCGTCGCTGCGGCTGGTACGACGCGGTGGTCGTCAACTACGCCGCCCGCGTGAACGGCCTCACGGACCTCGCGATCACCAAGCTCGACGTCCTCGGCTGCCTGGACGAGATCAAGGTCTGCGTCGCCTACGAGTGCGACGGCAGGCGCTACACCACCGTCCCCGAGCACCAGAGCGTCTTCTACCACGCGAAGCCCGTCTACGAGACGCTCCCCGGCTGGAAGTGCGACATCTCCGGCGTGCGCAACTTCTACCAGCTGCCGCGCGAGGCCAAGGACTACATCGACTTCCTCGAGCAGCTCGCCGGCGTGCGCGTGAGCATCATCACCGTCGGCCCGGACCGCGAGCAGACGATCGACCGCTACTGGCACTAGGCTGGGACGAGACCTTGGCAGGGGCTCCGGGCGCTTCCGGGGCCCCTGTCGCATCCGGGGTCCATGGGACCAAGACAGATGGAGGGCATGATGGCTGGTAAGGACAAGGTTGATATCCTGCTTCTCGGCGCGGGCGGCCGCGAGCACGCCATCCTGGCGAAGCTCGCGCAGTCGCCCCGCGCGGGGAGGCTCTTCGTCGCCCCCGGCAACGGTGGCATGCTCAAGATGGCGCAGCACGCCGACATCGACCCCAACTCCCCCGATGCCGTGGCCGACTGGGCCGCGGGGAACGGGATCGACCTCGTGGTCATCGGACCCGAGGTGCCCCTCGTCGCCGGCGTCGCCGACGCCGTGCGCGCCAAGGGCATCGCGGCCTTCGGCCCCAACGGCGACGCGGCCCGGATGGAGGGCTCCAAGGAGTTCGCCAAGGGCGTCATGATGCGCGCCGGCGTCCCCACGGCCGCCTACCGCACCTTCACCGAGAAGGCCCCGTGCGTCGAGTACGTGCGCCAGCTCGCAGGCCCCTGCGTCGTGAAGGCCGACGGCCTCGCCGCGGGCAAGGGCGTCATCGTCGCGCAGACGACCGAGCAGGCGCTCGAGGGCGTCGACGAGTGCTTCGGTGGCCGGTTCGGCGCCGCCGGCAGCACCGTCGTGGTGGAGGAGATGCTCGAGGGCCCCGAGTGCAGCCTGCTCGCCCTCACCGACGGCGAGACGCTCGTGCCCCTCGCCACGAGCCAGGACCACAAGCGCGCCTACGACGGCGACAAGGGTCCCAACACGGGCGGCATGGGCGTCTACAGCCCCGTGCCCATCCTGCTGGACGGCGAGCTCGAGACCATGGTCGAGATCGAGCGCAAGGTCGTCGCCGAGCTCGCAAAGGAGGGGATAAAGTACACCGGCTGCCTCTACGGCGGCTTCATGCTCACCAAGGACGGACCCAAGGTCCTCGAGTTCAACGCCCGCTTCGGCGACCCCGAGACCCAGGTCGTGCTGCCGCGCATGAAGGGCGACCTCGTCGAGTGCTTCCTCGCCTGCGACGGCGGGACCCTGAGCGAGGACATGATCGGCTGGGACGACGACTGGGCCGTCTCGGTCGTCCTCGCCTCCGCGGGCTACCCCGGGCCCTACGAGAAGGGCAAGAGGATCTACGGCATCGACGAGGCCGAGGCGCTCCCCGGCATCTCCGTCTACCACGCGGGCACGCGCCTCGCGGAGAACGGCGACGTCCTCACGGACGGCGGCCGCGTCCTGGACGTGACGGCGGTCGCCCCGACCTTCGAGGAGGCCCGCAACAACGCCTACGCCGCGTGCGACAAGATCTGGTTCGAGGGCAAGAGCTACCGCCACGACATCGGCATCAAGGCGATCAAGGGCCGCGCCAACCTCTAGGCTCCGCCAGGCACAGCAACGGACGCAGGCGTGCTGCAGTCGCAGTGCGCCTGCGTCTTATGGCAGGGGCGCTTGCGTGCTGCGATTGCAGTATCATAATCCAGCTCACGTACTACGAACGCACGACGCCGGGCGCCGTGCGTCTGATTGGGGGCAGACCATGTCAGACAAGCCGGGCGAGAAGGACGCGGCCTCCGAGGGGCGGGGGCCGCAGGGCGCCGAGCCGCAGGGCGTCGCGGAGCCGCGCGAGGCCGAGGGGCCTCTCGAGGCCGCGGAGGCCTACGACGTCGACGGGGCGGACGACGAGGGGCTCCCCACGATGGGTGACCTCACCCGGGCCGCGGGGAGCATCGGGGAGGCGGCCGACGCCTACACCTTCGACGGGGACCGCTCCTCCAGCACCCACGAGTCGGGCGCGCCGCGGCGTCGCCCGCTCGTGCTGGGCGACGACGACCCGCGCGACGGCGAGCTGGCGGAGAGCATCGAGAGCGAGGACGTCGTCTGGCAGGGCAAGATCTTCGACGTCGACAGGCTGCGGACCCGCCTGCCCGACGGGCGCGCCGTCATCCGCGACGTGGTGAGGCACCCCGGCGCGGTCGCCGTCGTAGCCCTCACCGACGACGGGCGCATCTGCCTGGTCAGGCAGTACCGCTGCGCGCTCGACCGCGTGACCGTGGAGATCCCGGCGGGCAAGCTCGCGCCGGGGGAGGACCCCCTCGCATGCGCCTCCCGCGAGCTCCTCGAGGAGACGGGCATGGTGGCGCGGAAGATGGCCTACCTCACCACGATCGCCCCGAGCGTCGGCTTCTCCGACGAGCTCATCCACATCTACATGGCGACGGGCCTCTGCTTCGAACGGAGCGACCCGGACGCGGACGAGTTCATCAACGTCGACCTGGTCGAGGTGCCCGAGTTCATCGATGCCGTGCTGGACGGCAAGATCGAGGACGCAAAGACCGTCGTGGGCGCCCTCGTCTGCGACGCCGTGGCCAGCCGCCTCTCGCCGGGCCCGGAGCCCTCGCCGCACGCGATGTAGCTTTGGGTCATGCGCCGACCCTCGCGTGACGTGCGTGACGTTAACGTATACTGGAAGTAATTCTGTGTTGGTGCCCGCGCCGCTTCTCCGGAAGATCGCGTCCCCACAGCCCGTGGGTGCAGGCCTCGGCCCGCGCCCGTCGCCCTATACGCTACCTGTAATGGGATGAGACTTCATGCCTAGGAAGAACAAGCAGGAGATAGCCAGAGTCCAGACCAACTCCCTCACGGCGGACGAGGCCGAGGAGCTCTTCAGCAAGGTAGACGAGACGGGCCACACCAACGTCGAGACGGCCCAGCGCCAGCGCCGCCACCGCCACCTCACGGGCACCGGCGTCGACGTCGACCCGCTCTCGGCGGACGACCCCTCCGGCTCCAACGTCGGCAAGACCATCGCGAAGGCAGCCGCCATCTTCGTGGCCGGCTTCTTCGTGCTCATCGTGGGCACGCAGCTCATCTTCGGCTACGTGCGCAGGTCCAACACCGCAAACCTCTCCACCAACGTCAACGTCCGCACGGTCGCCAGCGCTCTGCGCGGCGGCGTCGAGTGGGGCAACGGCTTCACCCAGTACCCCGAGGACTTCAGCGTCCAGGAGGCGGACGAGAACGCCGGCCGCGTGGAGGTCACGGTCATCGACTCCACCTCCCAGACGGTGCTCGAGGCGCTCGCGGGCTCGCAGGTCCAGGCCGCGGCCTTCTCCACCAACGCCCTGCTCAACCAGAACATCAACACGGTCACCTACCACGTCCAGGTCTACCTGGACGAGGAGGGCAAGATCGCCACGAGCTCGTTCTTCGGCTTCATCAAGCCGTCCGGCAACCTCACGTCGCTGATGACGTTCGTCTGGACCAAGACCTACACGGAGGACGGCGGCGTGCGCTTCAACTGCACGATCACCGGCATCGACGAGAACATGCAGGACGTCCTGCGCGAGCAGATCACCAACCGCTTCACCCCGACCACGATCCTCGGTATCGGCGACCAGTCCGGCACCAACCCCACGGAGACGGTCGAGCAGCAGAAGGCCGAGGCCCAGGCCGAGAAGGACGCGGCCGCCGCGACCGCCTCGGGCAGCTCCGCGACCGCCTCGACCTCAGACGCGACCACGGACGCCACCACGGACTCCACCACGGATGCGACCGCTTCCGACGGCGGCGACGCCTCGAGCTCCGACGGCTCCTCCGCGGACGCGTCGGCGGACTCCTCGGGGAGCGGCGCGGCCCAGTAGGGAGGCGTCGCCGGCCACCACGGCCCCTGCGCCCTCGATCAGCGATAAAGCCCAAGGAGAGGGGAGGCCCCGGCGTCGCGCCGGGGCCTCCCCTTGCGTCTCCCACGATCTTCTCCCGCGCGTCCCCCTCTCGCGCCATGGCGCGCGGGGGTGCGCCGCCTAGGCGAGAAGGGCCGCGACCTCGCCGAGCTTGCTCTCGAAGCTCACGCCGCGCACCTCGTAGTCGGGCTGGGCGGGCGTGATGCCCATGGCGTCGTAGACGAACCTGCCCGCGAACGCGACGGCCTCGTGCAGGTCGCGACCGGCCATGATGGCCGCGAGCAGCGCGCTGGCGTAGAGGTCGCCCGTGCCGTGCAGCATGAAGGGCCTCATCTCGCCCGCGACCTCCTCGAACTCCACGTCGCGGCCGGCGAGGTAGTTGCGGATCTTGCCGTCGCCGCGCGCGACGCCCTTGATCACGACGTTCTTGGCGCCCATCTCGAGCAGGGCGCCCATGAGGGAGCGGACGTACTCGTCGCTCACGTCCTGGCCCTCGTAGCCGATGCCGGTGAGGATGTGGGCCTCGGTGAGGTTGGGGGTCAGCACGTCGGCGCCATCCACCAGGCCCTTCGTGGCCTCGCACATCTCGTCGGTGTAGGTGGGGTACTTCTCGCCGCCGTCGCCCATGACGGGGTCGACGATGCGCAGCGCCCCCGGGTACTCCTCGTACATGCGGCGGATCACGCCGACCTGCTCGGCGCTGCCGAGGAAGCCGGAGTAGATGGCGTCGAGCTGGATGCCCTCCTCCTGCCAGGCGTCGAGGTAGTCGTTCAGCATGCTCGTGGTGTCGTGCATGTAGAACTTGGGGAAGCGCGTGTGCGCCGAGAAGAGCGAGGTGGGGACGGGGCAGACGTCGCAGCCTGCCGCGGAGAGGACCGGGATCGCCACCCCCAGGGAGCACTTGCCGTACCCGCACAGGTCGTGCACCGCGGCCACGCGCGGCTCGACCTCTCCCTTGCGCTCGAACAGCCTGAGCTCGCTCGCCGCGAGCCTCCTTGCATCGCCCATAGGACTTCCTTTCACGTGGACTGCTGGACCTACGCTGTCGCTGAGTATAGGAAGAAGCTCGGTTGCGGGAGAAAATGCGATACCAGTCTCGACAGATGTTAACAGTCTGCGCACGTAGGTGGCCCGTACCGTCCCCACGCCAGCCCTCCGGTGGATGATTTTGCACGTATACTAAGGGACGTCGCCGGGGCGCCCCGAGGGGCGCCCGCACCGCGCCGGCGCGCTGCGCCCGGCGCGGCCACGTACCAAGACCACGGACTCGGAGGGTCGCAATGGCAGACAAGCCGCTCGTCGGTATCATCATGGGTTCCAAGTCGGACATGCCCGCCATGGAGGCGTGCACCAAGCAGCTCGAGGAGTTCGGCGTGCCGTACGAGCTCGTCGTCGCGTCGGCGCACCGTGCCCCCGCCAAGGTGCACGAGTGGGCCTCCACCGCGGCCGACCGCGGCATCAAGGTGATCATCGCCGCCGCCGGCAGGGCCGCCCACCTCGGCGGCGTCGTGGCCGCCTACACGCCGCTCCCCATCGTCGGCGTCCCCATGAAGACGAGCGACCTGGGCGGCATGGACTCGCTGCTCTCGATGGTGCAGATGCCCTCCGGCGTCCCCGTCGCCTGCGTGGCCATCGGCGGTGCCAAGAACGCCGCCATCTACGCCACGCAGATCCTCGGCGCGACCGACCCGGAGTGGCGCGAGGTCATCGTCAGGTTCAAGAAGGAGATGGCCGAGGCCTAGGCGGGAGCCGGCCTCGGCACGCAGGACGCCGGGGGCCGGCGGGCCCCGCCCGCCGGCCCCCGGACAAGGAGTCACATGCCCAAGGGTGCCCACTACAAGCCAGACGCCGGCGCCGCCCAGGGGGCGGGCCAGGACGGCAGGGGGCGGCACCGCGCCTCGCGCGTCCTCGCCAACCTGCTGCTCCTCGTCGGCGTCGCCCTCCTCGTCGCCGCGGGGGTCATCTGGTTCCAGAACAACCAGCGCTACCAGCAGAACGAGGAGAACAACGCAAGGCTGGCGGTCTACGCCAAGCTCCCCGAGGGTGACGACGGCCCGCCGGAGATCGACTGGGCGGCTCTGAAGGCGGTCAACCCCCAGGTCGTCGGTTGGGTCTACATCCCCAACACCGTGGTCAACTACCCCGTCTACCAGGGCACGGACAACGAGTACTACCTCGACCACAGCGCCTACGGCGAATACTCCTACGGCGGTCAGATCTTCATGGACTACCTCAACACCGCGCCGGGCATGGTGGACGAGCAGACCATCGTCTACGGGCACCACCAGCGCAACGGCTCCATGTTCAAGACCGTCGCGGACATGGCGGACCAGGCCACCTTCGACGGCGTTGAGACGGTCTGGTACTGCACCGAGCAGCAGACCTACGAGCTCGAGCCGCTCATGCTCTACAAGACGGTGGGGACTGACGAGACCGTCCGGCAGTTCACCTTCCCGACCACCGACGACTTCCGCTCCTACCTCGCCGGCAAGCTCGCCTCTGCGAGCGCCGCGCGCTCGGACGCGGCGGACCTCGTCGCCTCGACCGAGCACGTGCTGACGCTCTCCACCTGCCAGTACGACGAGGAGGACGGCAGGTCGATTCTCGTGTGCGTCCCGAAGTCGGAGGTCTCCGACCCCGGCTCGGGCGTAAGCTCATAGCTGGCCCCGCGACCCGCGGGCACCCGACCGGACAACGAAGCTTGGAGGACGAGCTTGAGAGACGAGCGAGACGGTGCTGACTTCGACGTCGTCAGCGAGGACGCCGAGACCATCCACGAGGAGTGCGGCGTCTTCGGGATCTGGGCGCCCGGGAGGGACGTCGCGCGCCTGACCTACTTCGGGCTGCGCGCCCTGCAGCACCGCGGCCAGGACTCCGCGGGCATCGCGGTCGGCGACGGCCAGACGGTCCTCGTGCGAAAGGACCTGGGCCTCTGCGGCCAGATCTTCTCCGACGCCGACCTCGCCGCCATGCCCGGCAAGGTGGCGGTCGGCCACGTGCGCTACGGCACCTCGGGCGCGCGCAGCTGGGAGGCGGCCCAGCCCCACCTCTCGACCATCGGCGACGTGATCATCGCCCTGGCGCACAACGGCACCCTCGTCAACTCCGACAAGCTGCGCCGCGAGCTCATCCGCCTGGGCGTGCCCTTCCTCTCCGACACGGACTCCGAGGTCGCGGCCAAGCTCATCGGCTACTTCACGGAGCAGACCAGCCACATCCGCGAGGGCATCCGCAACGCCATGGAGATGATCGAGGGCGGCTACGCGATGGCGCTCGTCCGCGAGAACGCGCTCTACGCCTTCCGCGACCCGCACGGCATCCGCCCGCTCGTCCTCGGCAAGCTCGACGACGACTCGTGGGTCGTCTCGTCGGAGACCTGCGCGCTCGACATCATCGGCGCGCGGTTCCAGCGGCAGCTGCGCCCCGGGGAGATCGTCCGCATCTCCGACGACGGCGTGGTCTCCGAGCAGGGCGTCGAGCCCAAGGCACCGGCGAACTGCATCTTCGAGCACGTCTACTTCGCCAGGCCCGACTCCGTCGTGAACGGCCGCTCCGTGTACTCCATGCGCTACGAGATGGGCCGCCAGCTCGCCCGCGAGGCGCCGGCCGACGTCGACCTCGTCATCGGCGTGCCGGACTCCGGCCTGCCGCCCGCGGAGGGCTTCGCCCACGAGCTGGGCCTCCCCTTCGGCGAGGGCCTCATCAAGAACCGCTACGTCGCCCGCACCTTCATAGCCCCCACGCAGGAGATGCGCGAGATGGGCGTGCGCATGAAGCTCAACGCCCTGCCCGACAACGTCGAGGGCAAGCGGATCGTGATGGTGGACGACTCCATCGTGCGCGGCACGACCTCCAAGCAGATCGTGCGCATGCTCAAGGAGGCCGGCGCCAAGGAGGTCCACGTCCGCATCAACTGCCCCGAGGTCAAGTGGCCCTGCTTCTACGGCATCGACACCGCGGTCCAGAGCCAGCTCATCAGCGCGCGCAAGGACCCCGAGGAGGTCTGCGAGTTCATCGGTGCGGACTCCCTCGCGTTCCTCTCCCTCGAGGGCCTGCTCAGGAGCGTGCCGGCCGACGGCTACTGCGACGCGTGCTACACCGGCCGCTACCCGGTCGAGATCCCCGAGGCCTTCTCCGCGGGCAAGTTCCTCGACGGCTACGAGCCCCAGAACCTCTCGAGGGCCTCGCGTGCCTCGCGGATGCAGATCGAAGACGTACTCACCAGCAACGAGGAGGACGAATAATGGCAGGACACATCACGTACGCCGACGCCGGCGTGGACGTCGACGAGGGCGCCCGCGCGGTAGACGCCATCAAGGAGGCGGTCAGGGCCACCAACAGGCCGGAGGTCATCGGCGGCCTCGGCGGCTTCGGCTCCTGCTTCTCCATGAGGGGCTTCAAGGACATGGAGGACCCCGTCCTCGTCTCCGGCACGGACGGCGTCGGCACCAAGCTCGCCATCGCCCAGCTGCTCGACCGTCACGAGACCGTGGGCCAGGACCTCGTCGCCATGTGCGTGGACGACGTCGTGCCCATCGGCGCCGAGCCGCTCTTCTTCCTCGACTACATCGCGATTGGCAAGCTCCGCGCCGAGCACGTGGCCAAGATCGTCTCCGGCATCGCCGAGGGCTGCCGCCTGAGCGGCTGCGCGCTGGTCGGCGGCGAGATGGCCGAGCACCCCGGCGTCATGAGGCCCGACGACTACGACCTGGCCGGCTTCGTCGTGGGCGTCGTCGACCGCCCCAAGATGATCGGGCCGGACAAGGTCAAGCCGGGCGACGTCATCCTGGGCCTGCCCTCGAGCGGCATCCACTCCAACGGCTACTCCCTCGTGCGCAAGGTCGCCATCGAGGGCAGGAGCGTCGAGGAGCTCGAGAGGCCCCTGCCCGAGCTCGGCGAGTCGATCGCGGACGCCGTCATGCGTCCGACGACCATCTACGCCGGCAAGCTCATGGCGGCCCTTCGCGCCGGCGCCCCGATCGAGGCCATGGCTCACATCACCGGCGGCGGCATCACCGAGAACCTCAACCGCGCGCTGCCCTCGAACGTGGACGCCCTCGTCGACCGCGGCGGAGAGGGCGGGCCGGCGTGGGACGTGCCGCCCATCATCACCTACTGCGCCAAGGCGGCAGAGCTCACGCCGGACGAGGCGTACAAGACCTTCAACATGGGCGTGGGCATGAGCGTCATCTGCGACCCCGCCGACGCGGCCGAGGTCACGGAGAAGCTCGAGGAGCAGGGCCTCGCGCCGTTCGCCATGGGCGAGTGCGTCGAGGGCGAGGGCAAGGTGGTCTACCGATGAGCGCACCCGGCAAGATCAAGCTCGGCGTCCTCATCTCCGGCTCCGGCACCAACCTGCAGGCGATCATCGACCGCATCGCCGCCGGCACCCTCGACGCCACGGTAGAGCTGGTGGTCAGCTCGCGTCCGTCGGCCTTCGGCCTCAAGCGCGCGGAGGCTGCGGGCATCCAGACGCTCACCATCTCCAAGGAGCTCTACGCCGACCCGATGACCGCGGACGAGATCATCGCCGCCGAGCTCAAGCGCCACGGCGTGGACTACGTGATCATGGCCGGCTACATGCGGATGGTCCACGCGCCCATCCTCGAGACCTTCAAGGACCGCGTCGTGAACCTGCACCCCGCGCTGCTGCCGAGCTTCAAGGGCGCGCATGCGATCCAGGACGCCTTCGACTACGGCGTCAAGGTGACGGGCGTGACGGTGCACTTCGCGTACGACAGCTACGACTGCGGTCCCATCATCGCCCAGCGCCCGCTCGCCGTGCAGGAGGGCTGGGACGTGGAGGAGCTCGAGTCCCACATCCACGAGATCGAGCACGAGCTCTACCCCGACACCATCCAGCTCCTCGCCGAGGGCCGCGTGCACGTCGAGGGCCGCAGGGTCGTGATCGACCAGGCGTAGCGGGGCGGCAGGGCGAGCGGCAGGATGGTCAGGCCGGCGCGTCGGGCCCTTGGGCTCCGGCGCGCCGTCGTCGCCGGCGGGCACGTCCCCGCCGGCCCCGGGAAGGGAGCGGCGTGGCGGCACGGGTGGGCGTCATCGGGGCGAGCCACGTGGGGTGGCTCTCCGCCCTGTGCGAGAAGATCGAGGTCTAGCGGCCCGCGTCGCAGGCGGGCGGCGGGGGCTCGCGCCTCGGCCCGCGGCGCACGAGGGTCGCGGGCCCTAGCGGCCGGCGCGGCGCACGAGGGTCGCGACCGTCTCGACGTGCTTGGTGTGCGGGAACATGTCGACGGGCGTGAGCGCCTCCAGCCGGTAGCCGCCCTGGCGCAGCTCCGAGACGTCCCGCCTCTGGGTCTCGGGGTTGCAGCTCACGTAGACGACCCGCTCCGGGGCGAGCGCGACCACGCCCCGGAGGAACTCCGGCGTCGAGCCCGCGCGCGGCGGGTCCATGACCACCACGTCGGGCGCTCCGGTGCCCCCGGGGCCCGCGAGCGCGCGCATGTGGCGCGTGGCGTCGTCCGCCACGAACTCGCAGCGGTCCTCGAGCCCGTTGGCGCGGGCGTTGCGCTGGGCGCACGCGACCGCGCCTGGGACGGACTCGACGCCCGTGACCTCGACGTGCACCCCATTGCGCGCCGCCGCGGCGGCCGCGCAGATGCCGATGGTCCCACAGCCGCAGTAGGCGTCGAGCACGCGCATGCCGTCCTGGAGCCGCGCGCCCTCGACGGCGAGGGAGTACAGGCGCTCCGTCTGGGCGGGGTTGGTCTGGTAGAAGCTCGTGGGGCCCACCTCGAAGGCGCACCCCAGCAGCTCGTCGTGCATCACCCCGGGCCCGAAGAGCGTCCGGCACTGCCGGCCGAGGATGGCGTTGGTGCGCCTGGTGTTGACGTTCTGCACGATCGTGGTCAGCTCGGGGTGGAGCTCGCGCATGAGCGAGACGAACTCGCGCGAGCGCGGCAGCTCGCCGTTCGTGACGACCACGAGCATCACGTCGTCCGTGGCCCAGCCGCTGCGGACGACGGCGTGCCTGAGCGTGCCCTGGCCGCGGTCCTCCGCGTAGGGCCTGACGCCCAGCCGGTCCGCGACGCGGGCCACGTCGTTCAGGACCTGCCTCAGGCCCTCGGCCTCGACGAGGCAGTCGTCGCAGCGGACGATGCGGTGCGTGCCGGCGGCGTAGAAGCCCGCGCGCATGTGCGCGTGGCCGTGCCCGTGCCGCTGTGCGCGCGAGGGGCCGGGGGCGTAGGGGCTGGCGGCCTTGTGGCGGAAGCGCACCGGCTCCTCCATGCCCTGGACGTCCGCGAGCTCCGCGCCGTCCTCGCGCAGCTCGTCGGCGAAGAGGCGCGCCATCGCCTCCCGCTTGCGCCTGAGCTGTATGGGGTAGGGGACCGCGAGCCACTCGCAGCCTCCGCACTGACGCGCTATCGGGCAGGTGTAGGTCTTGTATCCCATGCGGACCAGTGTAGACGAGCGCCCGCCCCCGCGCCGCCGCGGAGCGCCTCGGCAGGTTCCTGTGAAGATTCTGCACAGCAAATGCGACACACCGGATGGATAAGAGACGCGGGCCGCTCGAATAGTTTCGTTTTCCGCCTCGCATGGGTGGGCGCATAATGTCGTATCCGTAGTTAAGCGCACAACGTGTGCATTTACTCCCCGAAGGGAGTAGACTGACGGCATTTGCTGGGGTGGGAGCGTCCATCGTACAGGGTACGCCGGCCGGCCGCCACGCGGCCGCCTCGCGTCCCATCCCGACAAAAGCAGCGCGGCGCATCCCTTCCGGTCGCCCAAAGCCGTTGCTATCAGCCTTTTGGGCGGCTGCGGCCGCCCGGGTCGTCAGAGGGACGACCGGAGAGAAAGAGGTTATCGTCATGCAGTCCAAGATCGCGCACGCGGCGGAGCGCAAGGCGTTCAGCGTCGTCATCGACCAGGCGCTCAAGGCGGCCTCCGGCGAGGACCGTGCCGAGAAGGTCGACAAGGTCGTCGACATGGCCGGCAAGCTCCTCAAGGACACGGCCCCCGGCGTCGTCCGCGGCCTCAAGACCGCCCTCTACCCCGGTGGCAAGTGGGAGGACTTCCTGTTCGACGTCATCGACAACACCGACCCGCACGTCTTCAAGACCGCGATTATGAACGGCGGCTACGAGGCGGCCTTCCGCGGCCTGCGCACCTGCACCGAGAACGCCGCCAAGAACGGCTGCAACGTGCCCTGGATCATCCTCTTCGACCCGACGAGCGCCTGCAACAAGCACTGCGTGGGCTGCTGGGCGGCAGACTACGGCAACCGCCTCAACCTCACCTACGACGAGTGCGACAAGCTCGTCACCGAGGCCTCCGCGCTCGGCACCCACCTGTTCATGCTGACCGGCGGCGAGCCGCTCGTCCGCAAGGGCGACGTGCTCAAGCTGGCCGAGAAGCACGACGACTGCATCTTCAACATCTTCACCAACGCCTCCCTCGTGGACGAGGCCTTCTGCCAGAAGGTCCAGGAGCTCGGCAACGTCGTCTTCTCCGTCTCCCTGGAGTCCTACGAGGCCAGCGTCAACGACGGCCGCCGCGGCGACGGCTCCTTCGACGAGGTCATGCGCGCCTTCGACCTCATGAAGAAGCACGGCCTACTCTACGGCACCTCCACCTGCTACACCCGCGCCAACACCGAGCGCGTCTCCTCCGACGAGTTCTTCCAGCTGCTGGTCGACAAGGGCTGCCGCTGGGCCTGGTACTTCCACTACATGCCCGTCGGCGAGGGCGCCAACGCCGACCTCATGCCCACGCCCGAGCAGCGCGAGTACATGTTCCACCGCATCCGCGAGGTCCGCGGCTTCGAGGGCGGCTACCCCATCTTCGCGATGGACTTCCAGAACGACGGCGAGTACGTCGGCGGCTGCATCGCCGGCGGCCGCGTGTACTGCCACGTCAACGCCCGCGGCGACGTGGAGCCCTGCGTCTTCATCCACTACTCCAACGCCAACATCCGCGACGGCTCCTGGCTCGACTGCCTCAAGCAGCCGATGTTCCAGGCCTACCGCTCCCGCTACCCCTGGAACGACAACATGCTCCAGCCCTGCCCGATGCTCGAGAACCCGACCATGCTGCCCGAGATGGTCAAGGAGGCCGGCGCCCACTGCACCGAGTACGTCACCCCGGTCACCCCGGAGAGCATCGAGGAGCGCACCGCGCCCTACGCCGCCAGCTGGGCTCCCACGGCCAACAAGCTCTGGCTCGAGGAGCATCCCACGGGCAAGAAGATCTACGCCGACAAGATGTCGACGGTCTCCCAGGACGAGAAGGGCCGCATGCTCATGGAGGTGGACGACGAGAACGACGACGTCCTCGACTAGGTCAGGCCGCGGCGACAGGCCGCCGTCATGGTCCACACGCCATCGAAGGGGCTCGCGCGCAGGCGCGGGCCCCTTTTCGTCGCCTGGGGCCGCCCGACGCGGTGGGTGCCCTCTTGCACCACGAGCGCCATCCGGCGCCACGCGCGCCGCCTGCCGTCGCGCGCGTCACACGCAACGTAAATGTTACCTGACTTCACCCCCACACATGGGGACCCAGCCGTCGACGTTTGATGACAACCGCCAGCCCGATGCGCCCCGGTGGCCCGCGTCAGCCTTGGGTAAGGTCTTGGTTGTGCGCCTGCGGCCCCGCGGCCGCGAGGCGCGCTGATGCGTGGCAATGTGGCAGGGCGATAGCCGGGGTGTGGCCGCGTCCGCGTGCCGGGCCCCTGCCGTCGCCGACCTGGGCATCTCAAGGAGGCATCACATGGCAGGCAGAGTCGAGAAGGTAAAGAACGTGGTCCTCGTGGGCCAAGGCGGCGTGGGCAAGACCATGCTGGCCGAGGCCATGCTGCACCTCACGGGACGGACCACCCGCCTGGGCGGTCACGCCGGCACCAAGCCCACGCTTGACTACGACGCGGAGGAGGGGTCTCGCGGCTTCTCCATCTCCACGACGATCGCGCCCGTGACCTGGGGAGACACGCGCATCAACGTCCTCGACGCGCCCTGCTACCCAGACTTCGTGGGCGACGCCTACGCCGCCATGAGCGCCGGCGAGACCGCGCTGTTCATGGTCGACTCCTCGGGCCCGCAGACGACCACCACCCGCCTCTGGTTCGCCGCCGACGAGCTTTCGGTGGCCCGCGCCGTCTTCGTGAACCGCCTGGACAAGGACGACGCGGACTTCGACCTGGCCATGGAGTCGTTGCGGGAGCACTTCGGCAACCGCCTCGGCGCCGTCACCATCCCCATGGGGTGCGGCTCGGCCTTCTCCGGCGTCATCGACGTCGTGCACCAGAAGGCGCGCCATCTCGTCGACGGCAAGCCCGTAGTCACGGACGTCCCCGCCGAGTACGCAGACGCGGCGGCCTCCGCCCGCGCCGACCTCGTCGACCTGGTCGTCGAGGTGGATGACGAGCTCATGATGAAGTACCTCGAGGGCGAGGACATCAGCGAGCAGGAGCTCGAGGGGCTTCTCGCCCGGGCGCTGCGCGAGCGCGTATTCGTGCCCGTGTTCGCCGGCTCCTGCGTCAAGGAGGAGGGCGTCGTCTCGCTGCTCGACGCCATCGTCAACTGGTTCCCGACCATGGCGGACTTCGGCCGCATCCCGCTGGTCAACGGCGAGCAGCTCGACATCTCCCCGGACGACGACCGTCCCGTCGCCTTCGTCTTCAAGAGCCTCAACGACCCGCAGAACGGGCGCCTCTCCTTCCTCAAGGTGCTCGCGGGCACGCTCGAGCCCGGCCTCGAGCTGACCAACGCACGCACCCGCAAGGCGGAGCGCCTCGGCCACCTCTACCTCATGTGCGGCAAGGAGACCCAGGACGTCAAGTCCGCCGCCTCCGGCGACGTCGTGGTCGTGCCGAAGCTCGAGGCCATCACGGGCGACACCCTCTCCGTCACGGGCAAGGTCGAGGCGGCCCAGTTCCGCTTCCCCAACTCGCTCTACCGCATCGCCATCGAGCCCGACAAGCGCGGTACCGAGGACAAGCTCTACACCTTCCTGGACAAGGCCGCCGACGCCGACCCGACCCTCAAGGTCGAGCGCGTCGAGGACACCGGCCAGACGGTCATCTCCGCGATCGGCGAGGCGCAGGTCAGCGTCCTGCTCGACAGGCTCGAGGACCGCGTGGGCATCACGGCGCACACCGTGAAGCTCAAGATCCCCTATCGCGAGACGATCCGCCGCGTGGCGAGCGCCGAGGGGCGCCACAAGAAGCAGACAGGCGGCGCCGGGCAGTTCGGCGACTGCTGGCTGCGCGTCGAGCCCAACCCCGGGCAGGGCTACGAGTTCGTGGACGAGGTCGTCGGCGGCCACATCCCGCGCAACTTCATCCCGGCCATCGACAAGGGCGTGCGCGAGACCATGGCCGACGGCGTGCTCGCCGGCTACCCGGTGATCGACGTCAAGGTCGCCGTGTACGACGGCTCGTACCACCCCGTCGACTCCAACGAGATGGCCTTCAAGACGGCGGCCCGCATCGGCTTCCAGAAGGCCGTGAGCCAGGCAGAGCCCGTCCTTCTCGAGCCGATGGCGCACCTCCGGATCACGGTGCCCGACAGCTACGCCGGCTCCGTGATGGGCGACGTCTCCGCCTCCCGCGGCCGCGTGGAGGGCATGACGGCCGCTACCGGCTCCGAGGCCGGCTATACGACCATCGAGGCGACCGTGCCCTACGCCGAGGTCACCGACTACTCCACGCGCCTGCGCTCGCTCTCCCGCGGCACGGGCGAGTTCGAGCTCGAGCTGAGCGGCTACGAGCAGGTGCCGCACGACGTGCAGCAGAGGCTCGCCGATGAGTACCAGGAGAAGCGCGCGGCAGGCGAGAGGTAGCGTCGCGACCAGCGCCATGAGCCAGCCCACGAGGGCCCGCCGCCTCCCTGCGGGGGCGACGGGCCCCTCCCGTGCCGTCATGGCCTCTACACCAGCTCGTGGCAGTGGGCGTCCCGGGCCGTGGCGCACATGTGGTCGTAGGAGGGGAATTCCAGCTCGTCGCGCAGGGAGGCGCGCGCCACGATGAAGTCGAGCGTCTCGTTGGGCACCTCCGCGCCGAGGTGGCGGCAGAGCGCGCGGACGGCCTCGTCGAAGGCCGCGACGCTCGCCACCTGGAAGCGGGTGACGCAGACGACCTTGAGGTCGAGCAGTCCCGGCACGGTCAGGGAGCGCAGGTCCCTCCAGGAGGGAGGGGTCTCGCCCACGTACTGGAGCGCCACGCCCTTGTCGGGCCAGCACAGGTCGTAGGCCTCGTAGGGGCCCTCCGTGCTCGGCGCGTCCGGGGCGTCGGTCTCCGTCAGCTGGTAGTCCACCCCGACCATGGGCCTGTCGAGGCCGTAGCCGCCCATTTCGCGGGGCAGGGTCAGCAGCAGGAAGAGGTAGCTCGCCATGGGGCTGTGAGACCCCTCCGCCACGTAGGCGAGCGAGTCCATGGCCTGGTCGTAGCCGGCAAGGCCCCGCGCGCCGCGCAGGTACGTCCTGAGGCCGCGTATCGTGCAGACGCTCTCGCCGAAGACGCGGTAGCTTCGCGGGTCGTCGAGGTGGTCGGTCGCATAGAGGCCGCAGAGCTCCATGCCGAGCTGCGCGAGCCGGCTCGGGCCGAGCTGGGAGGCCCTTCGGAGGTAGAGGAACTCAGGCGTGCTCATCCGCCTGCCGCGGATGATCCGCACGGAGCCCTCGGGCAGCCGGTCGTCCCAGTCCACGCGCTCCTCGGGCCAGTCCTCGGACGGGTCCGCCTCCGCGTCGCCGAGTGCGCCGAAGCCCGCGTCGCCGAGCGCGCCGAAGCCCGTGTCGCCGCCCGCGTCGCCGAGCGCGCCGAAGCACGCGCCGCCGAGCGCTTCCTCGAGGTCGTCGGAGGGGACGGGGACCTCCCACGGCAGGCCCAGCGTCCCCATGGCGCCGAGGCGCCAGGGCATCTCGTCCGCGTCCGGGAGGCAGCCGTCCCCGTCGGGAGACAGGCCCGCCCCGAGCGCCCGGCTCAGGTGGTCCACGACCTCCTGGCAGCCCTCGAAGCTGCCGAGCTGGTCCGTCGTGACGTGGATGACCGTCCAGTCGTCGGGGCCGCAGAACGGCTCCGACGCCGGGTCGTCGTCTATCTGGAGCGCGACCTTCTCCTTCGACCATACGAGCGCCATGGGCTCCTCCTCACGATGTGGGTGAACGTGAGGGGAACTCTAGCGCGGCGGGGGCGCCAGACCTTGTCGCCGCCCTGCGCCGGGCTGGCACGGGGCTTGCCGCGCGCCGCGCCCCACCTGCGGCGGGGTCGCCGAGCTTGCGGGCGCACGACTTATCGGGACGCACCGTCGACGGCGCGGCTCCTGTCGTGGGCTGGCGGGACGCCCGCAGCGGCCCCGCCGTACGCGGTCGCGGGGCTAGTGGGCGATCGAGTTCCTGCGGGCCTTGTCCTCGGGGGAGAGCGCGTCGATGGCGTCGAGCTTGGCGCGGTAGTAGCGCGCGGGCAGGGGGTCCTTGAGCAGCGGGCGGAAGAGCTGCAGGTACTGGACGCCGGAGTGCGAGTTTATCTCCATGATGCGCGGGCCCGCCGGCGTGATGCCCACGTCGTAGCCGAGGTACTCGACCGGGCCGAGCTGCAGCGAGACCTGGCGGAGCATCTCGAGGACCTCCGGCCAGCAGGAGATCTCGCCCTCCACGCTCGCCCCGCTGTCGGGGTGGGTGGGGCAGTCCACGACGCGGGCGGGGTAGACGAGCTTGGCGTCGCCGAAGCGCCCGGTCTCGAGGTCCACGTAGGCGTTGAGCGAGCAGACGTCCGCCCTGTCGGGAATCTGGTAGTTGGGGGTCGAGCCGCTCTTGTCCGCGCCGACCGAGAAGCGCAGGTAGTCGGCGATGGGCGTCGGGGAGACGCCGTCGGGGTTGACCACGATGACGCGCAGGGTGTGGATCAGGGGGTCGATCCTCGCCATGTCCTCGGAGGGGCGGATGAACTCGGTGAAGACGTAGTTGGGGTGCGTGCGGACGAACCCCCTGACGTCCTCCTCGGACGCCTCGCGCGCGTCGACGGCGAAGGAGCGCCCGTCGAAGGAGAGGCGGTGGAAGCCCACCGCCATGGCCCCGTTGCAGGGCTTGCAGGCGAGCTCGCCGACCTCGCGCAGGGTCTCGACGAAGCCCTCCAGGCTGGCGCCGGCGGCGCAGTCCGGCCCGGGCACCAGGCGAGACCTGGCCGTGTAGTAGTAGTACCTGGGCATGAACCTGTCCGCGGCCGTGCCGGCGAGCATGTACTTCAGGGTCAGCTTGTCGTTGATCCAGATGCGCTGCCAGTCGTTGAGCGGCCACATCTTGCAGAAGTCGTAGTCGGAGATGTAGTCGCCGACCGTCTCCGGGGTGAGTCCGTAGCTGTAGGCGCTCATGGCATAGTAGCCCTCGGAGTGCGCCCACCTCATGTAGTCCTCGTCGAAGAGGCCGCTCGAGAGCTCGTCCGCCATGGTGTCGAGGTACTCGTGGGCCATCCTCTCCGCGAAGCCGTCCGCGAGGAGTGACTCGAGCGAGTTGTCCTTCATGATCGTGCCTCCGAAGACGGGTGACGCGGGTGCCGGGCGCCGCGGGGCGCGGGCCGGGCATGGCCGCAGGTGGGTGCGAGGTCGCGGCGAGGGTCCTGTGGGCATTGGGCGCAGGAGGGGCCGCCGGCCGCGCAGCCTCAAAAGTATACATTAAGCTGAGGGTACGACATCCATCCCCAGGCCCGGACAGGGCCTGCTCGCACGGACCTGGCGCCCGAGCGGCGACGCCGCGCGCCACGCCGCCGGCTGGCGCTGGCGGGTCCGTAGCGCCAGACACGCATCGGAGGCTGCACGTCATGGGCACAGCGCTGGTCACGGCAATAGGCTCCTTCTCCGCGGACATCGTCATCAAGCGCCTGCGCGCCGCGGGCGAGAAGGTCGTGGGGTCAGACATCTACGCCCGCGAGCTCGTGGCCGACGCCCTCTCCGTCGACGTCTTCTACCAGGCCCCCTACACCTCGGACCGCGAGCGCTACGCGAGCTTCGTGGCGTCCGTCTGCGAGGCCGAGGGCGTCGACCGCATCCTCCCCCTGACCGACGTGGACGTGGACTTCTTCAACGCCGCGCGCGCCGCCGACGGCACCTTCGCCGGCGCGCTCGTCTGCATCCCGCCCGCCTCCGCGCTCGCGTACTGCAGGGATAAGCAGGCCATGGCGCGCTTCCTCGAGGGGAGCGCATCGGGCGTCCGCGGCATCGAGACGCGCCCGCTTGCCTCCTTCGAGGGCGTCCCCGCGGAGCTCCCCGTGGTCGTGAAGCCGAGGGACGGCAGGAGCAGCCAGGGCCTGCGCTACGTCCACGACGAGCGCGAGTGGGCCGAGCTCGCCTCCATCCCCGACCCGGGGCGCTACGTCGTGCAGCCGCTGGTCGAGGGCCGCGTCGTCTGCGTGGACGTGGTCCGCTCCGCCACCGGCGACGTCTGCGTGGCCGTGCCGCGCCGGGAGTACCTCCGCACGCTCAACGGAGCCGGCACCTCGGTCGAGGTCTTCCACGACGCCGCCCTCGAGGCCGCCTCGCGCGCGCTCGCCGGCGAGCTGGGCGTCGTCGGCTGCGTGAACTTCGAGTTCATCGAGGAGGGGGCGGCAAGCGGCGTGCCCGAGCCGGGCACGCCCTCCGCGCGCTTCTCCGCCGCGGACGCGCGGGCAGCCGCCACCGGCGCGCCCGCGAGCCCCGCGTCCTTCTCGCCCGAGGCCGCCGGCGCCGAGGGGGAGCCCTCCCGCTACCGCTTCCTCGAGTGCAACCCGCGCTTCTCGGGGGGCGTGGAGTTCACCTGCATCGCCGCCTACGACTGCGTGACCAACCACCTGCGCGCCTTCCGGGGCGAGCCCCTGGAGCCCCTCGGGGACTGGCGCGCGCAGTTCATAGCGCGCAAGTACGAGGAGTACGTGACGAGGCTGGAGGACTAGGTGGCCCGCGACCTCAAGACGACCACGGTCAGATCGCTCTTCTGGAAGCTCTTCGAGCAGGGCGGCTCCGCCGCGATCCAGCTCGTCGTGCAGATCGTGATGGCGCGCCTGCTCGCCCCGGCGGAGTTCGGCATGCTCGCGATCATGACCGTCTTCGTGAACATCGGCAACGTGATCGTGCAGTCCGGCCTCAACACGGCGATCATCCAGTCGCCCGACCTCGACGATGACGACTGCTCCACGGTCTTCTGGATGAGCCTGACGATCTCCTGCGTGCTCTACCTCGTCATCTACCTCGCGGCGCCGGCCGTGGCGGGGTTCTACTCCATGCCCGCCATCGTCTGGCCGCTGCGCGCCCTCGTGCTCATCCTGATCGTGAACGCCTACAACGCGATCCAGGAGGCACTGGTTGCGCGCCACATGGACTTCAAGAAGACCTTCCGCGCCACCGTGGCGGCCGCCGTGGTCTCGGGCGTCTCGGCCATCTCCGCCGCCCTCGCCGGGGCCGGCATCTGGGCGCTCGTGGTGCAGCAGCTCGCCTTCCAGCTCACCAAGTGCGTCGTCCTCATGGCGGAGGTCCCCTGGAAGCCCCGGCTCGTCTTCGTGGCGGACCGCGCCAGGACGATGTTCCGCTTCGGGTGGAAGCTGCTCGTCTCGGGCCTGATCGACCAGGGCTACACGAGCCTGTCGTCCCTGGTCATCGGCCACCAGTTCACGAGCGCCGACCTCGGCTACGTCACCCAGGGCGAGAGGTACCCGCAGGCCCTGGGCGTCGTCCTGGACGGCGCCATCCAGCCCGTCATGCTCTCGGCGGTCTCGCGCGTGCAGGACGACAAGGACCGCGTCAAGCGGCTCGCGAGCCGCGGGCTCAAGACGAGCACCTTCCTGATCGTGCCGGCCATGGGGGCATTCGCCCTCGTCGCCCGCCCGCTCGTCGTGCTGCTCCTGGGCGAGAAGTGGCTGCCCGCCGTGCCCTTCCTGCAGATGTACTGCCTGATCTACGCCTTCCTGCCCATCCACACGACCAACCTGCAGGTGCTCAACGGCATGGGGAGGAGCGACGCCTTCCTCAGGCTCGAGGTCATCAAGAAGGGGGTCGGCGTGGCCATGCTCTGCGTGACCGCCTTCGCGATCCACGACCTCTACGCCATCGTGATCGGCTACATCATCAACAACGTGATCTCGACCTTCATCAACGCCGAGCCCAACCGCAAGGTCATCGGCTACTCCTACCTCGAGCAGGTACGCGACATCTGCCCGGCCTTCGCGCTCACGTCCTCCGCGTCTGCCGTCGCCTGGCCGCTCTCTCTCCTCGACCTGCCGAGCCTCGCGCTGATCGTCCTGCAGGTCCTCGCGATGGGCGCCGCCTACCTGCTGCTCGCCCGCCTCCTCAGGGTGGAGGAGCTCTCCTACCTCGTCACCAACGTCCGCTCCTACCTTGCCCGCCGCCGCGAGTCCGACCGGACGGGCGCGTAAGGGTAGTATTAGGTCCGACCACACAAGGGCCGGCCGCGAAGGGCCCGTGCCCGGCCGCCCGCGCCGGCGCGCGACGGCCACGCAGACATCGGAGCGTCCCCATGGCAGACAAGCCGTACGACAAGATCCTCGTCACCCGTTCCTCCATGCCTCCCCTCGAGGAGTACGTCGAGGAGATCGCGCCCCTCTGGCAGAGCCACTGGCTCACCAACATGGGCGCCGAGCACAGGAAGCTCGAGGCGGCGATCAAGGGCTACCTCGGCATCGACAACATCGCGCTGTTCACCAACGGCCACTCGGCGCTCGAGTGCATCCTGGAGGCCATGGACCTCAGGGGCAAGGTCATCACGACGCCCTACAGCTTCGCCTCCACGACCCACGCGATCGTCCGCAAGGGGCTCGTCCCCGTCTTCGCGGACATCAAGCCGGACGACTACACGCTCGACCCGGCGAGCGTCGAGCGCCTCATCGACTCCAGCACCTGCGCCATCCTGCCGGTCCACGTGTACGGCAACATGTGCGACGTCGCCGCCATCCAGGAGATAGCAGACAGATATAACCTCAAGGTAATATACGATGCCGCGCATGCCTTCGGCGTGCGCCTGGACGGCACCTCCTCCGGCATGTTCGGCGACGCCTCCATGTACTCGTTCCACGCGACCAAGGTCTTCAACACCATCGAGGGCGGCGCGGTCTGCTTCAGGGACCCCGAGCTGCACGACCTTCTCAACCAGTGGAAGAACTTCGGCATCACGGGCACGGAGAGCGTCGAGTACGTGGGCGGCAACGCCAAGATGAACGAGTTCTGCGCCGCGATGGGCGTCTGCAACCTGCGCCACCTCGACGACGAGATAGCCAAGCGCAAGCTCGTCGCCGAGCGCTACTGGGAGCGGCTCTCCGGCGTGCCCGGCGTCAGGCTGTGCCTGCCGCAGGAGGGCGTCACGCCCAACTACGCCTACATGCCCGTCGTCTTCGAGGACGAGTTCGGCGCCACGCGCGACGACGTGTACGAGGCGCTGCTCGCCCGCGACATCCACGCGCGCAAGTACTTCTACCCGCTGATCAGCGACTACGAGTGCTACCGCGGGCACTTCGACTCCTCGAGGACGCCCGTGGCACAGCACGTGGCCGAGCGCGTGCTCACGCTGCCGATGTTCGCCGACCTCACCCTCGACGACGTGGACCTCGTCTGCGACGTGGTGCTCGCCACGGCGCACAGGGGCTAGCGATGGGCGAGAAGGACCTGGGGCCCGAGGCGGCCCCGGCGGCCGTTGCCGCGGCCGAGCCCGCAACCGCGGCCGAGCCCGTTGCCGCGGCCGGCCCCTCCGCTGCGGCCGAGCCCGAGCCCCTCGCCTCGGTCTGCATCCCCGTCTACAACCACGGTCGCTACATCGCCCAGTGCCTGCGCTCGCTGGCCGCTCAGAAGTGCGACTTCCCCTGGGAGGTCCTCGTGGGCGAGGACTGCTCGCCCGATGACTCCCGCCAGGTGCTCGAGGAGCTGGAGCCGGAGCTTCCCCCCAACTTCAAGATCATCTACCGCGAGCACAACCTCGGTGCCGTGGGCAACGGCGAGGACCTGTGGCGCCGCGCCCGCGGCAAGTACCTCGTGAGCTGCGAGGGCGACGACTACTGGCTCTATGACCGCAAGCTGCAGACGCAGGTGGACTTCCTCGAGGCCCACCCCGACTACACCGCCTCCTTCACGCAGAGCGTCGTCGTGGACCAGGACTCCAGGCCCAGCGGCGAGCGCTACCCCTCCTGCCCCGAGCCCGAGTACAGCTACCGCGAGTACTTCTACTCCTGCATGCCGGGCCAGACGAGCAGCTACGTCTGCCGCCGCGAGGAGTTCTTCCGCGCCCTCGCCGACTTCAAGGCGCTCAAGGAGTACGACTTCTACATGGGCGACCGCCGCAACGCCTTCCTCTGGCTGACGCTCGGCAGGGTCCAGTGCATCCAGGAGCCGTGGTGCGCCTACCGCCACGTGGTGAGCCAGGGGAGCAGCTACTCGGCCAACGTGAAGGTCGACGAGAAGTACGCGCGCAACGAGGTCGGCTTCGGCAAGACGCTCGTCAAGTACGCGCTCGCGCACGGAGACCAGGAGGCCATAGAGACGGCCAAGCGGACCTACTACCGCTTCTGGCTCAAGTGGGGAGGCAGGCTCCCCAGCCCCTACACCAGGCGGGAGTGCCTGCGCGCCATCATGCACGAGAGGCGCTGGCTGAGCTACCTCCTCGCCCCGCTGCAGTGGTACTGGGTCCTCGGCTTCCGCGCGCTGAGGGGGCGTCCGGTCGACCTGTAGCCAGACGCCGGCTGCGGCCGTACGCAGGGTGCGGCCGGGCGCCGACTGTGGCCGGGCGCCGGCCGCAGGCGCGCGAGGCCGGCTCGCTGCCATGCAAATGCCAAGGAGGAACCCGTGAAGAAGATAGCCGTGTTCGGCACCCATGGCCTCGCGCAGGCGTTCGCGCGCAAGGCGCGGCTGCTCGGGGTCGAGTCCCACTGCTTCGCCCAGCCGCTGGACGAGGCCACCCGCGCCGCCTTCGACGTCTGCCACGAGGTGTCGCTCGCGGACGCGGACGCCCTCGTGCGGGAGTGCGAGGCCGCGGGCATCGACGGCGTGCTCCACACCTCGGAGTTCACCTTCCGCCCCGCCGCGCTGGTGGCGGAGGCCATGGGGCTCGACGGCAACCCCTCGAGCGTCACGCGGGAGGGCGGCGGCATCACCGACAAGTTCCGCAACCGCGAGTGCTGCAGGTCGGTGCGAGGCCTCGGCAAGGTCGAGTACGAGCGCGTGCGAGACCTGCGCGAGGTGGGCGAGAGGTGGCGGGGGCGCTACCCCTTCATCATCAAGCCGACCGCCGAGGCGGGCAAGCGCGGCGTCTCCATCGTGCGCGACGAGGCAGACCTCGCCGCCGCCCTGCGCTACACCGCGGGCGAGCCGAGCCGCAGCTCCGAGTACATCGTCGAGAGCCTCATACCGGACGGTACCAACCTCTCGGTCGAGGGGCTCTCGTTCCGCGGCACCCACACGATCCTGCAGGTCACCAACGCGGTCATAGACACGGCCCACCACTGCGCCGAGCTCGGCCACCAGCAGCCGGCCCTTCTCGCGCCAGGCGTGCGCGAGAAGGTCGAGGAGCTCGACCGGCAGGTGCTGGACGCGGTGGGCGTCGTCACGGGCCCCACGCACACGGAGATGCGCGTGGTGGGCGACGAGGTGTACCTAATCGAGGTGAACGCCCGCGGCGGCGGCGACCTCATCTCCGAGCGGCTCGTAGAGCTCTCGACCGGCTACGACTACGTCTCCGGCATGATCCTGGCGGCCCTCGGCGACCTTGCGCCCATCGACGCGTCGTCGCTCGCCCACTACCACGCGGGCATCTGGTACGTGGCCGAGCAGACCGCCTACCTCCAGCCGGTCCTCGAGGAGAGCGCCCGCGCGCCCTGGTGCGTGATGCGCCACGAGGCCCCCGGCCCGCTCACGCTCCTCACGCACAACGGGCAGGACCACAGCTACTTCGTCTACCGCTTCGAGGGCGACTGCCCCGAGTGGGTCTTCGAGCAGCAGCTCCGCGGGTAGGGCGGGCGCGCCGCGCCCCCGCGGTCCCTCTCGCCCGGGCGGGCGCGACGCGGCTACCACTTGATGTCCACGTGCAGCCTCTCGATCGCGAAGGAGTAGGCGGCGAGGAAGGGGCGCATCAGGTGGGCGCGGTAGAAGCGCTGCGCTATCAGCAGCTTCTTGAAGGCGCTCCCGTGCTCCCTGGCGTAGGCGCGGTTGATGTAGGGCGACCGGCGCCAGGTCGGGAAGTTCTCGTCCAGGTAGCGCGTGATGTGCGCGAGCTCCGCCTTGAGGTCGACGCCCGGGCTGGCCGAGAGCCTAAAGGGCATCGAGACCCCGAGGTGCTCGAAGGCGACCGCGTCGAGCGCGGCCATGAGCGCGTCCGGGCAGCCCGCCTGCACGTAGTCCGCGCGGATCTCGCGCATCATGCGCAGCACGGCCTCCACCTGCTCCTCGGTGACCGTGTTGATCATCGAGTCCGCGTGCACCATGTAGTGGACGAGAGAGCGGGGCGCGAAGGCGACCTTCCGCGTGCACCTGGTGTAGGCGAGGAGCGTGAGGGCCAGGTCCTCCAGGATGGGAGGGGTCTCCGAGAGGCGCGGCAGGGAGGCGAGGACCTCTCTGCGGAAGGCCTTGTTCCAGGCGGCGGGGTTCACCTCGACGATGCGCCCGGGGTCCGCCTCCAGGGTGAACGACGCGCGATCGTCGCAGAACTCGCGCGAGAGGACCCTTCCCGTCGCGAGGTCCGTGCGAGAGAAGCCGCAGACCACGAAGTCCGCGTCCTCGGCCACGGCCGTCTCGTAGAGCGTCCTGGCGAAGTCGGGCTCCACGTGGTCGTCGCTGTCCACGAAGGCGACGTAGGCGCCGCGCGCGGCGTCGATGCCCGTCCAGCGGGCGTTCCAGAGCCTGCCGTTGTCGCGGTGCAGGGCCCTCACCAGGCCGGGGTAGCGCCGCTCGTAGTCCTGCAGGATGGCGAGGCAGCCGTCGGGCGAGCCGTCGTCCACCCCGATGACCTCGATGCCGCCCATGTCCTGCGCGACGAGCGAGTCCAGGCACTTCGGCAGGTAGCGCTCCGTGTTGTAGCAGGGGACGACGACGCTGAGCCTGCATGCGTCCTGCGGCCGTTCCTGCGGTTGCGCTGGCTGCCCCACCTCTGACCTCCCGTGTCGGCGCGCGGCCCCCGTGCCCGCGCAAGGGACTCCTATAGTATCGTTGAACGGGTGCCGACGCCTTCCCGCGCGCCGCGCGTGCCCCAGCCTCCACAATACGCGGACCAGAGAAGGACGTGACCCCCATGACCAACACCAAGAGCGCGCCCGAGGTCGCCGTCGTCATGTCCACCTACAACGGCGAGAGGTACCTCGCCGAGCAGGTCGAGAGCATACTCGCCCAGGAGGGCGTCGACGTGCGGCTCTACGTCCGCGACGACGGCTCGACCGACGGCACCGTGGGGATGCTCGAGGGGTGGGCCCGCTCGGGCTCGCTCACGCTCCTCGACGGCGGGAGCCTCGGCGTGACCCGCTCCTTCCTGCTGCTCGTCTCCGAGGTCGCGGAGCGCCACCCCTACGTTGCCCTGGCGGACCAGGACGACGTCTGGCACACCAACAAGCTGCTCCGCGCGACGGAGCGCCTCTCCGAGCTCGACCCCTCGCTGCCGGCGGCCTACTGCAGCGAGTACACCTACTGCGACCAGGACCTGGTGCCCAAGGGTCGCTCCCACCTCGACCGCATCGGCGTCGACTTCCAGCGCATGCTCTACGAGAACGTGACCTCGGGCAACACGATGGTCATGAACCAGCCCCTGGCCCGCGCGGTCTCGCGGGCCGGCATGGAGGGCGTCTACACCCACGACTGGTGGGTGTCCCTCGTGGCCACGGCGATAGGGACCCTCGTGTTCGACGACTTCTCCTCGCTCGAGTACCGCCGCCTTTCGGACAACGCGAGCCCGAGCGGCCGCGGGGCCAGGGAGGTCCTGGCCAACCGCGTCAGGCGCTACGTGGCGGGCGACGAGCTCGCCTGCGTGACGCGCCAGCTCGGGAAGCTCCGCGACGAGTTCTGGGACCGCATGCCCGAGGACAGGCGTCGGCTCCTCGCCCACTTCCTCGAGGACGACGGCCCCTCCAAGGCCCGCACGCCCGGGAGGCTCCGCCAGCGCGAGCGCGACGAGGTCGCGCTCCGGGCGCTCTTCCTCCTCGGCAGGCTCTAGGGATCCCGGCGCCCTCGCCGACACTAGGGCTGGGACCGCGTGCCCTTCTCCGACACGTCCCCACGCGCGCTCGCGTGGTCGCCTGCGGCGTCCCTGAGGGCGGCCTCCTGGGCGAGCTCCTCGACCTTGTGCCTGAGCATGGAGATCTCGATGGAGTTGGAGAAGATCTTGACGAGGAGCAGCGCCACGATCACGAGGAAGACGAAGTTGCTGGGCGAGATGAAGCCGAGCGCCCGCGACAGCCAGATGAAGATCTGCGGGAAGACCGCGGCTATGAGGATCAGGACGGAGAGCAGCACCCAGTAGATGGCGTCCTGCATGAGGATCTTGTTGCGCCTCACGCGGACGATGACGAACCAGAACGCCAGCAGGGCGCCGACGAGCAGCAGGATTCTGAGCGAGAGAGACATCGTGCTCCTATCTGAGCCACTGGAAGAGCAGGATGGAGAGGCAGGTCCGCGACATGTAGCGGATGACGTTGCCGAGCTTGAGGTAGCTCTCGCCGCCCTGGCGCTCGCGCATCTCGCACGGCACCTCCGTGACCTTGCCGCCCTTGCGCGCGACGAGCGCGACCGTGTCGGGCTCGGGGGCGACGTCGAAGCCCGTGGCGAAGAGCTCGATCATCCGGCGGTTGTACATGCGCATGCCCGAGGTGGGGTCGGTGACGAGCGCCCCGGTCGTGACCCGGATGAGCCAGGTGATGAGCCTGGAGCCGACGGCCCTCGCGCCCACGGGGCCGCCGCCCGCGAGCGCGCGCGACGCGATCACGATGTCGGAGCCGGTGACCGCCATCTCCTCGGCCATGGGGACGATGTATTGCGGCAGGTGCTGGCCGTCGGCGTCGAACTGCACGACGGCGTCGTAGCCCTGGCGGTAGGCGTACTTCATGCCGGTGCGGAAGGCCGAGGTCAGGCCGGTGTTTATCGGCAGGCCGACGCCGTTGAGTCCTCGCTCGCGGATGATCTGGCCCGTGCGGTCGGAGGAGCCGTCGTCCACCACGAAGTAGTCCACCTGCGGGCACGTCCGCTCGAGGTCGCGCACGGTGTCCTCGAGGCAGGCCTCCTCGTTGTAGGCGGGTATCACGGCAAGTACTCTCATGGGTGCTTCCTAGGGGTGTGGGGTCGCGCCTCGCCGGCGCCTCGCGCGTGGGCCGGCCCCTGGTCGCGCCCACCGGTCCCCAAGTCTATCAGGTGGCCGTAAGCTGGGCGGCAGCCACCTTCCGAACTACGCGTCGATTCTATACAGGGCGAGGTCGCCATGGCGCAGGACGAACGTGAAGCCGGGCGTGTCGGGGGTTATGGAGGTGATGCCCGAGAAGGCCTCGGGCTTGTAGCCGCCGCGCCCGCCGATGAAGGAGTCCTCGGAGTTCACCGTGCTCATCACGAGCACGTAGCGGGCGCCCGTGGAGGCGACGGCCTCCTTGACCTTCTCGTCCGTCGCGACGCTGGAGAGGCCCGTCCTGATGAGGACGCTCTCCTGGGTCTCGGCGGAGTCGTCGGGGGCGTCGCCCGGCTTGGGGTCGAGGTTGCGGAAGCCGTCGATCTTGCGGTAGTAGCAGCGCAGGCCCGTGTAGCCGTAGGCGAAGTAGCTACCGTCGACGGGGTCGTTGATCACGAGCTCGTCGGGGCCCACCACCTCCTGCACCTCCTTGAGGAACTCCTGCTCGTTCAGGGCGATGGGGACGTTGGACTGGCACACGCGGTCGAAGTGGTCGCGGAAGTCGCCGAAGGGCGTGTGCACGGTGGGGTTCCTCTGCTCGAGCATCACGAGCTCCTTGATGGAGTCGTCGTCCTTGAGGACCCCCGAGTCTTGGATCGCCTCGTCCTGGGAGTGGAAGCCGCCAGGCAGGATGAGGTTGTTCGAGAAGGTCATGAGGGCGTAGATCACGACGCAGGCGCCGGTGACCACCCAGGCGTGGGTCCGGTGCGCGCGCCAGGCGTTGTAGCGCTCGACGAGCTCGAGCACGACCCCGAAGGCCCACTCGACGCCGAAGGCCGCGAGCGGCACGGCGGCCAGCACCGCCATGGCCGCGAGGCGGTTGGGGTCGGTGTACCACACGCCGCAGACGAAGTTGCGGAGCTTGCCCGACATGACCGCGCCCATGAAGACGATCGCGCAGGTCGCGAGGTAGCTGAAGGGGAGCCAGCGCAGCCTCCTGGAGTAGAGGCACCTGACCGCCCCCACGATCACGAAGAGGGCCAGCGGCGCCTGGATGGCGTAGTCGTAGGAGCCCAGGAACGAGTAGCTCAGCCCGACGATGTCGACGAACCCCTGGAAGGGCATCGTGAAGGCGCCGCGCTCGAACTCGAAGAGGCCGTGGAAGGCGGGGATGCGCCAGAAGGCGTACCAGCCGGCGAGGACCACGAGCAGGAACGCCACGACGGCCGCGGCCGCCCTCGGCACGGAGGCGCCCCGCTCGCCGCGAGACCGGTGCCAGATGAGGGCGACGCAGAACGGGACGAGGATGACGACGGCGGTGAAGATCGTGTTGGGGTGCAGGAGGACCTGGCCGACGAGGGAGAGCAGGAAGGCGGCGACCAGCCTGGCGCCCGCGCCGCGCCCGCGCCCCTGGGTGAGGAAGGCCACGAAGAGGGCCATGGGGAAGGGGATGGTGCAGAAGCCGGCGAGGTTGGGGTAGACGCCGCCGAAGATGAGCAGGACCCAGGGGAAGGCGACGAAGGAGACGCAGGCGAGCGCGCCCGCGCGGACCGTGCGCGGCGAGTCGGGGAAGAGGGCGGTCACGAGGGGGAGCATCGAGAGGGGGTAGGCGAAGGAGGTGAAGAAGTAGTTCGCCGCGTTCACTATGTAGCCGGTGTCGACCCCGGTCATCTGCAGCACGAGGGCGCAGAGCGCGTGGTAGCCGGCGGGGTAGAAGCCCGAGCCCGGCACGGGGTTGATCGCGGCGTCCTGCGGGGCGAGGTAGAAGGACACCCCGAGGGAGGAGAAGTGCCCCGACTGCGCGAAGGACTGGATCGTGTTGAGGTGGAAGGGGACGTCGGAGAGCTGGACGAGGTAGTCCGCCCAGGGGAGGCGCCCAACGAAGAAGAAGTAGCCGGCAACGAGTCCCAGGGCGAGGTAGGCGGCGAGGCTCACGAGGTCGATGCGCGGCAGGCCGGCGTCCGCGAGGGACGCGCGCCCGCCCCTGCGGCAGGCGAGGCGCTCGGCCGCGAGGGCGGCCGCCGGCACGGCGACGGCCGGCGCGAGGACGCTCGCCGGCGTGCAGGTGACGCCAGCGAAGGCGTAGGCGGTGCCCAGGAGGTTGATGATGGAGACACCCAGCAGGGGAGCGCCGCAAGCCGACCACGGGCGCGGCAGGCCGAGGGCGCGGAGCGTGAGGTACCCCGGGGCGCAGGTCACGAATGCATATACGAGGCAGATGAGGGCGAGCAGGCGCATGTGTCCCCTCGATTCGGGCAGGTGGGGTGCAGAGGCATATGCGCCCATCGTAGCAGATGGCGGGAGGCTCCCCGGGGCTCCCCGGGTGGTGCGGGCGGCTGCGAGGGGCCAAGTGTGGAGCTGGACGGCGAACTTCGACGTCCCTGACACCACTCTGATAGAATTATTCTGGCTCATTGTTTCAAATTACGTAGGAGGCTACATGGGCTTCGAGAGCTATAACCCGCGCACTTCGCTGAAGAGGATGATAGTCGCAGGCACCGCAGCCGCCGCCCTGACCGCCGTCCCTGGCGTCGCGCTGGCGGCCGAGCCCGCCACTAGCACCACCGACGCTGCAGCCACGAGCGCCCAGGCGCAGGACGCGACCACTACCACTACCACCACGGCCACGGCCACCGAGTCCGCCCCGGCCAGCGAGTCCGAGGTACCGTCCGCCACCGAGACGGCGGACGCCTCCGCGACCACCCCGCAGTTCGTCGGCGTCGCCAGCACGCAGGCGACCTCGCCGAGCGAGGGGGCTGACGAGCAGGCCACCACCCCTGCCGCAAGCGACGCGACCACCGCGTCCTCCACCACGACCGAGTCTGGCTCGACCACGAGCGAGGCCACCGGCACGACCGAGTCTGGCACGACCGAGACCGTTGCGGGCTCCACCGAGGCCACCGGCACCGAGGCCGCGGGCACGTCCGGCACCGAGGCCGCGGGCGAGTCCGCCGCCCCCACGTCCTCCTCGCCCACGACGACCCCCAAGTACGAGCAGGTCCTCGCCGACGGCGACTACGCCATCGCCACCGACGTGGACTACTCCAAGGTGATCGACGTCGAGAACGGCAACGCGTCCAACATGGCCAACGTGCAGATCTATGGGTCCAACAAGTCCGGGGCCCAGCAGTGGCACGTCACGTTCGACGCCACGACCGGCTACTACACCTTCGCGCTGAAGGGCACCAACGAGGTCCTCGACCTCAAGAACGCCGACGCCACCAGCGGCAACAACGTCTGGATCTACGAGAGCAACGACACGCTCGCGCAGAGGTGGCGGCTCGAGCGCAACGGCAGCGGCTTCTACATCCTGAGCGCCATGGACGAGGGGCTGGCCCTCGACGTCACCGGCGCCCGGAGCGAGAACGGTACCAACGTCGAGGTCTGGGACAAGAACGACACCAGCGCTCAGAGGTTCCACTTCCTCACGCTGAACCCCAAGTTCGAAGGCAACAACAAGCCGCAGAAGCTCAGGGACGGCGACGGCCTCTACACGGTCGAGATGGCCAAGGACGCGGGCAAGGTCCTGGACGTGGCCTGCGACTCCAAGGACAACGGCGGCAACGTCCAGCTGTACTCCTCCAACGACACGCTCGCCCAAAAGTTCTACTTCGAGCAGGACGAAGAGGGCTTCTACACCATCACGGTGGCGGGTTCCGGCAAGGTGCTCGACGTCGACTGCGGCGCAATCACCTGGGGCTCCAACGTGCAGCAGTTCTCCGGCAACAGGAGCGACGCGCAGAGGTGGGCCGTCAGGTACAACTCCGACGGCAGCATCACGCTCGTCAACAAGGGCAGCGGCCTCGCCCTCGACCTCGTGGCGGGCAGCAGCGCCGACGGCACCAACCTGCAGACCTACGAGGACAACGGCACCGCGGCGCAGCGCTTCACGCTGACGAAGGCCCAGTACCTCAAGGACGGCAGCATCTACAAGGTCTCGAGCCTGGCAGACCTCGGCAAGGTGCTCGACATCGAGGCCGCCTCCAGCGCGGACGGCGCCAAGGCGCAGGCGTACGACTCCAACGACACGCGCGCCCAGCGCTTCGAGATCAGCCTCAACTCCGACGGCAGCTTCCGCATCCGCACCGCGGCGTCCGGCGGCTACCTCACGCAGGGCGGCACCGGCGTCGTGCAGAAGGGCGACCACGCAACCCCCTCCAGCCAGAACAACACCTGGAAGCTCGTCTGGCAGGGCGGCTACTACACCGTCGTGAGGGCGGACACCGCCTCCGAGGCCGCGTCGGACCAGAAGGCGCTCACCCTCGCGGGCACGGGCAACGGCTTGGCGCTCAAGGTCGACAGCAACGCCGGCGAGAAGGACAGCGACTACGACCTCAGGCACTTCCTCTTCGAGCAGGCGAGCCTCGTCAACGACGGCCTGTACGAGATCGTCTCGCGCCTCGGCCTCGACCTCGACGCAGCCGCCGGCGGCACCACCTCGGGCACCAACGTGCAGATCTACGAGAAGAACAACAGCGTCGCGCAGAAGTACTATGTCAAGTCTGCTGGCAACGGCTACTACGTGATCACCAACGCGGCCTCCGGGCTCGCCCTCGACGTGAACGCGGGCTCCACCGAGAACGGCGCCAACGTCCACCTGTGGGAGTCCAACGGGACCAACGCCCAGCGCTGGACCGTCGTCATCGCCGACGGCGGCTACGTCACCTTCGTCAACAAGGCCTCCGGCAAGGCGCTCGACGTCACCGGCGCCAACGCGAGCAACGGCGCCAACGTCCAGTCCTACGAGCGGAACTACACCAACGCCCAGTCCTGGAGCCTGAACCCGACCTACCTCCCCGGCTGGGTGAACGTCAACGGCTCCTGGTACAACTTCCGCGACGACGGCACCAAGGTCGAGCTCTCCGGCGCAGGCTACTATGCGCTGTCGAGGTATGGCGGCAGGTCCACGCAGGCCGGCAGCCCCTACATGTTCTGCGTCGACACCTCGGCCTGCCGCCTGATCGTCTTCAAGGGTAGCGCCTGGAACTGGACGCCCGTCATCGACACCGCCGTCGGCGTGGGCACCAGCGGACTCAACGAGACCAACGGCGGCACGCTCAAGGATGAGTTCTACTACAACATCACCCCGAGCTACGGCTACGAGGGCGGCGGCTCCGGCCCCGCCCAGGGCGATCATGACGGAGACAAAATCGACCTCGGAGGGTACTACTACTACACCTCGATCTGGGGCGGCATGGGCTTCCATACGGTCTGTGGCATCGACATCAACGACCCCAGCACCTGGGGTCCGGCGGAGGCCGCGCAGACCGGCGTGCACATCTCGCACGGCTGCATCCGCTGCCCGGTCAAGGTCGCCAAGTGGATTTATGACAACATGGTGACCGGCAGCCTCACGATCACCTACTAGGGAGCGGGTCTGGCGCCTACAGGCGCGAGACTGGCCTGCACCTGGCACCTACCTGCGAGCGGCCTGCGACGAGAATGTCGCAGGCCGCTCTCTTGTCTCGCCTGAGTCCGATAAGCATGAGAAGGACCTGGGGTTGCACCAGTGCGCGAGGTCCCGCTTGCGTGGGGACCCGCTAGTACGAGAGGTCCTTCTGCCAGTAGCGCTCGTAGGGGGCGTCCGAGCCCTGGGTGCGGGCGTTGACGCGTATGATGACGGCGCCGTGTCCCTCGAGGCGGGTCGAGAAGCCGGGGTCGGTCGACCAACCGCGCAGCTCCTCCTCGCTCCCGTCCGCATGGACCTTCACGACCTGGTACTCGACCGTGGTGTCGGGGCCTGCGGTCGGGATGGCCTCGAGGTCGAGCGTGCCCTCGGAGAGGGTGGCGGAGCACTGCAGGAGACAGAGGCGCCCAGCAAGGGAGGCGGCGTAGCCATCCCACTGGTCGTAGGGAAGGCAGAGGCTGGCGAGGTCCGTGCCAGCCTCGTGCTCGGTCACCAGACGGGAGAGGACGGCGGAGAAGCGCTCGGCGCCCCCGTGGTTGAGGTGCTGCTCGTCCACGAAGTCATCCGCGCCCGCGCGGTAGAAGGAGGGGTCGAGCGCGTTCGCGTCCAGGTAGGTGCCGCCCGCCTGCTCGACCGCCTGCTGGAGGCGCGCCGCCTGCTCGGGATAGGAGCTCCCGAGGTTCAAGACGTTGAAGTCCTGTCGCGGCATCATGATCACGTAGATCTCTATGCCGTGGTCCCGGCAGTAGGAGCACATCCGGGCGACGCGATCGAGGTTCGCCTGGACGAACTCCTCGCCCGAGCCCGTGGGCAGGGGAAGGGTGTCGGAGGCGAGCTGGTCGAGGTCGACCGTGCCCGAGAGCGAGTGGGTGACGTAGCCCTTCTCGGAGTAGTCCGGCACGGTGGCCACGAGCTCCCTGGGCGTCAGGGTGAGGCGCTTGCGGATGTTGTTGCCCACGTCCACGGGGTCGGTGCCCACGTTGTCCACGGTCCAGGGCGCGAGGAAGGCGAAGCTCGCGGGCTTGTAGAGGTACTGCCCGTCGAGGAGCATGCCGAGGCAGTCGCTCGCCTGCTCGGGGAGGCTCTCGCCGTAGAGCTTGGACTGCGCGAAGATCGCATCGGAGTAGACGTTGGGCCACGAGGCGAGAGACTCGTAGCTCACGCCCACGAAGACGCGCTTGAGGTCGCGCTCGCCGGCGATGGTGGTCATGGTGCGCTCGACGTTCTTGTAGGAGACGCCGTAGAACCCCTGGTTGAAGGTGGTTGTGCCCAGGGACTCGTCGATGGTGTCCGGGTCGAGCCCCTCGAGGGCGGTGGAGGCGCCCACGATGAGGTTGTCGATGTGCGCGGGGGCGTTCTCGCGGTAGTTGACCCAGGACAGGTAGGTCGGCGCCTCGTAGGGCTCGAACGCGAGGGTGATGAGCACGTCCGAGAGGACGAGCACCGCGACGAGGACGAGGGCGTGGCAGAGGACGCGCCAGCGTCCGGACCTGCGTCCCCGCTTGCCGGGAGACTGCCTGCCGTCTGCTGGCGCGTCTTCAGAGACGCCCCTCGCCTCGCCGCTCGTGGCGTCGCTTGCGGGGGAGGGGGAGTTCTGTGGCTCTTTCACGACGTGCGCATCCTCTTCGCGGCTCTCGCGGTCCTTCTCGCCCGTCCTCGCGGACGCCAGCTGGTCCCTAGTCCTCTTCTTGCAGCCTCTTGACCAGGGCGAGGATGTCCTGGGCGCTGTTGAAGTTCTTGGGCAGGATGTCCTTGGCGGGGATGGAGACGTCGAACTCGTCGTTGAGCGCGCTGATGAGCGAGAGGATGTCGAAGGAGTCGAGCACGCGGTCGTCCACGAGGGCGGTCTCGCTCTCGTAGTCCACGTCCTCCTTCACGTCCTCGAGAACCTCGATTACGTCGTCCAGCGTGACCTCGTCCATGGGTGCCCCTTTCCTTTCAGTCCTTGATGCGCGCCTGCGCCTTGAGCTCCTTGCGGTCAATCTTACCGCTACTCGTCAGGGGGAACCGATCGAGCGGCTTGGTGGAGTTGGGGATCATGTACTCCGGGAGCGCCTGGTGGAGGGCGGCGAGGAGGTCGTCCTTCTCGGTCGTGCCTACGTAGAAGAGGCGGATCTTCTTGCGGCGGTGGTCGTAGAGGCAGCAGGCGTTCTCCACGCCCACGCCGCCGCGCGCCGCCGTCTCGATCTCACCCAGCTCGATGCGCTGGCCCATGTGCTTGATCTGGTTGTCCTTGCGCGTGGCGTAGACGAGGTCGCCGTCCTCGTTCCAGGTGGCGAGGTCGCCGGTGCGGTAGATCGTCTCCATCCAGCGGTCGTTCGCCGGGTTCTGCATGAAGGCCGAGGCGGTCTTCTCCGCGTTGTCCAGGTAGCCGAGCGCCAAGGTGGTGCCGCTCACGCACACCTCGCCGCGCACGTTGGGCTCGCTGACCTCGCGGTCCTGCTCGTCCAGCAGGAAGACGCGCTCGTCGGCGAAGGGCTTGCCGGCGGGGATGACCTCGTCGTCGGCGTAGTCGCGCCGCACCTCGAAGTAGGTGCAGTTGCAGGTGGTCTCTGTGGGGCCGTAGAGGTTCACGTACTTGGCGTCGGGCAGATAGCGGCGCCAGTGGCGCAGCTCCTTGGGGGGCATGACCTCGCCGGAGAAGAGCACCTTCCTGACGGAGGCGGGCACGCGGTAGTCGAAGGCGTTCATGATCGTGACGAAGCCCATGGCGCCGACGGCCCACACGAGGGTGGTGCAGCCGTGGTCGGCGACGTAGTCCATGAGCACGGTGGGCTGCAGGAAGTACGCGCGCGGGATGAGGACCACGCTCGAGCCCTTGTAGAGGCTCGAGTAGATGTCCTTGACCGAGGCGTCGAAGTCGAAGGGCGCCTGGTTGCCGTGGACGTCGTCCTCGGTGATGCCGACGGCCTCATCGAAGGCCGGCACGAAGTCGAGCACGCCGCGCTGGGCGGTGACGACGCCCTTGGGGGTGCCGGTCGAGCCGCTCGTGAAGGTGACGTAGAGCGGGTCCACGTCGGTCGCCTGACGGCGGCGCTGGGCGAGAAGGGCCTCGTCGACGTCGCCGAAGACGTCCTCGATGCGAGCCAGCTGCCAGGGCGTGCCGGAGAAGAACTCGTGCGCCTGGGCCTCGCTGTCCGCGTCGCACAGGATCACGCCGGGCTTGAGCGTCTCGCAGATGGAGAGGATGCGCGCCTTGGGCTGGCGCACGTCGAGCGCGCAGTAGAAGGCGCCGGCGTAGACCGCGCCGTACATGGCCGCGAGGGCGCGCGTGCTCTTCTCCATGAAGAGGGCGACGGCGCAGCGGGGCTGGACGCGGGCGGCGAGCCAGCTGCCGGCCTCCTGCGCGTTGCGCATGAGCTGGGAGAAGGTGAGGTCGCTCGAGGGGTCGGTGACGGCGACCTTCTCGGGCAGGCGCCGGGCCGTGGACTCGAGCCAATCGAGGACGTTCTTCATGTGCGCTCCAATGCTCGGCCGGGCGGCCGCCGCTGGGCTCCGGGCGGCCGTTGCTGGTCTTGGATGGTTGTGGTCGCGGTTCCGTATGGGCTGGCCCCGCGCTGGGACGCGGCTGCGCCACGCGCCCCGTCGTCCGCAGCGGCCCGGGTGCGCCGCACGCCGCGCGGCGCCGCACGCCTCGCTGCGCCGCACGGTCCATTATGGCCGCGCGACTTGCGCTTTCCTGAATGTGCATGGTAAGCCCACGAAACCGCGGGCGCCACGGCCCCGGCCCTCCCACCGCGGCCGTACCATATCTGCAGGTTTCCTTGAGAAGGGGGGCCGGCCCTCGGGACGCCGGGAGCGGCAGGTATAATCCCGCACGGCATATCGCCAGGCAGCGCCCTGGGGCAACGTCCTCGAGTGCCGCCTCCACGCGCGCCGACGGTCGTGCGCTGGTTCTACGTAACGGAGCGGGCAGAAGGGGAGTCGCTTGTCGAGACGGAGCAAGGCCTGGAAGGTCGCAGCGAAGGCGCTGGTCCTGGTCGCGGTCTTTGTCGGCCTGGACGTGGCCCTCTCGTACGCCCTGCTGCCCTACGGGTCTCACACCGAGCTGGCGTGGCGCGACTACTACTCGTGCGAGGACGAGATCGACGCCATCTACGTCGGCTCCTCCACCACCGAGGTCTTTCTCGACCCGGACGTGATCGACCCCGTGCTGGGGACGGACTCGTTCAACCTCGCGCTGGGCCAGGGCACGCCCGGTGCCTCGTTGGACACGCTCGAGGCGGTCCTCGCGCGCAGGGGCTCCAGCCTCAAGCGCGTGGTGCTCGGCGTCTCCTACAACGACATAGTCACCGAGGAGTCCGTCGTGTCGCGCGTCGCGATGGCGCAGGCGCGCGGCATCGGGCAGCTCCCTGGCTACAAGGTGGCACAGCTCTGGCACGTGGCCGCGGACCCCGAGTTCGTGAACCAGCCGGTCTCCCTGGGCGCCCTGGCGCCGTGGACGATCCTGGGCGTGGATCCCGACGAGGTGGGCGGCAACGTGTCGCGCAGGCTCTCGGGCATGAGCGCGGAGGAGTCCGCGGAGGTGTACACCCCCGAGGAGCACTACATGGGCAGGGGCTTCTCGACCAACACGTCCGAGAAGATGCACGAGGACAACCTCTCCGACGACGAGGTGGTCGGGGGCATGACGGAGGACGCGCGCGAGCGCATCACCAGGATCGCGGAGGTCTGCGAGGAGAACGGGATCGAGCTGGACGTCATTGTCCCGCCGCTGCCCACCTACCGCATCGTCATGTACGGCGACACCTACGTCGAGAACATGGGAGAGGTCAAGCGGATCTGCGAGTCCCACGGCGGCCACTACCTGGACTTCAACCTGCAGAGGGACTTCTGGTCCGAGTTCTCCGAGGATGACTTCTGGGATAACGCGCACTTCGACCTCGCCGCCGCCACCCGCTACAGCGAGCAGGTCGCGAGCTACCTCTCGCGCGTCGACGCGGGGGAGGACGTGAGCGGAGAGTTCTATTCCTACGACGCCTGGGACGAGTACCTGGGGTCGCTCACCCACGACGCCCCGGTCTTCGTGGACGCGTACGTCGAGGGCGACGGCGTGCACGTGGACGCCTACACCTACTCCGGCCCCAACTAGCGGGTGGAGTTCAAGGTGGTCGTGACCGACGCGGCCACGGGCGAGGTCGTGGCGCAGAGGGACTACGACGCCGACCCCGACTTCAGCTTCGAGCCGCCCGCCAGCGGGACGTACGACGTCAGGGTCTACGACCGCATCGCGGGCACGGACGTGGAGTACGACCACTACAGCGACGCGACCGTCAGGTACGAGAGCGGTCGGTAGGGGCCCGGCGGGCCGGCGCTGCGCCGCTGCTCCGGCGCGCCCAGCGGGTCGGCTCGTGCCGCTGCTCCGATGGGCTCCGCGCCCGCCGCGATGGGCCCGCCGTGATGGGCCTGGCGCAATTCCGAGGGCGGGTTGCTGCAGATTTCCGACTTATGTACGTCCCCGACCTTGAGGCGTGCGGCATGGGGCGGCCCGGCGCGCGCGAGCGGCTCCCGTGGAACGGTCCCGTTTGGAGAAACCCCAGTTGACTGCCGCATGTGCTGGGTCCGGGAGCGCCGGTACCCCCGGGACCCGTCCATAACTCCCAAAACTGCAATACCTGGCTCAGGATGTTGCGCAGACGCCTCCGCCCGGCATCGGGCGCCGCGTCCCGCCTGGCCTGGCGTGGCGCCTGCGCATTCGACGCTCCGCCGTCGACGCCTCCCCGCCGGCGTCGCCTATCCCCGTGGTACAAAAAGAGCGGGACCCGGCCAGCCGGCCGGGTCCCGCTCTCGTGCTGCTAGGGCACCTTGCGCACCGCAAGCGTGTCGCGCCGCGCGCGGGCCGCCGCACCGCGCGGCTACGCCTGCCGCTGGGCCCTCACCACGGCGCGGACCTTCTCGCGGACCTCGTCGAGGTAGTCCTGGGTCGGGATCCAGTTGGACATGAAGGGCGCCTCCGGCGTCTGGAAGCCGTCGGCCTCGAGCTCCGCCTGGATGTTCTTGGGGCCGAGCGGCGCCCAGCCGTAGGAGCCGAAGGCGAAGCCGACGCGATCGCCGTTGTTCTGCTTGGGCGAAAGCCCGCGCATGTAGGTCAGGAACGAGGAGGTCAGGGGCATCATGTTGCTGTTGAGCGTGGGCGAGCCGACCGCGACGTAGCGGGAGTCCATGAAGACGTCCATCGCGTCGGAGAGGTGGTTGGCCTTGAGGTCCATGAGGTGGGCGGCCACGCCCTCGGCGAGGAAGGCGTCGCAGATGGCGTGCGCTATCTTGTCGGTGGAGCCCCACATGGAGTCGTAGGCGATGAGGGCCTTGTCCTCGAGCCTGCCGGAGGTGAAGACGTCCTCGTAGGCGGCGAGGATGTCCTTCACGTAGCTGCGCCAGATGATGCCGTGGGCGGGAGCGATCAGGTCGATCGCGTCCGGGCCCAGGGAGCGCACGGCCTTCACGGCGTTGGCCGCCTGCAAGCGGTAGGGCTGCACGATGTTGGCGTAGTACTTGCGCGCCTGCTTCATGACCTCGTGGATGTCGTTCTCGTCGTCGAAGCGGGCGGAGCTGGCGAAGTGCTGGCCGAAGGCGTCGTTGGAGAAGAGGATCTTGTCCTCCACGTCGAGCGTGACCATGTTATCGGGCCAGTGGACCATGGGCGTCTGCACGAAGGAGAGGGTGCGGCGGCCGATGGAGAGGGTGTCGCCCGTCTTGACCGGGGTGTAGCCGAGGTCGCCGTAGTGGGCCGTGAGCTCCTTGACCGCCTGCGGCGAGCAATAGATCTGCAAGGAGGGTGCCAGCTCCTTGATGGCGGGGATGTTGCCGGAGTGGTCCATCTCCACGTGGTTGCAGATGACGACGTCGATCTTCGACGGGTCGATCACGCTGGCGATGCGCTGCAGGAACTCGTCCTTGAAGGTGACCTTGGCGGTGTCGACGAGGGTGACCTTCTCGTCCAGGATGAGGTAGGCGTTGTACGTGATGCCGTCCTCGGTCGTGTAGCCGTGGAACTCGCGGGCGTTCCAGTCCACGCCGCCGACCCAGTAGACATCGGGCAGAACCTTGACTGCGCTCAGCATGGAGTCCATCCCTTCTCAAGTCACTTGCTTCTCAAGCTGCCGTAGTGCTGTTCAGAGCCGTTCTCGAGCCGCCCGCGCGTCGCGTGCGTGGCTGGGCGGCGACTTTGGAGCTACGGATGAGAATAGCATGGGCCGCGGGGGGCGGCGCCGAGGGGCGCCTCCGCGCATGCTAGGATGGCTAGGAAACCGTCAGATAGCTATCAGATTCTGGTACCCATGCAGATAATCTCCCTCGCGTTCGTCCTCTTCGTGCTGGCGCTCCTCTGCCTGTACTACCTCGTCGGAAGGTTCTTCGGCCGCTACCAGTGGGTCGTGATCCTGGTTGCGAACTTCGTGTTCTACTACCTCGCGGCCAGCCTCTCCGGCATGGTTTTCATCCTCACCGCCGCCCTGCCGACCTGGCTCGCCTCGCAGGCCTTCGGCAAGCTCACCGCCAGCTACAAGGCGCGCCGCAAGGCGACCAAGGACAAGGGCGAGCGCAAGCGGCTCAAGGCCCAGCTCAAGCGTCGCAAGCGCGTCGTCCTCGTCGCCGCGCTCGCGGTGATCCTAGGCGTGCTCGGCTACCTCAAGTACTGGAACGTCATCCTCTTCAACTTCGACCTCGCGCCCTCGCCCTCGAGCCTGGGCATCCTGCTGCCGATGGGCATCTCGTTCTACACGTTCATGTCGGCCATGTACCTGATAGACACGTACAACGACAAGTACGCGCCCGAGAGGAACTTCCTGCGCTACCTCGCGTTCGTCTCGTACTTCCCCTGCTTCATCCAGGGCCCCATCAACCGCTACGACGAGATGTCCCCGCAGCTCGCCGAGGTCCACCACATCGAGCTCCGCAAGATCCAACGCGGCCTCCTGCGCCTCGGCCTGGGCCTGCTCAAGAAGTGCGCTATCGCGAGCATGCTGACGGCCAACGTCAGCGCCATCCTCGCCGCGATCGGGCCCGACACCCCCGGCGCCGCCATCGTGGTCGGTGTGGTGCTGTACTCGTTCTTCATGTACGGCGACTTCTCCGGCGGCATCGACATGGTCGAGGGCGTCTCCGAGCTCTTCGGCATCGAGATGTCCGAGAACTTCCGCCAGCCGTACCTCTCCGTCTCCATTGCGGACTTCTGGCGCAGGTGGCACAAGTCCCTCGGCGTCTTCATGCGCGACTACCTCTTCTATCCCATCGCGCTGACCAAGCCCATGCAGCGCTTCAGCAAGTGGGCGCAGGCGCATACCCCGCACCACATCGGCCGCACGCTGCCGGCCTGCATCGCCAACATCATCGTCTTCTTCTTCGTGGGCCTCTGGCACGGCGCCGAGTGGCACTACATCGCGTGGGGTATGTACAACGGCGTCGTCGTGGCCCTGGCCGACCTCTTCGAGCCCGTCTTCCACAGCATGAAGGCCCGCCTCCACGTGCGGGACGACAGCAAGCCCTACTACGCGTTCACCGTCGTTCGCACGTTCGTCATGGTGAACATCGGGCGCTACTTCGACTGCATCGCGAGCGTCAGCATCTCCCTGCTGGCCCTGCACAACACGTTCTTCAAGTTCGCGCCGACCGCGCCGCTCACGACCGTCCTCGCGGACATGGGCGTGAGCCATGCCGCCACGCTGGGCGTCTCCTGGGTCGCCTTCGCGGCGATGCTGGTCGTCGCCGTCATCGACGTGGCGGAGGAGAAGGGCGTCGACGTGCGCGACAAGATCCTCTCCTGGAAGTTCTACCAGCGCGTCCTCCTCTACGTGGTGGTCGGCCTCATCTTCGCGGCCTCCCTGCCCACGACGGTGACCGCGGGCGTCACCTTCGCCTACGCGAACTTCTAGGCGGCGCTGCCGGGCCGGGCAGCCCGCCCCGCTCGGCCTGGGGGCGCCCGACGGCGGCCTCGCTCGACAGCATCGTCGCGTTTCGTTCTTTTCAGATTTCATCGAGAGGCCTGTCAGAGTGCTATAGGTATTGGTTGTCGGCGGGGGTCCGCGGGGTCCCTCGTCGCCTCTGCATGCCGACCGATTGGACTCCCCAGATGAGACCTGCATCCTACTTCAGGGGCGCGGCCGCCGCGCTCATCGTCTCCGCCGCCCTCGGCGCGGCCCCCGCGGTCGCGCTCGCCTTGGAGTCCGCGACCATCCCGGCCCCCGCCGCGTCCGAGGCGGCCGCCGCGAGCACGACGCAGACCGAGGCTGCGACTGAGGTCGCGGCAACGAGCGCGACCGAGGCCACCACGGGTTCGGAGGCGGCCTCGAGCTCGGCCGCCGCCGCGACCGCGGGCGAGGCCGCAACGGGCGCCAGCGCGGGCGAGACCACGGCTGCACCCACGACGCCCGCCGCGACCGCGGGCGAGACCACCACCGACCCCGCCACGCCCACCGCCTCCAGCGCCGAGGCCCCCGCCGAGGAGGAGTCCCTCGAGGGCGAGACCTACGTCATCCAGAACGAGCACGACGGCACGCGCGGCGTGGCCGACGTGAACGCCGGCTCGCACGACGACGGCGCGAACGTGCAGCTCTACGGGTCCAACGGCACGGCGGCCCAGCAGTGGGAGTTCGAGCGCAACGACGACGGCTCCTACACCATCAGGAACGTCAACTCCGGCAAGGTGCTCGACGTCGCCTGCGCTGAGTTCAAGGACGGCGGCAACGTCTGGCAGTACGAGCCCAACAGCTCGGCCGCCCAGCGCTGGACCGTCAAGTGGGTCGACCGCACCCAGGGTCTCGCGTACCTCCTCCTCGCCGCGCACTCCGAGCTCGCGCTCGACGCGAGCGGCGCGCAGACGTCGAACGGCACCAACCTGCAGCTCTGGCACGCGAACGGCACCGCGGCGCAGCTCTGGCGCCTGCGCAGCCTCGAGCAGGCCGCCAAGGAGGCCGCGCGCCTGGTCGCCGGCGGGCTCGACGTCGTGGACGACCTGGACGGGGTCGACTACACCATCGTGAGCAACGCCGACGGACGCGACGTCACCGTGGGCGGGGGCAGCAGGGACGGCGGCGCGGGCCTCATCATGGAGGACGGCACCTCCGCCGACCGCCAGGCCTACCGCATCACGCGCGAGGGCGACTACTGGCGCATCCAGAACGTGCGCTCCGGCCTCTCCCTTGCCGCCGACGTCGACGACGTCGTCCCCGGCGCCGGCATCCGCCAGAGGGCGAACTCCGCGGACGACTCCCAGCTCTGGGCCATCTACCGCAAGGACGGCGCCTACGGCTTCATCAACAAGCAGACCGGCCTGGTCTTCTCCAACCGCTCCGGGCTCTTCTCGGGCGTGACCTTCGGCACCGCGGGCGACAAGGACGAGCTCTTCAGGCTCGAGTCCTGGGCCCCGAGCGTCTCGGACGGCGTCTACCGGATCGCGTCGCGCCTCGGCAACTCGCAGGCGCTCGACGTCGCGGCCGGCTCAGCCGCCTCCGGCGCTAACGTGCAGGACTACGCCTGGAACGGGACGACCGCCCAGAGGTGGTACGTCTCGCGCAAGGACGGCGGCTACGCGATCACCAACCTGGGCTCCGGCCTGCGGCTGGCGACCGACGGCACCAACGTGGTGCAGGCCGGCAACAGCTTCCTCTGGAGGCTCGGCTACGTGCTCGGCGCCGGCCTCTCGCTCGTCGACCCCACGACCGGCAGGGCGCTCGACGTCTCCGGCGCCAACGCCTCTTCCGGCGCCAACGTCCAGACCTGGGCTGAGAACGGCACGCTCGCGCAGGCCTGGGACCTCGTGGGCATCAACGCCATCGACGACGGCTGGTACACGCTGCGCTCCGCCCTCGACACCGGCAAGGCCCTCGACCTCGCCGGCGCCGCCTGCGGCAACGGCGCCAACGTCCAGCTCTGGGGCGCGAACGACTCCGACGCCCAGCGCTGGTACGTCTACGGCCTCGGCAACGGGTACTACACCCTCGTGAGCGGCGCGAGCAACAAGGTGCTCACCGCCGACGGCGACGCCGGCCGCGCGGGCACCAACGTGGACCAGCAGACGGGCCGCGGCACGAGCGCCCAGCGCTGGCGCCTCCAGTTCACGGACGGCCAGGTCACCTTCGTGGACGAGAGCGGCAAGGTCCTGGACGTCTCGGGCGCGAGCACCGCCGACGGCGCCAACGTCCAGATCTGGGACTCCAACGGCACCACGGCGCAGCGCTGGCTGATCAGGAGCTGCGGCGCCTCCGAGACCATGGGCAGGCTCATCGACTTCGAGAGCAAGATGCTCGCGATGGCGAACGACGACAGTCACGGCTACGACCAGGACTACCGCTGGGGCGAGTACGGAGACTACGACTGCTCGTCGCTGGTCATCTCCTGCCTCGACTGGGCGGGCTTCGGCACCGGCAGCGCCACGTACACCGGCAACCTCAGGTGGAACCTGCAGGCCAGGGGCTGGCAGTGGATCGGCGACGTCAACCCCGAGGAGGCGCAGCCCGGCGACATCATGCTGAGCGAGGTGCACCACGTCGCGGCCATGATCTCTCACACCCAGATGGTCGAGGCCCGCGGCAACGAGTGGGGCGGCGCCACCGGAGGCAGGTCCGGCGACCAGACGGGCGACGAGATCTGCGTGAGCCCCTGGAGGGCGCAGCGCGGGCTGCACACCAGCGAGGGCTGGGACGGGATCCTGCGCTTCACGGGCTACTGCTAGGGAGGGCGGCCGGCGCCGCCCCGCAGGCACCAGCGCGACGTGCGCTCTGGTAGACTCTTTTCAAGAACGAGGGACGTGTGCCGGCGTGACCTGGGGGGAGCGCCGAGGGCGGCGGGCGCGGATGCCCACGCAGGGCACGGCCCGTGTGGGCGCCCGCGCGGCGGGGCCCAGTAGGAGGTTGCGCCTTAGCGCATGGACATAGCAGTCAGCATCATCGTCACCGTTCTACTCACCATCGCCAACGGCTATTTCTCTATGTCCGAGATGGCGATCTCGACAGCGAAGAAGGTGCTGCTCGATCACGACGCCGAGGAGGGCGACCGCAGGGCGGCCGTGGCGGCCGGGATGAGCGAAAATCCCGACGCCGCGCTTGCCGCGATCCAGGTCGCCATCACGCTCGTGGGCTTCGCGTCCTCGGCGTTCGCGGCGACCAACCTCTCCGAGCCCTTCGCGGCGTGGATGGCCTCGCTGGGCATGTCGGAGTCGGCGGCCTTCACCCTCGCGCCCATCCTCATCACCCTGCTCGTCTCGTACTTCTCCATCGTGGTGGGCGAGCTCGTGCCCAAGCGGATCGCGATGGCCGACGCCGAGTGCGTGGCCAAGCGCGTCGCCGGCCCGCTCAAGACCTTCGCGACCGTCGCCCGTCCGCTCGTGTGGCTCACCTCCGCGAGCGCGAGCGGCCTCGCCAAGCTCCTGCACGTCAAGACCACCGAGGACCGCAACGAGGTCAGCGAGGACGAGATCCGCTACATGGTCAAGGACTCCGAGGACCTCTCCGACGAGGAGAAGTCCATGATCCACGAGGTCATCGACCTGGGCGACACCATCGCGCGCGAGGTCATGGTGCCGCGCGTGGACATGACTGCGGTCGAGGACACCGAGAGCGCCAACGAGGTCCTCGGCAAGATGCGCCAGACGGGCTTCTCGCGCATCCCGGTCTACCACGACGACGTGGACCGCATCGTGGGCATCGCCCACATCAAGGACCTCATCACCCCGATCCTGGAGGACGACGCCGGCGGGCTGCCGATCCGCAGGTTCGTGCGAGACGCGAGCTTCGTCCCCGACACCAAGGACATCATCCCGCTGCTCCAGGAGATGAAGACGAGCCACGACCAGATGGTCATCGTGGTGGACGAGTACGGCGGCACGGCCGGCATCATCACGATCGAGGACATCGTCGAGGAGATCGTGGGAGAGATCGAGGACGAGTTCGACCCGGACAACAAGTACCTCACCAAGATCGGCGAGCGCGAGTGGCTCGTGGACGGCCGCTACTCCATCGACGACGCCATCGAGCTTGGCTGGCCCATCGAGGACAACGAGGAGTACGAGACCATCGGCGGCTTCGTCTTCGAGCTCGCGGACAGCGTGCCGCACCTTGGCGACGTGTTCGAGAAGAACGGCTACCACTTCCGCATCCAGAGCATGCGCGGCCGTCGCATCGCGATGCTGCGCGTGACGGCGCCGGAGCCCCAGGCGGAGGGCGAGGAGGACGTCGAGGCCGAGAAGGACGCGGACTAGCGCGCGTCCTTCTCCCGCACGGCGCCCAGGCGCGCCGCCAGGGGCCGCCGGCACGCCAGCGCCTGCCGGCGCGTCGCCCGCCCGCGGTTACCTATAATGGCGAGGTACCCGGGACGTAGGCCCCGGGAAGGTACCCGGGGACGCAGTGTCCGGGGAGGTGCCCGGGCTGCAGGGTCCGGGACGTCCGCTGCCAGGATGGATGCCAGGAGAGGAGCTCGCCCGATGGCACAGCTCATAGTGATACGCAAGGTGGTCGTCGGCGCGCAGTACTTCACGGCGACGGTCCAGGTCGCGCCGGACGGCCCCCTCTACACCTCGGAGGACCTCGAGGCGACGACCCGCATCTACAACCTCCTGCCGAGCATCGTGGACCAGGCCTGCGTGGGCGACGGCAGCACCGTCTTCCGCGACGTGATGGGGGACACCGAGGTCGCGCACCTGCTCGAGCACGTCACGATCGAGCTGCTCGCGCGCACCAACCTGGCGGGCGACGTCTCCGTGGGCCGCACCTGGCTGGTCGACGAGCCGCGTCGCCTCTACGACGTCCAGCTCGCCTGCCCGGACGACGCCCTGGTGGCCGGGGCGCTCTCGAGCGCGGTGTGGCTCGTGAACTGGGCCTTCGCGGGCGGCGGGGCGCCGGTGCCGGACGTCGACGCCACGGTCGCGGGCCTCGTGAGCCTGGTCTCGGGCCTCGTCGCGCCCGGCGAGCAGGAGGCCGACGGCCTCGACGCGCCGGTGGAGGGGACGGACGGCGCCTCGGGCGCCACGGAGGCCGCGGGCGGCGCATACGCCGACGAGGGGTGCCCCGACGACGCGTACGGCTACGACGAGCCCGACGACGACCTGCCCGACCGCGGGCCCTCCATGTCGTACAAGGTGCTCTAGCGCCGCGCCCACCACGCCGCCGCGCGCTCGCGAAGTTGGCCCGCCGCGCCCGCGACGGCGGTCCGTCATCGTCGTGCACCCCGTCCTAGCTCGCACGGAGCGTCCCCGCACCTCGCCAAAAGAATGGTGTGCGCCGCAACCGCATGGGTATACTTCTACCTATGCGGGGCGTGGCTCTGCTCGCGCCTGCTGCGATTACCCTGTTGTCAGGAGGTTCTTATGAGCAAGTTTTCAACTGGCGTCTTCGTAGGTGGACTTGCAGGCGCGGCCGCTGGCTTCGTGGCCGGCGTCATGTTCGCCCCGCGCTCCGGCGCCGAGAGCCGCGCCATGGCCGCCGACGCCATGAACGACGCCTGGGACTCCGCGGTCGACACCTACGAGCGTGGCTCGCAGGCCGTCACCGGCAAGATCAACGACGTCAGGCCGAGCATGGACGCCACGACCGACGAGCTGCGCGCCAAGGTGGACCTCGCGCGCGAGCGCATGGACCAGCTCCGCGAGTCCCTCGCGCACGCCTCCGCGACGCCGGTGGACGCGACCGAGCCCGCCGCCGAGGCCACCGAGCCCGCGGCCGAGCCGACCGTGGTCCCCGTCACCGAGGAGCCCGCCGGAGACGACCCCGCGGAGAAGTAGCGGGCGACAGCCGGATTCGCCGGGAGTGCGAGTGGGCAGCGCCTGGGCGCACGCGCATAAGGGAGAATGCTGAGGGTGTCGTCGACCGGCGGCACCCTCTTAGTTTCTAGCGAGTTCTAGCGAGGACCAGTCCCGGGCGAGGTCCGGCGGGGGCCGCCGACGCGGTGCGGCGGGCCCGGGCGCCCGCGGGCGGACGACACGACGAGGGAGAGGCACGTGCTAAGAATCAGCCAGCTCAGGAAGATGGTGGTCTTCGAGCCCAAGAAGAAGGCGACCGGCGAGCTCGAGGAGCTCGACCGGCGCTCGATGTCCAAGGTCGGCAAGATCCACCAGACGGTCTTCTCGCCTGACGGCAGCCACGTGGTGGGCTTCATGGTCCGCCGGCCCGACATCGCGGGCATGGTCAAGCGGCCCGACGTCTTTCTCGCCCTGGACTCGTTCGTGGTCAACGACCTCGGCCTGGTGGTCTCGCGGGAGGACGGCACGGACGACAGGGCCCGCGAGCGCCTCGGCCTGCCGTGGGAGAAGTGCCTCATCTGGGAGGGCATGGACGCCAGGACCGTCGACGGCCACGAGCTGGGCTGGGTCGGCGACGTCGAGTTCGACGCCAAGACGGGCCTGGTCTCGCTGTTCTTCGTGGGCGACGGCGGGCTCTCCGAGTCTCTCGTCGGCAACGTGGAGATCCCGCTCGGCATGCTCAAGGGCCACAGAAAGGGCTACATGATCGTGGCCGACGAGGCCGCCCACCTCGAGCTGAACGGCGGCCTGGCGGCCAAGGCGGGAGAGGGCTACGCCAAGGCGAAGATCCAGGGCAAGGCCGCGGGCGAGAAGATCGGCGAGGTCGCGGGCACCGCCGCGGAGAAGGGCGCCTACGGCCTGGGCCGGCTGATCGGCAAGGCGCAGCGCGCGGTCAAGGAGGCGACCGCCGACGACGAGCCCGAGCAGCTCGAGCAGCCGCCGATCCAGGAGGTCAAGGGCGTCGTGTGCGAGCCGGCCGACGACGAGGCGGGCCGCCTCGAGGGCGAGTCCGCGGGCCCGCGCACCTTCGTGCCCATAAGCGAGCTGGGGGAGGGCGAGGTTGCGGCCAGCGAGTCCGCAGCCGGCGAGGCCGCGGCCAGCCAGGCCGCAGCTGCCGGCGAGCCCAAGGCAGCGCCCGCCGCCAGCAAGCCCGCCGCCAAGGCCAAGCCCGCCGCCGCAAGGCCAGCGGCCGCCACGGCGAAACCCAAGACCGAGAAGAAGTCCATCGACACGGACAAGATCGCGCGCGACATCGGCAGGCAGCTGGGCAAGACCCACGGCATGTTCGTCTCGTTCTTGGACGAATATAAGAAGGCGAGCAAGTAGCGCCGGCGAGCAGCCGGCACGCGCCCGGCAAGACAGAGGCGACCAGGCAGGAGAGGAAATGCTGCACGTACCAGGCCATCGCGCACGTCGCGAGAAGAAGCCGCTCAGCCCCCGCGCCCGCAAGGCGCGCAAGGCTCTGCGCATCGGCGTGTGCGTCGTGGTCGCCGGCGTGGTCGTGGCGGCCAACGTCGCGGCCGTCCTCTTCGGCGAGACGGCCGAGTCCTTCCTCTCCAACGACAAGATCGAGGTCTCCGAGCAGGACGCGCGCGCCCAGACGGCCCGCGGCGTCCAGCTCGCCAAGCGCATAGAGGACGAGGGCATCGTCCTTCTCCGCAACGAGGACCAGACGCTGCCGCTCTCGCGCTCGGTGAGCAAGGTCAACGTCTTCGGCTGGTCTTCCACGCAGTGGATCGGCGGCGGCTCCGGCTCCGGCGGCGTCTCCGGCGACGTGGAGGGCCTGCTCGACGCCCTCGTCGACAACGGCGTCTCGTACAACGAGGAGCTCACGGCCATGTACCGCGACTTCAAGTCGACGCGGCCGTACCAGACCGAGGGCTCGCTCAACACCCACGACTACGAGTTCTGCCGCCTCTACGAGCCGGACGTCTACGACCAGAACTTCTACACCCAGAAGATCCTGGACGACGCCAAGGCCTACTCCGACACCGCGATCGTGGTCATCGGGCGGCAGGCGGGCGAGAGCATCGACTGCCCGACCCGCCAGTACCGCGTGACCGACAAGACCGGCACGCCCAAGCTCTACGCCCGCAGCTACCTGGAGCTCTCCCCCGAGGAGGAGCACCTCCTCACCTACGTGGGCGCCAACTTCGAGCACGTGATCGTGGTGGTCAACTCCACCAACACGATGGCGCTCGGCCAGCTCGAGACCATCCCCGGCATCGACGCGGCGCTCCTGTGCGGCACGACCGGCCAGTACGCCGCCAGCGAGGTCTGCAGCGTCCTCTACGGCGACACCGACCCCTCCGGACGCACGGTCGACACCTACGCCTACGAGCTCTCCACGGCCGCGAGCTGGGCCAACTCCGGCGCGGACGGCGAGGGCGCCTACACCAACTCCTACGGCGTCTACCCGGCCGACGGCACGCAGAACGTGAACGTGGGGACCTCCGAGGCCTACTCGACCGCGCGCTTCGTGGACTACCGCGAGGGCATCTACGTGGGCTACCGCTGGTACGAGACGGCGGACGCCGAAGGCTTCTGGGACGGGGTCTCCAACGAGCATGGGACGGGCTACGACGGCGTGGTGCAGTACCCCATCGGCTACGGGCTGTCCTACACGACCTTCGACTGGAAGGTCGTGAGCACCAGCCCCTCGCCGGAGTTCGGCTTCGACAGGTCCACGACCTTCTCCTACACGGTGCGGGTCACCAACGCCGGGCAGGTCGCCGGCCGCGACGTGGTGCAGCTCTACTACACGGCGCCCTACACCAAGGGCGGCATCGAGAAGTCCTCGACGGTCCTGGCCGCCTTCGCCAAGACCAAGGAGCTCGGCCCCGGCGAGAGCCAGGACGTCACGCTGTCCTTCTCGGCCGACGACATGGCCTCCTACGACTGCTACGACGCCAACGGCAACGGGTTCGCCGGCTACGAGCTGGAGCCCGGCCAGTACGTGCTCGAGCTCAAGCGCGACGCGCACACGCTGGCGGACTGCGACTACGCGCAGGTGACCTACACGCTCGACGACGGCATCCTGTGCGAGGAGGACGCCCGTACCGGCGCCACCGTCACCGACCGCTTCACGGGCGACGCGGCGGCCGACGGCTTCTCCATCGACGGCTCCACCACCGAGGGGCAGATTCCCTACCTCTCTCGGGCGGACTTCCGGGGGACCTTCCCCGAGCCTGCCGAGAACCGCTGGATGTCCGACGCGCTCATCGATCACAACCTCTTCGACGCCAGCACCTACGACGGCGGCGCCGAGGTGGCCGACGTGGACGCCTCCGCCTCGGCCGTGTCGTCGCAGAGCTCGCTCGTGAGCGACCTCTCGACCGGCGAGGTCACCGACCTCGGCCGCGAGCTGGGGCTCAACTACGACGACCCGCGCTGGGACACGCTGCTCGACAGGATCTCGAAGTCCGACATGGAGCGGATCGTGCTCCACGGCTACTCCAACTCCGGCGCCATCAACCAGATCGGCAAGCCGCGCACCAAGGACCTCGACGGGTCCTCGCAGGCGGCCTCGTTCCACCAGCTCACGAGCGGCGTGGGCTACCCCAACCCCACGACCCTCGCGCAGACCTGGAACACCGAGCTGGCGCGCGAGTACGGCCGGCAGGTGGGCATGGAGTGCGCCGACCTCGGCATCGACGGCTGGTACGCGCCCTCCACCAACCTGCACCGCTCGCCGCTGGGCGGGCGCAACTACGAGTACTTCTCCGAGGACCCGCTGGTCTCCGGCCTGATGAGCGGCGAGGTGTCGGCCGGCTCGCGCGAGGCTGGCACCTTCTGCTACATGAAGCACCTCGTCCTGAACGAGCAGGACTCCTACCGCGACTCCCTCTACACCTGGCTCACGGAGCAGAGCCTGCGCGAGCTCTACCTCAGGCCGTTCAGGATCACGGTCGAGCAGTACGGCTCCACGGGCATCATGAGCTCCTACAACCGGCTCGGCGCCACGTGGACGGGCGGCAACGAGACGCTGCTCACCGACGTCCTGCGCGGCGAGTGGGGCTTCAGGGGCTGCGTGATCACGGACTACTGCGACCACCAGCAGTACATGAACGCCTACCAGATGCTCATGGCCGGCGGCGACCTCTACATGGACGGCGTCTTCCGCAACGGCTCGTTCGCGGGGTCCACCACCACGGAGAAGTTCGACGAGAGCCTGAGGCGCGCCACCAAGGACGTGATCTACGTCTGGCTCAACGCGCGCTCCACGAACCTCACCTACAACGCCCTGGCGCAGGCCGAGGGCACCGAGAGGCTCGAGCGGCCGCTCAAGGTCAGCCGCGCGTCCTTCGTGCTGATCGGCATCTCGCTCATCGACGGCATCGCCGGCACGCTCGCTGCGGTGGGCATCGTGCATGCGGTGCGCAAGCGCCATCCGCGCCTGCCCGACCCCGACGACCGCGACGGCGACCCGTACGTGAACCTCGACATCTCCGAGGGGCAGCGCCACTTCGGGTAGGTGCCGCGCCGCGGCGGCGGACGCCGGTGCGGCGCGGCGTCTGCGGCGGGCTACGACTCGTTCACGAGCTTGCCGGTCACGTGCTCGGGCACGAGCTCGAAGCACTGGACGAAGCGGCCGGCGTGGGCGATCTCCGCGCCCGCGTACTCCTTGTCGCCGGGGAAGAGCTCCTCGCAGAGTGCGCGGCAGACGCGCTCCGTGGCGACGGGGTCCTCGACCAGGCGCACGCGGCCGAACACGATTACGCAGCGGACGTCGAGCCCGCGCCTCCGCTCGTTGGGCACGCCCTGCTCGAACACGCAGTAGGAGGCCTTGTCGCAGGCGCGCATCGCGTCCACCTTGTGCCCCTCGCGAGCGCCGTGGAAGTAGAGGTGGCCGTCCTCCTCGCAGTACCAGTGGTCGAGCGGCACACCGTAGGGGTAGCCGTCGTCGCCAAGGAGGGAGAGCACCCCGCGGTGCTCTCCCTCGAGGACCTCCACGCACTGCTCGTCCGAAAGCTGCTGCTTGAAGCGGCGTATGCTCCTGAACATGGCAGCGCGCCCGCTAGAACTTGACGGACGGCGCCTGCCTGGCCGCGCTGTCCGTGACCTCGAAGCCCTGGCGCGGGTTGAACTTGGAGCCGGCGATGATGTTGCCGGGGAAGGTCTGGATGGCGTTGTTGTACTCGAGGACGCAGTCGTTGAAGCTCATGCGCGCGTAGCTGATCTTGTCCTCGGTGTCGGAGAGCTCCCTCTGGAGCTGCTGGAAGTTGGTGTTGGCCTTGAGCTCGGGGTAGGCCTCCGCCACGGCGAAGAGGTGGGTCAGCGCGCCGGAGAGGGCGTCGTTGGCCTGCATGCGCGCCTCGGGCGTGGACGCGTTGGTGACGGCGGTGCGTGCGGCGGTCACGGCCTCGAGCGTCTTGGACTCGTGCGAGGCGTAGCCCTTCACGGTCTCGACCAGGTTGGGGATGAGGTCGCTCCTGCGCTGGAGCTGGGCGTCGATGGTCTGCCAGGCGTTGTCGCAGCGGTTGTTCTTCGAGACGATGGAGTTGTAGATGGTCACGTAGGCGACTACCACGATCACGAGAACGACTACGACGGCGATGAGAACTCCCATGAGGCTCCCTCCTCGGGTGGTCTGCAGTGCGACAAGTATACCCTGCGGGCGCCGCCGGCCCGGCGGGGCGCCGACGGCGCCGGGGCGGCCGGGGCGGCCGCCCCGGCGCGCCTGCCCGCTTTCGACATACGCGGCCTCTGCCGGTCTCCGCGCAGTCTCCACCCGCTCCGTGGCAGTCCCGCGCGCCCGGCTACGACGTCGCGAGCGGGTCGGAGGGGCCCCTGCGCAATTCGCCGCCTGCGATTTTGCAGTTTTGGGAGTTATGGACGGATTCCAAGCGGCGATGCTGCGATCGCGGCACGCTGGGGCGTCGGTGCATCTTGGTCAACAGGCGTTCGCTCGGAGCGGCTCGCCTCGCATGGACTCCGGAGCGATGGGAGGCGTACATAAGTCGGAATAATGCACCGCCTCGCCCCCAGAGTCGCGTCGCTTGGGCCCGGGGTCAGTCTGGGACGGGTCGTCTGAGCCGGCGGCGGCCCTGGGTCCGCCTTGGGTCGGCCCGAGGAGCCCAGGCAACAAAAAAGCGCGCCGGGGCGGGCCCGGCGCGCGTGCGCTCTGGCGGAGGGAGAGAGATTCGAACTCTCGGGGCAGCTAGGCTACCCGGCGGTTTTCAAGACCGCTGCATTCAACCGCTCTGCCATCCCTCCGTGGGATATGGTAAGTATCCTAGCGCATGAGACGCGCGTTTGGCCAGGGCGGCAGGCGAGGGGTGACCCTGCGCGCCGGCGGAGAAGGACGGGGTGCAGCCAGGTGCGAGAAGAGCAGCGAGGGAGTTCGGCCCACGCCGAAGGAGCGCCGGCCAAGGCCGGAGGCATGTCGGCCCAAGCCGGGGGCGCGCCATCCGCGCCCGCACGCTGGCAGCCGGACGCGGTCGCCCCCGACGACGAGCGCTTCATGCGGCTCGCCCTCGAGGAGGCGCGAGCCGCCGCGGGGGAGGGCGAGGTCCCCATCGGCGCGGTCGTCGTCTTCGGCGGCGAGGTCATTGCGCGCGGCCATAACCGGCGCGAGAGCGACCTCGACCCGTCGGCCCACGCGGAGTTCTCCGCCATGCTGCAGGCGAGCAGGGCGCTCGGCCGCTGGCGCCTGACCGGCTGCACCGTCTACGTGACGGTCGAGCCCTGCCTCATGTGCGCGGGCCTCATGGTCAACGCCCGGGTGGACCGCTGCGTCTTCGGCGCGAGCGACCCCAAGGGAGGCGCCCTCGGGACGCTCTTCGACGTGAGCCACGACCCCAGGCTCAACCATGAGTTCGAGGTGGTGCCCAACGTGCTCGCCGGGGAGTGCGCCTTCGAGCTCAGGAGGTTCTTCCGGGTTCGCAGGAAGCTGCGCCGCAAGCCCGCCGAGGCCAAGGCCGCCGGCCCGAGGTAGGGATGCCACCAGAGGGCCGCAAGCCAGGTGCGAGAAACGTTTGGACGCCGCTTGCGCTACGACCGTCAGTGCTCCCTACACCACCTGGAAGGTGAAGAAGTCCAGGTAGTGGGTCTCCGGCACGCCCCAGAGGATGGGGTGGTCGGGTGCCTGCTGGCGCTGCTCGATCTGCTTGAGCTGCACGTTGGCGTTGTGCGCCGCCTCGGCGATCGCCTGCGAGAGCAGCTCCGTCGTCATGAAGTGGCTGCAGCTGCAGGTCGCCAGGTAGCCGCCGCGCGGCAGGAGCTGCATGGCCGCCTGGTTGATCTCGCGGTAGCCCTTGAGGGCGTGCTCGACGGTAGAGCGGCTCTTGGTGAAGGCGGGCGGGTCGAGCACGATCAGGTCGAAGGGGCCGCCCTCCTCGCGCGCGCGGCCCTTGTCCGCGCGCAGGAGCGGCAGGTACTCGAGGACGTTCGCGCAGGTGAACCCCATGCGCAGGCTGCCGTCCTCCGCCAGCTCGAGCCCGTTCAGGCGGGCGTTCTCGCGCGCGAGGTCGCAGGCCGTCTGGCTGACGTCGACGCAGCGCACGAATTCGGCCCCGCCCATGGCGGCGTTGAGGCCGAAGGGTCCCACGTGCGAGAAGCAGTCGAGCACGCGCCTGCCGCGCGCCAGCTCGCGCACGGCGCGCCGGTTGTACTTCTGGTCCAGGAAGAAGCCGGTCTTCTGCGAGTTCTCGAGGTCCAGGTCGTAGGCGATGCCGTTCTCGCGCACGATGACGCGGCTGGAGGAGCGGGCCGCGCCCGTGCCGCTGGCGGCCAGCGCGTCCTTCTCGCCCGCATCACCGGTGCCAGCCAGCGCGCCCTTCTCGCCCGCGGCAGGCGAGCCCTGCCACCAGCCCTTGTGCAGGTCGAGGCCCTCGTGCCTGCGCGCGGGGGAGTCGGCCCGCTCGTAGATGGCGGAGACCTCCTGGCCGTCGGCCTGCAGCACGTCGAGCAGCAGCGGGTAGATGGTGGGCCTCAGCCGCTCCATGCCCCAGGTGCCCACCTGCGCGACCAGCACCTCCTCGTAGCGGTCCACGACGAGCCCGGGGAAGCCGTCCGCCTCGGAGAAGATCACGCGGCAGCAGTTGGTGTCCGGTTCGGTGCCGGGCAGGTTGCGGCCGCCCATGCTTGTCTTGCGCAGCTCCCAGGCCCAGGCGATGCGCCTGCGCCAGAAGGCCTCGTCGAGGCGGTCGTTGGCGTTGCGGCTCACGATCCTGACGCGAATCTTGCTCCTCTCGGAGAGGAGGCCGGCGCCCTGCCAGGTGCCGTTCTCCTCGAACACGTCGACCACGTCGCCGTTCTCGGCCGCGCGGCCGTCCGTGGGCGCGGGCTCGAGCGAGAGGACCTCCCCCTCGAAGACCCAGGGATGGCCGCGGCGGAGCGAGCGCGCCGCCTTCCTGGTGACGGTCAGGCGCGGGTAGGGGCGAACCTGCTTCATCTCTGCTCCCTTGGTGGTGCCGGCTGGCAGCCGCCGGCCGGCCGGGTCGTAGCCGGCGGTCGGCGGTCCTTGTCGCGTTAGTAGTGCCTGCCGTAGCGGCCGCCGCTGATGCCGCGCCCGCGGCTGCGCGCGCCGTTGAACATCACGCGGGTCGGGCGCTTGGCCGAGCGGTCGGGGTTGGGGACGATGCGCGCGGAGTCGTAGTCGAAGCCCTCGAGGTCCCAGACGGGCACGAGCTTCTTGGTGAAGTACTCCACCTCGCGCAGCTGGCTGATCTCGTCGGGCGCGACGAAGGTGAAAGCACGGCCGGTGTGGCCCGCGCGGCCGGTGCGGCCGATGCGGTGGACGTAGTCCTCCGGGTCCATGGGCACGTCGAAGTTCACGACGGCGTCGATGCCGGAGACGTCGATGCCGCGGCTCATGACGTCGGTCGCGACGAGAATCTGGCAGGTGCCCTCTCGGAACTTGGAGAGCGCCCGCTCGCGCTCCTTCTGCGTGCGGTCCGCGTGCATGACGTCGACGCCGAAGCCGCTCTTGCGCAGGTACTTGGTGACGTCGTCCGCGCGGTGCTTGGTGCGGCAGAAGACGAGCACGCGCTCGGGGTCGAAGCTCCTGACCAGGGCCTCGAGCAGCGGGATCTTCTGGCCCTGCGTGACGGGGCAGAGGTGCTCCTCCACGGTGTCGGCCGTCTCGCCGATGCGGGCGATCTCCACCTTGGCGGGGTCGTGCAGCATCGCGTCGACGGTGCCCTTGATCGAGGGCGGGATGGTGGCCGAGAAGAGCAGCGTCTGGCGGTCCTTGGGCAGGGCGCCCACGATCTTGCGGACGCTGGGCCAGAAGCCCATGTCGAGCATGCGGTCCGCCTCGTCGAGCACGAGCACCTTGACCTGCGAGAGGTCCACGTGATCGTGCTCCATGAGGTCGATGAGGCGGCCGGGGGTGGCCACGAGCATGTCGCAGCCGCGCTCGAGCTCCTTGATCTGGCGGTCGAACTTGGTGCCGCCCATCACCACGACGGCGCTCTGGCCGGTGTGCTCGCAGACGGTGGAGACCATCGCGTCGATCTGCTGCGCCAGCTCGCGGGTGGGGGTGACGACAAGGGCGAAGGGCCCGAAGGCCGGCTTGCCGCCCGTGGGGATGGGGGCCTCCGCCTCGGGGCGCCTCTTGGAGCCGCGCCTGCGGCGGGAGCGCTTGCGCTTGGGGGCCTCGGACGGGGTCGCGGCGCCGTCGGCGTCGCGACTGGCTGCGGGCTCGCCGCCAGCTGGCGCCTCGCTCGCGGGGGCCGCCTTCTTGTGCGAGCGGTGGTGGCGGCGACGCTTGCGCTTGGCCGGCGCGGGGGTGCCGTCCTCGCCCACGGGGATGGAGAGGTGCGGGTCCTCGGGGGCGTCGTCCGCGAGGACCTGGCCGGCGGCGGCGCCGTCCGGGCCGTTGTCGGCCTCATCGTCGCCGTCCGGGCCGTTGTCGCCGTCAGCGGCGCCGTCCTTCTCCGCCAGCTGCTCGCGAGCCTGGCGCGAGAGCGGTGCTATGACCTGCAGGACCGGCAGCGCGAACGCGGCGGTCTTGCCGGTCCCCGTCTGCGCGGAGGCCACGAGGTCCCTGCCCTCGAGGACGAGGGGGATTGCCTGCGCCTGGACGGGGGTGGGGTCGGTGAAGCCGAGGGCGGCGACGCCCTCGAGAATGTGCTCGTCTAGCCCGAGCTCGGCAAACTTTGAAGTATCCATGCTCTCCAGTATCCCACGGTCCCGCGCCGTATGGGAATAATGCTTCGTTTCCCCACGGCGTTCGGTCTATACTGTCCTGTGTTGCGCCTTTTAGGCCATTGTACAGAAAGCCCGCCCTGAGCTGGCCTTTCCCCGAGGTTGTCGCATGCTTCTCACGTCCTTCCACCCAGCCCCCATGCGAATGCCCTAGCGTCCCGTCTACGAGGGGCGACGGGGCGTTTGCACAGAGAGCCGTGAGACAGGAGCCAAGAACATGCCGATCAACATCCCCGACGGGCTGCCCGCCAAGCAGATACTCCACCAGGAGAGGATCTTCGCGCTCGAGGAGGAGGTGGCCTCCAACCAGCAGATCCGCCCGCTGCACGTGGCCATCCTCAACCTGATGCCGACCAAGGTCGAGACGGAGACGCAGATCCTGCGGCTCATCTCCAAGTCGCCGCTGCAGGTGGACTGCGACTTCATGCGCGTGAGCACCCACGAGAGCACGCACGTCTCGACCGACCACCTGGTCAAGTTCTACGAGACGTTCGACACCTTCCGCGACCGCAACTACGACGGGCTGATCATCACCGGCGCGCCGGTGGAGCAGATGCCGTTCGAGGAGGTCGACTACTGGGACGAGCTCTGCGAGATCATGGACTGGTCGCAGGAGCACGTCTTCTCGACCATGCACCTGTGCTGGGGCGCGCTCGCCGGCCTCTGGCACCACTATGGCATCCACAAGAAGGTGCTGCCGCAAAAGATCTTCGGCGTCTTCCCGCAGCGCCTGTGCGACGAGTACAACTTCCTGACCAACGGCTTCGACGAGGTGCACAACATGCCGCACTCCCGCCACGCCGCGCTGGAGACGACGGAGCTCGCACTCCATCCCGAGCTGCAGGTCCTCTCGGAGGGCTTCACGAGCGGCCCCTCGATCATCGCCACGCCCGACTTCCACGAGGTCTACGTCACGGGGCACTTCGAGTACGGCCGCGACACCCTGGCCGACGAGTTCTGGCGCGACTTCCACAAGGGCCTGAGCATCGCGGTGCCGGAGAACTACTTCCCGGACGACAACCCCGAGAAGCAGCCGATCTTCACCTGGCGCGCCCACGCCAACCTGCTGTATCGCAACTGGCTGAACTGGGTCTACCAGATGACCCCCTACGACCTCGCCAAGATCCCGGAGGAGATAGAGCGGCTGCGCGCGGACGCCGACGACGAGGGCAAGTTCTAGGCGAGCGCGCCGCCAGCCGCCAGCGAGCCGCAGCCGCGCCGCAAGCGAGCCCGGGCTGCGCGTCCTTCTCGCCCGAGGCGCCCGCCGGCGTCACACATTTAACCAAATGGCCTCCGTTCATGCCTTATGCTGAAATGTGCGCCGCGCGCCCGCCCGGGCCGCGCGGCGACGCTTCGTGAGAGGAAGAGCCTTGAGCACAGACATCGACACCGACCTTACCGTCATCGACTTCCTCAGGCGCAACGCCCGGAGGTACCCCGACGAGATCGCGCTCGTGGAGGTCAACCCGCAGAGGCAGGAGAACCGCCACATCACGTGGCGCGACTACGACCTGGTGGAGACCACCGATGACGAGCCCTTCCGCCGCGAGATCACGTGGGCGGTGTTCGACGAGAAGGCCAACCGCTTCGCCAACCTGCTGCTCTCGCGCGGCATCCGCAAGGGCGACAAGGTCGCGATCCTGCTCTACAACTGCATCGAGTGGCTGCCGATCTACTTCGGCGTGCTCAAGACCGGCGCGACGGTCGTGCCGCTCAACTTCCGCTACTCCTCGGACGAGATCGAGTACTGCCTCGACAAGGCCGAGGTGAACGTGCTGGTCTTCGGGCCCGAGTTCATCGGCCGTCTGGAGGACATCGTGCCCAGGATCCAGCCGGGCCGGCTGCTCTTCTACGTGGGCGACGACTGCCCCACCTGGGCCGAGCCCTACCAGGAGCTGGCGAACCTCTGCTCGAGCTCCGACCCCAACGTGCCCGTCACCAATGACGACGACGCGGCGATCTACTACTCCTCCGGCACCACGGGCTTCCCCAAGGCGATCCTGCACCACCACCGCAGCCTCACGCAGGCGGCGGAGATGGAGCAGCACCATCACGGCCAGACGCACGACGACGTCTTCCTCTGCATACCGCCGCTCTACCACACCGGCGCCAAGTTCCACTGGATGGGCTCGCTCGTCGTGGGCTCCAGGGCGGTGCTGTTGCGCGGCGTCTCCCCGCAGTTCATCTTCGATACGGTCAGCCGCGAGCGCTGCACCATCGTCTGGCTGCTCGTGCCATGGGTGCAGGACATCCTCGCGGCGATCGAGCGCGGCGAGCTGCGCCTCAAGGACTACCACCTGGACCAGTGGCGCCTCATGCACATCGGCGCCCAGCCCGTGCCCAAGAGCCTGATCGAGCGCTGGCTGCACTACTTCCCCAACCAGCAGTACGACACCAACTACGGCCTCTCCGAGTCCACGGGCCCCGGCTGCGTGCACCTGGGCATCGGCAACGTCGACCACGTGGGCGCCATCGGCAAGCCCGGCTGGCGCTGGGAGGCCAAGATCATCGACGAGAAGGGAGACGAGGTCAGCCAGGGCGAGGTCGGCGAGCTGTGCGTCAAGGGCCCCGGTCTCATGGAGTGCTACTACGGCGACCCCGAGGAGACGGCCAAGACGCTGGTGGACGGCTGGCTGCGCACGGGCGACATGGCCCGCCAGGACGCCGACGGCTTCTACTGGCTCGTCGACCGCAAGAAGGACGTCATCGTGATGGGTGGCGAGAACCTCTACCCCGTCCAGATCGAGGACTTCCTCTCCACCAACGACGCGATCCAGGACGTGGCCGTCATCGGCCTGCCCGACGAGCGCCTGGGAGAGATCCCGGCCGCCATCGTCGAGCTCAAGGAGGGCCGCGAGGACACCACGGCGGACGACATCAACCAGTTCTGCCTCCAGCTGCCCCGCTACAAGCGCCCGCGCAAGGTGATCTTTGCCAAGGTGCCGAGAAACGCGACGGGCAAGATCGAGAAGCCCCTGCTCAGGCGGATGTACGGCGCGGAGCACCTGGTCGCGCTCGAGTCCGGCGCGCCGGCCGCGGGTGCGGCCGCCGCTGCGTCCGCGGACGCACCGGCTGCCAGCGACGCGCCAGCCGCGGGCCAGGGGGCCGCGAGGGAGGACGTGGCGCCTGCGAAGTAGCCGCCCGAGGGGGGCGCAGGCGCCTGCGAGAAGGAGAGAAGAAGTGAGCAAGCAACTGCTGTCTGGCAACGAGGCCATCGCGCAGGGCGCGTGGGAGGCCGGCGCCAGGGTCGCCACGGGCTACCCCGGCACGCCCTCCACGGAGACGCTCGAGAACCTCGTCCACCACGAGGACGTCTACTGCGAGTGGTCGCCCAACGAGAAGGTCGCGCTCGAGGTGGGCATCGGCTCCGCCATGGGCGGCGCCCGCACGCTCGTCACGATGAAGCACGTCGGCCTCAACGTCGCGGCCGACCCGTTCATGTCGGTCGCCAACACCGGCGTCAACGCGGGCCTGGTCCTGCTCGTCGCCGACGACCCGAGCATGTACTCGAGCCAGAACGAGCAGGACACGCGCAACTACGCCGCCTTCGCGCGCGTCCCCTGCCTCGACCCGAGCGACTCCCAGGAGGCCTACGAGTTCGCGCAGCGCGCGTTCGAGGTCTCCGAGAGCTTCGACACCCCGGTCATCCTGCACGAGACCATGCGCATCGCGCACACGCGCACCATGGTGGAGGCCACCAACGTGCGTCGTGAGCAGGACCTTCTCGACTACGAGAGCCAGCCCTCCAAGTACGTGATGATGCCGGCCTACGCGGTCGCCCGCACCGAGGCGACCAACCGCCGCGAGGACGACCTCGTGGCCTACGCGGAGACCTGCGACCTCAACCGCGTGGAGATGCGCGACACCAAGGTCGGCGTCATCGTCGCCGGCGCGCTCTACAACCACGTGCGCGAGGCCCTGCCCGACGCCTCCGTCTTCAAGCTGGGCCTCACCTGGCCGCTGCCGCCGCGCGCCCTGGCGGACTTCGCCTCCAAGGTGGAGAAGGTCTACGTGGTGGAGGAGGCCTGCCGCTACTTCCGCGACCACGTGGCCTCCCTCGGGATCGCCCTCTCCGAGCCGCCCGCCGCGCCGCTGCCGCGCTCCGGCGAGATCTCTCCCGCCGACATCCGCGCGAGCTTCGGCGAGCGCGCGCCGAAGCACCTCCCCAAGATGGAGGGCCTGCCGCCGCGCCCGCCCGCGTTCTGCGCCGGCTGCCCGCACCGCCTCGTCTTCTGCGAGCTCAGGCGCCTCAAGGCCGTCGTCACCGGCGACATCGGCTGCTACACGCTCGGCGCCGTGGCGCCCTTCCGCGCCGTCGACTCCGTCATCGACATGGGCGCCAGCCTCTCCATGTCGCACGGCATGGAGCTCGCCGGCGTCCCGGCGCGCACGGGCCGGCCGGTCGTGGGCGTGATCGGCGACTCCACCTTCGCGCACTCCGGCATCACGAGCCTGCTCGGCACCGTGTACAACGGCGGCAAGGGCACCCTCGTCATCCTCGACAACCGCACGACGGCCATGACCGGCGCGCAGGGCAACCCGGTCAACGGCGTCACCCTCTCCGAGCAGGGCAAGCGCGTCTCGCCCCTCGTCGACGCGGCCGAGAAGCCCAGCGTGCTCGACCGTCCCGCCGGCAAGCCCCTCGACCTTGTCGCCCTGTGCCGCGCCATCGGCGTCGACGAGGTCATCGAGGCGGACGCCCAGGACCTCAAGCAGGTGCGCTCCGCCCTCAAGCAGGCCACCTCGCACGAGGACCAGCTCTCGGTCGTGATCTTCAGGAGCCCCTGCAAGCTGGTCGACCGCTCGCGCAAGGCCGCGCCGGTCATCCGCGACTGCCGCCGCTGCGGCACCTGCGTCAACATCGGCTGCCCGGCGCTCGGCAAGGACGAGACGGGCTACGCGGTCATCGACCCCACCCAGTGCATCGGCTGCGGGCAGTGCGTGCAGGTCTGCCCCTTCGGGTGCATCGAATTCGAGTAGGAGGGCGCATATGCCACACGCAACCGCATCGGCGGAGAGCTCTACCGTCAGGCTGGGCGAGCGCGTCACGCTCGACGGCGTCAAGACCGTGCTGCTCGTGGGCGTCGGCGGGCAGGGCACCATCCTGGCCGGCAACATCCTGGCAATGACCGCCTCCGAGGCCGGGCTTGACGTCAAGGTGTCAGAGATCCACGGCATGTCCCAGCGCGGCGGCTCGGTCTCCACCATCATCCGCATGGGCGACCACGTGGACACCATGGTCTGCGACCCGGGCTGCGCCGACGTCGTGGTGGCCTTCGAGGCCATCGAGGCCCTGCGCAGCCAGCAGTTCCTCAAGCGCGGCGGCAAGCTCTTCGTAAACGACGAGACCATCACGCCCGTGCCGGTCAACATCGGCAGCGCGCAGATGCCTCGCGGCGTCAGCGAGAAGCTCGACGCGATCGGCGCCGTCCGCTTCGACGCGGGCGAGATCGCCCGCTCCGTGGGCAGCCCCAAGTCCGCGAACGTCGTGCTCGTGGGCGCGCTCTCCACGGCGCTGCCGTTCGGCGTCGAGGAGTGGGAGGACGCGATCTCGCGCCGCGTTCCGCCCAAGACGGTCGAGGCGAACCTCGAGGCGTTCCGCCGCGGGCGCGAGGCCGCGAGCCGCGCGTAGCGCCGGCGCCGCGACAAGCAAGAGCAGGTGAGAGGGGCTGCCACCGGACGGGTGGTAGCCCCTTGCCGTGCGCGTTCCGGGCGCCGGGTCCTTCTCGCCCGCCCGCCCCGCCCCGCGGCCCTTCTCGCCCGCACCCGGCCTGCGCCCACCGCGGGCTGGGACGCGCTACTCGTCCCAGGTGCGGAAGCGGAACTCGCCGTTCTCGTAGATGCCGAAGCTGTGCGAGCCGTCCTTGGGCAGCCCGACGCTGCCGGGGTTGAAGCACCAGACGCTGGGGTGCGCGTCGCTCGCGCGGCTCACCTTCTTGTGGGTGTGGCCGTAGACGATGGCGGCGCCCTGGGGCAGGCTGGGCATCTTGTCGACGGAGTTGTGGATGCCCGGGCCCCACACGTGCCCGTGCGTCAGGAACAGCTCGAGCCCGGCCGCGCGGGTGACGGGGTTGGCCGCGTCGGGGTCCCACAGGACGGAGTACTCGGCCATGCAGGGGAAGTCGAGCACCATCTGGTCGACCTCGGCCTCGCAGTTGCCGCGCACCGCGATGACGCTGTCGCGCACGGAGTTGAGCATCGCGACGACCTCCTTGGGGCGGTAGTCGGTGGGCAGGTCGTTGCGAGGCCCGTGATAGAGCAGGTCGCCGAGAAGGACCAGGCGGTCGGGCTGCTCCGCGTCGAGCTCCTGCATGAGCCTGGAGCACCAGTCCGCCGCGCCGTGGATGTCGGATGCGATGAGTAGCTTCATGGGGTGTCCTCCTTCTTCTCGCCGCCCGGCTTCGGGCCGGGTGGCGCGAGCATGCCGTGGGTCGCGCGGGCTGCGGGCGCCCGCCGCGGGTCGCCCGCCGCAGGCCGCCCGCCGCGCGGTGTCGCGCGGCGTCGCGCGTTGCTTCCGAGTATGGTAATGCGACCCGAGGATGCCATGCCGGTCGAAGCGCGAACGCGGGCGTCGATTCGCGGAGCGCCCTGACGCCAGGGGGTCGGCTGCGGCGGGCCGGGGCGACGGGCCAGGGCGACGGCCGCGGCGGGCCGGGCCGGGGCGACGGGCGTACACCCTGGGTGATGCAACTTTTTCCACGGGATTCTGCATTTGAGCCGGTTGTGGATGGATTGGGGACGGCCTGGTCCGTCACCAGGCGGTGGGCCCGCGCCCCGCGGCGACGTTTGCCCAGGATACCGAAGCGGTCCAAGGTGACGGCGCGCCGGCCGGCGCCCCTTGGCACGCCGAGACCCGTCCATACATTGCTGAAATGCACAAATCGGTCTGGAAAGTTGCATCGACGCGGCCGTCGGTTCCCGCGGTCGCGGACCTCGGGCTTCGCTGCGGAGCCATCGCCACCTGGTCAGCGCCACCCAGCGCATGTCCTGCGCGCGGAGGCGCCGGCTCGCGACCGCTGACGCCGCCGCCCCGTCCGCGGCGGCACCCTGGACGGCTTCGGCGCAGCCCGAAGAACTGGGATGTGCATCTTTCCGAGTTATGGACGGGTCGGCGCGGTGCCTGTAGCGTGCCGCACGGGTTGGTGGGCGAGAAACCCCAGGTACCACGCGGCGGGCCGGTACCAGGGGCTCGCGCGTGTCGCCGACGCGCAGCCGACCTCCACCGGCCCCGTCCATAAGTCGCGAAATTGCACGGGGCGGCTCGGGGAGTTGCGCCCGGCAGCCACCGGCAGCCACCGGCACGCCCCCCGGCAGCCTTCGGACGCTCCGCGCCGTCCGCCGAAGACCCTATAACTGTGTGCACCAAAAAATCTATCATTTTCAGACTTAGATTATGTATAGAATTGAAACGCAGGGGAACAATACCTACCGTAAGAAGAAGCGCATGCGGCAAGGAACCGCTTTCCGCCCTGCACGGGGCGCGCGCAACGTAGAAAGGATCGCTACACCATGGCAAAGATTCTCGGAATCGACCTGGGTACCACTAACTCTGCGATGGCAGTCCTCGAGGGCGGCGAGCCCACCATTATCGTGAACGCAGAAGGCGACCGCACCACGCCGTCCGTTGTCGGCTTCCGCGACGGCGGCGACCGCGTCGTCGGCAAGGCGGCCAAGAACCAGGCCGTCACCAACCCGCAGAACACCGTCTTCTCGATCAAGCGCTTCATGGGCCGTCGCTACGACGAGGTCGGCTCCGAGCTGAAGACCGTCCCGTACAAGGTCAAGGCCGGCACCGGCAACCGTGCCGTCGTCGAGATCGGCGGCGAGGACTTCACCCCCGAGCAGATCAGCGCGATGATTCTCTCCAAGATGAAGGCGGACGCCGAGAAGTACCTCGGCGAGCCCGTGACCGACGCGGTCATCACCGTCCCCGCCTACTTCAACGACGCCCAGCGCCAGGCCACCAAGGACGCCGGCAAGATCGCCGGCCTCAACGTCAAGCGCATCGTCAACGAGCCCACGGCCGCGGCCCTCGCCTACGGCCTCGACAAGAAGAACCAGGACCAGAAGGTCCTCGTCTTCGACCTCGGCGGCGGCACCTTCGACGTCTCCCTGCTCGACCTCGCCGACGGCGTGGTCGAGGTCCTCGCCACCAACGGCGACAACCACCTCGGCGGCGACGACTGGGACCAGAAGGTCATCGACTGGATGGCGGACAAGTTCCAGCAGGACAACGGCATCGACCTGCGCAAGGACCCCATGGCCCTGCAGCGCCTGAAGGAGGCCGCGGAGAACGCCAAGAAGGAGCTCTCCAGCGCGCAGCAGGCTGACATCAACCTGCCCTTCATCACCGCTGACGCCACCGGCCCCAAGCACCTCAACTACACTCTCACCCGCGCCGAGTTCGAGCGCATCACGCGCGACCTTCTCGAGCGCTGCAAGACGCCCGTCACCAAGGCGCTCCACGACGCCAACCTCTCGATCGACCAGGTCAACGAGGTCATCCTCGTCGGCGGCTCCAGCCGTATGCCCGCCGTCCAGGAGCTCGTCAAGCAGATGACCGGCAAGCAGCCCAACATGTCCGTTAACCCCGACGAGGTCGTCGCCGACGGCGCGGCCGTCCAGGGCGGCGTCCTGACCGGCGACGTCGAGGGCATCCTGCTGCTCGACGTCACCCCGCTGTCCCTCGGCGTCGAGACCATGGGCGGCGTGATGACCAAGATGATCGACCGCAACACCACGATCCCGACCAGCAAGACCGAGGTCTACTCCACGGCCGCCGACAACCAGACGTCCGTCGAGATCAACGTCCTGCAGGGCGAGCGCGAGATGGCGCGCGACAACAAGTCGCTCGGCAAGTTCAACCTGACCGGCATCCCCGCCGCTCCCCGTGGCGTGCCGCAGATCGAGGTCACGTTCGACATCGACGCCAACGGCATCGTGAAGGTCACGGCCAAGGACAAGGGCACGGGCAAGCAGCAGCAGATCACCATCTCCGGCTCCACCGCGCTCTCCGACGACGAGGTTGACCGCATGGTCAAGGACGCCGAGTCCCACGCCGAGGAGGACAAGAAGCACAAGGACGAGATCGAGGTCCGCAACCAGGCCGACAGCCTCGCCTACTCCACCGAGCAGACCCTGAAGGAGCTCGGCGACAAGGTCCCCGCGGACGTGAAGAAGGAGACCGAGGACGCCGTCGCCGCCACCAAGAAGGCCCTCGACGGCACCGACGTCGACGCGATCAAGGCCGCCAGCGAGAAGCTGCAGGACGCCGCGCACAAGCTCGCGCAGGTCGTCTATAGCAGCACGCAGGCCGAGACCTCCCAGCCCTCCGGCTCCGGCTCCGGCGCCTCCGCCTCCAACGGCGGCGACGACGTGGTCGACGCCGACTACGAGGTCGTGGACGACGACAAGGACAACAAGTAGCGGGTGAGCTCGATGTTCGGCAAGGACAAGAACACGAAGGGGGCGGCCGACGCCGCCCCCGGCTCCATCCCCCAGGAGGGCGACGTGAAGGTACCCATCGAAGACGACAACGACAAGCCGGAGGGCACGCCGTCGGGCAGTCCGGCACCCGGGCAGGGCGCCGCGCCCCAGCCGGCGGGCGACGCCCCCGACCCCGAGGCCGAGCAGCGCATGGTCGACGAGGCCATCCGCCGCGGCGAGGAGGCCGCGGAGGAGGACTTCAAGGCCGAGAACGCCAAGCTGCGCGCCTCCCTCGCCGACCTGCGCCGCGAGCTCGAGGAGGCGCGCAAGGGCGCCGACGCCGAGGAGCTGGAGCAGGCCAGGAAGGCCGCAGCGGACGCCGAGGAGCGCCGCACCAAGCTGCTGGCCGAGTTCCAGACGTTCCGCCGCCGTCGCGACGAGGAGGCCGTCCAGGAGAAGGCCCGCGCGGCCGAGAAGATCGTGAAGGGCCTCCTGCCCGTCATCGACGACATGGAGCGCGCGATCGACCACGCGGAGAAGACCGCGGGCGACGACGAGCAGTTCAAGAGCTTCGTCTCGGGCATCGACCAGGTGCACGACAAGATGGTCGCCGTGCTCGCCAAGGAGGGCGTCGAGGTCATCGACCCCGCCGGCGAGCCGTTCGACCCCATGCTGCACCAGGCGGTCGGCCGCTCCGAGAACCCCGACGCCTACGACGAGACGGTCGACCAGGTCTACCAGAAGGGCTACAAGCTCGGCGGCAAGGTGATCCGCTCCGCGATGGTCACGGTCACCTTCGGCGGGCCCAAGCGCCCGGCGCCCGACCCGGAGGAGGGCGCCCCCAGCGGCGCGCCCGACGGCGCCAAGGGCGACGACACCCAGGACGCGGGCACCGAACCCGAGGGTGCGAGCGAGACCAAGCAGTAGTACGAGAGCGCCCAGGCCGCACGGCCCGGGCGCAGTTCACGAAAGGGGGCGAGCGTCACCATGGCAGGGAAGAGCAACTACTACGACATCCTGGGCGTCAAGCGCGACGCCTCCCAGGACGACATCCGTCGCGCCTTCCGGAAGCTTGCGACCAAGTACCATCCGGACGCCGGTGGCGACGAGCAGAAGTTCAAGGAGATAAACGAGGCCTACACCACGCTCTCCGACCCGGAGAAGCGCAAGGAGTACGACCAGCTCCTCATGTTCGGCGGCATCCCCGGCGCCGACTTCGGCGGCTCCGGCGGCAGGAACCGCGGCTACACCTACACGAACTACGGCGACGTGGACTTCAGCGACATCTTCAACAACGTCCGCAACGGCGACGGCGCGTTCGGCGGCTTCGACTTCTCGTCGATCTTCGGCGGGGGCGCGGGCCGAGGCCCCAGGCCGCAGAAGGGCGGCGACCTCAGCATCACGATCGACGTCTCCGCGGAGGAGGCCTTCACCGGCGCGACGCGCAAGGTGACCTTCAAGATACCCTCCACGGGCGAGAGCCAGACGCTCAAGGTCAAGGTGCCGGCTGGCGCGGTGGACGGCGGCAAGCTGCGTTACCGCGGCAGGGGCGAGTTCGGCTCCAACGGCGGCGAGCGCGGCGACCTCGTGATCGTCACCCGCGTCGCGGAGCACCCGCTCTTCAAGCGCGACGGTGCGGACGTCCGCATGGACCTGCCGGTCTCCATGTACGAGGCCGCGCTCGGCACCACGGTGGAGGTCCCCACGCCCAAGGGCGAGAAGGTCCTGCTCAAGATTCCCGCCGGCACCCAGGACGGCAAGACGTTCAGGTTCCGCGAGATGGGCGCCCCGGACGTCAAGCACAAGGGCCGCACCGGCGCGCTCTACGTGCGCGTGAAGGTCCAGGTCCCCACGATGCTCAGCCAGAAGGAGCGCTCGGCGCTCAAGGCGCTCGCCGACCAGGACCAGCGCGAGTACCGAAAGGACGTGGAGCGCTATGAGTGAAGAGCCCGGGCAAGATAGCGGCAAGAAGCACGACGACCGCGAGAAGCCGCTCTACATGATCAGCGTGGCGGCCGAGCTGACGGGCATGCACCCGCAGACGCTGCGCGTCTACGAGCAGAAGGGCCTCGTCACGCCCGGCCGCTCGCGCGGCAACACGCGCCTCTACTCCCAGGCGGACATCGATCGGCTGAACCTCATCAGCAAGCTGACCGACGAGGGCATCAACCTGGCCGGCGTCATCAGGATCCTGGACATGCGCGAGCGCGCCATGCAGCGCGAGGACGAGATCGACGAGCTGAGGCACCGCGTCCGTGAGCTCGAGGACGAGGTCCACGAGATGCGCATGCGCGAGAGGATCACGGCGCTCGCCCGCTACGACGGCGCGAGCCCCGAGAAGGTCCTGCGTAGGCTGCTCGACGGGGACGACTCCCAGTAGCCGCCGCCGGCGGCTCCGCGCGGGCGAGAAGGACCGCGGGCTCCGTCCACGGGACGCATGGGCGAGAGGGACCGCGAGGGCGCGGCGCTTCCGGCAGGGGCCGGGGGCGCCGCGCCCTTCTCGCATGGCGGACCGGTCCGGTGCCCCGGGCCACGCTCGCCAGCCCCTGACGTGGGGCGAACAGAAGGCATGAAAGCGTCGGATTTCCCTGCGATATAGTTGCCCCACCAAAGGCCCGGCCGGGGCCGAGAAGAGAGAGGGGCCGCCATGTCCGCGGAGAAGAACGCGTCGCCAAGCACGCCCTCCGAACCCCCGTCGCCCGCCCCCGCGGGACGCCCGAGCGCCAGGAGCATCGCCGGCCTCGTGGGGAGCTACGCCTGGGCGCTGGGGATGGTCGCGCTGGGGTCCGTGCTCGGGGGGCGTCGTGTCCATGCTCGTGGGCACCCTCGCCTACGTGGCCCTGGTGCCGGGCGCGGGCGTGGAGGACTTCGCGGTCGCGATGCTCGACGGCCCCGGCAGCTTCCTCGACACCGCGGGCGCCTACTCTGCCAGCGCGGCGAGCGCGCTCTACACGGGGGTCTCGTACCTGAGCCCGATCGGCCTCTGGATCGTCGTCCTCGCCTACCTGGCGGCGAGCAGGCGCGCCCGGCCCATCCTCAAGACCGTCACGCGCCAGGTCGCCGGCAACACCCCGGCGCGGCTCGGCGTGGGCGTCCTCCTGGGCCTCGCGCTCAACGCCGCGTGCGGCCTGGTGGCCGTCGCGACCGGGAGCCTCAGCCTCTCGCTCGTGGGCGTGAACGTCGTCGGCCTCGTCTTCGTGTTCCTCTGCGTCTTCGTGCAGTCCTCCTCCGAGGAGCTCCTCTGCCGCTGCTACCTCTACCAGCGCACGCTGCGCGTCTCCGGCAGCCACGTCGTCGCCGTCGCCGTCACCTCGCTCCTCTTCGGCGCGCTGCACCTCGGCAACGCCGGCGTGACGGTGCTCTCCATCGCGAACGTGACCCTGATCGGCGTCCTCTTCGGCCTCATGACCTGGCGGCTCGACAGCCCCTGGGCGGCCTTCGGCGCGCATACGGGGTGGAACTTCATGCAGGCCGTCGTCCTCGGCCTCCCCAACAGCGGAATCGTCACGCCCTTCGCGCTCTTCGGCCTCGCGCCCGGCACGGGCACCGTCGCCGGCGTCGCCTACGACCCCGCCTTCGGCATCGAGGGGTCGCCCCTGGCGACGGCCCTCATCGTCGTCGCGTGCGTGTGCGTCTACCTGTGGGGGGAGAGGCATGCGGTGCGGCCGATTGACGTCTGGGCCGGCTTCGAGGAGGTGGCGTCGCGCGGTGGCGGCGCCTCGCCGCTGCCGCCGACGTCGGCGTAGCCGGCCGGCGCGAACCGGCGTCCCAAGGCGTCCGAGGGGGGCGCCCGCGGTGGTGCGACCGCGGGCGCCTACGCCCCCTACAACTACGTGGGCTCGGACGGCAGCCCCGACGGCTACGACATCGCCCTCGTGAAGGCCGTGGCGGAGAAGCTCGGCGACTACGAGTTCACCTACAAGGCCATCTCCTGGGACTCGATCTTCTCCTCCCTCGACGCCCAGGCCTGCAACATGATCTCCCCCGAGATCTCCCGGACCGACGAGCGCGAGCAGAAGTACGTCTTCAGCGACGTCGTCGCCTCCTGGATGCCCACCGCGGTCGCGTTCCGCAAGGGCGAGGGCTACGCGTCGCTGGCGGACGTCGCCGGCCAGCTCGAGGCCTGCTATAGCGTGGGGCTCACCTCCGGCCAGGCCATCTGGCACGTGGTGCTGCCCCAGGCGTTCGCGAGCACGCTCGCGCCGCTCGGCAACACCGTGATCGGCGTGGTGAAGGACACGAGCCTCTTCGCCAGCAAGACCGCCCTCGAGAACGTGACCCTCTCGCTCAGGTGCGCGAAGGGCATGGGCAGGGCGGAGGCGGACGAGCTCGGCCGCGGCCTGCTCGAGCGGGTGGGCCTGGCGGAGAAGGCCGACGAGTTCCCAGCCATGCTCTCCGGCGGCCAGCAGCAGCGCGTCGGCATCGCCCGCGCCCTCGCCGTCAACCCGTCGGTGATCCTGTTCGAAGAGCCCACGAGCGCGGCCTCCGCGTGGTGGTGGACAACACGTTCATGACCTCCTACCTGCAGCGCCCGCTCGACCTCGGCGCCGACATAGACCAGGCCTACCGCGCGGCCTGCGCGGGTAGGCCGTCGCGCCGCCGGGTGCCTCTGCGGCAGGCGCCCGGCCGGTGCGGAACCGGCTGGGCGCAACTTTTGAGAGCCGTTTTCTGCGGTTCGGCAGCTTGTGGACGGGTCTGGGCAGGCCGCGAGCGGGGGCCTGTGCCTCGAGACACGGGAATCCTGGGCAAATGTGAAGTCGCACCGCCGGGACTGCCCCTGAGGGGCCTCCGGTCACCTCCTGACCCGTCCACAACCTGCTCAAATGCAAAATCTCCCGCGAAAAGTTGCACCCAGGTCGTTCGGATGCCGCGAAGGGGGCGGCCCACCGATCGAGGACTACGAAGGCGAGCACAAGGACGGGTCGTTCGTATGTCGTGAGGGGGCGGCCCATCGCGTGGGGCAGCGTCGCGGAGCGCGTGGCCCCAGCCTTCCCCGCGGTCTGCCCCACCCGCCCGGCCGTGCAAGAACCTTATGCTCCGCGTGCAAGAAATCTAACAACGCAAGACTTAGATAATGTATAAGAACCCGTGTAGGTGGGAATACTCCTCATCGATAAACGACAATCCGTCGCCCGTGACGGACGCTGAGGAGTGATGCATATGAACATCAACAAGTGGGCAGTGACCGCCCAGGAGGCGCTGCAGTCCGCAGTAGGCGTCGCCAGCGACTCGGAGGCTGGCGCCGTCGAGCCGATCCACCTTCTCAAGGCGTTGCTCACCTCGGGCGAGCGCAATATCAACGCGATCATCGAGCGCGTCGGAGCCGACCCCAACTCCATCTCGGAGCAGGTCGACTCCGCCATCGCCCGCCAGCCCAAGGTCTCCGGCGACAGCGGCCAGATGGGCATGAGCAACGACTTCGTGCGCCTCGCCAACAACGCGGAGAAGCTCGCGGGCAAGATGGGCGACTCCTACGTGACGAGCGAGCACCTTCTGTGCGCCCTCGCGGCGGACAAGAGCGCCGCGGGCTCCGTGCTCAACGCCGCCGGCGTCACCGCCATGCGCGTCGAGGAGGCCTACGACGAGCTGCGCGGCGACGAGCGCGTCACCTCGCAGGACGCCAAGCCCCAGTTCGAGGCCCTCGAGCAGTACGGCCGCAACGTGACCGACCTCGCCCGCCAGGGCAAGCTCGACCCGGTCGTCGGCCGCGTGGAGGAGATCCGCCGCACCATCCAGGTGCTCTCCCGCCGCACCAAGAACAACCCCGTGCTCATCGGCGAGCCCGGCGTCGGCAAGACGGCCATCGTCGAGGGCCTGGCCCAGCGCATCGTCTCTGGCGACGTGCCCTCCACCATCCGCGACAAGGAGCTCGTCGAGCTCGACATGAGCGCGCTGGTGGCCGGCGCCAAGTACCGCGGCGAGTTCGAGGACCGCCTCAAGAGCGTGCTCAAGGAGGTCGAGAAGTCCGACGGCAGGATCATCCTGTTCATCGACGAGCTGCACACCATCGTCGGCGCCGGCGCGACCGAGGGCTCCATGGACGCGGGCAACATCCTGAAGCCGGCCCTCGCCCGCGGCACGCTGCACATGATCGGCGCGACCACGCTCGACGAGTACCACAAGTACATAGAGAAGGACCAGGCGCTCGCGCGCAGGTTCCAGCCGGTCATGGTCGGCGAGCCCTCCGTGGAGGAGACCATCTCCATCCTGCGCGGCATCAAGGACAAGTACGAGCAGCACCACCGCGTCCGCATCACCGACGCCGCGCTCGTCTCGGCCGCGGACCTCTCCAACCGCTACATCTCCGACCGCTTCCTGCCGGACAAGGCCATCGACCTCGTGGACGAGGCGGCGAGCCGCCTGCGCATGGAGCTCGACTCCATGCCGGCGGACATCGACGCCGTGGACCGCGACCTCACGCAGAAGCAGATCGAGGAGCAGGCCCTCATGAAGGAGGACGACGAGGCCTCCAAGGAGCGCCTGGCCAAGCTCCGCAAGGAGATCGCGACCACCCGCGAGAAGCTCGACGGCATGAAGGCCAAGTGGCAGAACGAGAAGGGCGCCATCGACCGGGTCCAGGACCTCAAGAGCCAGATCGAGGACGTCAAGGTCGAGATGGAGCGCGTCACGCGCGAGGGCGACCTCGCCCGCGCGTCGGAGCTGCGCTACTCGACCATCCCCACGCTGCAGCGCCAGTACGACGAGGCGGAGCGCGCCCTGTCGGACAAGAAGGAGGAGGGGGGCCTGCTCAAGGAGGAGGTCACGAGCGAGGAGATCGCCGAGGTCGTGAGCTCGTGGACCGGCGTACCGGTGTCCAAGATGATGCAGGGCGAGATGGAGAAGCTCAAGAACCTCGAGGGCGAGCTCCACAAGCGCGTCGTGGGCCAGAACGAGGCCGTGTCCGCCGTCGCCGCGGCGGTGCGCCGCAGCCGCGCCGGCCTCTCCGACCCCAACCGCCCGATCGGCAGCTTCTTCTTCCTCGGCCCCACCGGCGTGGGCAAGACCGAGCTCGCCAAGGCGCTCGCCGAGTGCCTGTTCGACGACGAGCGCGCTCTGATCCGCATCGACATGTCCGAGTACATGGAGAAGTTCAGCGTCCAGCGGCTCATCGGCGCGCCTCCCGGATACGTGGGCTACGACGAGGGCGGCCAGCTGACCGAGGCCGTGCGCAGGCGCCCGTACAGCGTGATCCTGCTCGACGAGATGGAGAAGGCGCACCCCGACGTCTTCAACATCCTGCTGCAGGTCTTGGACGACGGTCGCCTCACTGACGGCCAGGGCCGGCTCGTGAGCTTCAAGAACACGATCATCATCATGACCAGCAACGTCGGCTCGCAGTTCATCGCCCAGGCCAACGCCCAGAGCGACCCGGACGAGGTCCAGCGCCAGGTCAACGACGCCCTGCGCCAGACCTTCAAGCCCGAGTTCCTGAACCGCATCGACGACGTGGTGGTCTTCCATCCCCTCGGGCTGGACGACATCGAGAAGATCGTGGACATCCAGCTCAAGGACGTGCGCGAGCGCCTCGCGAAGGAGCGCATCACGCTCAGGCTCACCGACGCGGCGGTCGGCTCGCTCGCGATCGACGGCCTCGACCCGGTCTACGGCGCGCGTCCGCTCAAGCGCCTGATCCAGCGCCAGGTCGTGGACAACGTGGCCAACCTCATCATCAGCGGCGAGGTGGCCGAGGGCGACACGGTGCTCGTCGACGCGGCGGAGGACGGCTCCGGCCTCACGGCCACGAGGATAGCCACGCCCGAGTCCTCTCCCGACGGCGACGGCGAGCCGGTCGAGCCGGACGACGTCGAGTAGGCGGGGCCTGGCACGGGCCTGGCACGAGCCTGGTACCGACCTGGCGCGGGCCTGGCACGAGCCGGGCACCGGGCCTGGCTCGGGCCCATCACGCCGGGTCCGGAGGGTCCCGGAGGAGTCACCTGACCCATGCGAGGGCGGGGGCGGCGAGCGATCGCCGTCCCCGCCCTTCTCGTTCCTGCCCCACGTTCTTATCAACCAGCCCGGCCGGACCCACGCCCGGCCGGCCCCACGCTCCGGCCGGCCTCACGCCCGGCCGGACCCACGCCCCTCTCCGCCCGCGCTCCCGCCAGCGCCGTGCAAAAGGCGTGCAATTCGTGCGGACATGCGCCAAGATAGATGGGACTGTGCGAGGCGGGAGGTGCAGATGGGCGACGCGGGCGCAAGCGACAAGAGGGAGCTGGCAGGGGCCGGCGCCGAGGCGGCGCAGCCTCTGGCGGAGAAGCCCGTCGCGCCCCAGGCCCCCGAAGCCCACCAGGCTCCCCAGGCGCCCGAGGTCCCTGAGGTCCACCAGGCCCGTGAGGTCCCCGAGATTCCCCAGGTCCCCGAGGTGGGGCCCGAGGAGGTCCCCGTCGCGCTCCCGAGCGACTACGACGGCGGCGACGACTCCACGACCACGACGACCTTCGACGGCCCGGAGTACAGGGTCGCGCGCCTGGGCGAGAACCGCATCGGCGCGCACGCCGTCCACCGCCGGCCCAAGGAGCCGAGCTCCCACCACCGCCACCTCGCCGTGGTCGGCATCGTGCTCGCGCTCGTCGCGGCGGTCGCGCTCGGCGCCGGCTTGAGCTACTACCTCGAGTACTGGGGCGGCAAGACCGTGCCGGCGGTCGTGGGCCTGCCCGAGGAGGCAGCGACCCAGAGGCTCTCCGAGAAGGGCCTTGCCGTCCAGGTGGAGACCCAGCCCACCGACGACGGCTCGGGGCGCGTCCTCTCCGTGGACCCCGGCGCCGGCGCGCGCGTGCCCGAGGGCTCCACGGTCACCGTCACCGTGGGTGCGGACCGCGTGGTCCCGGACGTCGTGGGCACGGACAAGGACGCGGCGCAGGCGGCCCTCGAGCAGGCCGGCGCAACCAACGTGCAGCTGGTCTACGAGCGCTCCGACGAGGCCGAGGGCACGGTGCTCTCGGTCGAGCCCGCCGCGGGCGCCATCTTCCTCTCGACCGACCAGGTCACCCTCACCGTCGCGACGCCGCCCAAGGTCCCCAGCATCGTCGGCCGCACGGAGCGCGAGGCCCTCTCGATGCTCAAGGACGCGGGGCTCACCGCCGAGGTCACCTACGTCGCCACGGGCTCGCAGCCCGTGGGGGACGTCCAGTCCACCAGCCCGGCGGCCGGCGAGCGCGCCGGGCTCGACGGCGTCGTGGGCGTGACCGTCGTGAGCCCCCAGCCGAGCGACCCCTGGGACGTGCGCGCGTACTTCGACGCGATCCCCACGGCGACCCTCAGCTACCTGCAGAAGGCTGGCTACGCCATCCAGACGGGCAGCATCGACGGCGCGGGCAAGCTGCAGGAGAGCTTCCGGTCGGACGACGGCGGCACGGTCTCGTTCCAGCCGAACCCCTGGGGCGCGCCGGCGAGCCAGGAGCCCGCGAGCGTGGCCGACCACCTCGCCACGGGCGCCAAGGTCGAGGGCGTGCGCGTGACGCTGCCCGCCGCCAAGGTGCCGCGGGGAGACGCGAACGCGCAGGCGGCGTCGGAGGTCGAGGCCCTCTGCGGCCTCAAGGGCGCCACGGGGCACTGCGACGCCTCCTCGATCAGCCTGCCCGCCGGCACGACCCCGTCCTCCCTCTCGTTCTGGTGCGAGTACGGCGAGGAGGCCGGCTACGGCTGGACGGTCCTCGTCTACAAGGACGTCGACGGCACCACCCAGGCCATCGTCGGCTGCGCGCCCAAGGCGACCTACCCCTCCGCGGACGTCTCCAAGACGAGCGGCAAGGTCGCGGACTTCGTCGCTTGGACGGAGATATACGACGCGCCGTCCGATGAGGTCGCGGCCGCCGCCAAGACCGGCAAGGACGGCGCCGCCGGTTCCGAGGCGGGCGAGGGGGACAAGTAGCGGCCACGAGCCAGGTGCCAGCCGGTCGCGAACAAGGTGCTGGCCGGCCACGGGCCAACCGGTGCCGTGGCTCAGGCCGTCGGAAGGAGACGCTGTCATGCAAGGGGACGACAGGCGAGAAGGACCGCGGGCCACGGACGAGCCGCGCGCGACCGGGACGTCGCAGACAAGCCCCGCCGCGGCGAGGCGGGCCACGGGCAAGCCGGACGCGACCGACGCGAAGGCGGAACGTCCTTCTCCCTACGCGAGCTTCATCAGGGCGGAGAACGAGGACGACGACGGGTACGACCCCTACTCGGACCGGCCCGCCCGTCCCGAGCCCCTCTTCGAGCGCGACCCGTGGGACTAGGCGCCGACGCCGGTCGCTGGTAGGCGCTAGCCCAGCGCGCCGCCCAGGCGCAGGATCAGCAGGGTCGCGAGGAGCAGGACGACGATCACGACGACGGCGGCGATGCGGGAGCGGATCTGGCGCTCGCGCTCGCGCGACGCGAAGATCTGCCGGCGGCCCTTGGGGATCTCGAGGTACTGGCCGTAGTGCAGGTCGCGCTGCAGCTTGCCCATGTCCGCGCGGGAGCGGCGGTAGGGCTGGCCGGAGAGCGGCAGGCTGCCGCCGACGGCGATGTTGGAGTCGTGCGCGAAGCCGGAGGAGTAGGACTCGTCCTCGCCGAGGTCGTCGATGGCCTCGGCCGTCTTGCGCGGCTTGGGCTGCCTGATGTAGGGGGCGTTGCGGCGCGAGCTGGTGCTCCTCGCGGGCCTGAGCAGGGGCTTCTCGCGCTCGAGGCCCTGGGCCTCCGCCTCGCTGCGCGGGATGGGCTTGCCCACGCCCGTGGAGTCGAGCCGGTGCGCACGTGCGGCCTCGCGCTCCTGCGCGCGTGCGCCGGCGCGCTCCGCGGCACGCTCTGACATGCGCTCCGCGGTCCACTCGGAGGCTCGCTCGGGGCCCTGCGCGGGCTTCCTGGGGGTCCGCTCCGGCACGGCGGGCTCTGCGGCGGCGCTCGGCGAGGGCGTGCCCTCCCTGCTCGAACCACTCCTGCGTATGCTGCCGCTCTCACCCATGCAGGTGCCTCCGAAAACCGACTCCCCGATTGCTAGACCATGATACCGAATGCCACTCTGGCGGACAGGGGGTGGCACCAATTGACACAGTTCACCACGAGTTACGCAGAGAGCTTCCACGGACCTTTGCGGACGCCAACCTAAGTGCGCACGACTTAGGTTATATGCCAAATATGAACTGAGAAAATCTTCGAAAGTCGGTTTAAACCACCCCACGAGGGGCATATACCAAGTTGACACGCGGGGTGCACAGGCAAGGGCGAGGCACCCAGAAGACCATGAGGAGTGATTCGTTATGGCAAGCATGATTCCGTATGATCGCTACGACAGGGCTCTCCGCAGGGCTTGGCCGTTCGGCAGCTTCTTCGACGACGACTTCTTCGGCCCGCTGGTGAGCGTCGACGGCGACGCCTCCTTCAAGATGGACGTCGAGGACGCGGGCGACAAGTACGTCGTCTCCGCCCACCTTCCCGGCGTCACGCGCGACCAGATCGACGTCGAGCTCAACGAGGGCAGGCTCTCCATCTCGGTGGACAGGAAGGAGTCCGACGAGGAGAAGAGCAAGAACTACCTGCACAAGGAGACCAGCGAGTGGCAGGCCACGCGCGGCGTCTACCTCAAGGACGCGGCGAGCGAGGGCCTGAGCGCCAAGCTGGAGAACGGCGTGCTCGAGATCAAGGTCCCCAAGATCGTCGAGAAGCCCAACGTCACCAAGGTCACCATCGAGTAGCGGGGATGCAGGACACGGCTGCCGCGAGCAGCGAGCTTCAGGAGGGGCGCGGCCTTCGGGCGGCGCCCCTCCCGCCGTTTGCGGCCGGCCGCGGCGGCTCGCTGCGCCGCAGGACGGCGGGCCTGGCGCACGCCGCCCGCGGGCCCGCCGCGCCGCAGGGCGGCAGGTCCTTCTCCGCTAGTAGACCGCGAGCGGCTCGTCCTGCGACGCGACGCACACGCTGAGGCGGCCGTCGGGCGTGCGCGCCTCCGCCTCGCCGCCGCCCACCGGCTCCGCGCCGACGGCCTCGGCGAGGGTCCGCACGGCGACGCTCGGGCGGTTGTTCTTCTCCGAGAGGTGCAGGCCGACCATGACCTCGGTGTCGCGCGTGACCAGGGCGCCGAGCGCCGCGGCGCACTGCGCGTTGGAGAGGTGGCCGCCCGGGCCGCCCACGCGCCGGCGGAGGAAGGCGGGGTAGGGGCCCTCGGCGAGCATGGTCTCGTCGTGGTTGGCCTCGATGCCGAGGATCCTGCAGCCGAAGAGCGCGTCGAGCGCGGCGTCCGTGACGTAGCCGGTGTCGGTCATCCAGCCCAGGGCGTCCTCGGGGCCGTCCTCGCCCGGCACCTCGAAGCGGAATCCGATGGGGTCGTTCACGTCGTGCGAGGTGGGGAAGCACCGCACGCGCATGCCGGCCAGCTCGAGCTCGGCGTCGTGGTCGATCAGGGTGAACGGCACCTGCGAGAGGAAGCGCCTGCCCAGGGTCGTGCCGGCCGTGGCGTAGAGCGGGCCGTCGTAGTGGTTGCAGACGACCGTGAGGCCGTCGGTGTGGTCCTGGTGCTCGTGGGTCACGAGAATCGCGCGCACGTCGTCGAGGTCGCAGCCGCAGGCGCGGGCGCGCTCGTGCAGGGCCCTGCGCGATATGCCGCAGTCCACGAGCACGGAGCCCTCGGGCCCCTCGACCACGGCGGCGTTGCCCTTGGACCCGGACGCCAGCACGTAGAGGTGGATCTTTGGAACCATTCTCTCCTCCTTCGCTCCGGCAGACCAGCTTAGCGGATGGGCGCCCGTCGGGCCGCCGGGGTGTAGAGTGGTTGGACCGGGTCGGGCACGGCCGGCGCGGCAGGGGCGCCGGCCGGGTGAGGAGGAGCAGATGCCCAGCGTAGGCAGGCGGTACGCAAGCAACGTGGCGCGCTTCGAGCGCGCGAGCGGCCGGGCGGACGACGCGGGCCGCGCCCCGGTGGTGCTCATGGTCTCGGGCGGCGCGGACTCCACGGCGCTGCTCGTCCTGGCGGCGACCTCCCAGCTCGACATAGACGACGGGCGCGGCGAGGCCAGGATCGCCCGCGAGCGCCTCCACGTGCTGCACGTGAACCACCAGCTCAGGGGCATAGACGCGGAGGAGGACGAGGAGTTCGTGCGCTCGCTGGCGGCCTCCTTCGGCATACCGTGCACCATCCGGCGCGTGGATGTGGCCGCGCTCGCGGCGGGCCAGCCGGGCGGCAACGTGGAGAACGCCGGCCGCGAGGCGCGCTACTCCGCCGCGGCGGAGCTGGCCAACCAGCTGAGCGAGGAGCTCGGCACGCCGCGCTCGGCCGCCCGCATCCTCACGGCGCACACGGCCAACGACCGCGCCGAGACCTTCTTCATGAACGCGATCCGCGGCGCGGGGCCCTCGGGCCTCTCGAGCATCCCGCGCCGGCGCAACCGGATCGTGCGCCCGCTCCTCAACCGCACGCACCGCGAGCTCTGCGACCTGCTGCGCATGCGCGGCATCGTGTGGCGCGAGGACGAGACCAACGCGGACACCCGCTACCTGCGCGCCTTCGTGCGCCACGAGGTCATGCCGGTGGTCGAGCGGAGGAACCCGCGCGTCGTCGGCTCGCTGAGCACGACCTGCGACATCCTCTCCGACGAGGACTCCTATCTCACGAGCGTCTCGTCGCGCACCCTGCGCGACCTCACGGTGAGGCGCACCGACTCCCTCCTCGCGCTCGACGCCCGCAAGCTCGCCGCCGCCGAGGTGGCGATAGCGCGCAGGGTGGTCCGCCAGGCCGTCCTCGCCGTCTGCCCGGCGGCCCGCCTGGAGGCGCGCCACGTGGAGGCGGCGCTTCGGGTCGTGGCCGCGGGGGCGGGCTCCTGCTCGGTGCCGATGGGGGTGGACGTGCGCGTGGAGCACGGGATGCTCTTCGTGCGCGCCCGCGGCGGCGAGGCCGAGCCCTTCTCGGGCTGGCTCGAGGTGCCCGGCAGCGTCGCGCTCGCGGACGGGCGCGCCCTCACGGCCCGCCTCGGCCACGTGCCCGCCGGCGCCGACCCCGTCGCCGTCGCCCGCGCGCACGGCGCGGAGTGGGCGGGCGCCAGCGTGGTGCTCGACGCGGCCAAGGCGGGCGTGGACCCCTCCCTCGGCGGGCGCTTGTGGGTGGACGGCCCGCGTGTCGGCGACGTGATGTGCCCCCTCGGCATGCACGGGCAGAGCAAGAAGCTCTCGGACCTCCTATGCGACGCCAAGGTCCCGGCGGCCGACAAGCCCCTGGTGCCCGTCGTCCACGCCGGCCCCACGGGGCCCGTGCTCTGGGTCGCGGGCGTGCGCGCCGACGAGCGCGTCCGCTGCGACGCGGCGACCAGGGTCCTGCTCGAGCTCACGCTCGAGCCCGCGCCCGCCGGCCCGCCGGCGCCGGGCCGGCCGGGGCAGCCGGGGCGGGATGCGTAGTACCATGTTGGGCACCCAGGACGGGACGGGAGAGGCCCCGCCCCGCGGGTGCGAGAGGGCCGTCGGGCGGACTTGGAGGGAACCGTACATGGCAGCTGACACTGCGAAGGGCGCGTCGACACAGCTACATCCGGACGTCGAGAGCGTCGTGCTCTCGGAGGAGGACATCAGGAACATCGTCACCCGCATGGGCGACGAGATCAGCCGGGACTACGCGGGGAGGAACCCGCTCGTGGTGACGGTCCTGCGCGGGGCCTTCATCTTCACCGCGGACCTTCTCCGCGCCATCAAGGTCCCCTGCGAGGTGGACTTCATGGCCGTCTCGAGCTACGGCAACGGCGTCAAGAGCTCCGGCGTGGTCCGCATCGTGAAGGACCTGGACGCCAAGGTCCAGGGGCGCGACGTGATCATCGCCGAGGACATCCTGGACTCCGGCCTCACGCTCTCCTACCTCATCAAGCTGCTGCAGGCGCGCCAGCCCAACTCCATCGAGGTCGCGGCCTTCTCGGTCAAGGACATCGAGGGCAAGCGTCCCGCCGTCGAGCCGCGCTACGTGGGCTGCCACGTGCCGGACGCCTTCGTGGTGGGCTACGGCCTGGACTACGCCGAGCGCTACCGCAACCTCCCCTATGTGGGGATTCTCAAGCCCGAGGTGTACTCCTAGGGCTGGCCTGCCGATATAACGCTATATTTGGACTGCCTTTTTCGATGGGCGCGCAGCGGTTGCGCGCCCGTCTCCATAACGGACGTGTCCGCGCGAGCGCGGACGCGGGATGGACCCGTCCCGCCGAGACACGGGGGAGCGACCCTTGCCAGACCATAACAGCAACCTTCCCGACCTGTCCCCGCGCCGCCGGCGCCTGGGCGTCATCTACGGGGTCCTCGCGGCGATCTTCGCGGGGTACCTCGTGTACTCCATGGCGACCTCGTTCACGGCCAAGCAGGTGGACACCCTCGCCACCAGCGACTTCGTGGCTGCGATGCACGACGACCGCGTGACGGACGTCACCTACCACACCTCCGACGGCACCCTCACGGGCTCGTACTACCGCACGGACGCGGACCGCGACAACCACGCGGCGACGGAGTTCAAGAGCGCCTACGCCGGGGTGGACAACCTCGACGAGCTGATGCAGAGCAACGGGGACGTCCGCTTCGTGGTGGACACCTCCGACAACAGCCTCTGGGAGTCCGTCCTGCTCTCGGTCGTGCCCACCCTGCTGCTGCTCGTGGTCTTCATCTACTTCATGAACCAGGTCCAGGGCCAGAACGGCCGCGCCATGCAGTTCGGCCAGACCAAGGCCAAGACGACCGAGCAGACCCGCCCCAAGGTCAAGTTCTCCGACGTCGCGGGCATCGACGAGGCGGTCGAGGAGCTCAAGGAGGTCCGCGACTTCCTGCGCGAGCCCGAGCGCTACCTCAAGATGGGCGCCAAGATCCCCCGCGGCGTGCTGCTCGTGGGCCCGCCGGGCACGGGCAAGACGCTGCTCGCCAAGGCCGTCGCCGGCGAGGCGGGCGTCCCGTTCTTCTCCATCTCCGGCTCGGACTTCGTCGAGATGTTCGTCGGCGTCGGCGCGAGCCGCGTGCGCGACCTCTTCAAGCAGGCCAAGGAGGCCGCCCCCGCGATCATCTTCATCGACGAGATCGACGCCGTCGGCCGCCAGAGGGGCGCCGGCCTCGGCGGCGGGCACGACGAGCGCGAGCAGACCCTGAACCAGCTGCTCGTGGAGATGGACGGCTTCGAGGACAACTCCGCCGTCATCCTCATCGCCGCGACCAACCGCCCCGACATCCTCGACCCCGCGCTGCTGCGCCCGGGCCGCTTCGACCGCCAGGTGACGGTCGACCGCCCCGACGTGAAGGGCCGCGAGAGGATCCTGGCGGTCCACAGCGAGAACAAGCCCATCGCGCCCGAGGTCGACCTCAAGCGCATCGCCAAGCTCACCCCCGGCTTCACCGGCGCGGACCTCGCCAACCTCATGAACGAGTCCGCCCTGCTCGCCGCCAGGCGCCACAAGGACCGGATCGGCATGGACGAGGTCGAGGAGGCCATGGAGCGCGTCATCGCCGGCCCCGAGAAGAAGGGCCGCGTGATGACCGAGAAGGAGCGCGTCACCATCGCCTACCACGAGTCCGGCCACGCCCTGGTGGGCCACGTCCTGGAGAACTCCGACCCCGTGCACAAGATCTCGATCATCTCGCGCGGCAGGGCGCTGGGCTACACCATGCAGCTGCCCGAGGAGGACCACTTCCTGGAGACCCGCGACGGCATGCTCGACCAGATCGCGGTGCTGCTGGGCGGCCGCACGGCCGAGGAGCTCTTCTGCGCCGACATCACCACCGGCGCGAGCAACGACCTCGAGCGCGCGACCAAGATCGCCCGCGAGATGGTCACGCGCTTCGGCATGAGCGAGGAGCTGGGCGCCCAGGTCTTCGGCGAGGCGCAGCACGAGGTCTTCCTCGGCCGCGACTACGCCAACCACAACGACTACTCCGCCGAGACCGCCAAGCGCATCGACGACGAGGTGGAGCGCATCATGCGCGAGGCCCACGACCGCGCGCGCGGCGTGCTCGAGGCGCGCAGGGCACAGATGGACACCATGGCGCACGTGCTGCTCGAGCGCGAGACCGTGGAGGGCGAGGTCGTGAACGCCCTGCTCGACGACAGGTGGGACGAGTACGTGGCCGCCCACCCCGAGGAGGCCTCCGTGCCCGCCGGCGCCGCCGCGGCCGAGAAGGACGTCGCGGCCGAGAAGGACGGCGCGCCTGAGAAGGACCGCGCGGCAGAGAAGGACGTCCCCGCCGCGGGCGAGGCGCCCGCGCCCGCCGAGGACGGCAGGCCGCCGCGACCGTAGGCCGTCCGCGGCCCTCGCGCGCCCGCGGACCTCGCGGCTACCTTACAATGTTCGTCTGTAAGCAACCGACGCCCGTCCCGTCGTCACCCGCCCGAGCGGGGGCGCGGGGCGGGCGCCGCACTGGCCTTCGCGGGCGGGGAAGGGGCAAGGGATGCCGAAGAGCGTAGCGAGGTCCTGCATCAAGATCGACCGCTCCTCCCGCACGCCGCTCTACGTGCAGCTGCACGACAGCCTCGAGCGGGCCATCCGCCGGGGCGAGCTGATGCCGGGCGCCAAGCTGCCGACCGAGCACGAGCTGATCAAGGAGCTGGGCGTCTCGCGCATCGTCGTGCGCCAGGCCTACGACGCCCTGGTGCACGACGGCCTCATCGTGCGCGAGCGCGGCCGCGGCACCTTCGTCAGGGCGACCAACTACGGCGTCTTCATGGGCAAGCTCTTCTCCTACCGCGAGGAGCTCGCGATCTCCGGGCAGAACCCCGCCACCCGCGTGCTGGGCTTCGAGCGGGTCCTGACCCCGGCCGAGCTCACGATGGACCCGCTTCTGGCAAACACCGCCTTCGTGGACCCCGCCGACCCCTCGTGCTGGCACCTGGAGCGCATCAGGCGCATCAACGAGCAGGCCTACGTGCACCAGGACACCTTCCTGCCCGCGAGCGACCTGCCGGGGCTCGGCGAGTACGACTTCGCGCGCGACTCGCTCTACCACGTCCTCGCCCAGCGCTACGGCAAGCGGCCGACCCACTCGCACCGCGAGCTGTTCGCCGAGAACGCCTCCGAGCACATCGCCGAGCTGCTCGGCGCCGAGCCCGGCTCGGCGCTGCTCGTCCTGCTCAACCACACCTACGACATGGCCAACGAGCTCGTCGAGGTCACCTACGAGCGCTACGCGGGCAACTCGGTCAGCTTCGAGTTCGACGTGGACGAGGAGGGCCTCAGGCGCTCCGTCTAGGCGCTCGCGGGGGGCGCCTGCCCCGGCGGCCCAAGGAGGGCGCCTGCCCGGCGGCCCAAGGAGGGCGCCGCCCGCGCGCCGCCCGCGGGGGCGGCTTCGCACGAACCGAGCAAGGGGAGGGGATACCCACATGAGCTTTTCCGAGCACTACCTGTGGTGCCTGCGCGAGGACCCGGAGACGGGCGGGCAGGTCAAGGTCTTCGGCGTGCTGCGCCTGCCCGCGGGCGCCGAGGAGGCGGCATTCACGCACCTGACGCTCCCGACGGTGGTCCTCGCGCACGGGATCGGCTCGAGCCACGAGCGGATGGACGCCTACGCCGAGGAGCTCTCGGCGCACGGCGTCGTGACCTACAGCATCGACTTCTCGGGCGCGAGGAGGGGCAGGTCGGACGGAGACCCCCTGCGCATGACCGTCGAGACCCAGGCGCTCGACGTCGCCGCCGCGGTCCAGCTCATGTCCGAGGAGCCCTTCTGCGACACGTCGAACCTCTCGCTCGTCGGCGCGAGCCAGGGCGGGCTGGTCTGCACGGTCTTCGCCGCCCGCAACCCCGGCCGCGTGAAGTCGCTCGCCCTCCTCTACCCGGCCTTCTGCATCCACGACGACGCGCTCGCGGCGTACCCCGACGCCGCCTCCGTGCCCGACTCCTACGTCACCCCCGCCGGCACCGAGGTCGGCAGGGCCTACAACCTCGTCGCGCGCGAGCTGGACCCCTACGGGCTGATGGGGTCCTACGGAGGGGACGTCCTCATCCTCCACGGGGACCAGGACGACCTCGTGGACCTCTCCTACTCCCGGCGCGCGGCGGAGGCGTTCCCCCGGGCGACCCTCGAGGTCCAGGAGGGCGCCGGTCACGGATTCGTCGGCAGCGTTCGCGAGAGGGCGGCCGCACGGGTGCGCGAATTTATCAAATATGAAATACTAAAGTAGAGCGGGGGCGGCTCGCACGCGGGCGCCCCGAACGATTCGACCCACGAGGAGCGCGCATGACAGACCCCAGCAGGCCCAGGGACCCCCACGTCGACGGGGCGCCTGGTTTCACCAGCACCGAGCAGGAGATCGTCGTCCATCGCAGGAGCAACGGCGAGGACATCTACCTGAGGGGGATGCTCTACATGCCCCTCGGCTCGAAGACCGACCCCGAGGAGGGCTTCCAGCCCTACCGCATCCCCTGCGTGGTGTGCGCGCACGCGCTGAACACCGGGTTCGGCTCGCTGATCAACTACGCGATCCCCCTCGCCGAGCGCGGATACGCCTCGCTGGTCTTCGACTTCTACGGGGCCCGCGAGGACGGCGAGTCCGGCGGCGACACCCTCGACCTCAGCCTGGAGACGCAGGAGGAGGACCTCGAGGCCATCTTCGACTACCTGATGTTCCAGGGCTGGTGCGACCCCGACCTCATCTACCTGCTCGCCGAGGCCAACGGCGCCAACGCGGCCATCACCTTCGCGGGCGACCACCCCGACCGGGTCCGCGCGCTCGCCCTCATGTACCCCATGGCCCAGCTGCACGACGAGATGGTCGAGGCGTTCGGCGACGGCAGGAGGGCGCCCAAGACCTTCAGGTACCAGGGCGCGCTCGTCTCCGACTCCTTCGCCCTCGAGGCGATCTGGCGCGACCCGCTCGAGAAGGCCTCGCACTACACTGGCAAGACGCTGGTCGTCCACGGGTCCGAGGACACCGTGACCCCGCTCATCGACGCGGCGCGCCTGGCGGACGCCTTCCCCGACCCGCAGCTCAAGGTCATCGAGGGCGCCGGGCACGACTTCATCGCCTACGGCTCCCAGATCGCCACGAAGTGGGTCATCGACTTCTTCAACGAGCAGCTCGCCATCAGCGACGACGAGCGCAGCTTCCTGCCGCTGTTCCTCGACGTCGAGAGAAGGCTGCACCTCTAGGCGGAGGCCACGGCGCGCCGGCCCGCACCGGCGCGCCGGCCCATACGGGCCGGCATCGAGCACGCGAGCGAAAAGACAAGAGGCCCTGCCCGCCTGAGCGGGTGGGGCCTCATGCCGGCCGCAGCGGAGGGGAAGGTGGCTCCCTGCGTCCATCCGTGCTGATGGAGGCGTGATCCCTGTTTCACGCAACCACATCTACTTTGTAACCCAAAACCCCGGCGACTTTCGGAGTTTCTCTACCGGCGGGACAATATCATAATTTCTGTATAAATGTAAAATAGCCCTTGATTAGGCTACCGAAACGCATATTCAAACGATTTAATTACATAACGCGCGATTACTTAAACACTCGGCGATTCCGACGAGTGGGGGGTGCGCGTCGCGCGCGATACCAGCGCGAACGTATACTCGTACGCGGAAAGACCGAGGAGGGCGCGCGCGGGGCACCACCGCGCGCTCGCATGACGTAGGGACGGGGCATGGCGATCATCAGGAACGACAGGCGGGCGCGCGAGGTGGCCGCGGAGCAGGCGAGGGAGACCGAGGAGGAGGCCGAGGTCGACTACACCTGGCGGCCCACCGAGGAGGAGTACCCCCTCGACGCGACCGTCGACGACTGGTGCGAGATGCTCGAGGACCCCGCGATCTTCGACGAGGACGGCCTGAACGTCCTCGAGTGCTTCTTCAACTACGGCTCGCCCGCGACCTTCCAGCAGCTGAGCGTGAGGTACCGCGGCACCATGGGGCGCTACCGCCGCTGGCTCAACTCCGCCGCCGAGCGCGCCGGCGCCCGCCTCGGCCTGGAGCCGCCCGCGATGGACCGCTTCGGCAACCCCGACTGGTCGGGCGTCCTCGCCCTCTCGCGCCCCGCCGGCAAGGTGGCCGCGGGCATGCGTGAGTACAAGCTCAGGGACGAGCTCGAGGGCGCGCTGCGCCGCCGTGCCGCGCGGCAGGCCGAGGCGAAGCGCGCGGCCGACCTCGCCAGCGCCAAGGCTCAGGCCAAGACCGCCGCCCAGGAGCGGCTCGCCGAGGCGCGCCGCAGGAGCGCGGACCAGTCGGCCGTCGAGCGCGCCATGGCGGACCGCGCCTCCGCGGAGCGGGCCCGCGCCGAGCGCGAGGCCAAGCTCGCGGCGATGGCGATACCCTCCGCCGACGAGCCGGTGGAGGAGTTCGACGACGCCTTCGCCGCGGCGGTCCCCATCGCGCAGGACACCGCGGGCGAGAAGGACCCGCTTGCCGCGGAGCCCACGCTCGCGCCCGCGGACGGGCCCGTGGCGGCCGCGTCCCCGTCCGAGCTCGCGGCGGCCGCGCCGGGAGGTGCCCCGCGCGCGGACGCGGGCTCCGCCACGGTGAGGCCCGCCTCCCGCGCCAAGGGCAGGTCCTCCTCGCGCACGCGCCGCGCCGCCAAGCCGCGCCAGGCCACGCTCGAGGAGGGCGCCGGCGCGCCGGCGGCCCCCGCCCCCGCGGCCCCCGCGCCCGCGGTCGCCGCGTCCGCCGTGGCGGGGGAGGGCGCCGAGCCCGCCGCCGCGCAGGCCGCGCCCGCGGCCGCGGGGGCGCCTAAGCTCCCCGCCCTCGCGGCGCTCGTGGAGGCGCTGGCGCCGCGCGAGCGGGAGGTGCGCGAGGGCCTTACGGCAGGCGCCGCCGCGGGCCGCCGCGAGCGGAGGCGCCCGAGCGAGCGCGGGCTTCTCGACTACGCGTCGACCTACGCCGAGCGCCTCTACGAGGCGGTCGACCTCATCGCCGCCGGCGACCCCACCGTCACGGCCGCCCGCCTGGCGCGCGCCGCGGGCGACGAGTCCGTCGAGGGGCTGCAGCGCTACCTCAACGGCGAGGCCGTGCCCGGCTTCGCCTACCTGGACCGGCTCTGCTCCGCCCTCGGGCTGAGCGCGGCGCGCCTGGACGCCTCCGAGGACGCGGCCCGTGCGCTGCCCGTCTTCGAGACCCTCTCCGAGCGCCTCGGGGCCGAGGTCGCGAGCCTGCCCGCGCGCGAGGCGCCGCGCGAGGTCCTCGTCGTGCGCGACGGCTCGCCCGCCGCCCGCTCGGGCCTCGTGCTCGGCTTCGGCGAGCTGCGCTACGCCCTGCTCAGCCGCGGGGCCGTCGCGACCGCGGGCAAGCGCGCCGACGAGCTCGCCGACGCCTTCGAGGCCGCGCGCCGCGAGCTCGAGGCGTGGGCCTCCGCCGAGGGCGTGCCGGCGAGGGAGGTGCGGCTGGAGGCGTCCGAGTGGGACGAGCTCGCGGCCGGCCGCCTGTGGCCGGGAGCCGTCGCGGCCCGCTAGGCGCGGGTGCGCGGTCCTTCTCGCTTGCCGTCGCGCACGGCTCTTCGCCCGAGCCCCGTACGGGCCCCGGCCCCGCGGCGCGGCTTTGTTTCGACTCTCGCGCGCGCCGTCGTGCGCGCACGCGCGCGGGATACCATGTGAGGCGACTGGACGCCTGGCCCCCTGTGCCTGCACCTCGGCGCACGCGGCCGCCGGGCGCTCGTGACAAGGAGATGAGCATGAGCATCAACAGGGAAAGCTACGCCTACGGCGCCTCCAAGAGCTCGATCCGCGAGATCGCGGCCTGGGGCGCGGCCCGCAAGGCGGAGATCGGCGCGGACAAGGTCTTCGACTTCTCGCTCGGCAACCCCAACGTCCCGGCCCCCGCGGCCGTGCGCGCCTCCATCGAGCGCGCGCTCGAGCTGCCGCCGGTCGAGCTGCACGGCTACACCCCCGCCGCGGGCCTGCCCGTGGCGCGCGCCGCCGTCGCGGACAGCCTCAACCGCCGGTTCGGCACGTCCTACTCGCCCGCCGACCTCTACCTGACCTGCGGCGCGGCGGCGGCGCTCTCCATCACCTTCAACGCCATCGTCGAGCGCGGCGCCGGCCAGGAGGTCTGCGTCGTGGCGCCGTACTTCCCCGAGTACAAGGTCTTCATCGAGAACGCGGGCGCGCGCTGCGTCGAGGTCATGGCCGACGCGGCCACCTTCCAGATCGACGTCGCCGCCATGGCGCAGGCGATCAACGAGCACACCGTCGCGGTCCTCGTGAACTCGCCCAACAACCCCGTGGGCTCGGTCTACTCGCGGCAGAACCTCGAGGAGCTGGCGGCGGTCCTGCACGAGAAGTCCCAGGAGTTCGGGCACCTCATCTACCTGATCTCCGACGAGCCGTACCGCGAGGTCGCCTACGCCGGCGTCGAGGTGCCCTGGGTGCCCTCGGTCTACGACGCGACCGTCGTCTGCTACAGCTACTCCAAGTCGCTGAGCCTGCCGGGCGAGCGCATCGGCTGGGTGCTCGTGCCCGGGACCAACCCCGACCACGACGAGCTCGTCTTCGCCGTCGCCGGCGCCGGCCGCAAGCTCGGCTTCGTCTGCGCGCCGGCGCTCTTCCAGCGCGTGCTGGTCGACTGCGTGGACGAGCCGACCGACATCGCCGCCTACGAGAGGAACCGCAAGGCCCTGACCGAGGGCCTCTCCGATCTGGGCTACGAGTACGTGGAGCCCCAGGGCGCCTTCTACCTGTGGGTCAGGTCGCTCGAGCCCGACGAGAACGCGTTCTTCGAGCGCGCCCGCTCGCTGGAGCTGCTGCCCGTGCCCTCCGACTCCTTCGGCTGCCACGGCTGGGTGCGCGTGGGCTACTGCGTGGGCTACGACACGATCGTCGGCTCCATGCCCGCCTGGCGCAAGCTCAAGGAGAGCTACGGGGCCTAGGGATTGACCTCGGGCCCGGGACCCGGTTGCGGGCCCCGGGCCCGGCCGTGAGCCCGGTGCCTGCCTCCGCCCCGGGCAGGCACCGGTCCTAGAGCTCGATCGCGAGCTCGACGGGGCAGTGGTCCGAGCCGTACACCTCGGAGAGGATCGAGGCGCCCCGAACGCGGTCTGCGATGGAGTCCGACACGAGGAAGTAGTCGATCCGCCAGCCCGCGTTGTTCTCGCGCGCGTGGAAGCGGTAGCTCCACCAGCTGTAGGCGCCCTCGAGGCCGGGGTGGCGGCTGCGGAAGGTGTCCGTGAAGCCCGCGTCCAGGAGCTGCGTGAAGTCGGCGCGCTCCTCGTCGGAGAAGCCCGCGTTGCCGCGGTTGCTCTTGGGGTTCTTGAGGTCGATCTCCTCGTGCGCGACGTTGAAGTCGCCGCAGGTCACGACCGGCTTGTCGCGCTCGAGCTCCTTGAGGAAGTCGCGGAAGCGCGCGTCCCACACCTGGCGCTCGTCGAGCCTGAGCAGGCCCTGCTTGGCGTTGGGCGTGTAGACGTTCACGAACCAGTAGCTGCCGAACTCGAGCGCGCACACGCGGCCCTCGTCGTCGGCGAACTCGCAGCCCGTCTCGCGCACGACCTGCAGCGGCTCCTCGCGGCTGAAGACCGCCGTGCCGGAGTAGCCCTTGCGCTCGGCGTAGCTCCACGTCTGCACGTATCCGGGCAGCGCCTCGTCGAGCTTGAGCCTGGCGGCCTGGTCCTCCTGGAGCTTGGTCTCCTGGATGGCGAAGACGTCGGCCGCGGTGTCCGCGACCACGTCGACGAAGCTCGGGGTCTTCTTCATCACGGCGCGCAGGCCGTTCACGTTCCAGGAGACGAGCCTGAGCTCGCGCGGCGCGCCCGCGGCACCCGCCGCCGCGCCCGCCTCCGTAGCCTCCGTCGTGGCCGGCGCCTGGCCGGTCGCATCCTCGGTGGTCATAGAACCTCGCATCCTCGGGGCCTGCCCCGCGGTCAGAATGTCCCTGTCGGCGCCTGGGCGCCCCGCGCCGCCTCGCGCGAGCGCGAAACAGTAGTATAGCTGTTGGCCCGGCAGGGCCCGTGAGCGGCGAGCGCGAGGGGGCACGCATGTTTCTTGCCATCGACGTGGGCAACACCCAGACGACCATCGGCCTCTACGACGCCGAGGGCGGCCTTAGCCACGGCTGGCGCATGGCGACCAGCCGCACGGACACGGCCGACGAGCTGCGCGAGCGGATCCTCGGGTTCCTGGTGATGGACGGCTTCGGGCGCGCCGACGTCACGGACGCCGGCGTGGCGAGCGTCGTCCCCGTGCTGAGCAGGGCGTGGTCGCGCTGCCTCGAGCGCATGCTCGGGTCGGGGCCCCTGCTCGTGGGGCCGCGCACGACCGCCGGCATGCGCGTCGAGATGCCCGACCCGGCGACCCTCGGCGCGGACCGCGTCGCCAACGCCGTCGCGGCGCGCGCGACCTACGGCGACCCCGTCATCGTCGTCGACTTCGGGACGGCGACCAACATCGACGTGGTGGACGCCACGGGCGCCTACCGCGGCGGCGTCATCTCGCCGGGCCTCATGCTCTCCGCGGCCGCCCTCTTCGAGCGGGCGGCCAAGCTCGCGAGCGTGCCCGTGGAGGCCCCCGGCCGCACGCTCGGCGCGACGACCACGGAGGCCGTGCAGTCCGGCCTGGTCGTGGGCTCGGCGGCCCAGGCGGAGGGCCTGGTCGCGCGCATCAAGGCGGAGCTCGCGATCGAGGGGGCGAAGGTCGTGGGCACCGGCGGGCTCGCCAGGACCGTGGCCCGCGCGACGGACCTCTTCGACGCCGTCGACGACGACCTCACGCTGCGTGGCATCAGGCTGATCTGGCTGGCCGAGGGCGGCGCGCGCTAGTCCTGCCCGGACTGGGGGAAGATGCCGAAGCGCTCGGCGGGGAACTCGATGTCGCCGGCGCGCCTGGTGCGCACGGTCGCGCGGCCCCAGATGTCCACGCCGACGAAGTAGCCGCGCGCGTAGACGCTGCCGTTGGGGTAGCGGACGTCGACCGGCCTGCCCATGAGCGCGACGCGGTCGAAGTACTCGGGCAGGAAGTTGGCCCACGGGGCGACGCGCGCGCCCTCGCCCGCGACCGTGGCGGCCCAGGCGTCCAGGCGGGCGCAGACGGCGTCCCTCAGCGCGCGCACGACGGCCTCCGCCTCGACGGGCGCCTCGCGCCCGCCCGCGTCCCCGCCGGCCGCGCCCCGCCCGAGAAGGTCGGCGAGCGCCCGGAGGCCGAGGTCGAGCGAGAGGACCACGAAGGTCCCGTCGGCGTAGCCCGCCTTGGTCGAGACGCGGCAGACGCTGCCCTCGCCGTCGGCGAGGACGAGGTTGTGGGGCCAGCCGATCCCGAAGGCGCTGGGGTCCGCCCCCAGTGCCTCGAGCGCGTCCGCCGCGCCGAGCGCGGCGACGGGCGCGACCGCGACCAGGTGCCCCATGGGGACCTGGGGCCTCGCCAGGACGGAGACGCGCAGCCGGCCGGCCTCGGGGAGCGGGTCCTTCTCGCCCTCCGAGGCGGCGCCCCCCTCGACGAGGGCCGTGCAGGTGCCGGCCGGCGCGCCCTCGTAGGCGGCGTCGAGCAGGGCCTCCGCGGGGAGCCTGGAGCCGGCCTCGCGGCTTATGGCGATGGTGGGGAGCCCCTCCCTCGCGCCGGGCACGCTAGCGCCAGTCGACGGGGCCGAGGTCGGCGAGCACCTTGCCCACGCGCTCCTCGAACGGCCTGACCTCGACGCCGGCGTGCGTGAGGAAGCGCTCCGGGTCGCTCATGAGGTCCTCCATGGGGACGAGCACGTAGTCGCGCTCGCCGAGGCCGGGGTGCGGCAGGGTGAGGTGGCGCCCGGCGTGCTCCTCGCCCTCGAGCCAGCAGAGGTCGCAGTCGATCGTGCGCGGGCCGTGGCCCTCCTCGCCCTCGCGGCGCACGCGGCCCTCGCGCTCCTCGACCTCGAGGAGCTTGTCCATGAGCATGAGGGGCGCGAGCTCGGTGCGGATCTCCGCGACGGCGTTGGCCACCGGTGTGGCGATGCCGTAGGCGGGCTCGGTCTCGTAGGCGTGGCTGACCGCCACGACGCAGGTGAGCGGCAGCTCGTCGATGAGCTTGGCCGCGCGGGCGAGGTAGCCCAGGCAGTCGCCGACGTTGGAGCCGAGCGAGACGAAGCCCTGGCGCGGGTCCTTGTGGCTGCAGGCCCAGTAGGTGTCGATCACCTGCGCGGTAAGGGCCACGTTGTGCACGCGGACGATGCGCGCGCCGGACTCGATGGCGGAGAGCACCACGCCGGCCGTGGCGGCGTCGCGCTCGGGGGCGCTCGTCACGCCGGAGAGGGCCCCGACGAAGCGCTTGCGCGAGACGGCGCAGAGCACGGGGTAGCCCATGGAGACGAGCTTCTGGGTGTTGCGCTGGATGACCACGTCCGTGTCGGTCGTCTTGTCGAAGCCGGGGCCGGGGTCGATGCAGATCCGGTCGTGGGAGACGCCGGCGCGCATGAGCTTGCGGGCCTGGTCGCCCAGGAAGCCCATGACCTCGCGCATGATGGGCGCCTCCTCCGGCAGGGTAAAGCGCCGGTTGCTGGGGGCCATGAGGCGGGCCTGCGCGGGACGGGTGGGGTCGAGCGTCACGGAGCGGCGCGAGCCTGCGCCCGTGGTCTGGTTCCAGTGCATCACGATGACGCCGCAGTCGTACTCGCAGGCCACCTGGACCATCTCCGGGTCCGTGAAGCCCTCGACGTCGTTCACGATCGAGGCGCCCGCCTCGAGGCAGGCGCGGGCGACGGCGGCGTGGCGCGTGTCGATGGAGACGATCGCGCCCGCGTCCGCCAGGGCGGAGACCACGGGGACCACGCGGCGCGCCTCCTCCTCGGGGGAGACGGGGCTGAAGCCGGGCCGGGTGGACTCGCCGCCGACGTCGATGATGTCCGCGCCCTGGTCGAGCATGTCCATGCCGTGGGCGATCGCGGCGTCCGCGTCCACGTACGAGCCGCCGTCCGAGAAGGAGTCCGGCGTGACGTTGAGGACGCCCATGATGCGCGGCCTCGTGAGCGACACGTGGTGCGCCCCGCACAGCCAGTCGTAGTAGTTCTCTCGAAGCATCCTGGGTCCCTTCAGACGACCGCACCTGGGGCTGCGCCGCGCGCAACAGGTGCATACATGGTCCCCAATTGTAGCGGTTTCCAGGCCAGGGCACCTGCGGTGGCCGCAGGTGGGGGGCGGTGCGGCAGGGGACCCTAGAAGTCGAAGGCCTTCGCGATGTCGCAGGCGCAGACCACGTCCGCCCGCGCGTCCCCGCTCGTGGGCTCGAGGTTGCAGATCACGAGCGTGTCGCCGCGGAAGTAGTCGATGAGGCCGGCGGCGGGGTAGACCACGAGCGAGGTCCCCCCGACGATGAGCAGGTCGCAGCTGGCGATGTCGCGCACCGCCCCCTCGATGACCGACTGGTCGAGGCTCTCCTCGTAGAGGACCACGTCCGGCTTGACGGGCCCGCCGCACGCGTCGCAGCGCGGCTCGCCCTCGGTGCCGAGGACCCACTCCTGCGAGAATACCCTGCCGCAGCGCTGGCAGACGTTGCGGTGCGTGGAGCCGTGCAGCTCCCAGACGCGCTTGGAGCCGGCGGCCTGGTGCAGGCCGTCGATGTTCTGGGTCACCACGGAGAGGAGCCTGCCCTCGCGCTCGAGCTCGGCGAGCTTGCGGTGGCACTGGTTGGGCCTGGCACCGGGCGCGCACATGACGTTGCGGTAGAAGTCGAAGAACTCCTCGCGGTGCGTCTCGTAGAAGCTGTGGGAGAGCATGGTCTCCGGCGGGTACTTGTAGCCGCGCTGGTGGTACAGGCCGGTGGGGCTCCTGAAGTCCGGGATCCCGCTCGCCGTGGACACGCCGGCCCCGCCGAAGAAGACCGTGCTCGCCGCCCCGCCGACCAGCCGCCCGAGCTCCGCCGCGGCCTCGGTGGGGTCTTTGATAGTTTTCGCCATTCTGGCACCTCGCTCCGCTACGATTGCCGGCAACTCAACTACCATTGCCTAGACTGGACTCTAGCACCCTCCGCGGCCCTTGCCGCGCACGGGGGCGCCGCCTCCGCGGCTGGGGCCCAGGTGACGGAAGGCAGAGCCATGACCACTGAGACCGCTTCGACCACCGGATCCACCTCGACCGAGCCCGCGGGCGGCCCCGCGCGCCTCGCCACCAACGTGCACGACTGCGCCCTCGTCTTCGAGGGGGGCGGCTTCAGGGCGAGCTACACGGCCGGCATCGCGAACGTCCTGCTCGACCAGCACATCTACTTCGACTACGTCTGCGGCCTGTCCGCCGGCGCGAGCCACACCGTCGACTACGTCTCGCGCGACCGCGTCCGCGTGCGACGCAGCTTCGTCGACTTCGCGACACTGCCCGACAAGGGCGGGCTGCGCAGCATCCTGCGGGGCAAGGGCTACTTCGACGCCGAGTACGACTACACCGGCTGCCTCGAGGACGGCTACATGCCCTTCGACTGGCAGGCCTTCACGGCCAACCCCGCCCAGGTCGCCTTCCAGTCCTTCGACTCCGTGACCGGCGAGACGGTCGTCTTCCACAAGCAGGACTGCACGGACGCGGAGACCATGGCCACCTACGTGCGCATGAGCTCGACCCTGCCCGGCTTCATGCGCCCGCTCTCGCTCGGCGGGCACCGCATGTTCGACGGCGGGCTGGGCGAGGGCGCGGGCATCCCCACGGTCATGGCCGAGCGCGACGGGTACGAGAAGTTCCTGTTCGTCGCGACCAGGCCCTACGGCTACCGCAAGACGGCGCCGGTCGGCGCCTACCGCCAGCTGCTCGAGCACGCGCGGGTGCGCTACCCGGTGCTGGCGCAGGCCCTGCTCGACCGCTGGGCGCGCTACAACATCGCGCTCGAGCACATGCTCGACCTGGAGCGGCAGGGCCGCGCGCTGATCATCCGCCCGGAGCTGATGCCGGTCAGGTCGACCACGCAGGACGTGGGCCTGTTGCGCGACGCCTACCTGCTGGGCTACGACCAAGGCGTGCGGGAGCTGCCCAGGATCCGCGAGTTCCTCTTCGGCGCGCCGGACGCCGGCCCCGCCCCGACGCGCGAGGAGTGGCTGCGCGACCTCGAGGCGGACGCGCGGGCGCTGGCCCAGCCGAACGACGCGCCGACGGTCGACCCCCTGACCGAGGAGGTCGGGGAGTACCTGACACTCGGGTAGCCGCCTCACGCGGGGCGCGCGCCCGCCGGCGCGGGCGCGGCTATGGGCGCGGGCCGCTTGGGCGCGCGGGCGCGGCCACCAGGCGCGCCGCGGTATGAAGGCCGTGTGGATGCGCGCCGCCCGCCGGCGGTGCGCTATACTTGTACGGCTTGTTCGCTTTGTCCGGCGAGGCCACATCGTCGGGGCGGCAGGCGTACCAGCCCCTCGCCTGGTCGGAAACCAGGCCTTTCGAAGGAGTCCAGCATGAAGAACGGCATCCATCCCGACTACGTGATGTGCACGGTGCGCTGCACCTGCGGCAACACGTGGGTCACCCGCTCCACCAAGTCCGAGATGACGATCGACCTCTGCGACAAGTGCCACCCGTTCTACACCGGCCAGCAGAAGCTCGTCGACACCGGTGGCCGCGTCCAGCGCTTCTCCGACAAGTTCGGTGGCGCCGCCGCCAACCAGCTCAAGAAGGCCCAGGAGGCCAAGGCCGCCAAGGCTGCGAAGGCCGCCGAGGCCGAGGCCGCCAGGAAGGCCGCCAAGGAGGCCAAGGCCGCTGCCAAGGCCAAGCGCGCCGCCGAGTTCGCCAAGAAGGCCGAGGCTGAGGCCGCGAAGGCCGCCAAGGCTGCCGAGGCCGCCGAGGAGGCCCCCGCTGCCGAGGAGGCTCCCGCCGAGGAGGCCGCCCCTGCCGCCGAGTAGCGCCAGGCAGAGCGTCTCGAGCTAGACCGAGCCAGACGATGAGGGCGTCCGTCGCTTCGCGGCGGGCGCCCTTTCCGTGCGCGCGGTCCCTAGCCCCGCTCCGCCTCGAAGTCCGCGATCGCGGAGAGCAGCGCGTCGCCGAAGCTCGCGGCCTTCTTCTCGCCTATGCCCTGGATCTCGAGGAGCTCGCCCGTCGAGTGCGGCCGCCTGCGGCAGAGGTCGTGCAGGGTCTTGTCGGAGCAGACCATGTAGGGTGCCCAGCCGCGCTCGCACGCGAGGTCCATCCTCAGGGTCCGCAGGCGCTCGAAGAGGTCGGCGTCATCGCCGGGGCGGCCGGCCCGCTCGCCGGCCCCCGCGCCCTCGGGGCGCAGCAGGTCCGCCGCACGCTTCCTGAGCAGCGCGTTTCTCCGCTCGCGGCGCTTGAGGGAGAAGGAGAAGCCGTCGGGGTCGCCGAGCGCCTCGGCCGCGCGGGGCCCGAGGGCGAGCACCGGGAAGCGCCCCTGCCCCTGCTCGAGGTAGCCGCGGCCGACGAGCTGGCCGATCACGTCCTTGATCCTGCCGACGGGGACGTCGGCGAGCGCACCGTAGTCGCCGGCCTCGTCGAGGCGCCACTGGCGGATGCGCTAGGAGGAGCTCCCGTGCAGCGCGTCGGCCACGAGCGACTTGCCGAAGCGCCCGCCGGTCTCGGAGACGAACCTCAGGGCGGAGAGGGCGGGGCCGGTCACGTCCTCCACCGCGAACTCGGTGAGGCAGTTGGAGCACCTGCCGCACCCCTCGCCGCCGAAGGTGCCCGCGGCCCCGCGCCCGGCGCCCGGCACGGCCGCGTCGTCGCCGAAGTAGCGCAGGATGTACTCGCGCAGGCAGCCGGTGGTCTCGCAGTAGCCCTGCATCTGGTCGAGCAGGCGGTAGCGGTTGCGGGCGGAGAGCTCGCGCTGCTCGGGCGCGAGGCGCTCGTCCTCGGGCGTGCGGTCTATCAGGAACCTGCGCAGGCGGAAGTCGTTCCCGCTCCACAGGAGCAGGCAGGTGGCCGGGTCGCCGTCGCGCCCGGCGCGGCCCGCCTCCTGGTAGTAGGCCTCGATGCTCTCCGGGGCGTTGTTGTGGACCACGTAGCGGACGTTGGGCTTGTCGATGCCCATGCCGAAGGCGTTCGTGGCGACCATCACGTCGACGCGGTCCTCGACGAAGGCGTCGCGGCTGCGCCGGCGCTCCTCGAGTGGCATGCCGGCGTGGTAGCGGCCGACCACGGGCGTGCGCCCGCCGGCCGCGACGGCGCCCTCCGCCGCGAGACCGTCGGCGAGGAGGGCCGCCAGCTCGTCCACCGCCTTGCGCGTGGCGCAGTAGACGATGCCGCTCTCGCCGGCGTGCTCGCGCACGAAGGAGAGGACCCTCTCGCCCTTGCGCGCGTCCGGCACCTCCTCGACGCCGAAGTAGAGGTTGGGGCGGTCGAAGCCCGTGACCACGACCTCGGGCGAGCGGAGGCGGAGCATCTCCTCGATGTCCTCGCGGACCCGCCCGGTCGCCGTCGCCGTGAACGCCGCAACTACGGGGCGGCGGGGGAGCTGCGCCACGAAGTCCGCGATGCCGAGGTAGGAGGGGCGGAAGTCCTGGCCCCACTGGCTCACGCAGTGTGCCTCGTCGACCGCGACGAGGGGGACGCCCACGCCGCCCAGCGAGGCCGCGGCGCGCGCGAACTCGAGGAAGCGCTCGTCCTCGAGCCGCTCGGGCGCCACGTACATGATCTGGTACCATCCCTCGGCCGCGCGTCGCAGGACGGTGCGCTGCTGGCCGGGCGTGAGCGTGGAGTTGAGGTAGCTCGGGCGCGCGCCCGCCGCCTTGAGCGCGCGCACCTGGTCGCCCATCAGCGAGACGAGCGGGCTCACGACCAGGGTGAGGCCCCCCATCAGGAAGGCGGGGACCTGGTAGCAGACCGACTTGCCGGCGCCCGTCGGCATCACGCCGAGGGCGTCCCGGCCGGAGAGAATCGCGGAGACGAGCGGCGCCTGCCCGGGGCGGAACGAGTCGTAGCCGAAGTACGAGCGCAGGGCGCCGAGCGCCTCGGCCGGCACCGCGGCGCCGGCCGCGTCCTCCTCGGCCTCCGGGCCCCTCTCGGCCCCCACGTCCTTCTCCGCCCCCATGCCGTCCACGAGCGCCGCCTCCGCCTAGGCCCTGAGCGTCGCGCGGATGCGGTCGGTGTTGAGGAGGAGCGCGAGCGCCTCCGCGGAGCTGCGCGCCAGGATGTCCACGTGCGAGAGGAGCGCGGGGCAGAGGCCCTCGCCGTCGAGCACGCCGATCGAGAAGTCCGCGGCGTCGCACATCTCGACGTCGTTCAGGCCGTTGCCCACGCAGGCGGTGACGCCCTCGAGCCCCTCGACGATCGCGCGCTTCTCGCCCGAGGCGGCGCCGCTCGTGAAGGTCCTGACCTCGACGCCGAGCTCGGCGCACGCGCGCCGCGCGGTCCCGTAGGTGTCGGCCGTGAGCACCAGGACCTCGCACGCCTGCGCGAGCTGGCGGATCAGCAGGCCGACCTCGGGTGAGATGCGGCCGTCGTAGGCGATGGTGCCGTTGTAGTCCAGGACGACGTTGGAGACCTGGATGGTGGGCCTGCCGGGTATCGCCAGCGTGATCATGGTGCCTCCCTCGTGCGGGCGCCGCGCCGGCGCGACCGCGCGCGAGCCGGTGGGGCCTGCGACCCTGTGGTACAGTCATGAGACCGATTCCGGGGCGGGCCACGCGGGCCGCCCGGTCTGCTAAGTATATACGCGGAGCGCGAGGGGGCGTGCATGGCCGAGGGGGCGTGCAAGGAGGAGGGCGAGGCCGAGGGCCCCGAGCAGCGGGCGGCGGACGCGCGCCCCAGGCTCCGCGCGCTCGCCGCCGCCTTCCCGCTGACCGTGCCAATCCTCGCGGGCTTCGCCTTCCTGGGCTTCTCGTACGGCGTCTACGTGCGTGCGCTGGGCTTCTCTCCCGCCTACCCCCTCGCCATGGCCACGGTGATCTTCGGCGGGTCGCTCGAGTTCCTCGTGGCGGGGATGCTGGGCAGCGCCTTCGCCCCGCTCACGACCTTCGTGGTTTCCCTCGCGGTGCAGGCGCGCCACCTCTTCTACGGCATCGCCATGCTCGACAAGTACCGCGACGCCGGCTGGATGCGCCCCTTCCTGATCTTCGGCATGTGCGACGAGACCTTCTCCGTGCTGTGCTCGGCCGAGCCGCCCGCGGGCGTCGACCGGCGCTGGTTCATGTTCTGGGTCACGCTGCTCGACTACCTCTACTGGGCGCTCTCCGCCCTCGCCGGCGGCGTCGCGGGCGGGCTGCTCCCCTTCGACACCGAGGGCATCTCCTTCGTGATGACGGCGCTGTTCGTGGTCATCCTCCTGGACCGCCTCCTGGGCGAGAGGGACTACGTGCCCGCGCTCGTCGGGGCGGCCGCGGCCGTCCTCTGCCTCTCCGCCTTCGGGCCGGACGGCTTCATGCTGCCCGCGCTCGTCGCATCCTCGGTGGCGCTGGTCGCGCTCGGGGGCAGGCTCGACGCAGGGGCCTCGGACGGCGATGCGCCCGCCGCGGGGGAGCGTGACGGGCGATGACGGTGGCGGAGCAGGTCGCGACCATCCTCCTCGCCGCCGCGGCCACCATGGCCACGCGCTTCCTGCCCTTCGTCGCCTTCGGCGGCAGCCGCGAGACGCCCGCCATCGTGACCTACCTCGGCCGCGTGCTGCCGGGCGCGATCTTCGCGATCCTGGTCGCCTACTGCCTGCGTGACGTCGACCTCGCGGCGGCCCCGCACGGCGCGCCGGAGCTCGTCGCGATCGCGGTGGTCGTGGCGCTGCACCTGTCGCGCCGGAACACGTTGCTCTCCATCGCCGGGGGCACCGTCACCTACATGCTCCTGGTGCAGCTGGTCTTCGCCTAGGGAGTCTGCCCGATCTGTCCCACGTCATCACGCTCTCTGCATGTAGCCTCGGGAATCCACTCCTTTCTCGCCGTCTATGGGGGCACCTGCATTTCCTCGGTGGTGGCCCCGTCCTCCTTTTCGTGTGGAGTCCAATGTCACGACGAAATCGAAAGATGACCTTTGCTGATGCTTGTGCCGTCCAAATGCGCACTACTGCTTAGTTGAATGAAGCACAGGCAACTGAATTCGAGTCCTTCTTTTTGGGATGTGTGCTCTATGAAGTAGGAGGGTTGCGAAACTCTTTATGCCTCATGCACCAGGAGTCCTGAAATCGGGGTAGCCTCCGAATGCGCCGTTGATATAACTCGTAAGAAGATTCGAGTCATGACGAGCTTTCTGCTGTTTTCCGAGGTTAATCATCGACGAGCCCTCACTAGCGTCCTTTTGACAAATCCACATTTCGTCCCGACGAAGGGTATCCTGCTGCATTAAAGCAAGGTCGTGCGTGGTGAAAATGAGCTGATGGCGGCGGTTTTCGTTACATGACTTGATGAAGCTGCCGACAAGGTCATTCGTCAACGCTGTATGGAAGCTTCTACTCATTTCGTCGATGATGTAGACGCGTTCGGTGTCGCTTGGGCTTGATGGGGCTGCTGCAAGGTCGAAAAAAAGTGGCAGGAGCTCGATGAGTCGCTGCGTTCCACTAGATTCGCTCGAAAGTTCGAAAGTCTCAAACTGTCCGTCGATACGCTTATGTAGCAGACGAACCTTCTGGAACTGGGGCTCGACGCCAGGTCCTATCTCTGAGATGTAGATCTCAGGTCCATTGGCCTTTGGGTTGTCGATGCGTAGCTGGAAGGTGCCAGGCCCACTTACTGGGACACTTCGAAGCAAGTCTTCTAGCACCTGAGAGGGAATAGGGATGGCATCTCTGCTTACCGGTGTTAGAGACAGTTCGTCGGCGCCCGTATTATAGCGATAGAGCCTCGCATTGATAAACTCACGGAAGTCCTCCCTGAGCAGCATCCCGGAGTATTGCTCACCGTGGGTATTTATGCCCTCTATGCGTAGGCTCTTGTCGAACCAGTCAAACGCGGGTCTAAACTCGTCAGCGTTCTGTGCGATTGAATTGTATAGAAAGAGCTGGTTTGAGCGTGTGCCTTGAGCGATAAAGTTAAACCGTTCGCTCATGTAGCCTTTCCCGAACTTAACGCCTTTGGCGTCGCGGTCGAAGATGACATCGTATGCGCGCGTCTTCTTGACGGATAGAATCTCCCTCTCGACGGAGGTCCTCGTGAGGGTGACGTCGTAGCGGTAGATTAGGTTGTTTTTCAAGAATTCTGTGATGAAACGCGTCGGTTTACTGAAGAGGGCGGGGTCAAGACGATAACCCTCCACGGGAATTGTCTGGTCAACTTGTAGACCGAAGACGACAAGCCTTTTAAGGAGACTGAGAGCCTCCAGGATGGTCGTCTTACCGGATGCGTTTGCGCCATAAATCGCGGCTACGGGTAGGATTTTACGCGAATTATACATCGGTGGGAGCTTGGCAAGAGAACTCGAGTCTTTACGTTCCTTTGTGCTCATCAGAGTGAAGAGCGTTTCGTGCTTGAAAGACTTCCAGTTCTGCACCGTGAGCGAGACGAGCATAGCGACCTCCGGATACATTAGACGAGTGAACCAGTTTCTATTGGGCATCGGTATCTTTAGATGACAGGATATCTTATACTAGATAGCAGTGACATGAATTCTAAGAAAAAAGCGCAGAAACAACGACAGTACCCTTGACATTATCAAGATTGCTAGATACTGTGTTTTATGGCTTCAACACCTGCTATGGAGATTGGAGGACAGGAAGGCAGGAACACGCTGACAAAAAAAGATGGCCGTTACCTGCTGGCACAGGTAACGGCCTCGGCCATGAATCCTACAGGAATCATCCCTACTACCCTATTCTATGCGGGAGGACTTTTGCCTGCAAGAGTAGATCTGTTGGCA
>JAZHSQ010000001.1:0-129014 GCA_036454645.1 Olsenella sp. | reverse complement strand
GTTGATCTTGGCGACGCCCAGGGAGACGGCCTTGAGGACCTGCTCCTTGGGGATGCCGGAGCCGCCGTGCAGGACGAGCGGCAGGTCGCCGGTCTTCTCCTGGATGGCGGCGAGCTGGTCGAAGTTCAGGCCCTTCCAGTCCGCGGGGTACGGGCCGTGGATGTTGCCGATGCCGCAGGCCAGGAAGTCGACGCCCAGGTTGGCGATGGCCTCGCACTGCTCGGGGTCCGCCAGCTCGCCCTCGGCGGTGACGCCGTCCTCGGTGCCGCCGATGCCGCCGACCTCGGCCTCGATGGAGAGGCCCTTCTGGTGGGCGAGCTTCACGAGCTCCTTGGTGTGGTCGATGTTGGTCTGGAACTCGGCCTCGTGCGAGCCGTCGTACATGATGGAGGTGAAGCCGGCGTCGATGCACTTGAAGCAGTCCTCGTAGGAGCCGTGGTCGAGGTGCAGGGCGACGGGCACGGTGATGTCCATGGAGTCGAGCATGTCGCGCACGACGTCGGCGACGACCTGGAAGCCCTTCTGCCACTTGGCGGCACCGGAGGTGCACTGGATGATGACCGGGGACTGGGTCTCCTCGGCGGCGGTCAGGATAGAGCGAGTCCATTCGAGGTCGTTCGTGTTGAAGGCGGCGATCCCATAGTGGCCCGCCTTGGCTGCCTTGAGCATGCCTGCTGCGTTTACGAGCATGATACCTCCTGACATAGGGACTACGGCAGTGCTGCCGCGCTCCCCTAATCATAGCCGCCGAGTGGGGCGAGTCATAGGGTTTTCACCCACAATCCAAGCGGCGCGCGAGCGCGCCCGCCACCTGCCCCGACCTGGCCCCGAGCGCTCCGGGAGGCCTGCGAGCAGGGCACATGTAGGAGCTATGGGAGGTTTTAGCGCCTCGTCCGCCCCCGTCGCGGGGCACTCTAGACTGGGTAGCTAATTCACGGGTGGCTCATTCGACCTAAGGAAGGCACATGTCCTTGAACACTGATGACCAGTCGAGAAGCGGCGCCGAGGAGACGAGGCGCTGGGGCGCCGCCCAGCCGCAAGGCGCGCCGGCGGCCACGAGGGCGCGGGCCGAGCGGCCCCGCAGGGTCCGCCTGCGCCAGGGCGGGGCGGGCGCGTCCGGCGCGCAGGGGGCTCCGGACGTGACGCGCGCCTCCGGCGTCGCGACCCAGCGTGCGGCCTATGGCCAGGCCTCGCCTTACGGCCAGGGCGCCGCCCCCGGCCAGCAGGCGCTGTCGGGCGCGCCCGCCCCCTCCCAGCAGGACCCCGCCGAAGACTCCCGCCCCGTCTCCATCTCGCTCGTCGTCGGGTCGGTCCTCTCGGCGGTGACCTCGCTGCTGCTCTCCTCGAGCATCGGCATCGGCGGCTCGATCATCGGCATCGCCGTCGGCGCCGGCATATCCTCCATCGCGACCCAGCTCTACACCCGCCTGGCCTCCAAGGCGGGCGAGAAGCTCAAGGACGTCGCGAGCGGCTCGGGCCTCGGCTCCCCGCAGATCGACGGCGTGATGGACTCCAGCCAGCTCGACGGGGACGCGACGCGCACCTCCCTCGCGCAGTGCTACGGCGAGGTCGCCGACTCCGGCACCCCCTACGTCACGCCCGAGATGCACGAGTCGGTCGAGAGGCGCGAGGCCTCGCGCGCCGCCGTGGTGCGCAGGCGCGGCATCGTGGTCGCCGTCGTGGCGTCCGTCGCCGTGGTCCTGGCGACCGCGGCCATCGTGACCTTCGCGACCGGCGGCTCGGGCATCGGCCCCAAGACCCAGCCGATCGTCTCGTCCTCCAGGACCGAGGACGCGACGACGACCGACGAGGCGTCCTCCTCGGGCAAGTCCGCCGCCGGCGAGACGAGCGCCTCCGAGAAGGGCGGGTCCACGACGGGCTCCTCCACGGGCGACGCCGGCACCTCCCAGGGCGCCACGACCGACTCCGCGTCGACGGGCGCCACGGGCACCGGCAGCTCCTCCACCACGGGCACGGGCACGGGCTCGACGGGCACCGCGACGGGCTCCCCCGCCTCGGGCTCCACCACGTCCGGCTCCACGGGCACCTCGGGCTCCGGCTCCTCCACGTCCGGCGGCTCCAGCGGGACCAGCGCCTCCGGCTCCGGCAGCGGCACATCGACGAGCGGCTCCGACGGCTCCACGACCTCCGACGGTAAGGGCGCGGGCGAAGCCTCCGGCTCCAGCTCGAGCTCCGGCACCTCCACGGGCGACGCCTCCGGGAGCTCCTCCACGCAGTCGGCGAGCTAGGCGGGCTCTGCCCCCGGCCTTCGGCGCGGCGCTGCGCGCGGCCCCCGGCGCGTCCCCAGGCGGCGCGCCGGGCAACGTCTCGTGAACAATACAGGGGGCCGGTTGCGGCCCGCCCGGGCGAGGTGTATCCCTTATACGGCCCGGGCGGGCCTTCCTTCGCCCGGGCGGCACCGGTTCGACGTGCCGCCGCGGCGGCGACGGGAGGGGCACCTCATGAGCGACACCGAGATGGCAGGGTCAGGTTCTGCGGCCAGGGCGGCGGACGGCGCCGGCGAGGGGCACGGCACCTGCGGGGACGCGGCCGGCACGGGGTTGTGCGCCTGCTACCCCTGCAACGACGCGAGCGTCAGCCACCGCATGGCCCCGGAGTGGCACGGCGGCGGCGAGCCGGCGTCGCTCGTCACGGAGGCGACCTTCGACGACCAGGCGCGCCTCGTCGGCCGGGTCGGCATCTCGATGCTCTCGGCGGGGACGGGCGCCTGGAGGGTCATCGAGTCGATGAACGCGGTCGCCCGCAAGCTCTCCCTCTCCTGCACGGTCGACGCCGGGCTGACGTCGATCAGCTACACCTGCACCCGCGGCCCCGAGCGCACGAGCGCCTCCTACTCCCTGCCCACCACGGGCGTGAACACCGACAGGCTCGACCACCTGAGCAGGTTCGTGCGCGAGTTCTGCGACCGCGACGACATGACCCTCGCGGAGGCCCACGCCGCCCTCGACCGGATCTGCTCCATGAGGGGCAACTACACCCCCCTCCAGGCCGGGCTCTCCTCGGGCTTCGCCTGCGCGGCCTTCACCTTCCTGCTCGGGGGAGGCCCCGTCGAGATGCTCGTCTCGCTCGTCGGCGCGCTCGCGGGCAACTGGTTCAGGCGCCACCTGATCGACCGGCGCGTCTCGCTCATCCCCAACGTGATGGCCTCGGTGGCGCTCGCCTGCCTGGCCGCCATCTCGAGCTACCTGCTCCTCGAGCGGCTCTTCGGCCTGAGCCCGCTGCACGAGTCCGCCTACATCTGCGCGATGCTCTTCATCATCCCGGGCTTCCCGCTGATCACGGGCGGCATCGACCTCGCCAAGTCCGACATGCGCTCCGGCATCGAGCGCATCACCTACGCCCTGGTCATCATCACGACCGCGACCTTCACCGGCTGGGTCGTGGCGACCCTCATGGACTTCGGCCCGGGCGACCTGCAGGGGGTGGCGCTCGACCCGCTGGCGCGCGCCCTGCTCAGGCTGGCCATGAGCTTCGTGGGCGTCTTCGGCTTCTCCCAGATGTTCAACAGCACGCCCCGCATGGCCGCGACGGCCGCCTCGATCGGCGCCGTCTCTAACACGCTGAGGCTCGAGCTCGTAGACCTCGCCGGCTGCGCGCCCTCGCTCGCGAGCTTCCTGGGCGCGCTCGCGGCGGGGCTCCTCGCCTCCGTCGTCCAGCGCCGCGTCGGCTACCCCAGGATATCGCTCACGGTGCCGTCCATCGTGATCATGGTGCCCGGCCTCTACATGTACCGGGCCGTCTACCACCTCGCCCTCGGCAACAGCGCCGACGGCGCCTCGTGGCTCTTCAACGCGGCGTTCATGGTCCTGGCGCTGCCCCTGGGGCTCATTATCGCCCGCGCGCTGACCGACCGCCGCTTCCGGCAGACGGTCTAGGCGCCGGCCGGAGCCAGGGGACCCGGGCCGGCCCCGCACCCTCCTCTAGCGGCCGAGGAGCGACAGGACCTGGCGCTTGCAGGCGAGGAAGCCCTCGGTGAGGGCGAACTCCGCGGACCCCAGGTCCCTCTCGCCCCGCGGCACCTCGAGCTCCGCGCGGATGTGGCTCGGGTCGCCCGCCGACGGCGTCCCCTCCAGCACGTAGATCCTGTTTGCCATGCTCACGGCCTCGTCCACGTCGTGGGTGATCGCGAGCGTGGCGATCCTCAGCTCCTTGGCCATCCGGCAGTACCAGTCGCGCATGTCCACCCTGGTCAGGGCGTCGAGGGCCGAGAAGGGCTCGTCGAGCAGCATCACGTCGTTGCCCATGAGGTAGGTCCTCAGGAAGGCGGCGCGCTGCCGCATGCCGCCCGAGAGCTGCGAGGGCCACAGCCGCTCGCAGCCGGCCAGGCCGAAGCGCTCGAAGAGGGGCGCCGCCTTAGCGCGCGCCTCGGCCTTGGGCGTCCCGCGCACCACGAGGGGCAGCGAGACGTTGTCGACGATCGTCTTGGAGGGCAGGAGCAGGTCCTTCTGGAGCATGTAGCTCACGCGCCCCGGCTTGCCGGTCACGTCCTCGCCGTGCAGGAGCACCCTGCCCTCCCGGGGCGTCGTCAGGCCGGAGAGGGCGTGGAGGATGGTCGTCTTGCCGCAGCCGGACTTGCCGACCATGCAGACGACCTCGCCGGGGTCGAGCCTCAGGCTCACGTCGCTCACCACGACGTGCTCGCCGTCCCACGAGAGCGTGAGGTGGCGCGCCTCGAGCGCCGCCACGCCGTCGCCGCCCGCCGCTGCGGGCACCTTCTCCCTGTCCTCCATGGCGCCCCCTCCAGGCCGGCTAGGCCAGGTACTCGGTCGTGAAGCCGGCGTTCACGTCGAGCTGGTTCTTCACGAGGCCTTTGTCGTTCAGCCACTGGTAGAAGCGGCTCCAGCGCGCCGGGTCGATGACGCCCCAGCTCGAGGCGTCGGCCACGTACTGGTCGGCGAGGTAGGCCTGGGACTGCCTGACCAGCGCCGCGTCGAGCTCCGGCACCTCCTGGCAGAGGATGTCGGCGGCCTCGTCGGGGTTCTCGACGCAGAACTCGTAGCCCTTCTTGCAGGCGGCGACGAACGCCTTGGTCACGTCGGGGTTGGCGGCGACGAAGTCGTCGTTGCCGGCGATGACCGGGGTGTAGTAGTCGAAGGTCTCGTCGGTGTCGACGAAGGTGAAGTAGTTGACGTCGACGCCCTCGAGCTGGGCCTTCTGGACCGCCCAGGCCATGTAGACCCACACGGCGTCGTACATGTTCGCCTGCAGGCCGGCCACGTCGTCGTCGGTCTCGTAGGGCACGAGCGTGACCTTGCCCCAGTCGCCGCCGTCGCGCTCGACGCACTGCTTCATCATTGCCTGCTCCACCGGCATCTCCCAGGTGGTGTAGGTGTGGCCCTCGAGGGCGGCGAAGCGGGTGATGCCGTCGGCCTTGCGGCTCAGGATCGCGGAGGTGTTGTGCTGGATGACGGCGGCGAGCGCCTCGATGGGCATGGGGCTGTCGGAGGCGAGGCTGTTGGCGATGTAGTCCTGGTAGGAGATGCCGAACTGCGCCTGCCCGGAGCCGATGACCTGCTCGGCCGAGCCGTCCGCGGGCTGGATCACGGTCACGTCGAGGCCGGCGTCCTTGAAGTAGCCCTTGTTGAGCGCCACGTAGATGCCCGTGTGGTTGGTGTTGGGCGTGTAGTCGAGGCAGAAGCTGATCTTGGTCAGCCCGGAGTCGCCCGTGGAGGCGGAGGCGTCCGACGAGGAGCCCTTGGCCGCCTCGGAGGCGCCGGAGTTGTCGTAGGAGCCGCAGGCGGCGAGCGCCAGCGCGGCGCCCGCGGCGCCCGCCCCCTCCACGAACGCGCGGCGGGTGACGCCCGCGCGGCCGGCGTGCCTGGAGTCTATGAATCGCATCATCTTTCGTTCCTTTCCACCCTGGCCCAGGGCATCGCGAGGCGCTGCAGGCCCTCGACGAGCTTCATGAGCGCCAGCGAGAGGGCCGAGATCAGGATGATCACGGCGAACATCTTGTCGTACGAGAAGGACTTGCGCACGCGGGTCATGTAGACGCCGAGGCCCGAGAAGCCCCCGAGCCACTCGGCGATGACCGCGCCGACGATGGCGTAGGTCGCCGAGATCTTGAGGCCGCTGAAGAACTCGCCCAGGGCGGCCGGGAGCTTCACGTTCCAGAAGACCTGCAGGCGGCTCGCGTTCATCGTGCGCATGAGGTCGAGCATGTCGGGGTCGACCGACCTGAAGCCGGAGACGAGCGAGACCGTCACCGGGAAGAAGGTCGAGATCACGACGAGCACGACCTTCGGCGCGAGCCCGTAGCCCATCCACAGCACCAGGAGGGGCGCTATGGCCACGGTCGGGATGGTCTGCGAGATGGTGACCAGGGGGTCGAGCGCGAGGCTGACCGTCTCGAAGGCGTCCATGAGGACCGCGACGACGAACCCGACCGCCACGCCGATCAGGAGGCCGAGCGCGGCCTCGACGAGGGTCGTGGCGGAGTGCTGCAGGAGCAGGCCCACGTCGCCCACGAGGGCGGCGACGACCTGCGTGGGGCTCGGCAGCATGAAGTTGGGCACCACGCCGCAGACGACCACCAGCTGCCAGACGACGAGGAGGACCGCGATGGTCGCGAGCGGGACCCAGACCCTGCGCGCGCGCCGGGAGCGGGGCCCCGAGGCCGCCGGCCCCCTATGCGACATGGGCTGCCTTCTGGGAGAACTCCGGGTCGCCCTGGTGGTACTTGGCGACCTTGTGCTCCGTGCTCATCACGTCGCCCTCGCTCTTGTAGTCGATCTTCACGTAGGTCGCCACGTGGCGGCAGCCCGCCTTGGCACCCACGAGCTGGCAGTTCTTCACGATCTCCATGCACTTGTCGTAGTCGCCCTCGATCGCGGTCTCGAAGGGCCCCACGAAGTAGTCGACGCCCGTGGAGTCGATGTAGGCGATGACCGCGTCCACGATGCGGCAGACCTCGTCCTCGTCCTTGGCGTCCATGGGCAGGTACTGGATGGCGACGCTGCAGTTCATGCTGCTCTCCTCTCGGCGGGCGCCCACGCCCCCGCACGCGCGTGCGAGAGAGGAGACGAGGCCCCGCTTGTGCTCTCGGGACCTCGCGAACGGGTGTGATGGTCCCTACGCCGGCATTGTCCGGACAGGTTCTATGGGTCGGGGCCGCCGTGGGCCCCCTCTCAGCCGGCGTGCGCCAGCTCCCCTTGGGGGAGAGTATAGTCCTTTGCGAGGAACACGACCCCGGGAGGTGCGCGGATGTGCCACAGGATGTCGCCCCTGCAGGCGGCCGAGATGCGCGAGGCCCTGCGCGCCCTCAGGGAGTCGGGGCGCGCCCGCGTGCCCGCCGCGGATGAGGGGGCGCCTCCCGCGCCCGACGCCTACCCCGGGAGCCAGGTCCCCCTGTTCGTGCCGGACGGTGCGGGCGAGCTCGCGGTCAGGACGCTCTCCTGGGGCTTCGACGCCCCCGCGGGCCACGGCCTCGTCTTCAACACCCGGATCGAGACCGCCCTCTCGCAGGAGCGCTCGGGGCGCGGGCTCTGGGCGCGCCCCGCCTCCGAGGGCCGCTGCCTCGTGCCCGTCCGCCGCTTCTACGAGACCGCGGACGCCCCCGCCGCGGGCGAGGCGGGCAGGCGCCAGTGGCGCTTCCGGCTCGCGGGCCACGCCGTCTTCCTCCTCGCCTGCGTCAGCGACGGGAGCCGCTTCTCGGTCGTTACCTGCGAGCCCAACGCGGACGTCCGGCCGGTGCACCGCCGCATGCCGCTCGTGCTCGGGCCGGGCGAGTCCGCCGTCTGGCTCGGGCCGGGCTACGCTGCGCTCGCGGACCGCTCCCGCGTCCGGCTCGACGCCGAGCCAGAAGAGGACGCGCGGGCCTGAGGGCCGGGGCGGCACCACCCCGGCCGGCTCCCCTGCTGGCGCCGGCAGCGCCCCTGCGGGCGCCGGCCCCGGCTCCCCTGCGGGCGCGGCCGCTAGAGGTACCTGCCCAGCCAGGGGACGCGCTCGACCGCCCAGGTGGTGGCCAGGCCCAGGGCGAGCGACGCCAGGAAGCAGCAGAGCACGTAGAGCCACAGGGGCGCGAACGTCGTGGGCACGAGGGCGACGAAGGCGTGCACGAAGACCGGGTGGATGACGTAGAGGCCGAAGCCCAGGCGGTCGAGGGTGCGCGCGGCGGGGTGCTCGGAGACGGGCACGTGGTCCAGGAGGCGCCTGAAGGCGAGGAAGACCGCTAGGGCGAAGGGCGCGACGAGGGCGCCCTGGGGGAAGAACGCGTACTCCGCGCTCGTCTCGGCCAGCTCCGCCCACGCGCCGATGGCGGTCGCGGCGGCGCAGCAGGCGCCCCCCGCGAGGCCGATGCGCCAGTCGAGCCTGAGGTTCTTGTGGGCGTAGTAGCCGAGCAGCACGTAGCCGACGGGGTAGACGCCCTCGGGCACGTGCAGGGTCGCGAGGTCGAGCGAGAGCAGCGAGTTGAGCGTCGGGACGGCGAAGCAGAGGGCGTAGATCGCGCCGAGGGTGAGGAGGTAGGTCTCGCGCGACGCCGCGCGGACGAAGGCCCTGAGCGCCGGGACGAACAGGTAGACGCCGATCAGGGCGTAGACGTACCACATGTGGTCCCACGAGTAGCCGGAGACGAGGAGCCCGAGGCCCTGGCCGAGGGCCTCCGGGAGGCCGAGGCCGTCCTGGACCATGAGCTCGGAGACGTTGAAGGCGAGCCCGAAGGTGAGAAGGACCACGACCATGCGCCACACGTAGCGACGGATGCGGTCTGGCCCCACGTTCTTCTCGGGGTCGAGGAGCAGGGCGCCCGTGATCATGAAGAAGACCGGGACCGCCCAGCGCGTGAGCGGGATCATGACGGCCTGGCCCACCGCGCGCGCGACGAGGTCGTCGACGGCGGGCGTGGCGTCCTTCAAGGTGGAGACGATCGCGTGCATGAAGACGATGCTCACGGCCGCGACCGCGCGGAGCCACCCGAAGTAGTCGACCCAGGGGCGGCGCGCCTGGCGCCCGTCCGCGGACCCCGCCGGCCTCCCCTCGGCCCGTCGTCCCCCCTGCCTCTCCTGCACCGCGTCCGTCCCCAAGCCGTCCCGCCCTCCGCGCCTAGGCCCGCGCGCGCGAGCCGCGGTCGCGGAGGAACTCCTCGACCTCGTCGATCGTCGGCATGGCGCGCTGGGCGCCGGGCTTCCTGACGGCGAGGGCGCTCGCGGCCGTCGCCACCTCCATCGCGGAGGCCAGGCCCTCGCCGCGCACGAGCTCGGCGGCGAGCATGCCGAGGTAGGCGTCGCCGGCGCCGGTCGTGTCGACCGCGTCCACCCTGAAGGCCTCGACGAGGTGCGGGCAGTCCTCGCCCTCCCCCGCGGTCACCGAGCCGCGCCTGCCGAGCGTGATGATCGTGTCGGCCACCCCGCAGCGCGAGAAGAACCCGAGGGCGTCGCGCTGGCGCCAGCGGTCGGCGGGGTAGACGCCGGAGAGGCGCTCGCACTCCGTCTCGTTGACGCACAGGATGTCGACGTCGCGGTAGAGCTCCTCGGGCAGCTCGAAGGCCGGGGCGGCGTTGAGCACGCACCTGACGCCGCGCCCGTGCGCGTGCGCGATCAGCGCCCTGGTGGTCTCCAGGCTGCACTCCAGCTGCGTGAGCAGGATGTCGCCCTCCTCGGCGATGGCGTCGAAGTCGCGGATGGCCTCGTCGGGGCCGAGCGCCAGGTTGGCGCCGGGGTCGACGATGATGCGGTTCTCGCCCTCGCAGCGGATGATGACCGCCGTGCCGGTTGGGTAGCCCTCGGCGCGGCCGACGGCGTCGCAGCGCACGCCGTACCACTCGAGGCCGTCCGTGAGCCTCGTGCCGAACTCGTCCGCGCCGACGCGGGCGATCATGTGCGTCTCGACGCCGGCGCGCACCGCGGCGACGGCCTGGTTGCCGCCCTTGCCGCCCGCGTTGGTGAAGAACCCCGACCCCATGACCGTCTCGCCCTCGCGCGGCATGCGGCCGCAGACGACCGAGAGGTCCATGTTGAGACTTCCGAAAACGATGACCTTCGCCATGGGGCGGCTCCTCCTGCCTTGCGTGACCGACGGGACGCGGGCGGCCGGCTACAGCTCCTCGACCTCGCCCGCCATCAACCGATGGTACATAACCTCGTTGGCGGCGAGCTCCTCCCTATCGTCCAGCGGCTCCAGGTCGGCGCTGCCGTAGCGCCGCTCGAGGGCGCGCGCGAGGAGCCAGTCCGCGACGCCCGGGTTCTTGGGCAGCAGGGGCCCGTGGACGTAGGTGCCCAGGACGTTCTTGTAGAGGCAGCCCTCGAAGCCCGACTCGCCGTCGTTGCCGCGGCCGAAGAGCACCCTGCCGAGCGGCTCCACGCCGTCGCCGAGGTGCGTGCGGCCCGCGTGGTTCTCGTAGCCCACGATCGGCTGGGGCGAGACGCGCGACTCGACGGCGATGTTGCCGATGATGCGCGGCTCGCCGTGGTCCGTGTAGAGGTCGACGAGCCCCAGGCCCTCCACGGCCTCCTCGCCCATGAGGTAGGAGTGGCCGAGCAGCTGGTAGCCGCCGCACACCGCCGCGAGGACGCCGCCGTCCTCCACGAAGGAGCGGAGCTCGTCGCGCTCCTCGAGGAGGAAGTCGCAGACGATCCGCTGCTCGCGGTCGGAGCCGCCGCCGATGAAGGCTATGTCCACGCCCGAGAAGCTCGGGCGCTCGCCCACGTGCACCTCGCGGACGTCGGGCGCGATGCCGCGCCACTCCATCCGCTTGCGCAGGCACAGGATGTTGCCGGAGTCGCCGTAGAGGTTGAGGAGCTCCGGGTAGAGGTGTGCGACCCTCAGCGTCCGCGTGGCGCTCTCACTCATGGCGCTCCCCCATCCGCTCGAGCTCCGCCTTCGCCGGCCACAGCGCGCTGTAGTTCGTGAGCACGTAGAGCGGGCGCTCGCGCGGCAGGTCCGAGACCGCCTCGAGCGCCTCGGCCACGCCGTCCGCGATCGGCGCCTCGATGCCCGCGTACTTGAGGCGCACCTGCACGTCGTTCGCGCGGTGGCCGCCAGCGACGACCCGCAGGGCCTCGGGCGAGCCGGCGAGCCGCTCGAAGTCCACGTCCCAGATCCAGGAGATGTCCTTGCCGTCGTTGAAGTCGTCGTTGATCACGAGGAACGCGGCCTTCTCGCGCTCGTCCGCGAGCAGGAGCGAGATGTTCTGGTTGAAGCCGGTCGGGTTCTTCGCGAGGTTGAGGACGACCTCGCGGCCGTCGACGACGAAGTGCTGCAGGCGGCCGTTCTCGGGGTGGTAGCCGTCGAGGGCGCGCTGGAAGGTCGCGCCGTCCACCCCGGCGAGCGAGGCGGCGGAGAAGGCCGCGAGCAGGTTGTAGACCATGTAGACCCCGCCGAACGAGGCGGAGACGCGCACCTTGCCGTCGATCGTGCAGCCCGAGGCGTCGAACTCGACGCCCTCGCGCCCCACGCGCACCCCCGTGGCCACGAAGTCGAGCTCCGGGCGGGCGAAGTCGCCCCTCGGGCAGCGGAAGGCCCCGAGCTGCGCGTAGGTATGGTAGTCGTAGTCGAGCTGCGCGCCGCACGCCTGGCAGAAGGCCCCCTCCGGCACGCGGTCGGCGCCGAGGCCGAGGTCCTCGCCGATGCCGAAGGCGAGCACGCGGGTGCCCGCCTCGCGCGCCCTGCGCGCGACGCCCATGGAGATGGGGTCGTCGCCGCAGACCAGGAGCGTGGTCTCGGGCGAGGCGGCGAGGGCGGAGGCGATCGTGTTCTGCACGTGGTCGATCTCCCCCGCGCGGTCGAGCTGGTCGCGGAAGAGGTTCAGCAGCACGAGGAGGCGCGGCCTGAGCGCCGGCACGATGTTGACCGTCGAGAGCTCGTCGGCCTCCATCACCGCCCAGTCGGCGGAGCCCCCGGGCAGGAGAGCCGCCGCCACGCCCGCGGCCATGTTGGCCCCCTCGCGGTTGCACAGCACGCGCATGCCCGCCGCCTCCATCGCGGAGGCGAGGACGTTGTTCGTCGTCGTCTTGCCGTTGGTGCCGCAGACCACGATCGACCCCTGGGAGAGCTTGGGCGCGAGCCCCGCTATCGCGTGGGGGTCGACCGACAGCGCGACGCGGCCCGGCAGCTGTGAGGCGGAGCGGCCGAGGACGTCGTGCAGGCCCCAGTGGACGAGCCTGCCCAGGCCCGTGGCGAGCGCGGTGCGCGCCCCCATGCGCTAGGCTTCCTCTTCTGTCGCGGGGGCCGCGGGCTCCGGTGCCGCCTCGGCGGGCGCGGGCGTGGCCTCGGCGCCCTCGCCCTCGGGCGCCGCCTGGTCGGCCTCCGCATGGGCGGCCCCGCCGGCCGCGGCCTCGGCCTCCGCCCTGCCCTCGTTGCGGCGGGCGCGGACCTCCTCGGGGGTGAGCACGTCCTCGATCCTCAGGTTGACGCCGGCGATCTCGAGGCCGGTCATGCCGGTGACCTGCTTGACCACCGTCTTCTTGACGTCCTCGAAGACCTGCGGCGCGTAGGCGCCGTACTCCATCAGCACGGAGATGTTCACGCGCACCGAGCTGTCGGGCGTCACCTCGACGCTGACGCCCTTGCGCGGGTCGGCGGCGCCCAGGGCGTCCTGTACGCGGTTGATCCAGCCGCCCTTCATGCCCACGACGCCGGGGACGTCGCGCATCGCGATGGCGACGATCTTCTCTATGACGCCGTTGGAGAAGGTCAGGGAGTCCTCCGACTCCAGGTCCTCGTCCTCGACGGGGATGTCGCTGCCCTCGGGCTCCACCTCGGCGTCGAGGACGGCCGGCTCCTCCGGCGCCTCGTCGCGAGCGACTTCCTTCTTGGCCATGCAAAGCTCCCTTCCGCGCCGCGGCGCCCGAGCCCGCCCCTCGGGGGGGCGGGCTCGGCGCCTCGCTAGTCCCTGCCGTCGCCGAGCGCCCGCTTCAGCGCCCGGAGGATCTTGGGGTCCCCGTCCAGGCACTGCCCGACGGCCACGAACGCGACCACCACGAGCGTGACGAACAGGGTGCGCCAGAACCCGATGATAAAGATAAGGATCGCCACGAGGAACCCGACGAAGCCGAACAACACGGCGTTCTCATGCCCGGGGAAGGTGCGGGAGAGCCACGCCCCCACCGCCCTCGTCGCCCCGGCGTGCGCGCGGCCGTCACCGGGCGCCGGCGCGCCGCCGGAAGCGGGGGCGCCGCCACCTGCGGCCTCCGCCGCACCCGTGGCGGGCGCCGCCTGCGCCGGCCGCACGTCCGCCGCCGCCTCGCGCGCGCCCTCGGGCGCCGTGGGGGCCGTCCCCTCGGGCCCCTCCTCGACCTTGAGCCTGGGCTTCCTGTCCGCCATGCCTATGCACCCTGCCCCTCGAGGTCGTCGCCTGCGGACTCCGCGTCCCCGTCCGCCTGGGGTGCGGCCGGCGCCGCCGCGGCGTCCTCCACGGCGCCGCCGTCCTGCGCGGCGCCGCCCTCGGCCGAGCCGCCCGCGTCGGCGGGCGCGGCCGCTTCGCCAGCGTCGCCCGCGTCGGCGGTCCCGCCCGCGGCCTCGCTCGCCGCGGGCTCGGGGTAGGCGCGCATCGGCACGACTATCTCGCCCGCGCGGTCGGCCTCCGCCTCGCGCGCGCGGGGCTCCGGGCCCGCCTCGGGGGCCTCGGCCGCGGGGACGTCCGCCGAGGGGCGCAGGTAGCGCTCCTCGTAGTCGTCCGCGGGCTCCTCGAAGTCCTGCGGGTCGGTGAAGTCGAGGCTGACCTCCTCGAGCTTGTCGGCGCAGATCGTGGCGAGGCCGCTCACGAGCTCGTCGTGGAGCTCCGCGCCCTTCTCCACCACGTTGAGGGCGTGCAGCGGCGTGACGCGCACGCCCACGCGGACGTGGCCGCGCTTCTTGGCGCGCACGTGCGTCGCCGCGGCGAGGCAGGTCCCGTCCCGCTCGACGATGTGGCGCGCCTGGCTGGCGATGGCGGTACGGGTGACCGTGATCTGTCCGCCGTCGAGCGTGGAGATGACGACGCTCTTGCGGTTGCGCGGCGCGAAGAGGCCCCTCAGGAGGCAGAAGAGCAGGCCCGCCCCCGTGATGGCGACCGCGCCCACGAGCACGTTGAAGTAGGTGTCGTCCGCAACGAGGGCGGCCGCCTCCGCCGTCCAGGGGCCTACCCAGGGCAGGGAGAGCGCCGCGAGGGCGCAGATGCCGACGAGGCCGAAGACGATGAGGCACAACCGCTTGAACCAACCCATGGAGACTCTCCTCGAAATCGCGAGCGGTTCCCGCCCGGGGCGGAAGTCGTCCGGCTGCGAAACCCTATAGGAGAGAGGATACCCCAGCGAGGGGGCGCGTATCCGCCCCGGGCGGCGCCACCAGGCGGGCGCGCGCCGCCCGGGCGGGCCCCCTCGCTACCCCACGGCGGACACGGCGTCGGCGTTGGGGTCGGCGCCCGCGTCCACCTTGGCCATCATCGTGCGCAGCCCCTCCTCGTCGGCGATGACGTAGGAGACGCCGTCGATCGTGGCGGTCGTCGAGGGGATCGAGCACGAGTAGACCGTGGGCTTGGTGAGGGTGAAGCGCAGCATCAGCGGAATCAGGTTGTAGCACCTCATGTCGGTGCTCGCGAGGCTGCCGATCTGCTGCGAGAGCGCCATGACCCCGGCCGGCCCCGACGAGAGGATCTTGTCCAGGATCGCCTGGATCAGGATGCGCTGGTCGGCCTGGCGCTGGAAGTCCCCGTTGGCGAACCCGTGGCGCACGCGCGAGAAGAGCAGCGCGGTCTCGCCGTCCATCTCGTAGGTGCCCGCGGGCATCACGAGGCCGGTGTAGTCGGGGTCGTTCACGTCGACCGGCACGTCGACCGTGACGCCGCCCAGGGCGTCCACCAGGCCGGAGATGCCGTCGAAGTAGACGACGCCCACGTGGGAGACGGACACGCCCGTGAGCTTGCTCACGGCGCGCGCCGCGCCGGCCGGCCCGTCGAAGGCGTACGCCGCGTTGATCTTCTGCGTGCCGTGCCCCTCGATCTCGACCTTGGTGTCGCGCGGGATGGACACGAGCGTGAGCTTGCTCGCGATGGGGTCGATCCGGACGAGGATCATCGTGTCGGAGCGGGAGTAGGCGTCGCCCTCGCGCGCGTCGGAGCCGAGCGCCAGCACGTAGTAGGGCGCGCCAGGCAGGTGCCAGCCCGTCTCCTGCGAGAGCGCCTGCTGCTCGGAGTCGTCGAAGGCGAGCTCGCGGTCGATCGGCCCGAAGACGGCGACGTAGAGTGCGACCACCGCCGCGACGGCGCAGACGAGGACCACGAGTCCGCGGTGGCCGTGGCCGCGCCCGCCGGGGCGCCCCTGCCGCCGGCGGGAGCGCCCGCCGCGGGCGCCCTCCTCGTCGTAGGACGAGACGGGCCGGTACTGGCGGGGGCCTCCGTGGGCCACGCGGTCCGCCGCGCGCTCGAGCGCGCCGCGGCGCGAGATCCTGGCGCCGCCGCCGAGGTTGGACGGCGCGGCCGCAGCCTGGCGCCGGCCGGCGCCCGCGGGCCGCGCCGCCCCGGCGCGGCCGTAGTCCGCCGGGAAGTCCCGCGCGTAGTCCTCCTCGAAGTCGCGCTCGTAGGCGTACTCCTCCCGGTAGCTCTCCCTGCTCGGGACCGGGACGTCGAGGGGGTCGGGCTCGGGGGCGCCCGCCGGGGAGGGCGCCTGGGACCTGTCGGGGTAGGCGGGGCCGGCGGCGTAGGGGTTGGCGGCGCCGGCGGGCGTCGCGCGCCGGGCCGCGGGCGCGCGGCCCTGCCTGCCGGACGGCGCCCCGACGGGGCGCCCGCTCCTGAAGTCGACCACGTCCGCCTCGTCCGGGGCGTACGCGTCGATGGCGTCGCCCGCGTCGTAGGGGTTGTCGCTCGGGCCGACGTAGCGCGGGGGCCTGCCGCCGGCGCGGCTGTTCTTGTCAGGCATAGGGGGTCCAAACCTCGTTGCCGCCCCGGGGTCCGGGCGGGCCCGCGCTCGCCCGGGGCGGCGGGCGTCTAGTCAGTCACGAACGATAGCATGGCGCGGTCCGGCGCAGTCCGGCGCGGTCCGGCGCCGCCGGGACCCTAGCGGCCGCGCTCGTTCCACTTGCCGCAGCGCTCGAGGATGCGCTTGCGGACCATGAGGTAGCTCGCCTCGATGCGCTCGGAGAGCGCCGTGGTCCAGATGTTCACGAAGCCGCCGTGCACGACGGCCGCCAGCGTGTCGACGCCGAGCGCCACGGCGAGCGCGCCCCAGGCGAACCGCTGGGCGAGGTCTGCCGCCGGCGCCGCCGCGCACCTGCCGGCGAGCCAGAGCACGAGGGGCACCATCAGGACGCTCCAGAGCTGGTTCCGGACCATGCGGGAGAGGGCGCAGCCGTAGCTCGCGCTCTTGGGCCTGAGGTCGTAGTAGGTGCCGGTCGCCCAGGAGAGGAGCCCGTTCAGGACCTCGCGGACGAGGCCGGAGACCTGGCCCGCCAGGACCTCGACGGCGAGCAGGTAGGTGGGGTAGACGAGCCCCGCCACGAGGCGCGCCACGCCGAGGAGGTCGGGGGCGCCCGCGCCGGTGGCCACGGGGTAGCGCACGAGGTTGTCGCCCACGAGCGGGAAGGTGCGCCACCACAGCCAGGCGAAGAGGGCCGAGAGGAGCACGCGCAGCACCACGGGGCCGAGGAGGAACGTGCGCGGCGTCACGGGGACCCTCTCGTCGGCGGCCGAGGCGCCCTCGTCGGCGAAGCTCCAGAAGTCGTCGTCCGCCGCGCCGGCGACGCCCGCGTTCCACGTCTCCGAGCCCTCGTAGGTCCCGTAGTTGTTCGTCCCGTAGGCGCCGAAGCCGGCGGGCGCGCCCTTGCGGAAGTGGGCGCCGGAGGAGGGCGCGGGGTCGGGGCCCGTGCCGTAGCGCCAGTCGACCCCGGCGAAGCCGCTCTCTATGCCGCTCGCGGCGGCCGCGGTCTCCCAGGTGCCGCGCACGACCACGCGCCCCTCGTTCGCGCCCTCGAACTGCCCCTTGAGGAAGTCATAGGCCTTGTTCACGTCGGTCATCTTGGACTGGGCCTGCTCGGGGGTGAGGCCGTTCTGGGCCGCGGTGTCGGGGTGGTACTCGCGGGCCTTCGCCGTGTAGCACTGCCTCAGGTCGCCCTTGGTGTACTGGCTCGGCACGCCGAGGATCCTCTCGGCGCCCTCCTTGGTCATCTCCTGGAACCTCACGGAAAACCTCCCCAGACGGAACGCCGTCCGCCAGGCCCTCTAGCACCCAATCGTCCAAGGGCCAATTGTAGGGCCGCGGGCGCGCCCGCGAGGGCGAGGAGGGCATCTACACGCGAACCCCAGCGCAGGCGCGCGGGCGGCCCCGCGGCGGCGCCTACGCGCCGGCGCGCGCCTGCCGCCAGGCGATCAGGTAGTCGACGACCAGGCCGTAGGAGCGCACGCCCTGCTCCTCCCCGAAGCTCGTGAGGTAGGTCTCGTTGACCGCGTCCCCCACCGCCTCGAAGGAGCTGCGGTAGGCCTCGTAGTGCTCGATCGAGTCGGCACGGTCCCGGAGCACGAGGCCGACCCCCTCCTCCCCGGCCGCGTCCGCGGCGTCCGCCACGACCTGCCCGGCGCGGTCCGGGTCCTGCGCGGCGAGGGCGTTCAGGCAGTAGCAGAAGGCGCTGTAGGCGCCCGCATAGCGCAGCCGCGCGTCCCCACTCGCCTCGCAGGCGAGGTAGGCCGCGAAGTTGGCCTCCTCCTCGCTCGCGACCCCCAGGCGGTGCGCCGCCTCGTGGCACATGACGAAGGGCAGCTCCGCCGCGGCGCAGTCCACGGGCACGCCCGCCTCGCCGGTCGGCGCCCAGAACATGCCCACGTAGCCGCTCATGAGCAGGGGCCTCCCCCAGAGGAGGAGGGCCTTCACCGGCGCCGTCGAGCCGCCCCGGAAGAAGGGGTACCTCTCGCCGAGGGGCTCGTAGGCCGAGCCGGCGGCGCGCGCCAGGTCGTAGAAGTCGGGCTTGGCGAGCGCGCCGTCGCCGTCGCGCGCCACCTCCCCCGCGAGCGCGGCCGCGTCGGCGAGGTAGCCCTCGGTCGCCGAGGAGAGCTCGTCCTCCGAGTACGCGCCGACCTCGAGGCCCACCTCATCCGCGAGCGGGGGCGCGTAGTGGTCGAGCGCCCAGCCGCATAGCGCGGCCGCCGTCGCCGCGCAGACGAGCAGGACCCACGAGAGCCATGGCAGGAGCGCCCGGCGCCCCGCGAGGGCGCGGACGAGCGCGACGAGCGCCCAGGCGGCGAGGGCCGCCAGGCCGAGGTCCCACACGGCGAAGGGCACCAGGCCCGTCGCGGCGGCGAGGGCGGACTCCACGGCCCTCGTGGCCGCACGGTAGCCGGGGAAGAAGAGGCCGGGCGCGTGCGAGACGGCCGCCCACAGGCCCAGGCTCCAGGCGACGAGGGCGCCCGCGAGCGCGAGCCTCGCGCGCGTCCCGCGCGAGGCGGCGCGCCGGCCGGCCCCTCCCCCTCCCTGGCGCCTCCCCATGCCCCGGGCCCTACTCGACCGTCACGGACTTGGCGAGGTTCCTGGGCTTGTCGACGTCGAGCCCCTTGGCGAGCGCGACGTAGCGCGCCAGCATCTGCAGGTGCACCACCGCCACGATCGGCACCACGTACTCGTCCATCTGCGGGACCCACAGCACGTGGTCCGCGAGGTTGGCGACCTGCTCGTCGCCGTCGGTCGCCACGGCGACGATCCTGGCGCCGCGGGCCTTGGACTCCATGATGTTGGAGACGGTCTTGTCGTGCACGTGGTCGGCCGGCACCACGGCGAGCACCGGGAAGCCCGGCTGGATGAGGGCGATGGGGCCGTGCTTCATCTCGCCTGCCGGGTAGGCCTCGGCGTGGACGTAGGCGATCTCCTTCATCTTGAGCGCGCCCTCGTAGGCGGTCGTGGAGCTGGTGCCGCGCCCGAGGTAGAGCGCGCTCTGGGCGTCGCGGAAGAGCGGCACGGCCTGCTTGTCCTGCCAGCTGCGGCGGAAGACCTCGCGGATGGCGTCGGGGACCTTCTCCAGCTCGCGGAAGACCTTCCCCACCTCCTCGCGCGTCATCTGGCCGCAGGCGAGCGCGAGCCTGAGGGCGAGCAGGGCGCCGGCGACCATCTGGGCCGTGTAGGCCTTGGTCGAGGCGACGGCCACCTCGGGCCCCGCCTGGATGTAGAGGGTGCCGTCGGACTCGCGGGCCGCCGAGCTGCCGAGGACGTTGGTGATCGCGAAGACCTTGCAGCCCATGCCCTTGAGCCTGCGCGCGGCGGAGAGGGTGTCCGCCGTCTCGCCCGACTGGGTGACGATGACGCAGAGCGTGTGGTCGGTGACGAGCACGTCGGAGTAGTTGAACTCGGAGGCGTACTCCACCGAGACGAAGACCTTCGCCCAGTGCTCGATCATGGTCTTGGCGATGAGCCCCACGTGGTAGGAGGTGCCGCAGGCCACGATGTAGATGCGGTCGACGAGGGCGAGGTCCTCGTCGGTCATGTCGAGCTCGTCCATCTCGACGCCGTGCTCGCCGAGTCGGCCCCTGAGCAGGCGCTCGATCGCCTCGGGCTGCTCCGAGATCTCCTTGCTCATGAAGTCGGGGTAGCCGCCGAGGGTCGCCGCGGAGGCGTCCCAGTCGATGTCGAGGGTCTTGGGCTGGCGCACCGGCTCGCCGGAGGCGTCGAAGACCTCGACGGAGCCGTCGCGCGAGAGCAGGGCGACGTCGCCGTCGTCGAGCTGCATGACGTGGCTCGTCACGGCGGCGAGCGGCATGACGTCGGAGGCGGCGAAGGCGCCCTCCTCGGTGGAGGCGACCACGAGCGGGCTGCCGTGGCGGGTCACCACGACCTGGCCGGGGGCGTCGGCGCACTCGACCGCGATCGACCAGGAGCCCTCGAGGCGGGCGGCGGTGTTCCTCAGCGCCTCCACGAGGCTGCCGTGCGCGGGGCCGCGCCAGGCCTCCTCGAAGAGGTGGGCGATGACCTCGGAGTCCGTGTCGCTCCTGAACTCGTGGCCCGAGAGGCGCAGCGTCTGGCGGAGCTCCTCGAAGTTCTCGATGATGCCGTTGTGGACGATCGCGACCCTGCCGGAGCAGTCCGTGTGGGGGTGGGAGTTGCGGTCGGAGGGGGCGCCGTGCGTCGCCCAGCGCGTGTGGCCGATCCCGCAGGTCCCCACGAGGTTCGCGGCCTGGCAGCGCTCGCGCAGCGTGGCGACGCGCCCCTTGCACTTGACCACGTGGACGTTGCCGGAGTCCGAGAGCACGGCGACGCCGGCCGAGTCGTAGCCGCGGTACTCCAGCGCCTGGAGCCCGTCCAGGAGATGGGCGACGGCCTGGTTGGCGCCGGTGTAGGCGATGATTCCGCACATGGGATGAGCCCCCTCGCTTGTCTGCTCGCAGTGACGGAGGCTATTCTATGACACAATTCTTTTAAGGTTCTCTTCAGTCTTCGCAAGTGCGCGCGACCGGGTGCGCAAGGGGCTGCACGACCCTTGCATTGATTGGCATATCAGCAGCTCAGCGCCTCTCCTCGCAGGCTGGCACGCACGTGGGCGTTTTCTGTGGCGGGCGGGCGGCGCGGCGGAGAAGGACCTGCCGGCACCTATTGTTATAATCAATGACCGGCGCCGCCGCGCGGCGGGCAGAGCCCGCCCTGGCCGCGCCCCCCGCCGGCTAGAGCCCGGCCTCCGCGTCCCTCTCCGCCATGTAGACGAGCAGGTCTATCACCTTGTTAGAATAGCCCCACTCGTTGTCGTACCAGGCGATGAGCTTGACGAACGTGTCGTCGAGCATGATGCCCGCCTTCTCGTCGAAGATGCAGGCGTTGTAGTTGCCGCGCAGGTCGCCCGAGACGAGCTCGTCGGTGTTGTACTCGATGACCCCCCTCATGGGGCCCTCCGCCGCCTCGCGGATGGCCTGGCAGACCTCGGCGTAGCTCGCCTTGCGGGAGAGCTCCGCCGTGAGGTCGACGACCGAGACGTCGTTGACCGGAACGCGGAAGCTCATGCCGGTGAGGCGCCCCTCCAGCTCGGGGATGACCCTGCCCACCGCACGCGCCGCGCCGGTGGTCGAGGGGATGATGTTGTTGATGACGGAGCGGCCGGTCCTCCAGTCGCGGCCGCCGTTGGAGTCGACCGGCTTCTGCTTGGAGGTGGAGGCGTGGATGGTCGACATGAGGCCCTTCTCGATCCCGAAGGCGTCGTTGACGACCTTGGCGAGGGGCGCGAGGCAGTTGGTGGTGCAGCTCGCGTTGGAGACGACCTGCATGGTGGCGGGGTCGTAGCCCTCGTTGTTGACGCCCATCACGAACATGGGCATGTCGTCCTTGCTCGGCGCGGTGAGCACGACGCGGCGCGCGCCGCCGAGCAGGTGCCTCCTGCAGCCGAGGAGCGTGCGGAACCTGCCGGTGGACTCGATCACGTACTCGGCGCCGCACGACGCCCAGTCGATGTCGGCCGGGTCGTCCTCGGAGAAGACGTGGATGTCGTGGCCGTTGACCCGGATGCCGTCGTCGGTCGCCTCGACGTCGCCCTGGAAGCGCCCGAAGACGGAGTCGTACTCGAACTGGTACGCCATGCGCGCGTGATCCGCGTTGTGGATGTTGATCCCGCAGACCTCGACGCACGTGTCGCGCATCTCCAGGCTCCGTAGTACGACGCGGCCGATGCGCCCGAACCCGTTGATGCCCACCCTGACCTTTTCCATGTGTCCCCTTCGCTCAAATAGCCGCCCCTGCGCCGGCCCTCGCGCGCCCAAGCCTCGTCGGCCGGCCCTACGAACCCCCTAGACCCCACGGGAAAGTTGGCTCACCGCTAATTAAATCCGCGGTGATTGTCAAATCGCGAGGTGCCCCTAGGGGAGCGGGTGGGGCGCGCGGGCGGGCGGCGGGGGTCTGACGGCGGGCGGCAGACGGCGGCAGGCGCGCCCCGGGCGGCGCGGGCGGGCGCGAGGGCGGCGACCGCGGGCGCCAGGCGCGGGGCGCGGGGGGCCGACGCGGGCGCCAGGCGAGAAGAACCCGCAGCGTTTAGCTTTTCTCGGAAAAGCTGGTCGGTCGCGCGTCTTTCTCGCATATCCAAATCGACCGCTCGCGCATACCTGAAGCTAAAAGTTTCCTTACGTTTCTATTATGTGACACACGTTCGAGGCCGCGGCGGACAGAGGCCGCGCCTATATGTCGAGTGATATGGGGGTACACATGAAGTTCTGGAAGAGGTTCCTGGCGTGCGCGATGGCGCTGCTCGTCGTGGCGGGCTCGCTCGCCGCGTGCGGGAACTCCGCGTCGCAGACTGCGGGCACGGACCAGCAGGCGCAGCAGGCGGGCGGCTCGTCGGGCGACTTCAAGAGCCAGATCATGTTCTGCGGCTCGACGTCGCTCTACCCGATCATGTCCTCGCTCGCCTCCTCCTTCACCGACCAGTACGTGACCTGGGACAAGGTCGACCCCTCCTTCCCCGACACCAACATCTCCATCTACGTGGCGCCCGGCGGCTCCGGCGTGGGCGTGAGCGCCGTCGTGGACAAGACCTGCGACTTCGGCATGGTCGCCCGTGACGTCAAGGACTCCGAGAAGGAGAAGATCGGCTCTGACTACAAGGCCTACGTCATCGCCCGCGACGCCCTGACCGTCTCCGTCAACGCCCAGAACCCGCTCGTCGGCAAGACCGACAGCCTCGACACCGACACGATCAAGAAGATCTTCTCCGGCGAGTACACCACCTGGGACCAGGTCGACCCCACGCTGCCCGCCGAGAAGATCAACGTCTACATCCGCGACCTCTCCGGCGGCGCCTACGAGGTCTTCCAGAAGTCCATCATGGGCGACGAGAAGATCGCGGACTCCGCGACCCAGTCCTCCTCCATGACCGAGCTCGCCACCAACGTCGCCAACGACCCGTGGGGCATCGGCTACGTGGGCTTCGGCGCCTACAACAAGGCCAACGCCAGCTCCAAGGTCCTCACCGCCCTCAAGGTCGACGGCGTGGAGGCCACCGAGGAGAACATCCTCTCCGGCGCCTACAAGGTGCAGCGCCCGGTCCAGATCGTCTCCGGCTCCGAGATCACCAGCTCCGAGCAGGCCTTCATCGACTACATCTTCTCCCAGACGGGCTACGACACGGTGGTGGCCAACGGCTACATCCCCGCGTTCCAGCCCGGCCAGGTCCCCTCGGGAGAGTAGGGACGAGACCCTCATGCCAGCTCGCCAACAGCTGACGGGGGTCCGTGCTAAGACGGGGCGGTGGGGCTCCGGGCACTCGCGCGGGAGCGTGGCGAACGCCTGCTTCCTCGCGGTGGTCCGGGCCCTCACCGCCCTCTGCCTTGCCGCCCTCGTCTTCGTCGTACTCTTCGTCTCCATCGAGGCCCTGCCGACCTTCGACGAGGTCAGCCTCGCGGACTTCCTCCTCTCCGGGGACTGGATGCCCGTCGACTACGTCGGCGCCACCTCCTTCGGCATCGCCAACTTCGTGGCGGGCACGCTGGCGGTCTCGCTGCTCGCCCTGCTCCTCGCCACGGCCGCGGGCGTCGGCGCCGCCGCCTTCCTGGCCGCCGCGGACGGCCGCGTGCGCGCGGCCCTCCTCCCCTTCGTCGACCTCCTCGCAGGCGTCCCCTCCGTGGTCTTCGGCTTCGTCGGCATCGAGGTCGTGACGCCCGCCTTCCGCAGGGCCGGCGTCTCCAGCGGCTCGTGCGTGCTGGCCGCGGCGATCGTGCTCGCCACCATGGTCGTGCCCTTCCTCGTGTCCTCGGTGACCGAGTCGCTCATGGAGCAGAGCCGCCGCTTCGCCGCGAGCTCCGACGCGCTCGGGGTCTCGCGCTGGCACTTCCTTGCCTGCGTGGGCATCCCGGCCTCCTGGCGCTCGATCCTGATGGCGCTCGTCCTGGCCGCCGGCCGCGCGATGGGCGAGACCATGGCGGTCATGATGGTGATCGGCGACGCCAACCTCTTCCCCACCCTGCTCGGCAAGGGCGAGTCCATCGCCGCGCTGATCGCGCTCGAGATGGGGACGGCCGAGGTGGGCTCCACCCACTACCACGCCCTCTACGCCGCGGGCCTGGTGCTCGTGGTCCTCGTCGCCCTCGTGAACCTCGCCGTCTGGGCGCTCAGGCGCGCCCTCCTCAAGGGGGGCGAGTAGCATGCGCTGGCGCGGGCGCGCGCTCGCCGTGTGGGCCACGGTCTCGGTCGCCCTCGTCGTGGCGGCGCCGCTCTTCCTCTTCGGCTACGTGCTCCTCAAGGGTGCGGGGGTCATCAGCTGGGGCTTCCTGACGCAGGCGCCCTCCGGGGCGGTCCTGGGCGAGCAGGGCGGCATCATGCCGGCAATCGTCGGCAGCCTCTGGTTCACGCTGCTGGCGTGCCTCGTCGGCGGCGTCCCCGCCATCGCCACGGCCGTCTACGTGGAGTTCCTCTGCCCCAGCCCGCGCAGGGCGGCCCTGGTGCGCGGCGTCGTGCAGTGCATGTCGGGGATACCCTCGATCGTGCTCGGGCTCTTCTCCTACTCGCTGTTCGTGCGCGACCTCGCCTGGGGCCGCTGCATCCTCTCCTCGAGCGTGGCGCTCGCGATCATGATCGTGCCCTTCGTCGAGGTCCGGGTGGAGAAGGGCCTCCACGAGGTGCCGCGCTCGCTGGTCGAGTCGTCCTACGCGCTCGGCTGCTCCAAGCTCTACACCGTGCGCAACATCGTGCTGCCTGCCGCGCGCGGCTCGATCTGGGGCGCGCTGGCACTCGGCGCCTGCTACGCCATGGGAGCGACGGCGCCGCTCATCTTCACCGGCGCCGTGGCCTACGCCGGCGTGCCCACGAGCGTCATGCAGCCGGCCATGGCGCTCCCGCTGCACCTGTACCTGCTGGTCGCCCAGGGCGCGACGTCGCTCGACCTCGCCTACGGGACGGCCTTCGTGATGATGGCCATCGTGCTCGCCGGCAACGTGGCCGTCGCCGCCTACTCGAGATGGAGCGTGAAGCGATGGATGAGGTCGTAGGGACTCAGGGCGCGGCGGACGGCGTGGCGGCGGGCGGCGAGGTGCCGGGCGGCGAGGTCGCAGGCGCGAGGCCGGCCGACGAGGTCGTCGGCATCTCCCACCTCACGGTCGCATACGACGGCGTGGAGGCCCTCCACGACGTCAGCCTCTCCGTGCGCGACCACCGGGTCCTCGCGGTCATCGGCCCGTCGGGCTGCGGGAAGACGACGCTCTTGCGCTCGGTCAACAGGCTCGTGCTCGAGGGGCCCCACGTGCGGCTCTCGGGCCAGGTGACGCTCAGGGGCCGCGACGTGGCGCGCATGCCAGCCGAGGAGCTGCGCCGGAACGTGGGGATGGTCTTCCAGGAGCCCTCCCCCTTCCCCTTCTCGATCTGGCGCAACGTCACCTATGCGCCGCGCTACTTCGGCGGCGCGTCCAAGCGCGAGCTCGAGGACCTCGTGCGCGAGAAGCTCGAGCTGGTGGGACTGTGGGACGAGGTCTCGCAGGACCTCCGCAAGAGCGCGCTCAGGCTCTCCGGCGGGCAGCAGCAGAGGCTCTGCATCGCCCGCGCGATAGCCGTGGACCCGCAGGTCCTCCTGCTCGACGAGCCCTGCTCCGCGCTCGACGTGAACGCCACCGCCACGGTCGAGCGCGCCCTCCTGCGCCTGCGCGAGCGCTACGCCATCGTGGTGGTGACGCACAACATCGGCCAGGCCCGCCGCATCGCCGACGAGGTCGCGTTCATGAGCGAGGGGCGCGTCGTGGAGAGGGGACCCGCCGAGCAGGTGCTCGACCACCCCCGCATGGACGAGACGCGCGCCTTCCTGGCAGGCTGGCGCTAGGGCCCGGCGGCAGACGGGCCGGGCCGGAAGGACGGCGGGCCAAACGGGCACCGGACGGGCCGGCTAGGCGGCGGGGCAAGCGGGCCTGGACGGGTGCATGCGCCGCGGGCGCGGTGCCGTGGGGCGACCCGAAGGCGGCTGCGCAATCCGACGGGCCATCCCGTGCAATATTCCGAGTTATGGACGGGTCGGAGCGCGCCCACGCTCCTCGCCGCCGGACGGGCGCCGGGCGCCATCTCGTTTGCCCAGGATTCCGTCGGATGACCCAGCGCCCGAGCCGTCCGGCACGCCCGGCCGGCCGCCTCCCCACGCCCGACCCGTCCATAGGTCCCGAAATTGCACTCATCGCCATGAGAAGCTGCGCGGACCGAACGAGGGGGAGGCGCCCGCATCGGACGCCTCCCCCTCGCTCACAGCATATTTGGAAGGTTTATCGCAGTCTCCCAGACAGGCGCGGCCGCACGGACAGGCGCAGGCGCCCGGAAAGGCGAGGCCGTACGGACGGGTGCGCCCGCAGGGCCAGCTGCTAGCTCAGACGGACCTCGGCGGCCTTGTCGGGGCGGAAGTTGACCTCCATGTCCGAGATGTTGTAGTGCGTGAACTCGGAGGAGTGCTTGTCGTTCAGGGAGTAGGTGCGGATGAACTTGCCCTTGTCCAGGGAGGACCAGTACTCGGTGTCCCACTTCATGTAGCCGTCCTCGTCGGACTGCACGTCGTCGAAGTGGAGCTCGACCTGACGACCGTTCTTGATGAAGTCGATCAGGCCCTCCTTGTCGGTATCCACGTTCGTGTGATTTACGGTGTCATTTACAAGCACGACGAGCTCCCTTCGCATAGGTTCCGCACTGGCAGCGCCCTTGTGCGCAAATCGCCAGAGCGATGAGCATTCTATTACGCGCCGCGGCACCTAACCGCACGCTTCGCGCGAGCGGTCAAAAAAGGCACGTCGCCGCCTGCGCCGCCTCCGTGCGCCGCCGCGCCGCCGTCAGCGGGTCGCGGCCGCAGCGCACCGCCACCCGCGCGTCGCGGCCGCAGCGCGCCGCCGCTACCTCAGGCTCGCGAGCGAGGGGTGGACCTTGTCCTTCGCGGAGAGCACCAGCTTGGAGGGGTCGAACGCATCGTCGCCCTCGAGCGGGGGCCACTCGACGCCGACCTCGGGGTCGTCCCACATGATGCCGCCCTCGTCGTTGGGGTGGTAGACGTCGTCGCACTTGTAGCAGAAGACCGCCCGGTCCGAGAGGACCAGGAAGCCGTGGGCGAAGCCCCGCGGGATGAACAGCTGGCGGCGGTTCTCCGCCGTGAGGACGCAGCCCTCCCACCTGCCCCAGGTGGCGCTGCCCGGGCGCAGGTCGACGGCCACGTCGAAGACGCTGCCCTCGACCACGCGCACCAGCTTGCTCTGCGGGTGCTCGATCTGGAAGTGCAGACCCCTGAGCACGCCCTTGGTGGACATGGACTGGTTGTCCTGCACGAAGTCGACGTCGATGCCGCCCGCGACGAAGTCCGGGCGCTTGTAGGTCTCCATGAAGTAGCCGCGCTCGTCGCCGTACGACCTCGCGTCGACGACGATCACGCCGTCGATTCCGGTCCTCGTGAAGGTGAAGTTGCCCGACGTGACCTGCTCTGCCATCGCTCTCCCCAGATCCTCTCGCCTGCCTGCCGCATTGGCGCCGTGCCGCCGGCACGTGCCGCCGCCCGCGCGCCGCGGGCGCCTAGCGGCCCTCGTACATCCGCGCGTAGTAGCTCTGGTACGCGCCGCTGGTCACGTGCTCGACCCACTCCTCGTGGTCGAGGTACCAGCGGATCGTCTTCACGATGCCCTCCTCGTAGGGCGTCTCCGGGTACCAGCCCAGCTCCTCGCGGATCTTGTCCGGCGCCATGCCGTAACGGCGGTCGTGGCCCTTGCGGTCCGTCACGTGGCGGATGAGCCCCTCGTCGATGGCGGCGTCGCCCGTGGCCTTGGCGACCTCGGAGATGATGGTGCGCACGATGTAGATGTTGGCGCGCTCGTTGTGGCCGCCGACGTTGTAGACCTCGCCGAGCCTGCCGCCCGCGAGCACCATGTCGATCGCCTTGCAGTGGTCGTCCACGTAGAGCCAGTCGCGCACGTTGAGGCCGTCGCCGTAGACGGGCAGCTCCACGTGGTTGACGCAGTTGTGGATCATCAGCGGGATGAGCTTCTCGGGGAACTGGTACGGGCCGTAGTTGTTGGAGCAGCGCGTGATCAGCGCGGGGAAGCCGTAGGTGTCGTGGTAGGCCTTAACGAAGAGGTCGGCCGACGCCTTGGACGCGCTGTAGGGGCTGTGGGGCGAGAGGGGCGTGTCCTCGCGGAAGTAGTCGGCCGCCGCCGGGTCGGCCGGGCTGCCGTCGGGGTTCAGCTCCTCCGGGATCTCGAGCGAGCCGTAGACCTCGTCGGTGCCCACCTGCAGGAAGCGGTGGTCGCCGAAGCCGCCGGCGCCGTCGTCCCAGGCGGCGCGGGCGCAGTTGAGCATGTTGACCGTGCCCATGACGTTGGTGTCGGCGAACACGCCGGGGTTCTCGATCGAGCGGTCCACGTGGCTCTCCGCTGCGAAGTTCACGACGTAGTCGGGCGAGTACTCCGCGAAGACGCGCGCGACGTCCTCGCGGGAGCGGATGTCGGCGTGCACGAAGCTGTAGCGGGGGTCGCCCTCCACCGACGCGAGGTTCTCGAGGTTGCCCGCGTACGTCAGCGCGTCGACGTTCACGATGCGCGCGTCGTCGTGCCTGCGCAGCATGTAGAGGACGAAGTTCGACCCGATGAACCCGGCGCCGCCGGTGACGAGGTAGGTCTTCATTGCTCTCCTAACCGGCGAGTTCGCCGTAGTTGCGTGCGTAGCTGGCGAGGGCCTCCCGCCAGGGTCGCATCTCGTTGCCCAGGCCGCGCTCGAGCCGCGCGTTCTCGAGGCTCGAGAAGCGCGGGCGGTCGGCCGCGCCCGGGACCATCTTCTTGTACTCCTCCGAGGTGCACCGCCGGACCTCGCAGTCGCGCCCGAAGGCGGCCATGACGGCCTCGGCGAAGTCCGCCCAGGAGCAGGTGCCCTCGTTGGTGCAGTGGTAGACGCCGAAGTCCTCGGTGGCTGCGATGCGCAGCACCTCGTGCGCCACGTCCGCCGCGCTCGTGGGGTTGCCCATCTGGTCGTCCACCACGGTGACGTGGTCGTGCGTGTCCGCGAGGCGAAGCATCGTCTTCACGAAGTTGCGGCCCACGTAGCCGTAGAGCCAGGCCGTGCGCACCACCATCGTGCGCGGGTTGCCGGCGAGGGCCAGCCCCTCGCCGGCGAGCTTGGTCCTGCCGTACGCGCTGATGGGGGCACAGACGTCATCCTCGGTGCGCGGCGTGGGGTCGCTCCCCGGGAAGACGTAGTCGGTCGAGACGTGCACGAGCTTGGCGCCCTGCTCGCGGCTCGCGCGCGCGAGGTTCAGCGGGCCGAGCGCGTTGGCCCGGAAGGCGGCCGCCTCGTCGGTCTCGCAGCCGTCCACGTTGGTCATGGCCGCGCAGTTGACGAAGAGGTCGTAGGGCGCCCGGCCCGCCAGCCACGCGCTCGTGGCCGCCCAGTCGGAGACGTCGAAGTCGTCCAGGTCGACGAGGTCGAGCTCGGCGCCCGCGAGCTCGGCGGGCACCTCCCCCATCTCCGTCCTGCCGCTCTCGAGCGCGCGCCTGAGCTCGTTGGCGAGCTGGCCGCGCGCGCCGGTGATGAGAATCCGCATGTCCTTCTCCCCTGCCTTCCCCGCGTCTGCCGTCGCGCCTGCAGCGCGCTGGCGCCGTGCTGCCGTAGCGCTGCCGTCGCGCCGCCGGCGCTAGGCCTCGTCGTAGTGGCGGTCCGGCACGATGCCGCCCGCCGCGACCATGCGCAGGTGCCTGCCGTAGTCGCTCTTGCCGTAGCGCTCCGCGCACTCCAGGAGGCGCTCGCGCGGGATCCAGCCGTTCTCGTAGCCGATCTCCTCGGGCACCGAGACCGGCAGGTCCTGGGCCTTCTCGACCGTGCGCACGAACTCGGAGGCCGCGAAGAGCGACTCCATGGTGCCGGTGTCGAGCCACGCGTAGCCGCGCCCGAGCGTCACCACGTCGAGGGAGCGGTCCTCGAGGTACATGCGGTTGAGGTCGGTGATCTCGTACTCGCCGCGCGCGGACGGGCGCACGCGGGCCGCGAGCTCCGTCACCCGCTCGTCGTAGAAGTACAGGCCCGTGACGGCGTAGCTGCTCTTGGGGTGCGCGGGCTTCTCCTCTATGGAGACCGCGTTGTAGTCCGCGTCGAACTCGACGACGCCGAAGCGCTCCGGGTCGTCCACGCGGTAGCCGAAGACCGTCGCGCGGCCCGCCTCGGCGCTCGCCTTCGCGCGGCGCAGGTGGCGCGTGAGGCCGTTGCCGTAGAAGATGTTGTCGCCGAGCACCAGCGCGCAGGGCCCGCCCGCCACGAAGGGGGCGCCGATCACGAAGGCCTGCGCGAGCCCGTTGGGCTCGGGCTGCTCGGCATAGGAGAGCGACACGCCGAAGTCCGACCCGTCGCCCAGGAGCCTCTCGAAGTTGGGGAGGTCGGCGGGGGTCGAGATGATCAGGATGTCCCTGATGCCCGCCAGCATGAGGGTGGAGAGCGGGTAGTAGACCATGGGCTTGTCGTAGACGGGCAGGAGCTGCTTGCTCGTCACGGTGGTGAGCGGGTACAGGCGCGTTCCGCTGCCCCCCGCCAGGATGATGCCCTTCATGCCGAACCTCCCGGGAATGCCTCTCGCGCCATGGGCGCCGTGCCTTGGCGCCGCTCGGACGCCGCGTCTCTCGCGCCTTGGGCGCTGTGCCGACTCACCATGCTACCAACTGGCGGGCCGGCCGGCGCCGCGCGTCGGCGGTATCCGGAAAATCAGCGCGTTACCGCATCATCTTGATGTTCGCGCGCGGGCGAGGAGGACACGGGGCTTGCGCTCCCCGTGAGGTCGAGCACGCTGTCCGCGAGCTCCGCGCAGGCCGCGTCGAAGTCGTCCTCGGGGGCGTCGAGCGGGAGGTTCCTGAGGTTGAGCTCCCGCGCGCGCACGGCGGCGACGAGCCGGTTGAGCTCCTCCGAGGTCCTTGCGAGGTCCGAGGAGACGCTCGCCTTCTCCTCGGCGTGCGCGCCCATCCCCTCGCGGTTGGCCCGCACGAGCATGAGGCGCAGGAGCAGAACGACCACGCCGACGGCGACGAGCACCACGGCGATCGGCGCGAACACCTCGGGGAACGCCGCGGGGGCGGCGGCCACGACCGTGCCCTCGTGCGGCAGAAGCGTCAGAACGAGCATGACCGCGCCGAGCACGACCAGGACGACGCCGATCCAGAGGCTCGCGCTGGCCGTGTGCAGGTTGCCCTTGAGGAAGGAGTACTTGCCGCGGACCTTCTCGTGCTCCTCGCCCTTCATGCGCTCGAACTCGGCGAGCGCGTCGGCGCAGGACCCCTCCGCGGCCGAGGTGGCGAGCCCCACCTTCGGCACGCGCCTCGCGGCAACCTGGCACATCTGGTCGAGAAGGACCTGCTCCTGGGCCTGCGCCTGGGAGAAACGCCCCTCGGCGTCGGCGCGGGCGCGCTCCATGTGGCGCTTGAGGTCGAGCGGGGCGAGCTGGAGCGCGGAAGCCCAGTCCTCGTCGTCGAAGGCGTCCTCGAAGGCCGCGCGCGCCGCGGCCAGGTTGGAGACGCGCTGGTCGTAGGGGGCGCGGACGCCCGCCGCGGCGGGGTCGGCCAGGGCGGCGCGGGCCTCGGCGCGCAGGGCGGCGGAGTCGGGCGCGGGTTCGGTTGCAGCTGCGGGCTCGGCGGGGTCGGGCGCACCGGGCTCGGCGGGGGCTTCGTCCGCGGGCGCGGCGCCGGATGCGGGCACATCGGCTGCAGGCTCGGGCGAGCCGTCCTCCTCGGCCGCGGCTGCCGCGTCGGACGCAGGCGCGTGGTTCTCGTCCGCCGCGGGCGCACCGTCCTTGTCGGCCGACGCCGCGTCGGACGCCGCCTGCGCGTCGCCTGCCTCCGGGGCCGTGTCCGTCGTGGCCGAGGCCGCGGGGCCCTGCGCCGGCCCGCCCTCGGTCGCGGACGGGGCCGCGTCCCCGCCGGACGGCGGGGTGGACCCGAGGTCCTCGTCGGAGCCTGCGCCCTCGTCGGCGGCTGCCCCATCGACTGCGCCCTCGTCAGCGGCTGCCCCCTCGTCGGAGTCCGCGCCGGCCTGCTCTGGGTCGGCTGCCTGCGCAGCGGCGCGCTCCGCAGCCTCGGCCTCGAGCTCCTCCTGGATCCTCAGGACGTCCGCCAGGGGCGTGCGCTCCGCGGGCGTGACCTCGATGATCTTATCCGCGATGGCGGGCAGCTCCTCCAGGCTCATGAGGTGGCGGGAGGCCAGGTACATCTGCAGGTGGGCCTGTGCGCTCGAGGGGTCAGCCTCGAGCGCCCGGGCGAAGTTGTCCGCCGCGGCGTCCCAGTCCTGCTCCGCCAGGCTCTTGTTGCCATGCTTTACCAGCGAGTTCACGGCCGCAGCCGTCGCCCGCGTGCTGTAGTTGTCCATAGGGTCGCCGACCTCCCGGAAGGTGGTTTCGAGGCGGGGCGCGTCGCGTCCGCCGGGAACCTACGATAACGCAAAGGGACCCGCCCCTCCCGGCGCGACGGCTCCGACCGGCGCTCGGGCAGGGACGGGCCCCGCAAGGTGCTATGTGAGGGCGAGCCGCAAGGCTCGCGCGGGCCGCCCGCGAGGGCCGCTCCGAGGCGCTACTCCTCCTCGGCGAGGGCCTCCTCAATCTCGTCCGTGCGGTTCATGGTGTCGTAGACGTTCTGGACGTCGTCGAGCTCCTCGAGACGGTCGACGAGACGCTGCACCTTCTTGGCGTCGCTCACGGAGACGTCCGTCGGGGTGGTCGGGATCATCGTGAGCTCGGAGCCCTTGACCTCGATGCCCTGGTCCTCGAGGCCCTTCACGACGTCCTGGAGCGCCGTGTAGTCGCAGGTGACGATCCACTCGTCGCCGGCGTCCTCGTAGTCGTCGCCGCCGGCCTCGGCCACGGCCATCATGAACTCGTCCTCGTTGACGGCGTTCTCGCGGTCGGCGACCTTCTTCTCGTCGGAGACGATGACCTTGTCGACGGCGATCTGGCCCTTGCGCTCGAACTGGAAGGCGACGGAGCCGGAGGTGCCGAGGTTGCCGCCGGCGTGCGTGAAGGCGGAGCGGACGTCGGCCGCGGTGCGGTTGAGGTTGTCCGTCAGGCACTCGACGTAGAAGGCGACGCCGGCGGGGCCGTAGCCCTCGTAGGTGACCTCCTTGTAGACGACGGCCTCGGCGCCGGTGCCGAAGGCCTTGTCGATGGCCGCCTGGATCTTGGCGTTGGGCATGGAGACCATGCGGGCGCGCTGGACGGCAGCGGCGAGGGTGGCGTTGTTGTCCGGGTTGGGGTCGCCACCGGTGCGAGCGGCGACGGTGATGTTGCGCGAGTGCTTGGAGAACAGCGCGGAGCGCTTGGCGTCGATCGCTGCCTTCTTGTGCTTGGTGGTTGCCCACTTAGAGTGTCCGGACATGCACATCTCCTTCTTGCCTGCCGGCGCGACGCGCTCTCCCGGCTCCCTCCGCCGATCGCACCGCGCCCGCTGGCCACATTGAACTGCTGCTCTGAGGCCCGTGATGCTAGACGCGGCGAGAGGGCGCGATAGCCCGGGGCCAAACATACGCATGTTACAAAAAACCATCGCAGGCTGTCGAGTGTCCTGGCGGTTTTTTCGAAGAGCCTGCACAAGGACGGCGGACGGCCGCGGGCGCGGCGAGTGCCGCGCCGGGGTGGCCGGTCAGAGTCTCCAGCCCGAGGCGGCCGGCCAGAGGTCCCGGGCGCCTCCTTCACTCGTCGCCATCCCCTGAACGACGTGGCCTCCACCGCCGAACTCGGCCCGGGGCGCCTCCTTGACTTGGCTCCATCCCCTAAACGGCACAAAGCTCGCACCTAGACCTTTAACGCGCGACTTTTGGGATTTATAACCACTGGCTATAAATCCCAAAACTGTCGGTTCGGCACTTACACCGCGACTTTTGTGCCTTTTAGCCGAGGGCCCATCGCAGGCGACGCTCAGACACGGGGCGCACGGAAGGCAGCACGTCCCTCCGATGTCGCTGCGATCCCAGGGTTCCCCTCCCGTCATCGGCACCCCGACGCGGCGCCGGTCCTTCTGCACGGCAAAGCCGCGACTCGGCCACCTCGCCCACGGCAACGTTGAAACGTGGCCGACCAGCCGCTTCCCTTACCGTTGAAACGTATGTGTTTTCCGTCCCCGGATACCGTTGAAACGTAGAGGACACGCAGGTAGATTGGCAATTTTGCATGGTCGCCACAACTTGCCCCCACCTCTGCCGGCGGGCCCCGCCTGGGCCCGCGCCGAGGGGAGCAGGCAGATCCTGCCGCTCTACATGGCCCACTGCCTCTAGGCGCCCTGCGCCGAGGCCGCCGACACGAAGGTGATGCGCTGGTAGAGGTCGCTCGAGTCGATCGCGTCGGTCGCCACGGAGGAGCCGGCGGAGACGTCGGAGGCCTCGATCGCGTTGCCGGTCGCCTTGTTCACCACGAGGTAGGAGCCGTCGCCGTTCTGTCTGAGCTCCCAGCGCTGCGTGTCCGAGCCCGAGGCGGCGCTCGCGTAGAGCGGCTGGCCGGCCGGCGCGGTGGCGTCGCCGCAGTCGAGCACGAGGCCGTCCGCGAAGGAGAGCGTGCAGGTCTCGTCGTCGTTGACCGCGAGGGTCACCTGCTCCGTGGCGGCGTCGGTGCCGAGGCTGGCGATGAGGACCGTGGTGTAGTCGCTGTCCTGGTGCCCGTTGGCCGCCAGGACGCTGCCGTCGTTGTCGGTCACCTCGAGGTAGTAGGTGCCGGCCGCGAGCCCCGCGAGCTGCGTGGGCTCCTGGGTGGTGGCGGCCTGCTCCTGCTGCGCCTGGGACTCCGCCGCAGCGGCCTGCTCCCGCTCGCTCGCGCGCCGCGACATCGACGAGCTCACGGCAATCCCGATGCCCACGACGGCGACCGCGACGACGAGCACGCCCACGAGGAGGGGCAGCAGCGGCGACTTCCTGCGGTCGATCCGGCCGGTCATGGGCGCGTTGTGCCTGCGCTGCGGGACCTCGGGGCGCGCCGCCTGGCGCGTGGCCCCCTGGTGCGCGCTCGCCTGGCGCGTGGCCCCCTGGCGCGCGCTCGCCTGGCGCGACCGCCGCTCGCCGGCGTGCGCGGCCCGACCCGCGGCGGCCCGGTCCGCGGCCACCCGCCCGGCGGCGGCGCGGCTCTCCGCTGCACGCCCCTCCGCCCGGACGTGCGCGGCGCGCGCGTGCCCCTGCGGCGCGCGCTCCCCCTGGGCGGCGTAGTCATGCATGTCGTCGGCGTCGATGCGGGGCAGCCCCATGGTCAGCCCCCGCTCGTCGCGCGGCCGGACCCTGCGGCGCGCCTCGTCCTCGCTCAGGCGGCGGCGAAGCTCGCCGGTGGAGCCGATGTCGCCCGTGCTGTCGATGTAGTTGGTGCCCTCGATCCGCGGCAAGGCACCGGTGCGCTCGTGCGGGCGCTGCCGCCTGGCCCTGCCGGCGTCCGAACCCCGATGGTCGCTCTGCTGCATGAGAACCTCCAAAGACGAAGCGTCGCCGGACGGCCCCGCCACCGCGCCGGGGGCACCGGCGCACGCACGGCTCATGGGCCTTACGGGCGATGCGTACGATTATAGGGCCGCGCGAGGCCCCCGCATGCGCGACCTGCGCCCTTTCTGCGACATATGCCCTGCTATCGGGGCCACTCGCCGACAAGGGTCCGCGCCTTCGCGACCGTCCGCCTAGAGGTGCGGCCGCACGGGGCGCCGGCGGGCGCCGCGCGGGCGCCTCTTGCTACAGTCTTGCGTGTGGCCCGCCCGCCGGCGCTCGCAGGCGCCGGCACGCAAGGCGCGGGCGCGGCCGCGGAAGGCACCCCGGAAGAGGGAGGTCGGCATGCTCTACATAGGCAACTTCAGCTACAAGGACGCCAACGACAACAAGGACAACTTCGTACTGCTCCCCACGGTGGTCAGCGCGCGGAGCCCGGAGGAGGCGCTCGAGAAGCTCGCGGACATGTTCCAGGAGACCCGCCGCAACTCCGACCTGCTCGACGGCGCAGAGGAGATCTACCTCGACTCCCTGACGGAGCTCGGGGAGGCGCCCGAGGACGGACTGCTCATCCAGTGGCAGAAGATCGTGCCCGCCGTCGACGGCCTGTGCTCCATCACCGCCGCGCTGCCGGACATCGACCTGGACTCCGGCGACGTGAACGTCTACGACCTCAGGGAGGGCGCCAGCGAGGGAGACGACCTCGAGCTCGAGGACCTCCTCGACGACGAGGACGTGGACGCCGAGGAGGTGCCCGAGGACCCGTTCCTCGAGTTCTAGCGGGACTCCCTCGGGGTCCTGGCCAAGTCCCGGCGAGTCACCGCGCCCGCGACCCGGCATCGGACCGGGTCGCGGGCGTCGTGCCGGACCCTGCCTCCCGCCGAGGCGCCCCCGCCGTGGTGCGCCCGCCGTGCCGGCCGTCGCGCCGTGCCGCCGCGTCAGCCGAGAAACGCGAGGTCGCAGAGGCGCTCGTAGGCGCCGAAGGCGCACCTCCCGTCCCTCTGGCTGACCTCGACCCTGTATCCCTGCAGGTTGTCGACCTGCCAGCGGAAGTACGCGAGCGGGTCGCGCTCGCCCGCGGGGCCGTCGACGAAGGCGCTCATCGCCGCCATGACCGTCCCGCCGTGCGCCACCACGACGACCCGCTCGTCCCCGTGCGCGAGCGCCGAGGCGAGGATCCCCTCGAGCGCCGCGGAGGTCCTCCCCACGAGGTCTGCCCGGGACTCCCCTCCCGGGCAGCGCCCCACGCAGCAGCCGTCGACCCAGGCGCGGTAGGCCGCGTCGTGCTCCATGTCCCGCGCGCCCCTGCCCTCGAAGTCGCCGAAGTCCAGCTCGCGCAGGCCGTCCACGACGGCCTGCGACGCCTCGGGGAAGCAGATCGCGGCCGTCTGGCGCGCGCGGGCGAGCGGGCTCACGTAGACCAAAGGGACGCTCCGGCAGATGCCCGCGCGGCGGGCCTGCAGCTCCCCCTCCGGGCTGAGCGGCTCGTCGGTGCTCCCCACGTAGAGGCGCAGGTCGTTGCCGTGGGTCCTCCCGTGGCGGAGAAGGACCAGGGTCAGCGAGGCCCCCTCCACGCCCGCGGCGCGCGCGGCCCCGTCGGCGGCCGCCGCGGCGCGCGCGGCCGGCTCGCCCTTGAGCACCTGCGGCACCCCGCAGACCATCCTCACCACGCAGTCCGCGCGCGCCGCGAGCTCGCAGGCGAGCCTGCCCGCCCGCTCGCGCCAGGCGCGCCCGCCCGGCTCCGCGGGCACGACGCCGGCGCCGACCTCGGTCGCGACCACGACCTCGCGCCCGGCGAGGTCCGCGAGCGCCGCCTCCCCCACCGGCCCGGCGAGGGCGAGCAGCTGCGCGTCCACGACGACGGGCGCGCCGGGCGCGGGGAGCGCGCCGGAGGCGCCCACGTAGGCGAGGTCCTTCTCCGCGTAGCCGAGGGAGCGGACGTAGGTGCGCTTCCCCGAGGCGACGCCTCCTGTGACGAGCATCATGGCAGCTCACGGCCCCTTTCCTCGAGGCCCGGCGAGGCCGGGCCACCAATCGGTCGTTGCGCGGGACCACGGGTCCCAAGCCCGGGCCCGAGGTCCTTCTCGCCCGGCGCCCGCGCCTCACGCCAGGTGCGTCGCCACCACCAGGCAGGCGAGCATCACGAGCTCGGCGACCTCCAGGAAGAACCCGGCGAGGTCGCCGCTCATCCCGCCGAACTGGCGGGCGGCGAAGCGGCGGAGCCAGAGCAGCGTGGCGACGCCGCCCGCCGCCACGGCGGCCGCGGCGGCAGGCCAGGCCCACGCCGTCGCGGCGACCCCGGCCGCCCACTCCGCGACGAGCGCCACGAGCGAGCGGCGCTTGTCGGCCGACCCGCCGAAGGCGGCGAGCATCCCCTTCCCGGAGCTCCTCGGCAGGGCGAGCGTCGCCACCCCGGAGAGGCAGCGGCTCTCCCAGTGCAGGCCGCAGAGCAGCGCGGCCACCGCTGGCGTGGCGTCGAGCTCGGAGGCCAGGCCGAGGTAGGCCACGAGGTAGCAGGCCACGCCCACGATCGCGAAGGCGCCCGTGTGCGGGTCCTTGAGGATCTCGCGCTTGCGGGCGAGCTCGGCGTGGCTCGACTGCGCGTCCACGACGTCGGCGAGGCCGTCGAGGTGGATGCCGCCCGTGACCGCGACCGGCACGAGCGCGATCCCGCAGGCGCGCAGCAGCGCGCCCACGGAGGCCGCCCTGCACAGCGCGAGCCAGCCCCAGAGCACGAGGCCGATGGCGAGCCCCACCCACGGGAAGAAGGCCATCGCGTAGCGCATGCTGTCGCGGTCCCACTCCACGCGCGGCATCGGGATCCTCGAGAAGCACGCGAACGCCACGACGAGCGACCTAGCGAGCGACAAGCCCGTCCCCTCCCCTCAGGTAGCGGGGCCGCGAGGCCACGACCTCGACGACCTCGTCGGACCCCCGCGCGACCCAGCACGCGAGCGCGCCCAGGAGCCGCACGTACGCCTCCGTGGGGGAGGCCGGGCCCCGCGGCAGGCCGCGGCCGGGCGCCCCGCCCGCGACGAGGCCCGCCGCCCCCTCGCAGCCGACCTCGCAGCCCACGACGACCACGTCGTCGAAGCGCGAGAAGACCGCCTCGAGGTCCCCCTCCGCGCGCGCCAGGGCGCGCTCCGGCGCGGCCTGCGCGCCGTCGGGCGAGAAGAGCCTGTTGGCGAGGAGGTTCCCCAGGTCCTCGACGAGGGCGCAGCCGCCCCGGGCGCCCGCGGCGTCGAGGAGGGCGCCGACGTCCGGGCCGGCGCCGGCGCGGGACCCCGCGGCGCCTTCCCCCGCAGCCACGGCGGAACCCGCAGCCGCGGCGGGCCCCGCGGCGCCTTCCCCCGCGGCCCCGAAGAGCTCCACCGTCCGGAACCCCTTGCCGCGGCGCAGCTCGCGGTGGCGCGCTATCCGCGCGGCGGCCTCGCGCCCGGCCGGCGCCATGGTCGCCACGTAGGTGCGCGGCGAGGCGAGCCCCATCGCGCGCGCCTCCGCCCAGGCGCTCTTGCCGCTCGAGGCGGCCCCCGTGACCAGCACCCTCATCGTCGCCCCTCCGCGCCCGGCCTACAGGTCCGGGTCGTAGGCCTCGACGCCGGCGCCCGCGAAGGTCGTGCCGTTGTAGAGGGAGAGGGCCATGTCGAGCAGCGGCACGAGGCAGACGGCGCCCGTCCCCTCGCCGAGGTGCATGCCCGCGTGCAGGACGGGGTCGAGCCCCAGCTCGTCCATGAGCGCCTGGGCGGCGGGCTCCACGGAGATGTGCGACGGCAGGATCGCGCACCTGCAGGAGGGGCACAGCCTCACCGCCGTGAGGGCGCCCACCTCGCTGATGAAGCCGTCCATCACGACGGGCACGCGCCAGAGCGCGCCGCCCAGGAACATGCCGGCGAGCGCGGCGATGTCGAAGCCGCCGAGCTTGGCCAGGACGTCGACGGGGTCGTCCGCGTCCGGGCGCCTCGCCGCCACGGCCTCGCGAACGACCTCCACCTTGTGGCGGAAGTCCCGCTCGCTGAGGCCGGCGCCCCTGCCGGTGACCGCCTCGGCCGGCGCCCCCAGGTAGACGGAGGCCATCGCCGAGGAGGTCGTGGTGTTGCCGATGCCCATCTCGCCCGTCGCGACGAGCCGGTAGCCCTCGCGGGCGAGCTCGCCGACGAGGTCCACGCCCACCTGGACGGCCTCGAGCGCCTGCTCTCGGCTCATCGCCGGCTCGCGCAGGATGTCGCCGGTGCCGCGGGCGACGTTGCGGTCGAGCACGCGCGGGTCGGCAGACGGGCGCGCCATCCCCACGTCGACGGGCACCACGTCGATCCCGACCGGCCGGCACATGGCGCACACCGACGAGCGCCCCTGGGCGAGCGCGTCGGCGATGGCGAGGGTGATCTCCGAGCCGCCCTGCGTGACGCCCTCGGCCACCACGCCGTTGTCCGAGCACACGACCGCGACGCAGCGCCTGGAGACGTCGACGTCGGCCGAGCCGGTGAGCCCGGCGACCTGCGTGACGAGCTCCTCGAGCCTGCCGAGGCTCCCCACGGGCTTGGCTATCGCGTTCCACTGGTCCCGGGACGCCCGCATGGCCCCCTCGTCCAGTGGCCTTATCCTCGCCTCGAGCTCGCTTGCGTCGAGCATGCTCCCACCTCTCACCCTTCTGCCTTCCGCCGCCGGGCGCCGTGCACGGCGGCGCCTGCCGCCCGCCGCCACGCCGGCGGCGCCTGCCGCCCGCCGGCCTGCCGTGCGCCGGTGCGCCCTACTCCCGCTCGTCTCCCGAGGCGACGTAGAGCAGGGCGTTCACGATCGCGGCCGCCACGTTGCTGCCGCCCTTGCGCCCGCGCGCCACGATCCGGTCCACGTCGTGCGCGAGGAGGAGCTCCTTCGACTCCACCACGTTCACGAAGCCCACGGGCACGCCGACCACGAGCGCCGGCCGCACGAGCTCGCCGGAGTCGAGCAGCTCGCAGATGCGCACGAGCGCCGTCGGGGCGTTGCCCACGCACAGGACGAGCGGGCGCCCGAGCGCCGCGGCCTTGTCCATCGCCACGGCCGAGCGCGTGAGCCCCAGCTCGCGGGCGCGCGCGGCCACGTCCTCGTCGCCGATGAAGTTGAGCACGCGCCCGCCGAAGCGCGCGAGCACCCGCTTGTTTATCCCCGCCATCGCCATCGTCGTGTCCGTCACCACGTCGCAGCCGCGGCGCAGGGCCTCGGCCCCCCGGCTGGTCGCGTGGGGCGAGAAGGACAGCGCGTCCGCGTAGTCGAGGTCGGCCGTCGTGTGGATCACGCGCTTGATGACCGGCTCGTCCTCCGGGTCGAGCACGCGGTCCCCCAGCTCCTCGCCGATGATCTCGAAGCTGCGCCGCTCGATGTCGCGCGGCCTGACGAAGGTCAGCCCGCCCAGCTCGCGGTCGCCGCCGCGCCCGTCCGCGCCGCCGCGCCCGCCAACGCCGCCGCGCCGGCCCTCCGCCGCGCGCCCGTCCGCTCCGCCCAGCTCGCTCATACCCCACGCTCCAGAATCTCGTAGACGAGGCCCATGTCCAGGTTCTCCCTCAGCAGGTCGGCCAGGAGGTCGAGCTGCCGCTCGCGGTAGGCGTCCAGGTCGATCGCGCGCACGTCGGAGGAGTCGAGCCCGCGACAGGCGAGGAGGGCCTCCACCAGCGCCGAGGCGACCTCGCCGGAGTCGAGGAGGCCGTGCAGGTAGGTGCCGTAGACGCACCCGGCCTGGCAGCCGTCCTCCGCCTCGCCGCCGTCGCCGTCCGGAAGCAGGCAGAGGGGGCTTCCGCCCAGGGCCTCCGTCCGCCCCAGGTGGATCTGGTAGCCGCTGACCGCGCGCCCCGAGAGGGGCGCGAGGGGGCCCTCCACGCGCGCGATGCGCCCGCTCGAGCGCACCTGGCACTTCTCGGGCACGAAGGTCGTGCGCACCGGGAGGAGCCCCATGCCGCGCAGGGTGCCTCCGCCCTCCGCGCCGAGGGGGTCCGCCACCTCCTCGCCGAGCATCTGGTAGCCGCCGCAGATGCCGAGCACGGGGGTGCCGGCGCCCGCGCGCCTGACCACGAGCGCCTCCAAGCCGCTCTCGCGCACCCACCTGAGGTCGGCGAGCGTCGCCTTGGTCCCCGGCACCACAATCAGGTCCGGCTCGCCGAGCTCGCCCGGGCGCGAGACGTAGCGCACCCCCACGCCGGGCACCTGCGAGAGCGGCAGCAGGTCCGTGAAGTTGGAGATCCTCGGCAGCCGGAGGACCGCCACGTCGAGCACCTGCGTGCGGTCGCGCACGTCGAGGCGCTCGGAGAGCGAGTCCTCGTCGTCGAGGTCGACCCTCGCGTAGGGCACCACGCCCACGACGGGCACGCCGGAGCGCTCGCGCAGCACGTCGAGCCCCGGGTCGAGGATGGTCTTGTCGCCCCGGAACTTGTTCACGACGGTGCCCTTGACCAGGGCGCGCTCGTCGGGGTCCAGGAGCATCAGGGTGCCCAGGATCTGGGCGAAGACGCCGCCGCGGTCGATGTCGCCGGCGAGCAGGACCGGCGAGCGCGCGATCTTGGCCATGCCCATGTTCACGAAGTCGTCGCGCTTGAGGTTGACCTCGGCGGGGCTGCCCGCCCCCTCGATCGCCACGACGTCGAAGCGCGAGGCGAGCTCCTCGTAGGAGCGCCGCACCACGGGGGCGAGGGCGGCCTTGTAGGCGTAGTAGTCCCGGGCGGACATGGTGGCGAGCACGCGGCCGCCCACGATGACCTGCGAGCCCATGTCCGTGGTGGGCTTGAGCAGGATGGGGTTCATCGCCGGCTCCGGCTCTATCCCGGCCGCGGCCGCCTGCAGGACCTGCGCGCGCCCGATCTCCGCGCCGTCGGCCGTGACGCCGGAGTTGAGCGCCATGTTCTGCGCCTTGAACGGCGCCACCGAGAGCCCGTCCTGGCGAAAGACGCGGCACAGGCCCGCGACGAGCAGGCTCTTGCCCACGCCGGACATCGTCCCTTGCACCATGATCGGCCGAGCCGTCATCCGAGCACCTCCGCAAGCGCCCCGAGCAGGGCCTCGTTCTCCTCGCACGTACGCACCGCCACACGGTACCACCACGGGCCGCCGCCGGCGCCGGGCGCGTCGGCGCCGCCCTCGCCGCGGCCCGCCGCGAGGCCCGCGGCCGCCCCGTCGAGGCCGCCCGCGAGCCCGTGGTAGTTCTCGCAGCGGCGCACGAGGAAGCCCCGGGCGAGCAGGGGCGAGAAGAGCTCGCGCCCGCTCCTCACGAGCAGGAAGTTGGCCTCCCCCTCCACGACGTCGAGGCCGAGCGCGCGCATGCCGGAGGCCAGCCGGGCGCGGCCCGCCGCCACGTAGGCGCGCGTCCGCTCGAGGAAGCCCGGCTCGGAGAGCGCCGCCACCCCCGCGACCTGCGCCGGCGTGGAGACCGCCCAGGGCTCCCCCTGGGCGGCAACGGCTGCGAGGAGCCGCGCGTCGGAGCAGACGCCGTAGCCCACCCTAAGCCCCGCGAGCGCGAAGGTCTTGGTCAGGGCCTTCATGACCACGAGGTTGGGGTGGGCGCCCGCGAGCGCCACGCCCGAGGGCCGATCGCAGAAGTCGCAGAAGCACTCGTCGAGCACCACGGTCGCGCCGACCTCGCCGGCGCGCTCGACCACGCGCCGGAGCAGGCCGAGGTCCGCCCCGAGCGAGGTGGGGTTGTTGGGCGAGGCGAGGAAGACGAGGTCGCAGCCGGGGCCGATGTCGCTGAGCACGCGCCCGGTGAGCCTCAGGCCGTCGCGCTCGAGCAGGACGTGGCGCACCACGCTCGCCCCCACCTGCCCCAGGGCCTGCTCGTAGCCCGAGTAGCACGGCGCCTCCACGAGCGCGCGGCGCGGGCGCAGCGCCCGGCAGACGCGCGCCATGAGGTCGCTCGCGCCGGCCGTCGGGAGCACCCAGGCGGCGTCGACCCCCTCGAAGCCCGCGATGGCGCGCCTGAGCTCGACGCAGTCCGGGTCCGGGTAGGCCGCGAACGAGTCGACGGAGCGCACGAGGGCCTCGCGCGCCGCCGCCGGCATCCCGAGCGGGTTCACGTTGGCAGAGAAGTCCGTGCACCCGGGGTGCGACCACGCGCCCCCGCCGTGCTCGAAGCGCCCCATGGGGCGCGCGCCCCCCTCGCCCGCGGCCGCGCCCGCACGCGAGGGGGGCACGTCCCTCTCGCCAGAAAAGTCGTCTACAGCCACAGCGGCACCTCCCATGCGCTCGAGACCGCCCACGAGAGGGCGAGGCTCGCCGCGAAGGCGAGCGCCGCCGTCGCGTAGAGCAGCCGGTTGGCGCGGCGGACGTCGGCCGGCTCGACCGGGCGCCCGTCGTCGCCGATCCAGGGCTTGTGCACGACCTCGCCGAAGTAGCTCGCGTCGCCCGCGAGCCTCACGCCGAGCGCGCCCGCGCAGGCGGCCTCCGTCCAGGCGGAGTTGGGCGAGGCGTGGCGCGCGTGGTCGCGGCGCATGACGCGCCAGGCGCCTGCCGCGTCGAGGCCCACGAGGCCCGCGGCGGCGCACATGAGCGCGCCGGTGACGCGCGCCGGCACGAAGTTGAGGACGTCGTCGGCGCGGGCGGCGGCGGTGCCGAAGTGGCGGTAGCGCGCGTTCCTGTAGCCGACCATGGAGTCCATGGTGTTCACGGCCTTGTACGCCACGCCCAGCGGCGCCCCGCCCAGGGCCATGAGGAGCATCGGCGCCACGACGCCGTCGGAGGCGTTCTCCGCCACGGTCTCCACGGCCGCGCGGGTGACGCCGGCCGCGTCCAGCGCCCCGGTGTCGCGCCCCACGATCATGCCGACCGCCTCGCGGGCGGCCGCGAGGTCGCCCGCCTCGAGGGCGCGGCAGACGCGCATGGACTCGTCGCGCAGGGACTTGGTCGCGAGCATCTGGTACGAGACCACGCACTCGAGCGCGAGCGAGAGGGGCGGCCACGCGAGCCAGGCGAGCCGGAGCGCCAGTGCGCACGCCCCCCACGAGGCGGCCACGACCAGCGCGGCCATGGCGGCGCCCGCGGCGCGCTCGCCGGCGGGCGTCTGGGGGAAGGCGGGCCTCAGGACCCCCTCCAGCCACGATACGAGGCGGCCGATCCAGACGACGGGGTGCGGCCAGCCGTGAGGGTCGCCGAGGGCGAGGTCGAGGGCGAAGCCCACCGCCAGGGCGACGAGGTGCTGGTGGGCCATCACGAGGCGCTCACCCCCGCGCCGCCCGCGGCGGGGCCGCCGGCGCCCGCGGCGAAGTCCCGGCAGGCGCGGGCGAAGCGCGCGGCCGCCCCCACCTCGGAGTAGAGGTCCACGTGCGGGAAGCCCGCGTGGAGCGTGGGCGTCGCGTGCACGCACTCCCAGGAGCGGCCGGAGCGGGGCTTGGTGGCCGAGAAGCACGCGCCCGGGTCCTCGCTGTCCCAGTAGTGGAACTCGTGGGCGCGCAGGGCGCCCCCGCGCGGGGCGAGCAGCCCGTCCACGCGCGACTCGAGGCCCACGTAGCCGAAGCGCCTGAGCCTGTCGCAGCGGAAGGCGCGCGCGTGCACGACCCCCGCCATCTCGTGCCAGGAGCCGTCGGCTCCCTCGAGGGAGTCGTGCAGGTAGAGGAAGCCGCCGCACTCGGCCACGGTCGGCACGCCGGCGCGCACGGCGCGGGCGACCTCGGCGCGCATCCGCGCGTTGGCCTCGAGCGCGCCGGCGTGGAGCTCGGGGTAGCCGCCGCCGAGGTAGAGGCCGCAGGCGCCCTCCGGCAGGCCCCCGTCGGAGACGGGCGAGAAGCCCACGAGCTCGCACCCCAGCTCGCGCAGGGTGTCGAGGGCGTCCTCGTAGTAGAAGCAGAAGGCCTCGTCCCTGGCCACGGCGACGCGCGCGCCGGCGGCCACCGGCGCGAGCTCGCGCGGCTCGTAGGCGAGCGGGGGCGCGGAGCGGGCGATGGCAAGGAGACCCTCCACGTCGAGCGTCTCCGCGAGGGCGTCCGCGACGAGGTCGACCTTCTCGCCCAGGCGCTCGACCTCGGCGGCCGTGACGAGCCCGAGGTGGCGGCTCTCGAGCGCCGCCCCCTCGATCCGGGGCAGGTAGCCCAGGACGGGCACGCCCGACTCCTCCTCCACGGCGCGCCTGAGGGCGGGGTACGCCGCGGCGGACGCCCGGTTGAGCACGACGCCCGCCACCTGGCTGTCCTCGCGCATGCGGCAGATGCCCACGACCTCGGCGGCGAGGGTGCGCGCACGTCCGCGCGCGTCCACCACGAGCACGCAGGGGGTCTCCGTGCGGCGCGCCACGTCCCAGCTGGAGGCCTCGTCGGTGAGGGCGATCCCGTCGTAGTAGCCCATGACGCCCTCGACGACGGTCACGCCCGCGGCGAGCGCGCCCTTGGCGAGCAGGCGCCGGACGTCGGCCTCGCCGGAGAGGTAGAGGTCGAGGTTCGCCGAGGGCACGCCGACGACCTCGCGGTGGAACATGGGGTCGATGAAGTCCGGGCCGCACTTGCACGCGCGGGGGCGCATCCCCCCGCGCGCGAGGAGCCTGAGCAGGCCGCAGGTGACAGTCGTCTTGCCGCAGCCGCTCGCGGGGGCCGCGACCATGACGCGCGGGACGCTCGCCGTGGGCACGCTATGCCTCCCTTCCGTTGGCGGAGAAGACGAAGACCGGGTTCTGCGCGCGCATGAGGTGGTGGGCGCCCAGGGCGCGCGCCCGGCTGACGGAGACCTGCGCGGCCTCCACGTCCGCCATGCCGAGCGCGGACAGGCACCCGAAGGCCTCCGAGACGGTCTCGAGCGAGACGGCCGTGACCACGACGCGCACGCGCGTGTTGGCCGCGAGCGCGCAGGCCACGACCTCGCGCAGCCGCCCGGCGGAGCCCCCGACGAAGACGCGGTCGGGCGCGGGCAGGCCGCACAGGGCCTCCGGCGCCGCCCCCTCGACGACGTGCAGGTTGGAGAGGCCGAAGCGCTCCTTGTTGCGGCGCACCAGCCCGCAGGCGCGAGCGTCGCGCTCGACGGAGAAGACGCGCCCCGCGGGCGCCGCCAGCGCGGCCTCCACGGAGACCGAGCCGGTCCCCGCGCCGACGTCCCACACCACGGAGGAGGGCTCGACCGCGAGCTTGCAGACCACGAGCTCCCTGACCTCCTCCTTCGTCATGGGCGCCTCCCCCCGCTCGAAGGCCGAGTCGGGAAGGCACGGGGCGGACGTGCGGCGCGAGACGGGCCTGGGGTTCAGGACCAGAAGCGACGTGAGGTCCGCGAAGGAGAGGGACGCGAGCTCGGCGGCGGTGCCGCGCACGACGCGCTCGTCGGGGTACGAGAGGCGCTCGCCGGCGACGACCCCGACCCCGCCGAGGCCGCGGCGCTGGAGCTCGGCGCAGACGTCCTGGGCCTTGGTCGCCCCTCCCGTGAGCACGAAGGTCTTCTCGTGCGCCTGCACGGCGCCGGCGGCGTCGCCCTGCCTGCCGTGCACGGAGACGACGAAGGCGTCCTGCCAGCTCACGCGCGCCCGCGCGGCGAGGTAGGAGAGCGACGAGACGCCCGGGACCTCCTCCACGTCCCAGCCGTCCAGCCTCCCGGCCAGGAGCGCGGCGCCGCTGTAGAAGCCCACGTCGCCGGAGTAGACCACGCTCGCCACCCGCGCGCGGGAGGCGGCGAGGGCGGCCACGACGTCGTCCGGGCGCACGGCCGCCACGAGCCGCGGCGCGCCCGGGGCCGGCGCGCCGGCGCCCGCGGCGTCCTCGCCCTTCTCGCCCGCACCCTTCTCGCCCGAGGCAGTGCGCAGCAGGTCGCGCACGGCGTCGAGCATGCGCGGCGCGCCCACCACGAGCCCGCTCGCAAGGATCGCGTCGCGCGCCCCGAGCGTGAGCGTCGCCGGGTTCCCCATGCCTATGCCGACCAGGTAGACCTTCATCCCTACACCCCGAACCTCTCCGCCAGCCGGCGCTCGGCCTCCGCGAGGCCGGCGCCCTCCTCGCGCCCCGGACGATCGATGACCACGAGCTCGCAGCCCTCCGCCCGGGCCGCGCGGACCTTCTCCCAGAAGCCGCCGCTCGCGCCGGACGCCTTGGTGACCACGACGCCAATCCCGAGCTCGCGGATCAGCGCGCGGTTGAGGTCCTCCGAGAAGGGCCCCTGCATCGCGACGACGTGGCTCGCGGCGAGCCCCAGCGCAGACGCGCGCTCGAGCGAGGCCGCGACGGGGAGCATCCGCACGTAGGCGCGCTCGCGGAAGTCGCGGACGCGCGCCGCGAAGCTCGCCAGCTCCTTGCTGCCCGTGGTGAGGAGCACCCTGCCCGGCAGGGCGTCCACGACGCGGGCGGCCTCGTCCGCGTCGGCGGCGAGGCGCCACGGGCCCTCCGGCACGTCCTCGCGCACGACGCGCACGAGCGGCACGCCGCGCGCGCCGGCCGCCTGCCGCACGCTGGCGGAGATCGACGTCGCGAAGGGGTGCGTGGCGTCGACCACGCACGCGAAGCCGCCCTTGGCGAGGAGGGCCTCGATCTCCGGCTCGGGCAGGGGCCTGCCGACCGTGGTGACGCGGGGCCCCTCGCAGACGAGCGAGCCGCCGTAGGGCGTGGCCGAGCAGTACGTCACGTCCGCGCGACCGCGCGCGGAGAGCCACCCGACGAGCTCGCGCCCCTCGGTGGTGCCGCCGAAGACGAGGACGCGGGGCAGCGGGGCGGGGGCCGGCGCCGCGGGGGCCGCCGGGCCTGCCGACGGCGCCACGGCCCGCGCGTCCTTCTCCCCTGCGAGCCGCGCGTCCCTCTCCGCCGACGGCGCCGCCGCCCGCGCGTCCTTCTCCCCTGTCGCGCGGCCGCGCTCGAGGTAGCCGCGCGGGGTCACCATGCGCCCGTCGACCACGCGGGTCGCGGAGCTGCCGACGAAGACCGTGCTGAACATGTCGACCTGCCTGTCGCGCAGCTCGCCCAGGGTGAGCACCTCGCTGGCCTCGCCCTCGCGCCCGACGTTTCTCACCACGCCGCAGACCGTCCGCGCCGGGCGGTAGGCGAGCACGAGGTCGCAAGCGCGCCGGAGGTAGTCCGCGCGCTCGCGCGACGAGGGATTGTAGAGGCAGATCACCATGTCCGAGGAGGCCGCCGCCACGACGCGCGCGCGGATCTTCTCGATGGGCGTGAGCAGGTCGGAGAGCGAGATCACCGCGAAGTCGTGCATGAGCGGCGCGCCGAGCAGGGCCGCGCCGCCCGTGGCCGCCGTGACGCCGGGCACGACCTCGACCTCGACGTCGCGCCTGCCCTCGGCGAGCTCCAGGCACAGCCCCGCCATGCCGTAGACGCCCGGGTCCCCCGAGCACACCATCGCCACGCGCTGGCCGCGCGCCGCCTCCGCGAGCGCCGCCTCGCAGCGCTCGACCTCGCGGCGCATCGGCGTCGCGAGGGTCCGCTTGCCGGGGAAGGCCTCGCGCACGAGGTCGACGTAGACCGTGTAGCCCACCACGAGGTCGGCCCGCTCGATCGTGCGGCGGGCCCTCTGCGTGAGGTCGTCGGCCGCGCCGGGGCCGAGGCCCACGACGCTGAGGAGCCCGCACCGGCGCTCCCCCGCGGGACCGCCGTCGCTCGCAGACTCCTCGCCACCGGCTGGCGCCTGGCCCGCCGGCTCCTCGCCGCCGTCTGCCGCCCGGCCCGCCGCGGGCTCCGCGCCCGGGAAGGCGACAGGCATGTCCGCGCAGGCCACGGCCACCGTGACGCCTCCGCCGGCGCGCTTGGGCGAGACGAGCCTGCCGCCCGCGGCCACTGCGGCGCGCTCGCAGACGTTGTCCACGCCCACGGTCCGCCGCACGAAGTCAGAGGAGGCGAACTCCCCCGGCACCGCCGCGAGCTCGGCGGCCGAGAAGGTCGCGAGCTCCCAGCCCCTGCGCCGGGAGAGCGCCACGACCGCGGGCTCGGCCGCCTTGAGGTCGATGGTCGCGAGCCGCGCCACCGAGGCGCCCGAGAGCCCCGCCGCCGCCAGCGCCTCGTCCACCGCGCGCGCAAGGTCCTGCTCGGCCGCGCCCCTGCGGCAGCCCACGCCCATCGTGACGTCCGGGACCACGAGGTGGAGCGTCCTGGCGAAGGGGCTCCTCGAGGGGTCGCGCGTGACCAGCACGCCGACCTCGGCCGCGCCCCGCACCAAGCCGGCGGGCAGCTCGCCCGCGACCGGCACGTCGCTCGCGAAGCCGACGGGCTCGCCCGCGAGCAGGCGCGCGGAGACCTCCTTGGCCACGTCCCACTCCAGGAGGCGGAGGCCCTGCCCTGCCGCCCACTCGTCCACGGCGAGGAGCCCCCGCACGTCCGTCGCGGTGGAGACCGCGGCCAGCCCGCCCGTCGCGCGGGCGACCTCGCGCGCCAGGTCGTTGGCGCCGCCGACGTGGCCGGAGAGCAGCGGCACCACGACGGAGCCCCGCTCGTCCACGCTCACCACCGCGGGGTCCAGGCGCTTGTCGGCCACGAGCGGCGCGACCGCGCGCACGGCGATGCCCGTGGCGCCCACGAACACGAGGGCGTCGTCCGCCTTGAAGCGCCTGCGCGCCCACGCGCCGACGGGGCCCGCGGCGGCGAGGCCGCGCGCCTCGGCGGCGCTCCCGCACGCGGCGAGCTCCGCGACCCGCCAGCGTCCGCCGGCCTCGAGCGCGGAGGCCACCCTGCGGGCGAGCTCCGCCCCGGCGCCCGTGAAGGCGACGAGGGAGACCCGCCGCGGCTCGCGGGCGTCCGCCGCGCCCGTGACGCCGACCCTGCCGGCAACGGCCGCCATCACGCCTCGCCCCCGTCCGCACGGCCGCCCTCGGCGGCGGCGCCGGTGCCGGCCCCGCCGGTTGCGCGGGCGGGGCGGAACCCCGTCTCAAACGCGGGGTCGTAGAGCTTGGAGCGCAGGTAGGGCCCCTCGAGGAAGCCGCCGACGGCCACGATCGCCATGCGCGAGACGCCGGCCTCCGCGGCCGTGCGCGCGAGCGTGCCCACGGTGCAGCGCAGGACGCGCTCGTCCGGCCACGTGGCCTTGTAGACGATCGCGGCCGGCGTGTCCGGCCCGTAGGCGCCGCGCAGGAGCTCCTCCTGCACGCGGTCGAGCAGGCCCGCCGAGAGGAAGAGCACCATGGTGCAGCCGTGGGAGGCAAGCTTGGAGAGCCGCTCCCCCGAGGGCACCGGCGTCCGCCCCTCCATGCGGGTGACGATCACGGTCTGCGAGACGCCGGGCAGCGTGTACTCCGCCCCGAGCGCGGCGGCCGCCCCCGAGAGGGCGGAGACCCCCGGGCAGACGTCGTAGGCGACGCCCGCCTCGTCGAGGAGGTCCATCTGCTCGCGGATGGCCCCGTATATGGAGGGGTCGCCGGTGTGGAGCCGCACGACCTCCTCGCCCGCGGCGTCGGCCGCGACCATGGCGGAGACGACCTGCCCCAGGTCCATCCGCGCGGAGTCGAGGGTCCTCGCGCCCGGCCTGCAGCCCTCGAGCAGGGCGGGGTTCACGAGCGAGCCCGCGTACACCACGAGGTCGGCGCGGGCCAGCAGGCGCGCGCCCCGCACGGTGATGAGGTCGGGCGCGCCCGACCCGGCGCCCACGAAGTGAACCATCAGAGCTCTCCCCTCTCTCCGCGGGGACCCTCCCCGCCGCCTGCAGCCCCGGGGCGCACGTCCTTCTCGCCCGCGGCCGGAGCCTCGCCGCCGGACGCGTCCCCGGGGCGCACGTCCTTCTCGCCCGCGCCCTTGTCCTCGCCCGCCGCCCGCGCGTCCCGCAGGAGGCGGACCAGGCGCGGCGCGCCCTCGGTCTCGCCGAGGACGCCCCAGCCCGGCGAGAACACGACCGCCTCCACGTCGAGCGCGCCCGCGGCCCTGCGCCGCAGCTGCGCCCCCAGGGAGGCCGTCACGGAGGCCATGGTCTCGCGCAGGATGCCCTCGCGCTCGAGCAGGGGCAGGGCCTCGTCGGTCGTCACTGACCGCATTATCTCCCCCACGAGCCCGCGGCTCGCCCCCTGGAGGGCGGCGTGGGCGGCCAGCGTCTCGCGCCGGCCGTCGGCCACGCGCGAGTGCGTGTTCATGATGCCCGCCGCGACCTTCACGAGCTTGCCGAGCGAGCCCACGACGAGCATGCTCGCGAAGCCCGCCTGCGCCGCGGCGTCGATCGTCTGGCCCACGTAGTTGGAGCACTGCACGCACGCGGCCGCGTCGAGCCCCAGCCCGTCCGCGGCGAAGTCGCGCCCGTAGTTGCCCGGCGCCACGAGCAGGTGGCGCACCCCCGCGGCGCGCTGGACCCTGAGCTCGAGCTCGATGGAGGCCACGAGCGCCTCCTCGCTCATCGGCCGCACGATCCCGGAGGTCCCGAGCACGGAGATGCCGCCGACGATCCCGAGCCTGGGGTTGAAGGTCCGCTCCGCCAGGCGCACGCCCTCCGGGACGGAGACGACCACGGAGAGCCCGCCCTCGTAGCCGGCCGCGCGCATGGCGGCGCGGGCCTGCCCCTCGATCATGCGCCTGGGGACGCGGTTGATCGCCGCGGCGCCCACGGGCTGGTCGAGCCCGGCGCGCGTCACCCGGCCCACGCCCGCCCCTCCGTCGACGGCGACGCCGGGCGCCGCCGTGCGCGAGACGCGCGCGTACACGTAGGCGCCGTCCGTCACGTCCGGGTCGTCGCCCGCGTCCTTCCTGACCGCGCACTCGGCCCAGCCGGGGCCGGCGTCGTAGCGCTCGAGCTCGACGGGGACGTCGAGCCCCGAGGGGGTGGCGACGCGCGCCGCCGGCAGCGCCTCGCCGGAGAGCAGCAGCGTCGCCGCCCCCAGGGTCGCCGCCGCGGCGCAGGTGCCCGTGGTGTAGCCGCAGCGCAGGCGCCGCCGCCCGACCGTGACGTAGTGCTCGAACCTCTCCACCTAGGCCTCCCGTCCGCGCGCGGCGGGCCCCGCCAGCCCCGGCGCCGACGCCGCGCCCGCGCCCTTCTCGCCCGCCGGCGCCTGCGGCAGCCGCACCGCGCCGGTCGCCGGGTCGTAGCTTCCCGGCTCGAGGTCGAAGAGGGCGTCGATCACCTCGGGCACGAAGACCTCCGCCGGCGTGCCGCTGGCGAAGACGCGCCCGTCGCGCACGCAGACGACCCTGTCGGAGACGACCCGCGCGAGCTGCAGCTCGTGGAGCGACGCCACCACCGCGACCCCCTCCGTCCGCGCCAGCTCGCGCAGGATCGAGAGCAGCTCCACCTGGTAGCGGATGTCCAGGTAGGAGGTCGGCTCGTCGAGCAGCAGCACGTCGGGCTCCTGGCAGATCGCGCGGGCGAGAAGGACCCGCTGCCGCTGGCCGTCCGAGAGGCGCATGAAGTCCTCGTCGCGCATCCCCCACGTGCTGGTGAGCAGCATCGTGCGCCGCACCACGTCGCGGTCGTGCGCGTCGAGCGCGCCGAAGCGGCCGGTGTAGGGGTAGCGGCCGCTCTCGACCACGTCCCTGCAGGTCAAAAGCTCGGTCCGCGGTCGGTCCGTGAGCACCACGGAGAGGCGGCGCGCCCGCTCGGCCGCCGGCAGGGAAAGAAGCGGCTCGTCGCCCACCAGGACGCAGCCGGCGACGGGCTCGAGCAGGGCGGAGAGGGTCTTGAGGATGGTCGACTTGCCCGCGCCGTTGGGGCCGACGAGGGTCGTGACCTCGCCGGCGCGCACCTCGAGCTCCACGCCGGAGACGACCGCGCGCCCCGCGTAGCCCGCGTCGAGCCCGCGCGCCACGAGGCCCCGGGGCGCCGCGGCGGCCGCGCCCGCGAGCCGCACGTCCTTCTCACCCGCCATCTACTCCCGCCTCCTACGGAGGAGGACGGCCAGGACCACCGGCGCGCCGAAGATCGCCGTCACCGTGGAGATGGAGAGCTCGGTCGGGGCGAGCAGGGTGCGCGCGACGAGGTCGCACACGAGGCAGAAGATCCCGCCGCCGAGGAAGGCCGCCGGAATCACCGCGAGCGGGCGCGAGGTGTTGAGCAGCCGCTTGGTGACGTGCGGGACCGCGACGCCCACGAAGGAGACCGGCCCCGCGAAGGCGGTGACGGTGCCCGCGAGCACGCTCGAGAGCACCACGAGCCCGGCGCGCAGCCGCCTGACGTCGACGCCGACGCTCCTTGCGTAGCCCTCCCCCAGCTGGAAGGCGCCCATCGGCTTTGAGAGCGCGAGCGCGCAGGCGAGGGCGGCTGCGACCACGACGGCCATGACCGACACGTCGTCCCAGCGCGCGCCGGAGAAGCTGCCCTGCGACCAGTTGCGCAGGTTCACGATGTTCTGGTCGGAGGCGAAGGTCACGAGGAAGTCCGTGGCGGCCGAGCAGACGTAGCCGATCATCACGCCGGCCACGATCAGCACCGACGAGCTGCGCACGCGCCGCGACACGGCCAGCACCAGCGCCATCACGAGGAGGGATCCCACGAGGGCGGCGGCCACGAGCGTCCAGGAGGACATGACGCCGTAGGAGCCCACGACCACGACCATCACGAGGGCCACCACGAACTTGGCGCCGTTGGAGACGCCCAGGACGAAGGGGCTCGCGATAGGGTTGTTGAAGAAGGTCTGGAGCAGGAAGCCCGAGACGGCGAGCGCCCCGCCGAGCAGCGTGGCCGAGAAGACCCTCGGCAGCCGGATGCTCCACACGATCGCCGAGGCGGTGTCGGCGGCGTCGGGGTGCGCGAGGACGGAGGCCAGCCGGTCCGGCGGCACGGGGACGGTGCCCATGCAGACGTTGGCCACGAAGGCCGCGGCGAGGGCCGCGGCGAGCCCCGCCATGACCAGGGCCGTCCTGCCGGCGCGCGTCTCGCGGACGGCCTCCTCGCCGGCGCGCGTCTTTCCCTCTCCCACAGCGCCCGCCATGCTAGCCCAGCCTGTGCAGGTACTCGAGGTCGGTCGCGGCGGGGTCGCAGAGCATCTCGTGGAAGTCCGAGATGATCGCGCCCGTGTCGGTCATCTGCTGGTACATGTCCTGCGAGGTGCACCAGACGTTGCCCTCCCTGACCGCCTTGAAGTCCGCGAGCAGCCGGTTCTTCTCCACCAGCTCGTCCACGGAGGAGACGCCCCCGTCGATCGAGGCGTTGTAGACGATGTAGTCCGCGTCGTGCGCCCCCTCGTAGAAGCGCTCCATCTCGAGCGTCACCGTGGAGCGCGCGGTGCCGTCGTCCTCGAGGCCGGAGAAGGCGTAGTCGCCCCCGGCGTACTGGATCATCTTGGTCACGTAGTCGCCGGGCTTGCGCACCACGGCGGAGCCGTTGGAGTTGACGTAGAAGAAGGCCACGGTCTTGCCGGTGTCCTCGCTGCGGGCGGCCTCGGCGAGCCGGACCTGCTCGTCGAAGAGCTCGCTCGCGCGCTCCTGCTGGCCGAGGAGGCTCCCCCAGAGCTTGATCCACTCGGTGCGCCCGAGCGGCTCGTCCTCGTAGCTCGCCATCTCCACCAGGACGGGGATGCCGAGCTCCTGGAGCTTCTCGCGCACGTCGGGCGTGTGGTTGACCATGGTCGACTCCACCGCGAGCCGCACGCCCTTGGAGAGCAGGAGGTCGTAGTCGGGGGAGGCGTACTTGCCGCCGTAGACGATGGCGCCCGTGGCCATCGCCTCGCGCGCCGCCTCGATGCTCCAGTCCTCCTGCCGGATGCCGGAGACCGTGACGCGACCCGTCTCGCCGAGGGCGTCGAAGAGGCACATGCTGTCGGAGGCGGCGAGGTAGACGTCACCCACCGGCTGCTGGATGCAGGTAATGTCGGCCGCGAGGCCCTCCGGCGCGCTCGCGCCCTCGGGCACGACGAGGTAGCGGCTGCCGTCGGCGATGCAGACGAGCTGGTAGCCGCCCTCGTAGTAGTCGACGGAGAAGCGCTTCGCGTAGTCGAGCTCGAGGCTGCCCGTGGGCTGCCAGCCGCAGCCGAGGTCGGTGTCTCGGAAGTCCGGGACGACGGTCGTGGTGGGCGTGGCCTCGGCGGCACCCTGGCCCGCCTGCGCGCCGGCGGAGCCGGTCGCCGCGCCCGAGCCGGTGGCGGAGCCGGAGCCCGCCGCGCCCGCGCAGCCCGCGAGCGGCGCCGCGAGCGCGAGGGCCAGCGCCGCCGCGACCGCGCCGGCGCGCTGCACCCGCGGGCGACGCGTCCTTCTCGACCTGCGGATCATTGCGCGCTCCCGTCGCGGCCCGCCGGGGTCGCCTCCGCGGCGCCCCTCCGCGCGCGCCTGCGGTGAACGAGGAGGGCCGCCCCCACGGCGACGGCTGCGGCCCCGAGGCCCGCCGCGACGGCGACGGCGGGGCCTGCCGGCGCGCCCTGGCGCTGGGGGTCGGAGAAGGTCAGCGTGTAGTCGATCAGGTGCGGCCTGCTCATCGCCGTCGTCTCCGCCTGCACGGGGAGGGCCTCGCCCAGGGCGGAGACGGGCACCTCGAAGGTCGAGTTGCCGCCCTCGTTGACGGGCGAGAGGCGCTGGCCGTCCACCACCATGAGGTCGTAGTTGGGGCTGCTCCAGGTGACGGTGGCGACCATGGAGCCCGAGCTCACGGAGAGCTCGCAGGGGCTCTGGACGCTCGCGCGGCCCGAGCCGCCGCCGAGCTCGACGCTCACGGCGTAGGTGCCGTCGGCGAGGGCCGCGCCCTCGGCGGACGCGGGAGCGGCCGGCGCGGCGAGGGCGAGCGCTGCCGCGGCGACGAGCGAGAGGACGAGGGCCAGCGCCCGGCGCCGCCCGACCCTTCGTGTGCCCATGTCCCTCACCTCTCCACGTCCTTCCCGGTCGCGGGGCCGCCCTGCCCCGCGTCCCTCTCGCCCGCGCCTCCGGACGCGCCGTCTGGCCCCGCGTCCTTCTCGCCCGCGCCGGGCGCACCCGCGTCCCGGCGCGCGAGCTCCGCGAGCTCGGGCCAGTGCAGCCTCACCAGGCGGGTGCCCGCGTCCCCCCTGTGCGTCATGGTGCAGGGCGTGCAGTCCTTGTAGCCCCGCTCGGTGTAGCGGAAGCTCCCGCCGCAGCGCGGACCCAGCGCGTAGAGGGGGCAGTAGCAGAAGAGGCAGTTGAACTCCTCCGCCTCGATGCCCTCGTGGCAGGGGAAGTAGGGGCAGTCCCTGTTGGTGAAGAAGGGGTACTCGTGCTCGCGGGACATCCCGCTCCTCTCGCTCGGGCGGCCGTGCGGCCGCCCCCTACGCTAGCGCATCCGGGCCGCCGGCGCACCCGCGCCGACGGCCCGGCAGACCTCGCCGCGCCCCGCCGGCCGGCGGGGCCTGCGCCTACGCCACGCTCGCGATGGCGTCTGCGGTGTGGTCGACGTAGATCTGCTGCACCGCGGGTATCTCGCCCAGGCCGGCGATCTGCGGCGCGACCTCGATGCCGGCCGCCTCGAACTGGCTCTTCCAGGAGTCGGCGTCGTCTCCGGCCATGTCGTTGTGGGCGTGGTCGCCGGCGACGACCATGAGGGGCCTGAGCTGGATCTTGGTGTAGCCCGCCGCCTTGACCTTCTCGATCACGGCCTCGCAGGCGGTGTCGGCGGGCTTGCCCTCCACGGTCCCCACGTAGACGTTGTCGTAGCCGAGCTCGGCCATCTGCGCCTGCATCTGGTCGTAGGTGACGCTGGCCTCGTGCGAGGTGCCGTGGCCCATGAAGACGAAGGCGCAGCCGTCGGCCTTGGCGTCCTGGAGGCTCCCGTAGCCGGCCTCGCCCACAGCGGCGGCGGTGACGTCTTCCGCCACGGCCCGCTTGTCGGCGTTGATGGAGGAGACATCGGTGCCCACCTCGCCCAGGAGCGGCTCGGCCACCACGACGTCCATCCTGTCGCGGTACTTGTCGGCCGCCTCGGTGAGCTCGTCGTACTCGGCGCCGTGCATGAGGTGGGTCGGCTGGATCACGAGCGTCTTGACCCCGTTGTCGACCGCGCGCTCGAGTGCCTGGTCCATGTTGTCGATCTTCTCGCCGTCACGCGCCTGCACGTGGTTGATGATGATCTGCGAGGTGAAGGCGCGCCGCACGGACCAGTCGGGGTAGGCCGCCTGGATCGCCTTCTCGATGGAGCCGATGTCGTTCACGCGGCTGTCGTTGTAGGAGGTGCCGAAGCTCGTGACCAGGATCTCGCGCTCGCCGATGCCGTCCTGGTTGAGCGGGTCGTCCGAGGAGGCGTCGCCCGTGTCGAGGCCGAAGTACTCGGGGCTGGCGTACTCGCCCTCCACGAGCGCCCTCTGGTCCTCGGTCAAGGCGTCCCAGGCGGCCTTGGCCTCGGCGCACTGCGCGTCGGTCTGGTCGGTGCGCTCCTGGACGTAGATCTGGTCGATAAGGGCCGCCACCTTGTCGGCCGCCTGCTGGTCCGCGGACTTCGCGGACTCGCCCGAGGCAGCCTGCCCGGAGTCCGCAGCGGCAGAGCCGCCCGTCTGCGCCGTCCCCGCGCAGCCGCCGAGCGCCACCGCCAGCGCGCCCGTGAGTATCGCCGCCGTCGCCTTACGCATCATCATCTCGCATCTCCCTCTCTCGTATCGCCGTCCCTCTCGGTCGCGTACCGTCCTAGCCCTCGGGGACCGGGTCGGACACGCTCACCTTGTGGTCGTACCACTTGCCCTTCTTGCCCAGGATCGCGACGTCGAACTCCTGGTCGAGCGCGGGCACCGGCACGTCGTAGCCGAAGGTCTCCTCCGTCGAGCCGTCCGGGTACGTGACGGTGTCGACCGTCGGCGAGAGAAGCTGGGCGCCCTCCTTCTGGGCGTCGGCCGCCGTGCCGACGAAGAGGTTCACGATGCCCTCGGAGGCGAGCGTCAGGTGGACGGTCATGCTGCCGTCCTTCACGGTGAGCTCGCCCTTGCCGTCCTTGGCCTCGTTCACGTGGAACATGTCGCTGTCGGTGGTGACGTCTACGGTGTAGAGGCCGTCTGCGAGGTCGGTGCTCGCGGCCGCGCCCGCCGTGGACGCTCCAGTCGCCTGCGAGCCGGAGGCCGACTGCGCCTGCTCCTGGGCCTGGCCCGAGCCGCCGGAGCCTCCCGCGGGCTGCGCCGTGCCGGCCGAGCCGCAGGCGCCGAGGGAGAGGGCTAGCGTAGCCGCGACGACGATGGGCACTGCCTTGGGGGTGTGCGTCGCCTTGTGCTTCATGGGTCGTACCTCCTGGTCGCGTTCCGTCTTCCGTGGACGTCGGGTGCGCGGGCGGGCGCGCCGCCGTGCGGCGGCTCCAAGCAGGGAGACCAGGCGAGAGGGGCCCTGGGCAGCAGGACCCGGGCGCGGCGTGCGCGCCCTTCTCGGTACAGCCAGGATCTCGTGGCTTGGGGCCAGCCCCCGTACCCGACAGGCAGGTCTCCCGACTTATCGCTCGGGCGCGCCCGCCCGCCTTCCCGGTCTCCCAGTGGCGTTGGGTGGGTGCTCGCGAATCACGGTGACGAGTTCGTGCGGGACGTTCGCCCGCTTCCCTTTTCACCGGGCGCCCGGGGCCGCGTGGCCGAGAAGGGCGTCCGACACCTGTCTCTATGCAGTTGGCTGTCAGTGTAGCACGACAGATGGGGCTCGGGCGCACTGTACGACGGAGCGCGTGGCCGCCGGAGCGGACGGGAGCTCTTCCACGTGGTGGGCCCTAGGGAATCGCGTCGATGAGGCTCCTGGTATAGGAATCCTGCGGGTGGGCGATGACCTCGAGCGCCGGCCCCTCCTCCACGAGCCGCCCGTGATGGAGCACGCCCATACGGTCCGCCATGTGCCTGACCACGCGCATGTCGTGCGTGATGAACAGCATCGAGACGCCCGTCTTCCTCCGTAACCCCACCAGCAGGTTGAGGACCTGCGCCTGTACGGAGACGTCAAGGGCGGAGACCGGCTCGTCACATATGAGGAGGCGCGGCCCCGTGATGAGGGCTCGCGCGAGGTTGAGCCTCTGGCGCTGCCCACCGGACAGCTCGTGCGGGAAAGCGTCGTAGTGCTCGCGCTGCAGGCCGACCAGGGCGAGGCTCTCAAGGGCGCGTTCGCGTCGCTCGGCGGCATCGCCCTCGCCGGCGATGACGAGGGGCTCCTCGAGGATGCGACCCGCCCGGTTGCGCGGGTCGAAGGCCGCTGACGAGTCCTGGAACACCAGCTGCATCTCGCGGCGCAGGGGCTTGCGCTCCCGCTCGCTGAGCCCTACGAGGTCCCGTCCCCGGTACAGGACGCTTCCGGAGTCGGGTCGCTCAAGGCCCAGGATCAGCCGGCCCGTGGTCGACTTCCCCGAGCCCGACTCGCCCACCAGGCCGTAGACCTCTCCCTCCCCGATCTCGAAGGAGAGGTCGTCGACCGCGCGGAAGCGCTCGCGCCTGAAGCCCTTGCCCGCCAGCGGGTAGCTCTTGGTGAGGTGCTCCACCCTGAGGAGGGGCGCCTCGGTGCCGGGGCCGTCCGTCCTCGGGGCTCCGCCGGCTGTCGCGGCGACGCCCTCGACGCCAGCGCGGCCACAGCGCCCTTCCTTCTCGCTAGGCTCGCTCATCACTCGTCCCCTCCCCGGCATGCCAGCACTTCACCCGGTGCTCGCACCCCCGATTCGCATGGCCCACGTCCACCAGCGGCGGCTCCTCAGCGCGGCAGCGATCGTCGGCAAGGCGGCAGCGCGGCGCGAAGCGGCAGCCGACTGGTATCGCCGTGAGCGGTGGCACGGTGCCGGGGATGTCCGGCAGGACATCTGCGACCGGGCCCGTGAGGGGCGGCACGCTCGCGATGAGCCCCTGCGAGTAGGGGTGCTCGGTATGCAGGAGAAGGTCGTCAGCGCGTATCTCCTCCACGATCTGGCCGAGGTACATCACGTGGACACGCGAGCAGATGCTCCGGACCACGCCCAGGTCGTGGCTGATGAGCAGTACCGCCATGCCCTCACGCGCATTGAGGTCGCGCAGGAGGTCGAGAATCTGCCTCTGGGTGGTGGTGTCGAGCGCGGTCGTGGGCTCGTCGGCGATGAGCAGGCGCGGGTGCCCGGCGAGCGCCATGGCGATCATCACGCGCTGGCGCATGCCTCCGGAGAAGTCGCTCGGATACATGTCCATGCGCCGCTCGGCATCGTGGATGCCCACGCGCACGAGGAGGTCGAGCGCCTCGGAGCGCGCCTGGGCGCGCGTGGCCTTGCGGTGGGCGCAGACGGCCTCCTCCACCTGGTCGCCGATGGTCATGACGGGGTTGAGCGAGCTCAACGGGTCCTGGAAGATCATCGCGGTGTCACTGCCGCGCACCCGACGCATCTCCTTGAGCGGACGGGCGAGGAGGTCCTCCCCGTCGAGAAGGACCTGCCCCGAGTAGGACATCCGCTGCTCGTGCTCGAGCAGGCGCATGACCGACTGTGCGAAGACGCTCTTCCCGCAGCCGGACTCCCCCACAACGCCGACGATCTCGCCAGCGTCCACGTACAAGCTCAGGTCGTTCACGGCCTCGAGCGTCCGGTTGCGACCCACGAACGAGATGCAGAGGTCGCGAACCTCAAGAAGATGCTCCGCCATGCTACTCCCCCCTCGTGCGCGGGTCGAGGACGTCGCGCAGGCCGTCGCCGGCGAGGTTGAGCGATAGGACCGAGGCGACGATGGCGAGCGCGGGGAACGCGATCATCCACCAGGCCTTTCTCATGACCGCCTTGCCCGCCTGCAGGATGTTGCCCCAACTCGCGTCCGGGGCCTTGATGCCAAGCCCGAGGAAGGACAGGGCCGCCTCGGAGAGGACCGCGTCCGCGAAGACGAAGGTCGCCTGGACGAGGAAGGGCGCCATCACGTTGGGCACGATGTGCAGCCATACGATGCGTGCGGTGCTCGCGCCCTGCACCCTCAGGGCATCCACGAAGGGTTCCTCCTTCACGACCATCGCCCGCGAGCGCACGATGCGCGCCATGCTCGGCGTGTAGACGATGGTGAGCGCGATGATGACGTTCCAGACGCTCGCGCCGAGCATCGCCATGAGCGCGATGGCGAGAAGGACCCCGGGGATGGACATGAGGCCGTCGCAGACACGCATGAGCACCTGGTCGAGCACGCGGTTGTAGCAGGCATAGGCGCCGATGAGCAGTCCCAGCACGGAGGTGGTGACCGTGACGGAGACGCCGACCCCGAGCGAGACCCTGGCGCCCGCGATCACGCGGGCAAGGAGGTCGCGGCCGAAGTCGTCGGTGCCGAAGGGGTGGGCGGCGCAGGGCCCGGTCAGGCGGATCGACATCTCCTGGGCGTTGGGATCCACCGGCCAGAGGAGCCCTCCCGCTAGCGCGACGAGCGCGACCAGGAGGAAGACGGCGCCTCCCGCGACGACAGAGCGGTTCTTGAAGGCCTTCTTGAGCGTCATGCTCATCGTGCGTCGCCCCACTTCCTGGCTCGCGGGTCGAAGGCGCCGTAGGCGAGGTCGACCAGCAGGTTGACCACGGAGTTGATCAGGGCTATCACCAGAAGCACCCCCTGAATCGTAGGGTAGTCGCGCCGCTCGATGGAGTTGGTCACGAGCTGCCCCAGCCCGGGGATGTTGAAGATGACCTCGGTCACCACGGCCCCCGTGAGCAGGGCCCCGAAGGAGTAGCCCACCGAGGTGAGAATCGGCAGGGCGGCGTTCCTCACGGCGTGGTGCCACACGACCCGCGCCTCCGAGACGCCCTTGGCCCGAGCGGTCTTGACGCAGTCGAGCTGCATGGCCTCGATCACGCTCGAGCGGGTCATGCGCATGAGGAGCGCCGCCTGCACGCAGCCGAGCGAGAGGGAGGGCAGCGCCAGGTAGCGCAGGTGCTCCCCGAGCCCACTGCTCATGGGCTCGTAGCCAGCCACCGGGAAGACCTTGAGGGTGACCGCGAAGATCCACATCAGGATGAGCGCCATGAGGAAGCTCGGTATGGCCACGCCAAGCAGCGCGATCACGCGCAGGGTGACGTCTGCCTTGGAGCCGTGCCTCAGGGCGGCGACGATGCCGCAGGGGATCGAGATCACGAGCGCGACGAACTCAGCAAGCAACGCCAGGGAGAGGGTCGGCAGGAAGTGCTCGGCGATGGCCGTGGAGACGGGCATGTTCATGAAGTAGCTCTCTCCCAGGTCGCCGTGGAGGACGCCCGCCATCCAGGTGAGATAGCGCTGCGCCAGGGGCTGGTTCAGGCCGAGGCTCTCGTTGACCGCAGCGATCTGGTCGGCCGATGCCTCGAGGCCGAGCATCGAGGAGGCCGGGTCGCCCGGCGTGAGGTAGATGATGAGGAAGACGACGAAGGAGATGACGAGCAGCACCGGGATCATCGCCAGGACCCTCTTGAGGGTGTACTTGAGCATGGGTGGAACGGTCCAATCGACGCGACGCGTTGTGTGCATGAGGGCGGCCCCGCCGGGCGCGGACGGGCGCCGGCGGGGCCGGGGGGGTGCCGGGACCCTGGTCGGTCTACGGCGGGCCGGGGACGAGGGGTTTCACGCCCCCGGCCACGGGATCCCTACTCCGGGCGCCTGGCGTTCCACACGATGGCGCCGTCAAGAAGCTCGAAGCCCTCGACGTCCGCCTGCGTACCGGTCAGGGACACGTAGTGGCACAGCGGCATGATGACCGCGATGTCGTAGAGGCGTGCCTGGGCCTCGCTCCACTTCTGGTAGGCCTCCTCGTGGGTCGAGGCGGTGCGGGTCTCGGCCACGAGGCCGAGCGCCGTCTCGTCGGACAGGCCGTAGAAGCCCGTGGAGACGGCGAGGGACTGCGCGGGAATGGGCTTGTAGCTGGTGGAGGCCACGAAGAGGTCCCACTGGTCGGGCTTACTCGCGCGGATGTCCATGAAGGTCGCGAACTCGAAAGAGTCGACCTCGGCCGTGAAGCCGGCCTTCTGAAGCTGCTCCTGCAGGGCAACGACGGAGTTATACATCTCCTTGTAGTCGGGCGTGGTGAGCAGCCTCACAGTTTCTCCCGCGTAGGAGGTCTTGGCGAGGGCCGCCTTGGCACCTTCGGGATCCGCCTGGTTGAAGTACTGCTTGCCAGCATCGGTCGCCCACTGGTCATTGTCGGGGTTGCCGAGGTTGGGGTCGATGTTGAAGAGCTCCTCCTCGCCGTAGGCGGCGAGGGCTGCGGCCTTGCAGTCGATGGCCTGGATGGCGCACTTGCGGATGGACTCGTCGGCGAAGACGCCGGAGTTCATGTTGAGGAAGGCGGTGAGGACGCCGGCGTTGCTCTTGTAGAGCTTCACGGAGTCGTTGCCGTCGAAGTCGTGGTAGTTCTCGGAGGGCAGCTCGTCGGCGATGTCGTACTCGTCGCTCTCGAAGCCGGTCAGGCGGGTGGAGGAGTCCGTCACGAACTGGTAGTAGATGTCCTTGGTGGGCGCGGAGACCTTGCCGGTGTAGCCGGAGGGTGCGCCGTCGGCGGGCTTGTAGTCGTCGTAGCGGACCAGGTGGATGTACTGGTCCTGCTTCCACTCGTCGAGCTTGTAGGCGCCGGTGCCAACGTACTCGGTGATGCCCGTCTCTGACGCTCCGTCGATGACCTCGGAGGGCAGGATCGCGGGGTACTGCGAGTGACTGCCGATGATGGTGAGGAAGTCGGAGGCGGGCTGGGTCAGCGTGCAGGTGACCTCGAGGTCGCCGGTCTTCTCGAAGCTTGCGTCGGGAAGGAGCTTGGCAGCACGGTCGTTGACCTTGAGCCAGCGGTTCATGGACGAGACGACGTCGTCGGCCCCGAGGTCCTTGCCGTTGTGGAACTTGATGCCGGAGCGGATCTTGATGGTGTAGACCAGGCCGTCGTCGGAGAGGGTGTAGCCCTCGGCGAGGACGGGCTGGGGCTCGTAGCTATCGTCGAGGCCGAAGAGGGGCTCCATGATGTTGGCGTCGATGTCCACGGTCACGAGCGAGGAGGTGATGTGGGGGTCGAGGCCGTCGGGGCTCGCGGGAAGGGCGACCTCGAGCTTGTCGCGGTAGGTGGCGTCGCCCGAGCCGGAGCCGCCCGCCGCCGAGCCGGACCCGCCGCACCCGGCAAGCCCGAGGCCTGCCATGACACCGAGCATGCCCGCGCCGGTGATAAAGCCACGGCGGGAGACGCTTGTCTTGCTGGAGCTGCTGTTCATACGGAACCTCTGCTTTCTCCGACTGCCCGTCGGGCGCAAGGGCGCCATAGGGGCATGCATTGGATGGGAGGGCCCGGCGGTGCGGGCCGCGTCAAGCGGCAATGGAATGGACGAAGCCCGAGGACGGGCAACGGCCTTAGGCTTGCCTAGACCACTCGAGGCACAGCACTGCCCATACCGCAAACTATGCACGGTAGGTTACATGATTGTTTCTGTTTGTAGTTTTATCACGTCGATTAGCTGACGTTGTGAACACTAAACTTCGATTATCTAACGTAGCGAAAGAGCCGCACGCAGGAATGCGTGCGGCTCCGGTTCGCGTCCTCCCTGCACTCGGGATCACGGAGGTGCCCGGTCCCCCGGCTAGGCGCTGTAGTCGATGCCGTCAACGGTCGGATAGTGGTCGTCCGTGAAGTCGTCGATGCTCTGCTTGAGGGAGATAATCCCGAGGTCAGAGAGCTGCTGCGCGCAGTGCCGGAAGGACTCCTTGCCCTTCTTGGTCGCAAGGCCGTACTTGTACGACGCGAGGAGCTTCGCGGCGAGCTCCTGGTCCTTGAGGGAGACATAGTTGTTATCGACCATCAGCTTCACCGCGTTGGCAGGGTCCTGGACGATGTAGTCACAGGCCATCTGCAGGGCCTCGCATACCTTCTTGAGCTCGTCCGTGTGATCGTTCTTGAACGCAGTGGTGCAGCCGACGAAGCAGCAGTACTCGTCCTTGGTGAGCTCGCCTGTGGTCTGGTCCCAGATGATCGGGCAGCCGTCGTTCTTGGAGACGAGGGAAGCGTAGGGGTCCCAGGAGACGAAGGCGTCGATGGAGCCGTTGGTAAGGGAGGCCTCCAGATCCGAGTTCTGGAAGACCTGCATGTCCACCTCCATGTTATCGGCCGTGCAGCCGATGCCCTCGTTCGTGAGGACACGCTGCAGCATGACGGCGGGGTCTGAGCCGAGGCTCGTGGGGACGCCGATCTTCTTGCCCTTGAGGCCGGAGACGTCGGTGATGCCGGACGCCTTGGAGGCGACGATCTTGATGCAGCCGTAGTGGACACCGGAGATGACCTGATAGTCGAGGCCGTTCGCGATGCGCTGGACGAGGGTCTGGAGAAGGTCGTAGGAGATGTCTGCCTTGCCGGAGGCGACGATGTCGAGCGACGAGTTGTCACCCAGGGGCACGGACTCCCACTTAAGCCCCACCTGGTCGAAGTAGCCGTTGATGGCCGCTATGTGCATGGGCGCCGCGCACATGCTCGTGCTCATAGGGATGCGTACGGTGTAGTCATCCTTCTGCTCGGACGAGCTGCCGGAGCCACCAGTGCCGCTCGGAGAGCTGGACGAGCAGCCGGCGATCGGCACCGCAACTGCGAGACCCATGGCAAGCTTTACGAAGTTCCTTCTGTCGAGCATGTGATACTCCCCTTCCCTTGCTTTCGTACACGAAGGCTTTCACCCGCACCGTACAGGGACCCGGCACGGGAGTTGACGAGATACAGGAGGCGGTCGTAGACGGGACTTAAGCCTAGCGCGACTCCCCCTCTTCGAGGAGTGATCGGATGTGCCGCCTCATCTCTATGAACTCTGGCGAGTCCCCCTCATAGGTCTTGCGCAAGGGGTTGTCGACGACCTCCACAACCTCGCAGGGCCTCGGGGACATGACGGCGATCTGGCTGCTCATGTGTATCGCCTCGTCGACGTCGTGCGTGACCATGATCATGGTCACGTGCTCGGACTCCCAGAGTCCGATGAGCTCGTCCTGCATCGCCCTCCTCGTGAAGGAGTCGAGTGCGCCCAGAGGCTCGTCGAGCAGGAGGACCTTCGGGTGGTTGACGAGCGCCCGCGCGAGTGCCACGCGCTGGGCCATGCCGCCCGACAGGTGAAGGGGAAGGGCGTTCTCGAACCCCGTGAGCCCCATCCTCTCGATGTAGCTTCTTACCTCGTCCTCGTGACCCTTGTACACTCCCCTGGCCTTGAGGCCGAAGGCTATGTTCTGCTGCACCGTGAGCCACTCGTAGAGCTCGGAGCCCTGGAACACGAAGCCGCAGTCGGGGGTCGGCCCGACCACGGGCACGTCATCCACGAGGACACTCCCCGAGGTGGGGCGCTCGAGGCCGGCGACCATCCTGAGTACGGTCGTCTTCCCGCAGCCCGACCTGCCCACGAGGGAGACGAATCCACCCGCAGGGACCTCGAGGTCGACGCCACCGACGGCGAGCGTCCTCTCGCCGTCGTCGCGGACGAACTCCTTCGTCAGGCCCCTCATGGACACGCGGCCTTCTGAGATCGAGGCAGCTACCACCGGATCGCCCCCTTCTTCCAGACGAGCACCCTGTTGCGGACCCGGAAGATGACCCGGAAGATGACATAGCAGAGCAGGGCGATAATCAGGAACCCCGCATACACCTCCGCGTAGTTCATGACCTGCTGCTGCCAGTTGATGTACCAGCCGAGACCATACTTCGCACCGATAAGCTCCGCGGAGACGAGGGAGATGAGCGAGGAGACCATGCCCATGAAGAGCCCCACGAAGATGTTGGGCATTGCCGCGGGTATGGCGATGTGGACCACCTGGTAGAGCTGGCTCGCGCCGAGCGTCTCCCCCACCTCGAAGAGGCTCTTCCTCACCCCCTGGATTCCCGAGCAGGTCAGGAACGAAAGCGGGAACCACATGCTCAACGCCACTATGAACACCGAGGCGTGCAGCAGCGAGGGCATGAGGAGCATGGCAATCGGGATCCAGATGGTCGTGGGGATGGGACCGATGAACCGGATGATGGGAAAGAGCCAGTGGTAGGCCTTCTTGCTCCACCCGATAAGAACGCCCGTGAGGAAGCCGACTGCGCCTCCCGAGAGCACGCCGAGCACGAGCAGGCGCAGGGAGTAGGCCGTGCAAGTGAGGAGGACCTTCCAGTCGCTCAGGTACACGCTGAGAATCATGTCAAAGGACGGGAAGTAGAGCGCTGGAAGCAACGCCATCTTCTTCGTTAGGACGTTCCAGATTCCCAGAACGAGCAAGAGCGTTGACGCCAGGTCGATGCGACTAAGGTACCTATGGCGATATTCCGGGCTGAGAAAAGCACGCACGGCACTCACGACCGAGAGCACCGCCGCCAGGAGCATCAGCCACCGGAAAAGGGCGTGGGGCGCGGTGACGTTTACGAGCGTCGGGGCATCCGGCAGGCAGACGTCGAGAAGAAAGGCGAGCAGAGCCGCCGCCACCGGCAACACGTAGCTCCAGCGCCAGGAGCGCACCTGCGCCCCTGCCAGGTCCCTAGTCTCTTCCGCCATGCAACTCTCCCCCACAGTCCTTGGTCCGTTGCCTGCGGGCGGCGAGCTCTCTCCGGTGCTCATCCGCAAGCCTGAGGTAATACGTGGTGTCGTAGTCTATGAAGCCCGTGTCCTCGCCAATGGCCTCGAGCCGACGCGCGATGAGCTCCTTGCGCGGGCGGGACTCGGTGGCGTTCAACGTCTCCTTGATGCCCTCGCACGTCGCCTCGAGCTGATGGGCAGGAATGCCAATCCCCACCTGGGAGGGACCCCACTTGCCATAGAACCTCGCTCCCGAGCATAGGAAGGACGTGTTGAGTCGGTCGAGCGTGACGGGGTTAGTCGTGCACTCGATGCAGATTGCCTGGTTGCCCGTCATGCAGAGTCCCGCCTGAGTACCGAAGGCGCAGGTGTAGCCCTGTACCACGCGCATTGCGTTGTAGGTGTCGGTAACGACGATGGCCACCATCGGCTCACGGGAGAAGCTGCCATAGGGCATCACGACCGCACCGACGGAACCGAGGTCGAGCCTCTTGAGACCGCGAGCCACCTCGCTTGCGGTTCGTTCGTCGGAGAAGAGCCCGAGGTCGCAAGAGCTTCTCCCCGAGAAGTAGTCTTCATCCGGCTCCTCGAACCCGAGGGCCCGTTTCGCACCACCACAGGAGCAGCGCTCCTTGGGAAGTTTGACGGGCTTGCCCTTCGAAGCGAGCTTCACCGCGGAGCAATAGGAGATCTCCGCGCTCGTAACAGGGGCATCCTCCTCGGAGAACTCCTGCTCGGTCCGAGCGACACGTACGCCGACCAGGCATTCCTTTAGATCTAGCAGCGCTTCGAATCTATCTGCAAGCTCGCTGATATTACTGTCCATAGCCTACTCACTGAAGTCTAAACGTGTCAGGACTTAAGCATCTTATGTCTTGGCCGAGGTGCTTGTTATCTGCGCTTCGCCTAGCCAATTATGGATTCAGTAATCGAATTATAATTTCTGCGTTATTGGAGTGACTGACTGTCTTCGACCCATATTGACCCTCTCTTATGAAGGCCACTGGTTGACTGGTGTCGGAGGACCTCCGGGAGACGACGAGGCTGGGGTGCCAGCCATGCCCCACCTGACGGCCGCTCTGGAGGCGTTACGCTCCAACAGCGACCGTCAGGTGGGACCTGGCAACCCTAAAGCAACTCCTGCAACCCGCGGGGCAGGCATCCCTTCCTCGCCCCTCGCCCGTACTCCCACGCGGCGTCCATGAAGGCGTCGAGGTTCTCCCTCGAGGTGCCGACGGGAGTGGTGCACCCGGGGCAGAGCGTGTACCCGCGAGGTGAGTCTGCCGCCTTCCTCAGACAGTCGAGGACGGCCTTGCGCACGTCCTCGGGGCTTCCCTCGAGCAGCACGGCGACGGGCGGCACGTTTCCCGTGAGGGAGACCTGTTGCCCGTAGAGCTCCTTCAGCTCCCCGATGTCCTCCAGGTTGTCGACCCAAAACCCGCTCACACCGGAACCCACCACGAGGTCCCAGCGGTCCCGGGTGTGACCACAGATGTGGATGGCGGTGCTCCCCTGAAACTCGTTCATGCGCCTTACCGCCTGCTCGAGGTACGGCTTGTAGAACTGCTTGAACTGGCGAAGGCTGAGAAGGTCGCTCGAAGCCATGGGCTCCGAGAGCATGAGCCCAATGCCGAGGCGCTTGTGGATGTCGCGCGCGCACTTGACCACGTTGTCCGTGGCGTATTGCATGAGCTTGTGCACGCCGTCGCGGTCCTTAATCATCCCTCTCAGGAAGACCTCTGTGTCAATGAGCTGACCGGCCGTAGTGAGCGGTCCAGCCAGACCGGTGCCGAAGGTCCTGATGTCCCCATAGACGTCCATGAGCTTCTCGAACGACTCGATGATGATCGGGAGTCGCCCATCCTTGTCGACGTCCACGAGCTCGGCCCCGTCCACCTCGGCGAACGACTTGAACTTTGGCTCGACGACGTACGAGACACCCTTCTCCGGGTACTCGAGCCTCGTTCCGAGCGCCTCGACCAAGGCGCGAAGGCCCAGACCGACGCCCATGTTGTCCGCCCCGAAGTCCGCGGCGAGACGGCTCTCGACGTCGAACATGATGTCAGACGAGAAGTACCAGTCCCTGATCTTGTATCCGTACAGGGGAGGTGCGGTCTCCCCCGCCGAGAGCGTTGTGGGGATGCGGTCTACCTCCTCGCCCGCGGCGTACGCGGCCAGCCGCTCCTTTGGCGTCATCTCAACTCCGTGCGATGTCACGAGGCTCACCCCTGCAATCTGACGACGGCCACGGACAGGTGCCCGCGGCCGTCTCGTGTCCCTCTGTCCTTTGGCTTAGCTCCAGGTGGGGACCATGGAACCCTTCATCTCGTTCGCCAGGTAGTCCTTCAGGTGGTCGCACTGGACGGCCTTGGCGATGCCAGTTGCCCACTCTGCGTTGGCGTCCTCCTTGCGGACGACGAAGCCCACCGCGTACTTCTCCTCGTCCTTAGAGCGGGCGATGTAGGAGTTTGCGTCCATCCCCGCGTTGACCATGTGAGCCGCAGCGAGGCAGATTCCGTCCACGTCGTTGATCGACTGCGGGAGTAGCTGCATCTCCGCCTCGACGAACTGGAGGTTCTTCGGGTTGTCCTTGACGTCGTGGATTGTCGGAGTGTCGACGCCGTCAACCAGGGTCAGCAGGCCGTGGTCCTTGAGCATAATCATGCCGCGCGCCTGGTTGGAGGCGTCGGAGCACATACCGAGCGTGGCGCCATCGGGCAGCTCCTCCAGACTCTTCCATTTGCTAGAGTACATGCCGAACAGGGGAGCGTAGCTCTTCGGCTCCACCATCACGAAGTCGGTGCCGTTGGACTTGTTGTACGCCTGGAGGTATGGCTCGTGCTGGTACCAGTTGCAGTCGATGCTGCCCTCGCCCAGCGCCTGGTTCGGGAGGACGGAGTCGTCGAAGGAGACAGCCTCGATCTTGTAGCCCGCGGCCTCGATGTCCGGGGTAACCGCAGCGAGCTTATCCATGCTGTCCGCACGGGTGCCGACCTTGATGGTCTTCTGCTCCGAGGACGATGCGGATGACCCGCCCTGGCCGCAGGCAGCAAGTGCGGAGGTGATCCCCGCCATCCCCAGAAGCTGCAGTGCCGACCTACGAGTGAGCTGTAACGCCATATTCTTCTCCTAATCGATTGAGCACCTGGCCAGGTTCACCTGACGAGCGTGCGATTCCGCTTATTTGGCTCGTTGCGCGGGCCCTTTACTTGAGCTTGCGATAGACCCAGTCGCCGAAGTACTGGATTGCCGCCACGAGCACGATGAGGATGGCCACGATCGAGTACATGACGCGGACGTTGAAGTTCTGGTAGCCGTACTGGAGCGCGACCGCACCCAGGCCGCCAGCGCCAACCGCGCCCGCCATCGCGGAGCAGCCGAGCAGGTTGATGAGGCCGAGGCTTAGGCCGGAGATGACCGAGGGCAGACCTTCCTTGAGGTACACCTTGAGCATGATCTGCATCTTGGAGGCGCCGAAGGACTTCGCTGCCTCGATGAGGGCGGGGTCCACCTCCTTGAAGGCGTTCTGGAAGATGCGGCCCATGAACGGGCTGCACGCGACCGTGAGGGGCACCAACGCTGCGACCTCGCCGATCGAGGACCCGACGATAAGACGTGTGAGCGGGATGATCGTGACGATGAGGATGATGAACGGGAACGAGCGGATGATGTTAACGAATACGTCGAAGATCCTGAAGACGACCCTGTTGGGGCTCAGCCCGTCCTTGTCCGTGAGAACCAACACGATGCCTAGCACCATGCCGATGAGCGTCGCCAGCACGCCGGATATCAGCACCATCCTCAGGGTGGCGAAGAAGGCCGGGAGAATCAGCATCTGGAAGATCTCCCAGAAGGAGAACCTGCTAAGAACCATTCCGGGTCACCTACTCCTCTTCCTCGTCGCCGCGCGTGGACTCGGCGATCCATTCCTCGTCGATGCGGTCCCACTTCAGGGCAGCCCGGTCGAGGAAGCCTCCAGCCCTGCCCAGGTCCTCCTCGCGCACGTTCAGCGTGAAGAGGCCGGTGGCCCGGTTCCTGAAGTTCTGAATCCCTCCGTCGACGATTTGCGGGACGAACCCCGCCTCCTTTGAGAACGACTCGAAGAAGGACGCACCGGGACCCTCGGCGTCGTAGGCGACGCGCAGGTTCACCCCCTCGTCGGGCAGCGACGCCTGGTCTTCCCCAAGGAGGCGCAGCAGCGAGGCCGGCCTCCTGTAGAAGATGTCAAGCACATCGCCCATGCTCTTGATGACCCCCCGCTCCAGGATGCACGCCTTGCGGCACGCCTTGCGCACCACCTCCATCTGGTGGGTCACGATGACGATGGTGATTCCGGTCTCCCCGTTGATCTCCATCAGCAGGTCAAGAATCGAGCTGGTGGTCTTGGGGTCGAGGGCGGAAGTCGCCTCGTCACAGAGCAGGATCTTGGGGTCCATGGTGAGGGCCCTTGCTATCGCGACCCTCTGCTTCTGTCCGCCCGAAAGGCCCCTTGGACGCGCGTCCTTTCGATCCGCGAGGCCGACGAGCTCGAGAAGGCTCATGACCTTCTTGTCGATCTCCTCGCTCTTGTAGCCCCAACACTTCATGGGAAGGGCGACGTTGTTGTAGACGGTCTCCCTTTCAAGCAGCGAGAACTGCTGGAAGACCATCCCAATCTGTCTGCGGAGCTCTCGGATTTCCTTGTAGGGCATGTCCTTGATCTCATGGCCGTCCACTACCATGCTGCCCGACTGGTAATCCGTCAGCCCATTGATACACCTGAGCAGCGTGGACTTTCCCGCACCACTACGCCCAACCAGGGCATACATCTCCCCGTCGGCGATGTCGAGGCTGATGTCCTTGAGGACCTCGCCTCCATCCGCCCAGCTTTTACCAAGGTGTTGTATCTCTATCACGTTTGAGCCCCCGACCGCATCCCACTCGTGTATTCCGCCATACCCCTGACGCTTCAAGGCAAGAGGCGGGTTGCCTCACTGATAGCCAGCGATGTCAATGCCTCCATCGGCAACCGGCAAGCGGGGTAATATTAGCCAAGTCGCTCTTCACACGATTTTTTCACTGCGATTATTTATTCTCCGGTCTAATTACCGAACATAGTTTCGTTCCAAATAATGCAATAGGGGCCACCGTACTTGGCCTCGAATGGCCGCGTCCGATGACCCCCGTTGATTCGACTATCACGTTTCCGTACGCGTATATGGAAATGCAGGCTCGTAGTTGTTGCTACTCCACCGTCTCGACCTCTCCGTGCGAGAACGCGTACTCACTGATCTCGTTCCCGATACCCGGCAGCTCGGGAACCGAGAAGCGACCGTCGACCGGCTGGTAGTCGTACTTGCACAGCCTACGGTTGTAGTCGAAGCGGTTGTAGACGTGGTGCTCGTGAATGGTGAAGTTCGGGAGGACGCACTCGACCTGAAGCGCCGCTGCCGTTAGGAGCGGACTCGAGCAGACATGCACCTGAACGCCCACGTCGTAGGTCTCCGCCATGTCCGCGACCTTCTTCACCTCGGTGATGCCGCCGCAGTTGCCGAGGTCCGGCTGGATGAGCTGGACGGAGCCGTCCTCGAAGTAGGGGGCATACTGCCAGCGGGTGTAGACGCGCTCGCCCTGCGAGACGGGAACTCCGAGCCTATTGAACACGCTCTTGGTCAGCTTCGGCGTCGGTGTGCACGGCTCCTCGAAGTAGTAGATGCCGTACTCCTTGACCGCCTCCCCGAGCTGGACCGCAGACTGTACGTCGACGCTCGAGTGGTTCTCCATGATGATGTCGACTTCTGGGCCCACCTCCTCGCGCACCGCCGCGAACCTACGCCTGACCATGTCGACGTACCTGTGGGGAAGGAGCCTCGTCGTGTCCTCATGGGAATAGCGGTGCCCGTCAGCCTCGTCGAAGGTGAAGAAGTCGTACTTGACTGCGTCGTAGCCCTCGTCGACCGCGGTCCGAGCGCTCCTCTTGTAGTCCTCGATTGTGACGGCGGGAGTCTTCTTGTCATACCAACCAAACTGCAGCTGGCTCGCATAACACCTCAGGCTCTCGCGGACTTTGCCTCCTAGCAACTGGTAGACGGGCACACCGAGTGCCTTGCCCTTGATGTCCCACAGAGCGATATCTATCGCCGACATCGCGGCGAAGACGACGGGTCCACCGTTCTGCCCCCAGAACGTCCCCTTGTAGAGATCCTGCCAGATGAGTTGGCTCTGGAAGGGATCCCTCCCGATAATCTGGCGGGAGAACTCGACGAGGGCGCTCCTTGCGGCCGTCGAGGGACAGCCGTAGGTCATGCCCGCCTCGCCGTCTCCGTAGATTCCCTCGTCCGTGTACACGCGGCAGAGGACGGGCGACCAGGCAGGGTTGTCGGCTGGCCTCTCCTCCAGATATATTACGTCGACTTTGGTAATTCTCATCATCATCACCCCAGAACGAACGTCTAGTCAATGGACCAGGAGAGCAGGCGGGACTTGATGTGCTCGAACACCTGCATCACTATCACGAGCACCACTACCAGGAAGACGAAGCCCGCCCAGGTCTCCGCATAGAGGCCGTAGTCTGCGTACTTCTTCACGAAGAAGCCCATGCCGTACTTCGCGCCGTACATCTCCGCGTAGACGAGCATCACGAAGGATCCCCTGAGGGACGTCACGAACCCCGAGAGTATCGACGGACTCGCCGCAGGGAGGATGACCTTGAAGAACTTCTTCGCCCCGTGTAGCTCGAGCGCCGCCGCATTGTCGAGGTAGGTCTTGTTGATGGTCTGGATACCTGTGATGGTCGCGAAGAGGGTCGCCCAGATGGTCTGGTAGATGATCAGGAAGAGCGACGCCACCCAGAAGTTGGGAGCGAGTAGCAGCGCGAAGGGCGAGAGGAGGATCGAGGGGATGACGCTGATGGTGTACACCACCGGGTGCAGCACTTCCCTCGCTCTCTTGTTCATGCCCAGCACGGACCCGACGACGAGGGCGATCGTGGTCGCGATGATCAGCGCGGGCACCAGCAGCCCGAACGACGAGAACATGTTGATGAACATCGTCTGCCAGTATTGCTGGAACGCCTTGCCGATCTGCGCGGCAGGTGGGAACAGGAAGGCGTTCACCAGCCTGTTGTCAGCGATAACGACATAGGCGGCGACGATGCCCACAAAAACTAATATCGTAATCCAATACTTCTTGAAGAAGCTACCCACTCTGCCCACGAGACCCCCTTCGTTTCCTTGATACAGAGACGCTCTTACGCGTCGTGCTCCTGGAAGAACTCCTTGCGGCTCTTCCACCACTCGGGGTAGTCATCGGCATACTCCTGGGAGATCTCGTTCAGAGCCTCCTCGTAGAAGCTGGTGTCGATGTGGTCCTCGAGCTTGACCTTCGCAGCGGCGTCCGCATCCACGAGGCCGATCTGCTTCATGACCTCCCACGTCTGCTCCACCTGGTGCTTGACGGGGTCGGTGTCGGGAATGTAGTGCTCGTTCTTGAGGTAAGCGGCAACGTAGTCCTGGTCTGTGTTGAGCTCCTTGGCAAGAATCTCGACACACTCGTCAAGGTTCGCGTGGAAGTACGCGTTGGACCTCACCAACGCGCGCATGAGCGCCTTGACCGTCTTCGGATTGTCCTTCACGAACTGGGTCCTCATATTCATGCGGCAACAACCGTATGTGGGCATGAGCTCATCCGCATAGACGACGATGTCGACGTCAGGCGAGTTATTGACCGTGTAGAGCATATCGCCAGACATGTAGCCATAGTCGGCTTCCCCTGAGACCACGGCTGCATACCTGTCCGCGGACGTATTCGTGCTGACCCACGTCACGTCCTTGGTCGGGTCATATCCTGCCTGCAGCATGGCATAGCATACGGGGATCTGCGGCGCACTGTGCGAGATTCTCTTTCCGACAAGGTCTCCCACGCCGTTCCAGGTAGTCCCCTTCTTCGCAATCAGATACATGCCCTGAAGCATGTACCCACCGACGATTGTGAAGTCCTGCCCAGCTGCAATCTGCTGTAGCGGGCCGGAAGTCCCCTGGTTCGACGTTACGTCGACAGCACCCGTCGAGAGCGCGGTGAGCGCATCAGTGCTGGACTGGACAGGATCCTCAACGACGGTAAGACCCTCGTCCGCAAAGTAGCCCTTCTTCTGCCCAAGGGTGACGAAGATGTTGCCGCTGTTAGCCCTGCCCCAGTGGATGGTATCCACTTCCAGACCCTTGTCCCCGCTGGCAGGACTGGATTCCGCAGCAGCTCCAGACGTGTTAGAGCTGCCGCAGGCACTGAGCGCAAGTCCCGCTCCGAGGACTCCCATAGTAGATATGAAAGTACGGCGGCTCAGGTTCGCGTTCATTTGTGACATAGCGTTCTCCATTCCTAACGATGTCTTTCAGCAGGCACCGTCGCCTGCCGTTTACCAAACTGCGAAGGTCACTCGACACGACAAGCGATGTCGCGGTTCATCTCCATAACCAACTTGTTGCGGAGGTCGAGTATCCACTTGTCGTCAAACTGCGTGTTCCTGGTGACCCGATGCTCCTCTGGTATCCTCTCATCGAGAATGACGTGACTCGGAGACTGGCCGAGCATGTAGATGTGCGTTGACAGGAGGAGCGCCTCATCCACGTCGTGGGTGACGAAGAAGATGGTCTTCTTCTCCTCTTCCTTGCCCCACAGCGATAGCACCAGGTCCTGCAGCCTCGCGCGAGTGACCGCATCGAGGGCACCAAAGGGCTCGTCCATTAGGAGCATTGGCGAATCGATGCCAAAGGCGCGTGCGATGGCGCAGCGCTGCTTCATCCCGCCGCTCAGCTCCTTGGGAAGCTTCCGGTATATCTTCGCGTCCAAGCCGACTGCCTCGAGGAGCTCGTACACGCGCTTCTTGAGGTCCGCCTTGTCGACATCGGGGAACTTCTGGGTCAGGCCGAGGAGAATGTTCTCACCGGCGCTCATCCACGGGAAGAGGCCGTAGTCCTGGAAGACAATCCCCCTCTCCAGGCTCGCACCGTGAATCGGCTCGCCGTCGAAGAGCAGCTCGCCCGACGTTGGCGACTCGAGCCCAGCTATGAGCCTGAGAAGGGTCGACTTGCCACATCCCGACTGACCCAGCAGGCAGACGAACTCACCGTCCTGGACGTCGATGTTCAGATGTTCGAGAATCAGGCGGTCGGTACCCTTGTATGAAAACGACAGGTCTTCGATGTGGACGCCCATTGAGTCTCCTATACACTGCTCGGGAATCTGCGTGAGAGATTGAAGCCGCTGATAGCGGGTGACTCGCGAGGACAACGTAGGAATGGAGAACGCGCGCTGGGATTCATCCGCGCCGCCATCGCTACCCAGGCGGTCCACGCGATACGCAGCCGCAACCGATGCATGACCCGCTCTGATAACCACCGTTTGGGCAACCAGAGTGACGAGAGGCATCTGGCGCCATCGAATTCTAATGAGATTTCCCCTAGGCCAACATTTTGGGTTTGATTACTTTTAACGCATATAGTTAACTGATGACTTCATCTTGCGGAACGCCCGCACGTTCACTCATCGCTCGTGCCGTCATGCGTCGAGCGTCTCGATGTCGCCATGAGTGAGACGGACGCGCGGATGCACCGTCGCACCCATCGCCTCCCCTACGCGCCCCCGCGCATCGCCCACGCAACCTTCGCGAGCTCGAGCAGCCGACGGTAGTCCGGTGGGCTGTCCAGCCGCACGACAGGTGCGTCGACCAGCGCGTGGAGGATGCCGCGCACCCGGAAGACGTCGTAGTCCGAGAGGCCCTCGGCCTTGGTGAGCACCAGGAGGCGCGCCTCCTCGAGCTTCCTGCACGCCGCGTTGGAGAGGGCGCGCGGCTCGGCTACTCTTGTGGCGTCCACCACGGTGATGGCGGCGCAGACCTCTAAGGGCTGCTCCCTCCCCACGTAGGAGACCACGCCCGCCACGTCGTCCACGGACGCGGCGTCGCACGCCTCCACGATCACGCACGCGGGCGGCGAAGAGCGCATGATCGTCGTGAGACCCTGGTGGAGGGTGTGGGGTAGCCCGTCGCCCGCGTCCGCGCGGCGCGCCGGCACGACCGGCCAGAGAGACACCCTCCCAGCGGAGATGAGGTCCCAGCTCACGGAGCTCTCCCCCGCCTCGCACTCGAGCACGACCGGCGGCTCGTCGAGCGCGTTGGCCGCGACGATGCCGTTGATGAGCGTCGTCTTGCCGGCGCCTCGCGCCCCCGAGATTATGATCACCTCAGTCATTGGGCCTCGCTCGAAGTACTCGCTCGCAGTCTCTTCTCGCCGCGCCTCGGTGCCGGCAGGCGCGGAGCTGGCGCCTGCCGGCATACTGCCCGCCCGCGAGTCGCCGCCGGCGGGCCGGTATCCAGGAGATGCTAGTGGGACCCTTTTGGTAATCGCTTCCCCGTCGTCCTTGTCGCCGGCGAACGGCAGGCGCCCAAACGAGTTGCGGAGGAACTGCGAAGGCCCCGCGCCCATGGGAGAATTCTTGCCGGAACCCCGCAATTGTCTTTCGGGCGCGCGTTTTTCTCACCTGCGCCGATTTGGGTTATCAACGGTGTTTCAACATCACGGAACGGCTTTTCAACAATATCTTGTGCTGAATGTCAATTTCTGGCACAAGAAGTTGTGCCATACTCAACCCAGTCCACAGGAAGACAACCCCCAGCGACGGCACGGCAGGCGCGGTTTGCGCGTTTGCCCAGCTAGTCTGTGCCGCCGCCACGCAAGCGAGGAGAGCACGATGAAGATCATCAAGCGCAACGGCTCAGAGGTACCCTTCGACGTCAGCAAGATCTCCAACGCCATCGCCGGGGCCAACGCCGAGGCCGCCGAGGCCGACCGCCTGACCGAGCGCGAGATTACCTTCGCCTCCCTCAACGTGCAGGACGAGTGCGCCAAGGCCGGCCACACCGTCACGGTCGAGGAGGTCCAGGACCTCGTCGAGGACCAGCTCATGGCCCTCGACCACTTCGACGTGGCGCGCCGCTACATCATCTACCGCTACCTGCAGAACCAGAAGCGCCACAAGAACACCACGGACGACAAGATCCTCTCGCTGATCGAGGCCAACAACGAGGAGGTCAAGCAGGAGAACTCCAACAAGAACCCGACCGTGGTCAGCGTCCAGCGCGACTACATGGCCGGCGAGGTCTCCAAGGACCTGACGATGCGCCAGCTGCTGCCGCGCGACGTCGTGGAGGCCCACCAGGAGGGCATCATCCACTTCCACGACGCCGACTACTACGCCCAGCACATGCACAACTGCGACCTCGTGAACCTCGACGACATGCTGCAGAACGGCACGGTGATCAGCGGCACCATGATCGAGAAGCCCCACAGCTTCTCGACCGCCTGCAACATCGCCACGCAGATTATCGCCCAGGTGGCCTCCTGCCAGTACGGCGGCCAGTCCATCTCGCTCTACCACCTCGCCAAGTTCGTGGACGTCTCCCGCAAGAAGATCCGCCGCCAGGTGTACGCCGAGATGGAGGCCATCGACGCCCACCCCGGCGCCGACAAGGTCGACACCATCGTGGAGAAGCGCCTGCGCGACGAGGTGGCCCGCGGCATCCAGACCATCCAGTACCAGGTCGTCACCCTCATGACCACCAACGGCCAGGCGCCGTTCATCACCGTGTTCATGTACCTCAACGAGGCGCGCGACCCCCAGGAGAAGCACGACCTCGCACTCTGCATCGAGGAGATGCTCAAGCAGCGCTACCAGGGCGTCAAGAACGAGGCCGGCGTGTGGATCACCCCCGCCTTCCCCAAGCTCATCTACGTGCTCGAGGAGGACAACATCCACCCCGGCGACCCCTACTTCTACCTCACGCAGCTGGCCGCCAAGTGCACCGCCAAGCGCATGGTGCCCGACTACATCTCCGAGAAGAAGATGCGCGAGTACAAGCTCTCCAAGAGCGAGGCCGAGGGCGAGGGCGACGTCTACACCTGCATGGGCTGCCGCTCCTTCCTGACGCCCGACCGCTCGGGCGACGGCTACGGCAACGTGGCCAAGGCCAAGAACTACGAGCCGGGCAAGCCCAAGTACTACGGCCGCTTCAACCAGGGCGTCGTCACGATCAACCTGCCCGACGTCGCGCTGTCCGCCGACCGCGACGTGGAGAAGTTCTGGCCGCTCTTCGACGAGCGCCTCGAGCTCTGCCACCGCGCGCTGCGCTGCCGCCACGACCGCCTCTGCGGCACGACCTCCGACGCCGCGCCGATCCTGTGGCAGTATGGCGCCCTCGCGCGCCTCGACAAGGGCGAGAAGATCGACAAGCTCCTCTATGGCGGCTACAGCACCATCAGCCTCGGCTACGCCGGCCTCTACGAGTGCGTGAAGGCCCTCACCGGCAAGAGCCACACCGACCCCGCCGCCGAGGACTTCGCCCTCTCGATCATGCAGCACATGAACGACAAGTGCGCCGAGTGGAAGGCCACCGAGGACATCGACTACTCCCTCTACGGCACGCCGCTCGAGTCCACCACTTACAAGTTCGCCAAGTGCCTGCAGCGCCGCTTCGGCATCATCCCCGGCATCACGGACAAGGGCTACATCACCAACTCCTACCACGTCCACGTGACCGAGAAGATCGACGCCTTCACCAAGCTGCGCTTCGAGAGCAAGTTCCAGCGCCTCTCCCCCGGCGGCGCCATCTCCTACGTCGAGGTGCCCAACATGCAGGACAACCTCGAGGCCGTGGTCCGCGTGATGCAGTTCATCTACGAGAACATCATGTACGCCGAGCTCAACACCAAGAGCGACTACTGCCAGGTGTGCGGCTACGACGGGGAGATCAGGATCGTGGAGGACGACGGCAAGCTCGTCTGGGAGTGCCCCAACTGCGGCAACCGCGACCAGAGCAAGATGAACGTGGCCCGCAGGACCTGCGGCTACATCGGCACCCAGTTCTGGAACCAGGGTCGCACGCAGGAGATCAAGGACCGCGTGCTGCACCTGTAGCCACCCGGCCCCATCCGAGCGGGGCGACGCCCCCTGACGTCTCCCAAGGCCGCACGTGAGCCTCGCACGAAGCTCACGTGCGGCCTCTCTCATACTCCGGCCCGACCGAACGGGGGCACACATGATCCAGGACATGGACGCCGGCTACGACGAGCGCTTCGACGGCACGCCGGGCGTCACGGGCGGGACGGTCGAGCCCTTCCGGCACGAGGGCGGCGCCGTGCTCGGCTAGCCCCGCACGGCGCGGACCCCGAGGCCCTTCTCGCGCGCCCCAGCCGCATGTGGCGAGGCTTTGCACGAGGCGACGAGTCGGGCTAACCTGGCATACCGGCGCCTGCCGCCAGCGCGGCCGGACGCGCCCAGGGACCGCATCGTCCCTGCGAGGGACGTCCACCGCCCAAGAGAGAACCGACCACGACGAACCAGCCGAGGTGCACCCATGAACTACGCGGAGATCAAGTACTGTGACATCGCCAACGGACCCGGGGTGAGGACCACCCTGTTCGTCTCTGGCTGCAGGCTGCACTGCCCGGGCTGCTTCAACGAGTCGGCGTGGAGCTTCGCCGCGGGCGAGCCCTTCACGCGCCAGGTGGAGGACAAGATCATCGAGTCCATGGAGCCGTTCTACGTCGACGGGCTCTCCGTCCTCGGCGGCGAGCCCACCGAGCCGGAGAACGCCGCCGCCCTCGCCCCCTTCCTCAGGAGGGTGCGCGAGCGCTACGGCACGGAGAAGAACGTCTGGCTGTACAGCGGCCGCACGCTCGGGGAGCTCCTGCCCGGCGGCTCCCACGGCTCCGATGACATGGCCTCGGTCCTGGACTGCGTCGACGTGCTGGTCGACGGCCCCTGGGTCGCCGCCGAATACGACATCAGCCTCCGCTTCCGCGGCTCGGCCAACCAACGCCTCATCGACGTGCCCGCCACCCTCGCCGGGCATCGCTCGGGCGTGCTCTCCGGCAACGAGGCCGTGCTCTGGGAGGACGAGGCGGTCTACACCACGCACACGATGGAGTAGGGCGCGCCGCGCCGAGGGAGGGCGCCACGTGGGATGACGTCCTTCTCGCCCGCCGCGTCGCACCTCGGCGCGACCCCGTGGCGCGGCCCTACGCGCCGGCGCCGCGTTCCACGTGGAACAGCTCGTCCGCGAGCATGAAGCGCTCCCCCACCGCGACCATCGCGTGGTCGTTCATCGGCAGGAGGCCGCTCTTGAGCACCACGCCGTTCTCCGACCCGAGGTCGAAGATCTCCACGCCCCCGTCCTCGCAGACGACCGAGGCGTGCATCCTGCTGATGCCGAGGTTGCCCAGGATCTGCACGTCGCAGGCGGACGAGCGGCCGAGCACGTCCTCCACGCCCTCGTCCAGGGGGTAGCGCTCGCCGGTCGACTCGCGCACGAGCCAGAACGCCGGCTCGGCGCCGCCCGGCGTGGCCGTGGCCTGCGACGCGCCGCCGGTCGCAGCCACGCCGCCGGTCGCAGCCACGCCGCCGGCCGCAGCCACGCCGCCGGCCGCAGCCACGTCGCCGCGCCCCGCGCCGGGCGCCGCGGCACCTGTCAGCCCCGCCACGGGCACCGCGGACTCCGAGGCGGCCTCCGGCTCCAGCCCGGCCGACGTCGGCACGTCGTCCGCGTCGCCCATGTCGCCGAAGCTGCCGGGCGTCGTGTTGCCCAGGTCCCCCGTCGCCCACAGGGGGTCGAAGTCCTCCGGAACCTCGAAGCCCGCGTCGTCCGGGTCGCCGGCGGAGAAGCCCCCGTCGCCCGGTGCCGCGCCAACAGGCCCCTCCGCGCGCACCCAGGCGTCGCCCGCCCAGGCGTCGCCGGAGCCGCCCCACGTGTCGTCCCAGGCGTCCTGCGAGAGCGACCCCATCAGCATCGTCCGGGGCACCTCGCGCGGGGCCGCGCCGTCCCGGCCGGCCGCCGCCCGCGCGCCCGCGGACGCACCGGCGGCCACCGTGGCGCCCGCCGACGCAGGCGCACCCGCGGCAGGCCTTGCGCCAGCGGCCACCGTGGTCCCCGCACCCTCCCGGCGCGGGCGCCCCTGCGGCCGCGCCCCGGTCCTGACGCCGTACTCCGCCTCGAGGAAGTCCAGGTAGGCGGCCGCGTCGAAGCCCTGCATGGAGTCGAGGAGGCGCACCAGCCGCTCCGCGCGGCGCATGTCCTCGTCGGAGATGAACCTGAGGGAGCGCCCCGTCGCGAGGTGGCGCAGCAGGTCGCGCGCTCCGGGCGGCTTCAGGAGGCGCGACCTTCTCGCCACGGGCAGGACGAGGAACCTGAGCGTGCCGTCGTCCAGCGCGAACACGTGCTGCGGGCGGAAGTCCGCGGCCGCGAGCGTGCACGGCGCGTCCTCCAGCGCGGTGGCGAGGTCCGCCACGGAGAAGAGCATGGCCTCGTACTGCTGGCGCGAGATGGCGTCGGCCCGCAGCAGCTCGGGCAGCGGCACGAGCCCGGTCACGTCGTAGAGGAGGGCCGGCGGCTCCCCGTCGGCGTCGCGGGACGACCCGCCCCGGCCGGCGTCGCCCGTCCGGACGATGCGCATCTCCAGCAGGCACCTGTCGCGCGTGCGCTCGAGCCACGCCGCGAGGCCCCCGTCGAGCGCCTCGCGGCGCGAGAGCTGCACCTCGAGCCAGCGGGAGCGCGTCTCACGGTCCCTGTAGTCGCGAAAGCGCATGCGCGCCCCCTTCCCGCCGGCCCCTACTCCTCGGGGCCGAGCACGAGGACGGTCAGGTTGTCGCTCTCGCCGAGCCCGAGGTCGCGCTTGACGACCCTGTGGCAGGCGAGCTCGAGGTCGCGCACGCCCGCGCCCGTCAGGGGCGAGAAGGCCTGCGTGACCCCGGCGGCCTCCTGCTGGTGCCAGGCGCCGTCGCTCATGAGGACGAAGAGGTCCCCCGGCTCGTAGGAGCCCTCGTAGAAGATCGGCAGTATCGACTCCTGCGAGCCGATTGCCTGCAGGAGCACGCTGCGCCGGTCTGACGCGCGCGCCTCGTCGCGCGTCATGCGGCCCTGGAGCACGTCGCGGGCGGCGAGCGTCTGGTCCTCGGTCACGAGGCGCGCCGAGGCGGGCGTCACGTGGTAGACGCGCGAGTCACCCACCTGCACGGCGAGGAAGCGGCCGCGCGCGCAGAGCAGCGCCGAGAGGGTGGTGCCCATCTTGCCGCCGTGGGCGGCGGCGTAGCGCAGGATCGAGGCGTTGGCGCTGGCGACGAGGTTGTCGAGGGAGTCCATGACCCGCTGCGAGCAGATTCCGTCGCCCCCGGGCGCGCCCGCGGGGCCCGCGTCCTTCTCGCCCCGCTCCCCCGGCCCGCCGGCACCGACAGGCTCCCCGCCGCCCTCGGCCGGCGCCGCGAGGAGCCCGTCCAGGGTCTCGTTGAACCAGCGCTCGACCGCGCGCACCACGGTCGAGCTCGCGACCTCGCCCTGGGCGAGGCCGCCGACGCCGTCGCACACCACCCCGAGCGAGACCTCGCCGAGGGCGGTCGAGCGGACGCCCGAGCCGTGGGAGTCTTGGTTGGAGCGGCGCCTTCCCTGGTCGGTGACTGCTGCGACTCGTGCCATGCTAGAACGCCTCCGGATGGTTCCTGAAGTAGAGGATCATTTCGTTCGTGAGGCTCGACGTGTCGGGGAGCCGCTCGGGGATCTCCGAGCGGTCCGTCCACACGCCGAGCCTGAGCTCGCTCGTGTCGAGGGTGATCCGCGACGTGCCGTCGAGCTCGCAGAAGAAGCCCGCCAGCAGCGTGTCGGTGAAGGGCCACGGCTGGTCCTTGTAGTAGCGCAGGCGCCTCACGCGGATGCCGACCTCCTCCATGACCTCGCGCCGGCAGGTCTCCTCGAGCGACTCGCCGACCTCGTTGAACCCCGCCACCAGGGCGAAGTGGGCGTACTTGCGGCCCGCGTACTTGGTGAGGAGGATCTTGGAGCCGTGCGTGACGCCGCAGATGACCGCCGGCTGGATCTTGGGGTAGACGACGTTGGCGCACTCGGGGCAGCACAGCTCGCGGTTCCTCCGCACCCTGAGCATGGGGTGGCCGCACCTGCCGCAGAACCGGTTGTCGCGGTACCAGTTGCGCAGCTGGTAGCCGGTGACGCAGGCGAACGCGAGCCAGCGCGGCCGGTCCGTCCGCAGGCGGGCGACGCCCTCGTAGTGAAGGCCCGCCGGCACCGGCGCGCCCTCGTCCTCCGAGAGGAAGAAGCGGGTGTCGTCGATGGTGAAGAGGAAGGTCAGCCCCGCGGGGTCGGCGCCCGTCGGGAGGTCCGAGACGAGCGGCAGCCCCAGCTCGGGCCCGACGGCGTCCGCGCCCGCGGCCTCGGTGGCGTCCGGGGCGGCGGCACCGCCAGCGCCCGCGCCGGCCGCGCCGGCAGCCCCGCCCGCGTCGCGCACGAGCACCTCCCGGTCGCGGTAGCGGAGCACCACGTCCGAGGGGCGCGCGGGCAGGTCCCGGTACGAGTTGTCGAAGCGATGGTCGCCGATGTCCTGTATCAAGGTGCCCTCCGAAGGCCGCGACGCGTCACGTGCCGCGATACCCGCGGCGCTTGTCAGTCGAGTCGATATTGTAGGACCCCGCGGAAGGGGCATGCGCGCTCCACGGGACCTGCGCGAGAAACCCCGGAAGGTGAAAGCGACCGGAAGACGACAAGGGCTATAGTCATACGAGCCTGATATTCCGACAGATTGAGGACTCCATGCCCAAATACGTACTAGTCGCCGAGACGGGATCGGACATCCACGCGGACACCGCGCGCGAGTACGGCATCGTGGTCGTCCCCATGCACGTGAACTTCGGCGGGCAGAGCCGCAACGACGACACCTTCCCTCCCGAGGAACTCTACGAGAACTTCGAGGAGACCGGCGAGTGCCCCCGCACCTCCGGCTGCTCGCCGGCGGACTTCGCCCCCGTCTTCGACAGGATCCACGAGGAGGAGCCCGACGCGCAGATCGTCTACCTCGCCTACTCCGCGGTGACCACCGTCTCCATGGAGTCCGCCAGGATCGCGGCGGAGGGGCGCGACTACGTGACCGCGATCGACACCAAGGCGGTCTCCTCCTCGCAGCGCCTGATCGTCACCAACGTCGCCCGCTGGCTCAGGGAGAACCCCGACGCCACCCTCTACGACGTCCGCGAGTTCGTGGCCGACCAGTCCCGCCGCATCCGCTTCGCCTTCCTCCCCGGCGAGCTCAAGTTCCTCCGCGCCGGCGGCCGCCTCACCAACGCGGCCTTCCTCGGCGCGACCCTCCTGCGCATCAAGCCCACCATCGAGATGTTGGACGGCAGGCTCGTGGCCACCAAGAAGCGCACCGGCTCGATCCGCAAGTGCATGGCCGAGCTCTGCGAGCACTTCTGCACCCGCGAGCCCATGGACCTCTCCCGCGCCTGCTTCACCTACACCTCCGGCGACGAGCCGGACGAGCGGGTCCGCAAGGCGTGCGAGAAGATCGTGCGCCACCACGGCGCGCAGGAGGTCGAGTGGGTGAAGTCCGGCTGCGTCATCGCCTCGCACTCCGGCCCCAACTCCTTCGCGATCACCGCCCTGGCGGCCAAGAGCTAGCGGCGCCGGAGCGGGCCCGGCTCGGCCCCGGGCGCCGCCCCGGCCACGTCGCGTCCTAGCCCGCGACGTGGCGGTAGGGCGCGCCATGGCCGCCGAGCACCAGCCACTCCCCCTCTCCGAGGATCCCGAAGAGGGCCTCGCGCTCCCTCCTGCCGAGCTCCGGGTCCATGTCGACCGAGACCATCAGGTAGGGTGCGAGCGAGTCGAACCGCCTCTGCTGCTTGGTCTCGTGGTGCACGTTCACGAAGACGTCGCCCGAGACGCAGACGCGCTGCTCCCGGTCGACGAGGATCGTCTCGCCGCGCACGTGTCCGCCCGCCCCCTGCCAGACCTCGAAGCGGAACGGCGGCACCACGAGCCAGGCCTCCTCGCCCGCGGGCGTGTAGCAGCGCGCGACCGGGTCCTCGGAGAAGCGCTCCCTGTGGCCGACGCAGCGGAACCTGTCGTCGACCACGGGCGGCTCGTAGGAGGTCAGGACCTTGGCGATCTCCTCGTACGCGCGGTGCAGCGGGTTCCTGGCGCGCCAGTTGGGCTCGCCCGCCGCCTCCATGCCGAAGTTGTCGAACACGTCCCTCACCGCGTACACGGCGTCGAAGAGGTCCGTGCAGCCGGCGTGGTCGATGTCGGCGTGCGTCAGGACGAGCTCCTTCCTGAGCCCGTCCCAACCCGGGAAGAGCGAGCGGTAGAGCCCCAGGTACTCGCTGCGGAAGGCCCTGTAGCCCGAGTCGACGCACAGCAGGCGCCCCTCGGCCTCGAGGACCCACGTGTCCGAGCCCGCCGGCGGCTCCACGCACGTGCAGCGGACGCCGCCCGGCGTCTCGAGGCGCGTCACCCTGGTCGCGCGCGAACGCGTCGCCGCGGTACTCCTCGATGCCCGACGCGAAGTCGTCGAGGTACTCGAAGGGCTTGAACGGGTTGGCGCCCGTGCCCTCCAGCCTCTGGACGATGCGGTTCGAGTTCACCAGGACCGTGTGCTCCTGCTCGACGGTGAGCCCGAGCCTCCTGCCCATCCCCCGCGCGAACGTGAGGTAGAAGTAGGAGTTGTCTATCACGTGCCGGCTCTTGTCGTAGGGGACGACGCGCGTGGGGCAGATCCTGGCCGCCTCGGCCAGGAAGGGGTCGAGGTCCTCCGGCTGCTCCACGTAGACGCCCACGAGCACCCGCTGGTCGCCGGGTCTCGTCACCCTCGCGTCGCAGTAGGTGATGTTGAAGCCGAAGTCGCAGATCAGCCCGAGGGCGGGCACGAGGGCGCCCACGGAGTCCCCGACCGTGAGCTCGAGCAGGGCCACCTCGCCGACCCGGGCGCTCGAGTCGAGCACCCCCATGTCGTCGAGGGCGGCGTCAGCGCCGGCCAGCACGTCCGGCGCGCCCTCCGCGTCGACGAAGTAGGTGTGCGGGTCGACCACGGCGTTGTGGCTCACCCGCTTCACGTCCACGCCCGACTCCTCGAGCGCCCGCATCACGGAGAGCAGCTCCCCGGCGCGGTCCGGCAGTATCACGACGTATGTCTTCCTCATGGGCCCTTCCCTGCTAAGCCTTCCCTGCATGCTCGGCGCGGCCGGCGCCCCGCCTCAGCGCGCGTGGCCCTCCAGGCCGAGGGTCTCCTCGATCCCCCGCCTCGCGGCGTCGGGGTCGAGGTAGCGCCCCTCGCCCGCCACCTCGAGGCCTCCGAACGTGCCGACCTCGAAGTCGTAGACGCGCGGCACGCCCGTGGGCACGTTTATCGAGCGGATCTCCTCGTCCGAGACCCCCTCGATCACCTTGATGAGCGAGCGGCACACCGACCCGTGGGTCACCACCAGGACCGTCTCGCCCTGGAGCAGGCACGGCGTCACGAACGCGTGCCAGAACGGGGTGAGGCGGGCGATCACGTCCTTCAGGCACTCGGAGCGGACCCTGCTCGGGTCCGTGTGGTCGAGCCCGTCCTGGGCGACCATCCCGTAGCGCGCGTCGCGCCCCGTGAAGAACTCGGAGCCTTCGTCTATCTCCGGCGGGCGCACGTCGAAGCTCCTCCGGTAAGTCCGGAAGAGCTCGTCGCCGTACCTCTCGCGCATCGCGGGGCGGGTCTGCCCCTGGAAGGCGCCGTAGTGCCGCTCGTTCAGGCGCCAGGTGCGGATGACGGGGACCCACATGCGGTCGACCACGTCGAGCGCGATGTCGGCGCTCTCTATCGTCCTGCGGAGCACGGAGGTGAAGAGCGCGTCCGGCAGGATGCCGGCGTCGCGCATGAGCTCGCCCGCGTGGCGGGCCTGGTCGCGCCCCCGCTCCGTGAGCGGGACGTCGACCCAGCCCGCGAAGCGGTTCACCGCCTTGTCGGTCCAGGTGCTCTCCCCGTGCCTCATGATGACGAGCCTCGCGCAGGTCATGGCTTGACTCCCTCCAGCTCGGACGCTTCCCCCATAGAAGATACCGCAGGCCCGCCGCGCTCCGCGCCCCCTTCCGCGGCGGGCGCGCGCCCCTCGGCGCCGCCGTCGCCGCGGGGCTCCCCGCACTCCCGTCCGGGCGCCTCCCCCGCGCCGCGGCCCTGCCGGCCCTCGCCCTGGCGTGCGGCCCCGCCCGGGCACGCGGCCCCGCCCGGCAGCTCCCCCTGGGGCGCGGCGCCCCCGGGAGGCCCCGGCGCCAGGGGGCGCCTGAGGTCGAGCGTGGGCGAGGAGGCACACCCGTGCGGGAACGGCGCGAGGATGGGGCTTCCCGCCATGGTGGGGAGGGCCGTCGGTGGCGCCGGCGGCGGAGGAGGCGGCGTGGACGGCGCCCGCACGGGCGGAGGGGCGCCCCTTCCGGCCCCGGCGCCCGGCTCGCGGGCGGAGGCCCGACGCATGCCCGCCCGTGCGACTCGCGCACGACGGGACGCCTGCCCCGGGGCGGCGCGCCCCTCCGGCCCACGGCGCCGGTCGAGCTCCGCCCGCGCGCCCCTGACGTCGTCCCTGAGGTAGGCCCTCGCGGCGTACGCGCCCACGCAGAGGGAGGAGAGCATGAGCGCCACCCCCAGCGCGAGAAGGACCTCCTGCACCCCTGCCCCTGGCAAGCCCTGCATGGTCTCCCCCTCACCCCTCCAGACGGACGGCCGGGTTGGCATAGATGGCGTCGACGTTCCTCCTGAGCCCCTCGGCGCCCAGGGCGACCTCCTCGTACATCGCCCACGCCGACTCGCGGTTGGCGGCGGCGAAGCCGGAGAGGGAGCGCGCCTCCTCCTCGACCCTCAGCGCCATGCTCTCCACCTCCTCCCTGCCCACGCCAGCCCGCCTCATCCCCTCGAGGTAGGTCGGCGAGGCGAGCGCCTCGTGCGCCATCTGGCAGAGCCGGAGGGTGACGATGGGCTCGCGCCCCTCCCCGTCCCACGCGCCCGACGGGCCCAGTGCCGAGCTCAGGGTCCCCCAGAGCGACGCGAAGAGCGGCGAGGCGTCCCTGCCCTCCCTCCGCGCCTCGACGAGGGCGAGGTGGAACTCGGCGATGGCCTCCAGGTCCCCCGCCCTCGCGTACTCGTCGCACCCGTCGGCGACCACGAGCCCACGGAAGTCGCCCCGCTCCGCGTCGCAGGCCTCCCGTGCGAGCCCGAACCACCCGGCGGCGCGTCCGGCGCGCTCGAGGGCGAGCCGCCCCGACCCCCCGTCCTCGCCGCCGCCCTCCGGCTGGCCGTAGTAGCACAGGAAGAGGATGCCCGCGTCGTAGCAGACGCGCGCGAGCCGGTCGCTCCCCTCGAGAGCGCCTCCCCACTCCGCCCAGGTCGACGCCCACCGCCGGGCCTCCTCCCCGTCGAACGCCCCATCCTCCTTGTAGGCAGCCAGCAGCGCCTCGTACGCCCTGGAGTCGCCCGGCGAGGTCGCGATGGCGCCACGGAGCGCCTCCTCGCGAGCTGACGCGTCCTGCGCCGCGGCGGCCTCGCGCATCAGGCCCTCGTACGAGCGGGCCCGCGCCACGGCCGATCCGGCGAGGCACGAGGCGGACGCGGCGAGCAGCGAGCAGCCGAGGAGGGCGGTCGCGCGGAAGTGCAGGACCCTGGAGCGGAGCGCGTCCCGGTAGGCGCGCGTCAGCCTCTCGTGGTGCTCCAGGTCGTAGCGCATCTCGTCGACGTCCCGGTAGCGGAGCTCCCTGTCCTCGCGGGTCGCCCGCGCGACGACGCGCCCCAGCCCCTCGGGGACCCTAGGGTCGTCGGCGCGGACCCACCACGGCCCGCTCGCGGCGCCCCCTGGGAGGCGTCCTGGCACCTCGCCGGTCAGGAGCGAGTAGAGGGTCGTCCCCAGGGCGTACACGTCGGCGCGCCCGTCCAGGGTCGCCGGTCGGACGCCGGAGGGGTCCATCTGCTCGGGTGCCGAGTAGCCCCGCGACCCCACGAGCCTGCCGTCGCCCGACCCGTCCGGGGCGAGCTCCTCGGCGATGCCGAAGTCGACGAGCCGGACCGTCCCGTCGTCCCTCAACATCACGTTCGCCGGCTTCAGGTCCCTGTAGACGACGGGGGGCTCGCGGTGGTGGAGGTAGCCCAGGACGTCGCAGAGCTGGAGGGCCCAGGAGACGACGTCCGCCTGGTCGAGCCCGCCCGGCGACTCGCCGAGGAGCGAGGCGAGGGAGCGCCCCTCCACGTAGTCCATCACGACGTAGGGGGTGCCGTCCGGGAGCTCCTCGACCTCCACGACGCGCGGGATGGCGGGGTGGTCGAGCCCCTTCATGAGGCCCGCCTCCTCGAGGATCGCCCTCCGGGCGGCCTCCCTCTGGGGCGCGGGCACGTCCCGCCGCATCTCCTTGACGGCCCAGAGCTTCTGGAGCCTCGCGTCCCTGGCGAGCCAGACGCGGGACATGCCGCCAACGCCGACGCTCGCGAGCACCTCGTACCTGCCGCCGACCACGTCGCCTACGCAGATTCCCATGACGAGCCACCTCCCATGGCCCCTGCGGGCCTAGCCCCGCCCGTCCTCCGCCTCGCCCCTCGCCGCCGGGCGCCTGCGCCGGCGAAGCCACGCGGCGACGCAGGTCGTGGCGAGCAGGGCCGTCGCCGCCTCGGGGACGAGGGTCGACACGTAGACCCGCCCGCCCTGCGCGCTCGCCCTCCTGCCCGCGTAGTCGCAGACCTCCACCTCGAGCTCCCTCGGCGCGAACGGCCGGGCGGGAACCCGCGCGACGTAGGTGCCCGTCCCCGCGGACGGCCCCGAGACCTCGACCGGGACGCCGTCCGCCGACGCCGTGACCGCGTCCCCTTTGCTGATGTCGTCGCGCACGCGAATCTCGACGTCGCACCATCCCCCCACGACCACGCCGGCGGGCGCCGACACCGCCTCCACCTCGGGACCCAGCTCGTCGAGCGTGAAGGAGAGGTCCGCGCTCTTGGCGCTCGCCGCCCCCGTCGCCAGGTCCGCGTCCCAGTAGCCTGCGGTCGTGTTCACGTTGCCGGCCCTGTCCAGCGAGGAGATGCTGACGTCGTAGGTGCCCTGCCCGCCGTCGCCCTCGTCCGAGTCGCTCCCCAGGCCGAAGTTCCCGCTGCCTATCCGGTAGACGCACTCGGTCCAGCCGGCCCCGACGTCCTGGCCTCGGCCTCCCGCCTCCTCGAGGAGCCAGCCCGCGCCGCCGTCCCCGGGGCCCGTCGCGTTCGTGCGGGCGATTGGGGTCGTCCTGTTCGCGTACTCCTTCACCACCTCGCTCTCCCCCTCCCTGACGCCGCTGACGTTGACCTCGCGCACGCGAATCGCGGGCGGGCTCGTGAGCAGCGCGTTGCCGCCCAGCTCGACGTCGCCGGAGCCGTCCGTCGCCTCCACGACGAAGTTCGAGCCGAACCTGTTGACGGAGAAGGAGACCTCGGCGCTCGCCTCGTTGCCCGCGAGGTCCCTCGCCCTCGCGCGCATCACGTACACGTCGTCCGCCGATGCGTCGTAGGCGACCCCCTCGCCTCCCGTGGCCCCGAGGTCGCAGAACCTCAGCTCCTCCCCTGCGTCGGTCAGACGCCTGCCCTCGACGGCCAGCTCCTCCGTGGAGTCCCCCCGCCTCGCCCCGACGAGCTCGTAGGAGACGGAGCCCTCCTCCAGCCCCACGTCGTCGGAGACGGCGAGCGCCGGCGCGACGACGCCGTTGTAGGCCCCTCCGTCCTCGAGGGCGCCGGATGCGCCCGCGACCTCCCCCGACGGGCCCACCACCCGGGCGACCCCGCCCAGGCAGATGCGGGGCGCGGAGGTGTCGACGACGAAGTCGGGCTCCCTGACCTCCCCGGCGACGTTGCCTGCCAGGTCCCGCCCGCCGACGCCGAGGTGGTGGGCGCCGTCCTCGGCGAACCTGACGTCGCACCAGTGGTCGTCGCCGTCGTCGCGCCAGCCCAGGATGGTCCCGTCCGTGTCGACGGAGACGAGCCCGGGGTCGAAGTTCCTCTCGACGACGTGGATGGTGGCGGTCCTGGGCGCGTCGTAGTAGCTGCCGCCCCTCGCCTCCCCGCCTTCCCACGTGACGTCCAGGGCGGGAGGGGTGCCGTCGATGGTGAACTCGCCGAGCTCCACCGGCGCGGACTCGTTGCCCGCGCAGTCCTCGAGCCGGGCGCTCACGAGGTAGCTCCCGTCCTCCCCCAGCTCCTCCCCGTGGGCCCAGCCGTCGCCCGCGGGCGAGAACGCGGACACCGTCACCGTCCTCTCGTCGCGCTCGCCCGCCCCTCCCCTGCGGACGACCGTCAGGACAGACCGGTCGGGGTCGAGGAGGGCGAGGTAGGGGAAGTTGCGCTCCTTGACCGTCGCACGGATGGTCCTGGGACCGTCGTAGTATGCGCCGGCCTCCGCGCCAGAGAGCGACACCTCGGGCGCCTCGAGGTCCTCGACCAGCTCGAGGGGGTGCCCCAGCCCCTCGATGGGCGCGTTGTCGAGGGGCTCTTCTCCGGCGCGGTCGCTCTCCACGGACCCCAGCGGCGCGAGGCCCCACGTGCGCGCGTTGCCCACGAGGTCGGTGACGACGAGGAGCGACCCACGGTCCATCGTCGCGCCGGCGGGGACGCCCGCGAGCGGGACCTCGACCCTCACCCGGCGCAGGCCCCTCGCCGCGCCCGCGTCCGAGCCGGCGCCGAGGCCGCTCGCGTCCACCCCGCCCAGGAGGTGGTTGTCCTCCAGCCAGAAGGTGAGGCTCTCGCGACGGTTGAAGAAGACGTACCGGCCCCCGCCGAGCACCGCGCTCGGCCCATCGCCGAGGGAGACGCGAACCACGCGCGGGGCGCTCCGGTCCACCACGAAGGCGCCGCCGCCCGCGGAGGACGTGTTTCCCGCGAGGTCGCGCGCCCAGGCGGTCGGCTCGCGCAGCTCCCCGGCCGCCCCCTGCCCCGCGGGCTCGTCGTAGGTGACCTCCGTGGCGAGCATGACGGTCCCGTCATCCGAGGTGGTCCTCGCCCAGTCGAGGGGGTCCGGGACGGACGGCGACCCCACGCCGGGGTCCACCCTCAGTGACCCCTCGTCGAGGTTGCGGTCCGCGATCGAGAGGGCGACGCCCACCCGCGTCCCGTAGAGGTCGACGCCACCGAACCTCGCGTCCGCCTCGGGGCGGCTCACGCCGACGGAGGGTGCCGTCCGGTCTATCACGAAGCCCCCGCACGAGACGGGCTCGGCGAGGTTGCCGGCCTCGTCCCTCCCCGACACCTCGATCGAGTAGGCGCCGTCCTCCTCGAGGCGCAGCACCTGCTCGTGCACGTCCCCGTGGTCGGTCCAGGCACAGGGGCTCTCCGTCGAGGTCCGCCCCCCGAGCGTACGGCGCACCACCACGCGCATCGAGCCGGGGTCCCAGTTGCGCTCCCGCACGACGACGCGCGCCGTGAGCGCCGACCCGTAGTGCACGCCGTCCGGAGAGGACGGCTGGTCGGGCCACGAGAGGCCGGCCACGGGGGCGGTCGTGTCCACGAGCAGGTCGCTGCAGGCGCGCTCGCCCACGTTGCCCGCCTCGTCCGTCGCCCTCACCACGAGGCGCCCATGACGCCCCTCGGGAAGATCGGCCACCCAGAGGACGCCCTCCCTCCGCACCGGGAGCTCGAGGCCGTCGAGCTCCGCCGAGACCGAGGAGGGGCGCTCCTCGTCCACGGGCAGGGCGACCCGCTCCTCCCCGGCCCTGACGCGTGCGCCGACGGGCTCGAGCGCGGCGCCGGCGCCGCGGGACCTGAGCGGCGCGCCCACGACGGGCGCCGTCGCGTCCACCACGGCCGCGCCGTCGGCGACGCGCGCACGCGCGACGCGGCCCGCCCGGTCCCTCGCCGCCACCTCGAGCCCCACCGGGCCGTCCGGGAGGAGGACCGTCGCGGAGCGGAGCCTCGCCTCGCCGCGCTCGCGCCCCCACACGACCCCGGGCGCGCTCTCCCCGGCTGACGTGGTCACGCAGGAGCCGCCCTCGTCGAGCGCCGCGTCCTCGACCACCACCCGGACCCGCGCGTCGGCGAGGAGGAGCCCCGCGCCCGCGTCGAGGCCGAGGAGGTCGACCTCCCGCCCGGCGAGGTCGTGCGCGTACGCAGCGACCACGCGCGGTGGCAGCGCGTCGACGACGAAGGAGCCCTCCCCCGAGAAGGCCGTGGCGACCGCGTCCCCCGAGGCGCCCCTCCAGCTGACCACGAGGTCGGAGTACACCCCCTCCTCGAAGAGCGTCACGCGGGACGCGAGCGCATGCGCCCGCTCGTCCCACTGCCACTCCGCCTCGACGGGCACGGGCGCCCCGTCGCGCCTCACGACGACCTCGGGCGGCTCCGCCGCGGGCGTGGCCCCCACCACCCTGACGGCCACGGTCCGCGAGCGGAAGACCCCCGGCGCAAGACGCTCTTCGTCCGCGGGCTCGATCTCCACGCGCGGCGCGTCCGCGGCCTCAGGGACCGCGCCGCCCGCACTCGGTGCCGCCCCGCCGTCCCCTCCCTCCCCCGACGCCGCCTCCGCGACGCCCGGCGCGGCGAGGGCGGCCGAGGGTCGCGGCAGCGGGAGGGGAGCGGCGGCCACCAGCACAGAGAGCAGCCCGGCGAGCACGCCGCGCCCCGCCGGGTGCCACCCCGCCACCCCGGAGGGGCCGCGCCCGGGCGCGGGCGCACCCTGGTCGACGGCCGTGCCCGCAGGCCGAGCGGCCCCCCTTCGACCACGTTCGGAGCCACGACGCCCCTCGTCCGGCCGCCCCTCGTCCCTGAGCCTCATGAGAAAGCCCCCTCCCCCTCGGGCCCGGACGGTCCGCCCGGGCGTGGGAGACCATCCTAGGGAGGGGCCGGGACGGGGTCACGCGATCCGTAACGAGCGGTCGCCCCCGTGTAACGACGTGCAGGAGGCCGGTCGACGTGCAGGCGGCCCCGTCGACGTGCAGACGGCCGATCCGGCGCCGGGCACGCTCACAGGAGCCTGCCGACGTAGGCAGAGAAGGCCTCGCGCACCGAGTCCCTCCTCCGCCTGCTCAGCGGTATCCGCTCGCCCGTCCTGAGGGCGAGGTTGTCGCCGGCGACCTCGCACACGCAGGAGAGGTTCACGAGGAAGCTCCGGTGGGGCCGCACGAAGCGCGCGGGCAGCTGGGACGCCGCGTCCGCCATCCTCCCGTACGTCTCCAGCACCGTCGTGCCGGCGTGCACCCGAAGGAGCCTCCGGTCGCTCTCGATGAAGGAGATCGACCCGGGCGCCACCAGCCGCTCGACCCCCTCCGAGCGGATCACGAGGGGCCTCTCGCGCAGGCGCTCGCGCAGGGTGAGCGCCCGGTCCACGGCGCGCGAGAAGTCGGCGGGGACGAGGGGCCAGCCGAGCAGGTAGACGTGGGCGGTCTCGTAGACCCTGGTCGCGTTGCGACCCGCCACGTCGACGTAGACGACCTGCACCCCCCGGCGGGCCCCCACGACCCTGCGCACGACCTCGACGCCGTCCGCGCCGCGCGTCCCGAGCACGACGAAGAGGACCTCGGCGCCACGCGACTCGACGGCGGCCGCGAGCTCGTCGACGCGGGCGAGCACCACGGGCGCAAGCTCGCAGCAATGGGCGCGGGCGATGCCCGTGACCTGCGGCTCGTTGATGAGGTCCAGGATGGCGCGGGCGGCGGGGCACCCGTCGCGGCCGTCGGGGCGCACGCGACCCAGGACGCCGTCCGCACGAGCCCCCTCCTGCCGCCCCCTGCCCCCCGCGAGCCGCATCGCGCGCGGCCCCTCCGCGTCGAACACGCCCACCCTGACGACATCCAGCCCGTCTCCCATGGAACCCTCCTGCCCCCGGACACCAAAAGGTCCCGCAATCCTACGCGCGCCGGCGCGCCGGGAGGCGCCCCGGGGCCACCTCCCGAAGAATCCGCTGCAGCTGGGAGGCACCGGGCTGGCACGGGGCTGCGAGGCGGCCGCCATGCGGCAAAAAAAGGGACGGGCCCCCGAAGGGGCCCGTCCCGGCCGGTCGCGGTAGCAGGCGGAGGTCCTCCTCGCCTAGGCGAGGACGTCCGCGTACTCCTTGTGCTCGCCGAACCACTTCTTTGCGTAGGGGCAGGTGGCCTTGGCCTTCTTGCCATGGAAGCGCAGGTGGCGGGCGCAGGCGCCCATGAGCCTGCTCGCGAGCCCCATGCCCCTCTCGCTCGGCGCGACGTACACGGAGGTAATGTCGACCGTGTCCCCGCCGGCGTCGACGAAGTCGACCTTGCCCTTGACCTCGCCGTAGTCGTCCAGGAAGACCACGTTGTCGTCGTTCGTCTGGAACAGCATCAGAGCCTCCTTCGCTAAGCGAAGCCGCGCGGCCCTGAGGACCGCGCGGCTTGCCGGTTGGTATATGTACGAAGCTGATTATTTATCTACCCAGTTCGCACGGTTTCCAAACGGACGGTTGGTTTCCCGGTCGCACCATGGGCGTGGCCAACCGCCTGCGGACGTTTTCATGCCGCTCGTCCCCTGCGGCGCCCTGACGGCTGGCCCTACTCCAAGAGCTCGAGGAGGTCGTCGCGGGAGAGCGAGCCCAGGGCCGAGCCGGCGCCGGTGCCCACGACCTCGTCCGCCAGCGCGCTCTTGGCGTCCTGCATGTCGAGGATGCGCTCCTCGAGGGTGCCCTCGCAGATGACCTTGTAGACGGTCACCTCCTTGGTCTGCCCGATCCTGTGCGCGCGGTCGGTCGCCTGGTCCTGCGCGGCGGCGTTCCACCAGGGGTCGGCGTGCAGCACGATGTTGGCCCCCGTGAGGTTGAGGCCGGTGCCGCCCGCCTTGAGCGAGATCAGGAACACCGGGGTGTCGTCCGAGTTGAACTTCTCCACCAGGTCGACCCTGCGCTTCTTGGGCGTCTGGCCGGTGATGGTGAGGTAGCTCACCCCGCGGCGGTCCAGCTCCTGGGCGATGACGTCGAGGTAGCTCGTGAACTGCGAGAAGAGCAGCATCTTCTGGCGGGCGTCCACGGCCTGCTCCACGATCCCCATGATCGCCTCGAGCTTGGCGGAGGGGCCGTCGTACTCGTCGAACACCAGCCGCGGGTCGCAGCAGACCTGGCGCAGGCGCATCAGGCCCGCGAGGATCTGCATCTTCGACTTGCCGAGCTCGCTCGCGCTCTGCCTCCCGATGGACTCGCGCAGCTCCTGCGCGAGGGCCTCGTAGAGCTTGCGCTGCTCGTCGCCCATGTGGGTGCGCACCACCTGCTCGAGCTTGTCGGGCAGGTCGGTCAGGACGTCGCGCTTGAGCCTGCGCAGGATGAAGGGGCCCACGGCGGCCCTGAGGTGGGCGGCCGTGGCCTCGCTCCCCTCCTCCACGATGGGGCGCTCGAAGCGCTCGCGGAAGCGCTCGTAGGTGCCGAGCAGGCCGGGCACGAGGAAGTCGAAGATGCTCCAGAGCTCCGAGAGGCGGTTCTCCACCGGCGTGCCGGTGAGCGCGAAGCGGTGCTCGGCCCTGAGGTGCTTGACCGAGCGCGCGGCGAGCGTCTCGTGGTTCTTGATGTACTGCGCCTCGTCGAGGACGGCTGCCCACAGGCGCATCCGCGCGTAGTCCTCCACGTCGCGCCTGAGCAGGTCGTAGCTCGTGACCATGACGTCGGGGTGGCGCGAGCGCCTGAGCTCCTGGCGCTCGGCCGCCGTGCCCACGACCACGAGGGCGTCGAGCTCGGGGGCGAACTTGGCGAACTCGGCCTGCCAGTTGTAGACGAGCGAGGCGGGGCACACCACGAGCACGGGGCCGCACGCGCGCACCTGGTCGATGCAGGAGACGACGAGGGAGATGAGCTGCACGGACTTGCCCAGGCCCATCTCGTCCGCGAGGATCCCGCCGAAGCCCATCTCCGTGAGGGCGCGCAGCCACTGGTAGCCCGCCACCTGGTAGGGCCTGAGCACGCCCGCGAGCGAGGCGGGCGGCTCAAAGCCGGTGGGGTCCACCGCGCGGAAGCCCTCCACGTACCTGCGGAACGACTCGGCCTGCTCCTCGGGGTCCACCAGGTCCTCGAGCAGGAAGGCCTTGTAGGAGGGGACCTCGGCCTCGCCCGCGGTGAGCTCGGCGGGGCTCAGCGAGAGCTCCTGGGTGAGCTCGCTGATCTGGTCGAGGTCGACCGTGGAGAGGTCCAGGATCGAGCCGTCGCGCAGGCGGTGGTAGCGCCTCTTGAGCCGGTAGCTGGCGAGGAGGGCGTGCAGGTCCTCGGCGGGGATGCCCGTGGTGGTCATCGTGAGGTCGATGAGGTTGTTCCTCATCGAGACGCCCACGCTGACGCTCGGCCGCGCCGTCGACTTGAGGCGGCGGAAGGCGTCCGTGACCATGACCTCGCCCAGGCGCGCCATCTCGCGCGTCCCCTCGAAGACGAGGGTCGCCAGCGCGGAGTCGCTCTTGGGCAGGGTCGCCGTCTTCTCGCCGTCGGTCACGGGCAGGTAGCGCAGGACCACCTCGCGCGCACGCGCCTCGCCGGCGGCGTCGCGCGCGATGTTCCTCTCCGCCGCGCCGCGCGAGCCGAGCACCGCGTAGGTCTTTTCGCCGTAGCACGCCACGGGCACGCAGGTGGCGCCGCGCCGCGTGTAGTCCAGGTAGAACCTCAGGGAGAGCGGCTGGGGCCGGAGGGCCTCGAGCCGCTCCGGGACGCTCGTGCGCACCGAGGCCTCGAGCTTGGGCAGGACCGCCGCGGCGAAGGCCTCGGCGTCGCCCTTCGAGACGAGCAGGTGGTCGGAGGGGTCGGAGAAGGTCTCCGCGAGCAGGTCCGCGACGGGCGCGAGCCTCTCCGAGCAGATCCACAGGTGCTCGCCGTCGACGGCGACGCTCAGGCTGCCCGCCCTCACGAAGCGCGCGTCGCCGTGGCGCCTGAACTCGTAGGCGCCGCCCTGCACCTCCACGAGCTCCACGCCGACCTCCGGGTCTCCCCGCTCGACCGAGAGGGTCCTCGGCCCCGTGGCGCCCGGCATGAGCAGGCCGTCCTTGGAGGCGTCCTCGACCGAGAGCTCGGTGCCCTCGACGAGGCCGAGGAACTCCTCGAGCTCGGGGGGCGAGAGGCGCAGCTCGCGGGTGCTGGCGTGGTAGGTCCCCGCGTAGCCGCGGCCCACGAGGCGGTCGAGCGCGTAGGTGCGGCGGTTGCGCACGGCGCGCTCCACGAAGCGGACCATGGGGCGCGCATCCTTCTCGAAGGCCTCCATGTCGTGCGTGAACGCGAGCTTCTTGCCGTAGCGCACGTACGAGCAGGAGTCGAGCGCGTCCACGAGGGTGCCGGGGGACTTGAGCACGTAGGAGCCGCGCTCGCCGGCGATCCTGAAGTGCACGGAGAAGCCGCCCAGGTCGTAGACGAGCTGCGGCACGAGCCGCACGCTCCCCTGGCGCTCCTCGGAGGTGGCGCCGGTGGGCGCCGCGACGCCCGAGGCGCGGCGCCTGTCGAGGAAGTGCGCGATGCTCCTCGACGTGACGACGTGGTGGGCCTCGTCGAAGCCCTCGTAGCGGTCGGAGCGGTCGTTGAAGTCGAGGCAGAGGGCGATCACGTGCTTGCAGGGGCCCGCGTACTTGCGCGCGGCCGGGCACGTGCAGGCGTAGCCCACGAGCCGGTCGGCCTCCTCGTCTATCCTGACGCTCGTCACGTACGGCGCGTCGTAGCTGTACGTCGCGTCGACGTGGGCGGTGAGGGCGGTGAGGTCCCCCTCGTAGGAGCAGGTCCTGTCGTGGATCCTGAGGCCGCGGTCAGCGACGACGGCGGCGCGGCTCAGCACAGCCGGGCTGCAGGAGTTAGAGAGTGCGACCCTGGATATCAAGCTTGGTCCTCTCCGGATGCCTTGGTGCGACGGCACCGCGCCGGCAGGGGCTGCCTGGGCCCGTGCCGGGGCGTCCGTGCCATGTGTGCGGGGTCCCTAAGGATACCGCGTTTGGGGGCGGAGGGGACGAGACCCGCCCGCCGCTCGCCGAGGCCGGCAGGCGGGCGCGGCCACCCCCGGGCCCGCCCCCCAGCCCCCCCACCGCGCGTGGCCCGCCGGCCTACGCGCCGAGCTCCTCCAGGGTCCTCGCGACGCCGTTGTCCACGTTGGCCCACCTCGTGACGCGGGTGGCGCGCGCCTTGACCTCCGCCTCCGCGTTGGCCATGGCGAAGGAGGTGCCCACCGCCGCCATGAGGTCCAGGTCGTTGAGGCCGTCGCCGAAGCCCGCGCAGTCGGCGGGGTCGACGCCGAGGTGCTCGCAGACGAGCCTCACGCCGGCGCCCTTGCTCACGCCGCCCGCGCCTATCTCGCACAGCTCGGCGCGCGAGCGGACGACCGCGAGCTCGGGGAAGCGCCGCGAGACCTCCCGCTCCGCAGCCAGGATCGCCGCCGGCTCGCCCATGAGCATGAACTTGTGCACCCCGCGCGCGCCGAAGCGCCCGCGCAGGTCCGGGTCCACGACGCTCTTGTCGCGCACGAAGAACTCCTCCTCGCGCACGCGCGGGTCGGCGTCGTCGTCCACGACCCAGTCGTCGAAGCCGTACGTGCAGCAGAACACCCCGGGCAGCTCGGAGGTGAGGAACTCCTTTATCTCGCAGGCGGCGTCGATGCCGATCGTCCGCGAGAAGAGCTCGCGCCCGCTGGCGTCGCGCACGAGCGCGCCGCCGTAGGCCACGTAGGGCCCCCGGAAGCCGAGCTCGCGCTGGACGGGCGTGATGCCGCCCGGCCCGCGCGAGGAGATGAGCACGAAGGGGACGCCCGACGCGACCAGCCTCGATATGGGGCCGGCCGACTCCGGCATCGCGTGGTGGTCGGCGTCCACCAGGGTGCCGTCGATGTCGCTGAAGACCGCCTTGAAGGGGAACATGTCTCACTCCTCCCTTCCGGCCGCCGCGCGGCCAAAGAGCCATTGCGCCACAGCCCGGGGCGACACCTCGGACATGAGGACCGCGAGGAAGATGAGGGCGAAGCCGCACAGCAGCCGCCAGGTCAGGGGGTCCCCGTAGAACAGGACCGAGAAGAGCACGCCGAAGACGCTCTCCAGCGAGAGCAGGATCGAGGCCTGCGTGGGGGGCACGTGGCTCTGGCCGACGTTCTGCAGGACGGAGCACACGCACGAGGAGAGGAGCGTCACGTAGAGCATCTGGAAGACGAGGTCGCCCGTGAGCTGGGGCGTGGGGACGGGCTCGGTGAGCAGCGCCTTCGCGAGCGAAACGAGCCCCATCACGAAGACGTCGACCACGGTCAGGGTTATCACGTCGTGCCCCGGGGCGAGGCGGTCGAGCTGCACGATCTGCACGGCGAAGCAGGCCGCGCTGAGAAGGGTCATCCAGTCGCCCCACCTGAGCGAGAACGTGAGGGAGTCGCCGAGCGAGACGAAGCCGACCCCCGCCAGGCACAGCAGCGCCGCGACGAAGTTGTTCGCCCCGGGCCGCCTCCTGGTGAGCCCCCAGGACAGGAAGGGCACCATGACGCAGTAGACTGCCGTGAGGAAGGCGTTGTTGGAGGGCGTGGTGTCGACGAGCCCCATGTTCTGGATGAGGTAGCCGAGGCCCCCCGAGACGCCCACGACGGCGCCGGCGAGCAGGTGGCTCCCGTCGAGGTTGGCCGCGAGGCGCCTGCGGAACACGACGGCCAGCACGCAGCCGGACACGATGAAGCGGAAGGCGATGAGCCAGCCGGGCGAGATGCTGTCGAGCGCGCCCTTGAGGATCATGAAGGACCCGCCCCAGATCGCCGCGGCCAAGAGCAGCATCGCCCGCCAGACCCAGCCGGGGCGCGAGCCGGCGCGAGCGCCGGCCCCCGCCACGGCGACCATCCCCCGCTCCCCCGCCACGGCGGCGGCCTCCGCGCCCGCGGCCGCCTCGTCAGTCGTCAGCACGGCCTAGCCCCAGTACACGATCTTCTGCTTGGCCTCGGCCACGGCGTCCTCGCCGAGGTAGCGCCCCACGATCGCGAGGCCGAGGTCGGTCGCCGTGCCCATGCCCTGGCTCGTCAGGACGCACCCGTCCACGACCACGCGCTCGTCGGCCACGACGACGCCCCCGTTCTCGGCTATCTCGTGCTGGAAGTTGGGGTTGCTCGTGGCGCGGCGCCCCCTGAGGAGGCCCCTGCGGGCGAGGACCACGGCCGGCGCGGCGCAGATGGCCGCCACGTCCCTGCCCTGGGCCACGAACTCGTCCACGGCGGAGGTGAGCGGCGCGCACGCCGCGAGGTTGTTGGTGCCGGGCATGCCGCCAGGCAGGAAGAGCAGGTCGTAGTCGGAGAAGTCGACCTCGCCCACGACCTTGTCGCACGTGACGGTCACCCGGTGCGACGAGGTGACCGTCCTGCCCTCGGACACGGCGACGAGGTCGCACGGGATGCCCATCCTGAAGAGCACGTCCACCACGGCGAGGGCCTCCACCTCCTCGCAGCCGTCGGCGAGAAACGCCGCGACGCGCCTGTCGCATCTCTTCTCGAAGCCCATGTGTTCCTCCTCGGGTCGTCGTCTCACGTGAGACATTCTATCCGCAACGCGGCACGCAAGGCGCCGGGGCGCCCCCTCCGCGCCCGTGCCCGCCGCCTCGCCCGCGTGCGTGGGACGGCCCTGCGGAATTTCTCGTCCGCCGTTGTGAAATCGGCCGAGCGCGTTTATCATCACTGTAAATGGTCGTTTGCGGGGGCCTGGCACGGCGCGAGCCGCCCCTCCCCCGCCCGCGGCCGCCCGCTCGGCGCCCGCTCTTCCGTGCGCCGGCGCACCTGCGCTTCCATGCTCCAACCCGCGTTTCCGTATGCTTTTTGATGCATGCGCACCTTCATAACCCACCCGCGGCCCAGGCCGCGGGGCAGGCAAGCGACGAGGCGGCCGGCCGAGGGGGACCGGCCCGCCGGGAACGGACGTCTGGCTTTACCAAATCAATGTGACCCGCGCCGCGGGCCACGGGGTTTGTTGGAGAGGAGAATTCATGCAGTATTCCGCAGAAGTGGAGAGGATGTGCCCGGTCGCCAAGGGTGCATACCACGGCCCTGCGCCCATCCCGGAGGAGGGCAAGTGGGTCCAGGCGATGAAGATCGAGGACATCTCCGGCTACACGCACGGCGTGGGCTGGTGCGCCCCCCAGCAGGGTGCCTGCAAGCTCAGCCTCAACGTCAAGGACGGCATCATCGAGGAGTGCCTGATCGAGACGATCGGCTGCTCCGGCATGACGCACTCCGCCGCCATGGCCGCCGAGATCCTCCCCGGCAAGACCATCCTCGAGGCCCTGAACACCGACCTCGTCTGCGACGCCATCAACGTCGCCATGCGCGAGCTCTTCCTGCAGATCGTCTACGGCCGCACCCAGACGGCCTTCTCCGAGGGCGGCCTGCCCGTCGGCACCGGCCTCGACGACCTCGGCAAGGGCATGCGCTCCATGGTGGGCACCACCTACGGCATCAAGGCCAAGGGCGCCCGCTACCTCGAGCTCACGCAGGGCTACATCACCAAGCTCGCCCTCAACGACAAGAACGAGATCATCGGCTTCGAGTTCCTGAACCTCGGCAAGTTCACCGACGCGATCAAGGCCGGCACCGACGCCAACGAGGCCGTCAAGGCCGCCATGGGCCGCTACGGCCAGTGGGACCAGGCCGTCAAGTCCATCGATCCGCGCACCGAGTAGAGAGAGGGAGGCTGAGACACAATGGCAGTTACGTTCGAGGGCTACGAGCGCCGCATCGACAAGATCAACAAGGTGCTCGACAGCTATGGCATCAACGGTCTCGAGGATGCCAAGAAGATCTGTGACGACAAGGGCGTCGACCCCTACGGCATCGTGATGGACACGCAGTCCATCGCCTTCGAGAACGCGGGCTGGGCCTACACCGCCGGCTGCGCCATCGCCATCAAGAAGGGCGTCAAGACCGCCCCTGAGGCAGCCTCCGCCATCGGCGAGGGCCTCCAGGCCTTCTGCGTCCCCGGCTCCGTCGCCGACGACCGCAAGGTCGGCCTGGGCCACGGCAACCTGGGCGCCATGCTGCTCGGCGAGGACACCGAGTGCTTCGCGTTCCTGGCCGGCCACGAGTCCTTCGCCGCGGCCGAGGGCGCCATCGGCATCGCCAACAACGCCAACAAGGCCCGCAAGAAGCCGCTGCGCGTCATCCTGAACGGCCTCGGCAAGGACGCCGCCCAGATCATCGCCCGCATCAACGGCTTCACCTACGTGAAGACCCAGTTCGACTACTTCACCGGCGAGCTCAAGGTCGTGGAGACCATCCCGTACTCCGACGGCCCGCGCGCCAAGGTCAACTGCTACGGCGCCGACGACGTCCGCGAGGGCGTCGCCATCATGTGGCACGAGAACGTCGACATCTCCATCACCGGCAACTCCACCAACCCGACGCGCTTCCAGCACCCCGTCGCGGGCACCTACAAGAAGGAGCGCCTCGCCGCGGGCAAGAAGTACTTCTCCGTCGCGTCCGGCGGCGGCACCGGCCGCACCCTGCACCCGGACAACATGGCGGCCGGCCCCGCCTCCTACGGCATGACCGACACCATGGGCCGCATGCACTCCGACGCCCAGTTCGCCGGCTCCAGCTCCGTGCCGGCGCACGTCGACATGATGGGCCTCATCGGCATGGGCAACAACCCCATGGTCGGCGCGACCGTAGCCTGCGCCGTCGCCGTCGAGGAGGCCATGAACAAGTAGGCCTGTCCTCTTGCCCTGCGCCTTGAAGTGAGGGGTCCCGCCTCGGCGGGGCCCCTTTTCTTGTGCCTCGCACTTGACTCGCACTTGACTCGCACTTGACTCGCACTTGACTCGCACTTGGATCGCACTTGGCTCGCACGTCGCTCGCGCGCGCCTCACGCGCCTCGAGCGCAACGGCACCGGGCCCCGTGGCGCCCCCTACACCGGCAGCGCGTAGAAGCGCCGGTAGAGCTCGAGCTCCGCCGGGGTGGACTTGCTCGAGCGGAACTCGACCGAGCCCTCGGCGCCCTCGGGGGCGAGAAGGCCGCCCTCCCCGAGCAGCCGCGCGAGCTGGTGGGCGGCGCCCTCGCCGCCGTCGTAGAACTCGACGTCGCCCAGGACGTCGGCAATCTGGCGCTTGATGAAGGGGTAGTGCGTGCAGCCGAGCACCACGGAGCCGACCTCGCCGCGGTAGCGGCCGACCAGGCGCTCGAGGAGGTCGTGGAGCTCCGGCGCGTCGAGGTCGCCCCTCTCGATCAGCTGGACGAGGCCCACGCAGGGCACGCAGGTGACCTCGGACTCCCCTCCCCACTCCTCAAGGAGGTTGCGGAACTTCTCCAGCCTGAGCGTCGCCGCCGTCGCCATCACGAGGATGCGGCCGCCATGCGAGGCGAGGGCGGCCGGCTTGAGCGCCGGCTCGCAGCCCACGATGGGGAGCCCCGCGTACTTCTCGCGCAGGTAGCTGGCGGAGGCTGAGGTCGCGGTGTTGCAGGCGATCACGATCGCCTTGGCGCCCTCGGCCACGAAGCGGTCGACGATGGCGGTCGAGAGCGCGCGGATCTCCTCGACGGTCCTGTCGCCGTAGGGGGCGTTCGCCGAGTCCCCGAAGAACACGAAGCGCTCGTGCGGAAGCTCGGCCACGAGCCTCTCGAGCACGCTGATGCCTCCCAGGCCGGAGTCGAAGACCCCGACGAAGCCGTCCTCTGACACGTCCGCTCCCCCTCACGGCGCTGCCGCCGCCGACCTCCATGACTCTGGTAAGGATACCCCTCGGTCACGCGCGGTGGCGACGGCAGGGCCACGGCGGCGGGGACGGCGCCCCGACGGCGGGCGCCGCGGCGCCTCGGTTGACCGTCCCCGCCCCCCGCTGCTAGGGTGGGCCTGTCCAAAGACGCCTTCGCGAGAGGAGAAGAGATGCAGATCCGCCGCGCCGAGGAGGGGGACGTCCCCGGGATCCACAAGCTGCTCGCCGAGGTGAACCGGATCCACCACGACGGCCGCCCAGACCTGTTCGACCTGGGCAACAAGTACACGGACGACCAGCTCCTGGAGATGTTCGGCGACGACTCCCGCCCCGTCTTCGTCGCCGTGGACGACGCGGACGAGGTCCTCGGCTACGCCTTCTGCCAGCACCAGCAGATCCTGGGCGACACCATCCGCACCCCCGTGAAGACGCTCTACGTCGACGACCTGTGCGTGGACGAGCCCACCCGCGGCATGGGCGTCGGCCGGGCGCTCTTCGACCACGTGGTGGCCTACGCGCGCGAGTCCGGCTGCCACGACGTCACGCTCAACGTGTGGGAGCTCAACCCCGGCGCCCGCGCGTTCTACGAGCGCATGGGCATGCGCCCGCTCAAGACCTGCATGGAGACCGTTCTCTAGCACCGTGTCTCTGCGGCGCCGCGCCCTCCCATGGAGACCGCGCCCCGGCGCGCATGAGACGGCCCACGTTGGGTAGGATGGCAGGGTGCGAAGGCCCCCGAGACGCGGGACGCCAGCCCCACACCACCGAAGAGAGGAAGACCATGAGCAACGAGGGCAAGAAGGTCAAGGTCCACTACACCGGCACGCTCGACGACGGCACCAAGTTCGACTCGTCCTACGACCGCAACGAACCGCTCGAGTTCACCTGCATGGCAGGCCAGATGATCAAGGGCTTCGACGCCGCCGTGCGCGACATGGAGGTCGGCCAGACCGTGAACGTCCACCTCGAGCCCGCCGACGCCTACGGCGAGCGCGACGAGGACAACGTCCGCACGTTCTCGCTCGAGCAGCTGCCGGGCGCGGAGAGCGCGACCGTCGGCCAGCGCGTCTTCCTCTCCGGCCCCGACGGGCGCCCCTTCCCCGTCACCGTCACCGCGCTCGACGACCGCACGATCACGCTCGACGCCAACCACGAGCTGGCCGGCAAGCCCCTCAACTTCGAGATCACCCTCGTCGAGGTCGAGGGCTAGGACAGGGGCCCGGGCCCAGGGAGCCCGGCGCGATAAGGACCGGGGCGAGAGGGACCGCCCCACCAGGTCGCAGTCACGAGAAGGACCGGCGGTGCCCGAAGGCGCCGCCGGTCCTCTTCTCTTCTCGCCTGAGCCCCCGGCGCCCACGCGCCCTGGGGGGTGCGTGCGACTCGGACGCCGGGGGCCTTGGCTCCGGTGGTTACTGGACCACCTTGGACTGGGGCTTGCTGAAGGCCCTCACGTCAGGCGCGAGGGGCATGTCCCAGCCGAAGTGGTCGGTGTGGAGCAGGTGCTCGGCGCGCTCGGAGAGCGGCTCCTCGAGGTACTCGCTGTAGAGCGCCTGGATCGAGGGGTTCTCGTAGGAGTTGCGCAGGTCGGCCTTGCGGTCGAGGCCCCACAGGACCTCGCCTCGGGACTCCGCGCGCTCCTCGCCGTCGTGGATCGGCTGGCCGCCGCCACCGGCGCAGCCGCCCGGGCAGGCCATGATCTCGATGAAGTCGTAGTGGACCTCGCCGGCCTCGAGGGCCTCGATCAGGTGGTGGGTGTTGCCCAGGCCGCTCGCCACCGCGACGTGCAGCGGGGTGCCGGCCATGTTGAACGTGGCCTCCTTCCACCCCTTCATGCCGCGGACGTCGGAGAACATGTCGGGCGTGGGAGCCTCGCCGGTGACGGTGTGGTAGGCGGTGCGCAGCGCCGCCTCCATGACGCCGCCGGTCGCGCCGAAGATGACCGCGGCGCCGGTCGCCTCGCTGATGGGCTTGTCGAACTCGCCCTCGGGCAGGCGCGCGATGTCGAGGTGCTCCTCGGAGACCATGCGGTCGAGCTCGCGGATGGTGATGACGCAGTCCACGTCGGGCGCCTCGCAGGCGTCGGCCTGGTTGGGCTCCTCGCACTCCGCCTTCTTGGCGACGCAGGGCATGACGCTCAGGACGAACATCTTGCGCGGGTCGACGCAGAGCTTCTCGGCGAAGTAGCTCTTGACCACGGCGCCGAACATCTGATGCGGGCTCTTGGACGTGGAGAGGTTGGACGTGAGCTCGGGGTAGTGGCCCTTGAGGTAGCGGACCCAGCCCGGGCAGCAGCTGGTGAACATCGGCAGCGGGCCGTGGTCGGGGTGCTGCATGCGGTCGAGGAGCTCGGAGGCCTCCTCCATGATGGTGAGGTCGGCGCCGAAGTCCGTGTCGAAGACGTAGTCGAAGCCCATGAGCTTGAGCGCGGTGGCCAGGCGCCCCTCGGTCGCGACCTCGGGGCTGACGCCGAAGGCCTCGCCCCACGAGGAGCGGACGGCAGGCGCGACCTGGGCGATCGTGATCACGTCGGGGTCGGCGAGGGCCTCGAAGACGCGGGCGGTGTCGTCGCGCTCGGAGAGGGCGCCGACGGGGCAGTGCGTGATGCACTGGCCGCACAGGGTGCACTCGGAGTTCTCGATGCGGCGGGCGCCGCCCACGTTGACGGCGGTGTGGCTCGAGCGGTTCACGAGGTCCCAGATGTCGACCTCCTGGACCTTGCTGCAGACCTGGATGCACCTCAGGCAGTTGACGCACTTGTTGTTGTCGCGCTGCAGCGGGTAGTCCTTCGGCCACTTCCAGCGCATGAGCTTGGGCTCGAAGGGCAGCTCGGTGATGCCGAGGTCGCGCGTGAGGCTCTGCAGGGTGCAGTTGCCGTTGCGCACGCAGCTCGTGCACGTGGTGTTGTGGCGGGAGAGCAGGAACTCGACGTTCTCCCTGCGCGCCTCGCGGACCTTGGGGCTGTTGGTGTGGACGACCATGCCCTCCTCGACGTAGTTGTTGCAGGAGGCCACGAGCTGGGGCAGCCCCTCGATCTCGACGAGGCAGACGCGGCAGGAGCCGATCTGGTTGATGTCCTTGAGGTAGCACAGGGTCGGGATCTTTATGCCTACGGACGCGGCGGCGTCGAGGATGGTGGTGTGCTCGGGCACCTCCACGGGAATGGTGTCTATCGTGAGCCTTACCATGCCTGAATCCTCCCTCCGCGGAACGCGCCATAGCCGAAGTGGTCGCAGCACAGGCAGCGGTTCGCCTCCTGCTTGGCCTCCTCCTCGGTGAAGCCGATCTCCATGAGGTCGAAGTCGCGCTTGCGCTCGCCGGCCTCGCGTTCCTTGAGCTCGCAGCGGGCGCATGCGACCTTGCCCTTGTACTGCACCTGCGGCATCTCGATGGGTGCCTTGATCTCGTCCTTGTGGTTGTAGCCGAAGTAGCCGTCGATGTTGCCCGCGGCGACCTTGCCGGCCTTGATGGCGCGGATGACGGTGGCGGGCCCGGACTCGCAGTCGCCGCCGCTCCAGACGTTCTCGAAGCCGGGGACCATGCCGTCGGGGTTGGCGACGATGCGGCCGCGCTGGCACGGCACGCCGAGGTCCTCGAAGGGCTTGGAGTCGATGGCCTGGCCGATGGCGACGGCCACCACGTCGCAGCCGAGGGTGACGTCGGGCGCGTCGGCCTTGCGCGGCGCGGGACGGCCGTTGCGCGGGCCGCCGATGATCTGCGGCTCGACCCTGAGGCCGACGACGTGGCCGTCCTCGACCACGATCTCCTTGGGGGCGTGGAGCTCCAGCACCTCGCAGCCCTCGGCGCGGGCGCCCTCGATCTCCTCGACCTGGGCGGTCATGTCCTGGACGCGGCGGCGGTAGACGATCGTGACCTTCTCGGCCCCGAGGCGGACGCTCGTGCGGGCCACGTCCATGGCGACGTTGCCGCCACCGACGACGCAGACCCTCTTGCCCTTGAAGTCGGGCGGGTTGTCGTCGCCCATGGCGCGCAGCATCTTGACGGCGGAGATGACGCCCTCGGCGTCCTCGCCCGGGATGCCGAGCTTGCGGTCGTTGTGGGCGCCGATGGCGATGTAGACCGCGTCGTAGTCCTCGCGGAGCCTGTCGATGTCGGTCACGTAGGTGTTGAGCCTGACCTCGACGCCGCAGTCGACGATCCACTTGATCTCGCGGTCGAGCTCCTCGTGCGGCAGGCGGTAGTCGGGGATGCCGTAGCGCAGCATGCCGCCGAGGTGCTGGCGCGCCTCGAAGACGGTGCACTTGTGGCCCATGAGCGTCAGGAAGTAGGCGGCGGACAGGCCGGCGGGGCCGCCGCCGATGACGGCCACGGTCTTGCCCGTGGGCTCGAGGATCTCGGGACGGTAGTCGTCGTCCATGTGGTCGACCGCGAAGCGCTTGAGGCCGCGGATGTTCAGCGGGTCGTCGACCATGCCGCGGCGGCAGCGGGCCTCGCAGGGGTGCTCGCAGATCAGGCCGCAGACCAGGGGAAGCGGGTTGTCCTTGCGGATGAGGCGGACCGCGTCGGTGTAGCGCCCGGCGGAGACGAGCGAGATGTAGCCGGGGATGTCGACGTGGGCCGGGCAGCCGCTCACGCAGGGGACGTGGCGGCGGCGCCTGAAGTCGCAGCTCTGGTGCTCGATATGGTGGACGAAGTCGTCGTGGAAGCCCTTGACCGCGAGAAGCGCCATCTCACCGGCCTCGTAGCCGATGGCGCAGTCCGCGGAGTTGTAGATGGTGTTCGCCGTGGACTCGATGAGCTTGAGCGTGCCCTCGTCGGCCCGCCCCTCCAGGACGTCGTCCAGGAGCCCCTCGAGCACCTTGAGGCCCACGCGGCAGGGCGTGCACTTGCCGCAGCTCTGCGTGGCGCACATCGAGACCACCGCGCGCGTGAACTCGACCGGGCAGGGCTCGAGCGAGCTGCACGCGAGGCGCCTCTCGAGCGCCTGGTGCATCTCGTCCATCACCGCCTGGGCCTCGCTACGCTCCAATACATACATGCGAGACATATAGGTTTCCTCTCCTCACTGGTTTCCCGTATCCCCACGTGCTTGCACGTTCCGCCATGGAGCCGCTGTCCCCTTGCAGCAGGCAGAAGTCGCGTGATGATAGTCTAATAACCAGTTATTAAATGCCTTTCGCATTTGACGCGAGAGGTCCTAAATCGCGGCAAGTGGTTGCCTATCGTTTACCAGCGGCTCGACGCTACGTCACTTTTCCCTAATCGAATTGACCCCTCGAGACTATCCAATGAGGACGGCCCGGCATACGCCCGCGGCCGGCAGCGGAGCCCCGCCGGGGCGGGAGCCTCGGCCGGTCCGGCGCGGGTATCATGGTCCAAGTGCCGGCCGTTCGCGCGGAGCGCGGCGGCCCCTCGTCTCACGCTTGGGGTGATCCATGGGCAACATCGTCACGTACCTCCAGGAGCACGGGTCCGACACCCTCGCCGAGAGGCCCTTCAACGACGTCGACAACCTCGTCCTCGCCACCCTCTCCTACCTCGACCTCGCGGGGATCGTCCCCACGGTCGAGCAGCGCGGCCAGGTGAGCATGGAGCGGGCCATGAACTCCGCCATCCTCCTCGTCAAGCGCAGCAGCGGCGTGGGCGAGATGCGCCCGGCCTTCATCAAGGCGCTCGGGGAGTCTGCGCGCTTCGGGACGGCGCAGCTCAGGAACCACTGCGTCGTGCTCGACGCAGAGAGCGGCACGCAGTTCTCCGCCCTCGAGGTCGCGCTCGCAGACGGCACGAGCTACGTCTCCTTCCGCGGCACCGACAACTCCTTCGTGGGCTGGAAGGAGGACTTCACCATGGCCTACCAGGTGATGCCCTCCCAGGTCGAGGCGGCGCGCTACCTCGACCGCGTCGTGCGCCTGACCAGGCGCTACCGCGTCGGCGGCCACTCCAAGGGAGGGACCCTCGCCGAGTACGCCGTGCTCAAGTGCAACCCCATCAGGCGCACGCGGGTGATCGAGGTCTACAACAACGACGGCCCCGGCCTGCCCACCGACGTGGTGGACCTCGCGGACTACGACAAGGTGGCCTCCAGGCTCACGCGCATCGTGCCCACCTTCGACGTCTTCGGCCAGGTCTTCCAACACGGCCTCCCCAACAAGATCGTGAGGTCGAGCGAGGAGGGCATCATGCAGCACGACAGCTTCTCCTGGCTGGTCGAGGACGACCACTTCGTCTGCACCTCCGAGCTCTCGCCCGACTGCGCCTTCATCAACCGCACGCTTCACGACTGGATCGAGTCGCTCGACCTGCCCGGCAGGCGCAAGTTCGTCGAGGGCTTCTTCGACGCGCTCGAGCGCAAGGGCATCCGCGAGCAGACCGAGTTCTCCGAGGGCGGGCCGCTGCTGCTCCAGACCCTCGCGCTCCAGATCGTGGCGGAGCAGAACCCGGGGGCCGAGGGCGTCGTGAAGCTCGCGGCGGCGGGCATCGGCGCGCTCGACTCGCTCGACCTGCGCAGCTTCCTGCACGAGCAGCACATGACCCGCGGGGCGATCCTGTTCGGCCTCGGCCTGTTCTTCATGGTCAACCCCGACTTCGCGGCCAGCTGGTTCTGCTACGTGATCGGCGTCGTAGCGCAGTTCTGGGTCGGCAGCAGGCTCGTCAAGGCCGCGGAGGACGCCAGCCTCGACGCCTTCAACCGCCGCCTGCGCCTCGTCGGCTACATCGTCGTCCTCTGCGTCGTGTCCTTCTCCATGGCGCAGCAGGCCCTGGTCACGCGCTTCTCCAACCTCGTCCTCGGGGGACTCTTCCTCGTCGGCGCCTTCAGGATGGCCCAGAAGGCCACCGCGCGCGAGAAGCCCCTGTGGAACCGCGTGGGCGACGGCGTGGTCGCCGCGGGCAGCTTCGCCCTCGGCATGTTCCCCATGCTCACGGCGCGCACCCTGGTCGAGCAGTACATCTACGTCGCATCGGTCGTCGTGACCCTCTACGGAGCCGCCTCGATCGTGTGGGGCATGTGGGTGGCGACGCACCCGTGCGCCGGCCTCCTGCGCCAGCTCAGGCCCGAGGAGGACGCGCGCACGGCGGGGGCGCCGGCGCCCGGAAAGTCGTAGCGCCGCACACGGGGGCACCTGCTAAACTTTGTGCAGCGCCACGGCACCCGCGCGCACGCGGCGCCGGCAGCCAGAATCGCAGCAGAAAGGAACAACGATGGCTTCCCACATGAGCACCGACGCACCCTCCAGGACCTCGACGGCCGACCTCACCGGCTTCACCGGCTTCAACCTGCCCCACGAGCTCGAGCCGATGGGCACCTGGGCCTACGTGGGCCTCACCATCCTCTACGCCGTCCCGGTGATCGGGTGGATCTTCCTCGTCGTGTTCTCCGTCTCGGGCAAGAACCTCAACCGCAGGAACTTCTCGCGCAGCGTCCTGTTCTTCGACCTCGTCGCCCTGGCGGCCTACGTCGTCTGCGTCGTCCTCGGCGTGGCGCAGCTGCCGACCGACGCCCTCGAGGCCGTCGGCGCCGCCTCGCTCCTCCAGGGGCTGCCCCTCTAGTCGCCAGGCGCCCCTCGCGCGTGGGCCGCTGCGGGCGGGCCCACGCGTAGGCGCCGGCGCGCCGGCGCCTACGCGCCGAGCGTGGGGCCCAGCGAGGAGACGATCTCCTCGATCCTCGCCTGGGTCGCCTCGACGTACGCCGCGACGTCCGCCTCGACGCCCGCGAAGGCGCCGCGCTTCTCGAACGTCGAGATGATGCCCAGGTCGACCCTGGCGTCGCAGAGCTCGCCGAGCTCGTCCTGGGCCTTGCGCGAGGTCGCCGCGACGTTCCTGCGGTCCTCGTCGAGCAGGTCGCCGAGGTTCTCCGTCACGTAGCGGAGGCGCTTGATGCGCTTGCGCAGGGTATGGGTCGCCTCGTCGTCGGTGAAGTCGCAGGTCTCGTAGCCCTCCTTGCAGGAGGCGTAGAGCGCGTCGAACTCCGCCCTGAAGTCCTCGACCCCGAGGCCGGCCGACTCCACCTCGGTCCGCCACTTGACGTTGCGCATCTCGTGCAGGGTCTCGCGCAGCTGCCGGCGCGTGTTGCGCCGCCCCAGGTAGCCGATGAGGCGGGTGCGCTCGTTGTCGCGCGCCTGCTCGCAGGCGAACAGGAAGGTGAGGTTGCCGGTCGAGCCCTCCCCCGCCGCCACGACCCGCTCGCACAGGCCGTCCAGCTCGCGCAGGAAGGAGCACGAGTGCTGGAAGTCGGCGAGCAGGGTGTCCATCGCGATGTTCTGCCGGCGCTTCTGGAAGGGCCTGATGAAGGCGACGAGCGAGCGCGCGGTGCGGACGCTCACGCGGAACTTGTGGAGCGCCTCCGCCTCGCGCGGGTGCTCGAGCAGGTAGTCGAGGGAGGCCTCGATACTCTTGGCGCACTTGGCGAGGCGGGACTCGACGGTGATGAGCGTCTCCCACCTCGACGCGTCCGGCCCCTGCACGAACCACTCGAGGACGGCCCCCTCCATCGTCTGGTTGGGGAAGACGATGCTCGCGGCGGCGCCCTTGTTGAAGCGGATCCTGTCGCCCGTGAGGTACTCGGTCAGCTGCTCCATGAAGGGCACGTGCCCCACGGCCACGACGGTGCCCGCCGAGAGGCGCAGCTCGGTGATGAAGAGGCCAACGTCCTGAGCGTAGAGGTCGTCGTGCTGGGCGACGACCCCGCCGTCCTGGTGGAGGACCTCCGCGAGCGCCTTAGCCGTCTGGCGGGCGCGCTTGGCGGGGCTCGTCCAGATCTGCACGTCCCGGCGGGGCTCGAGCAGCGAGAGCTCGCTGGGCAGCGCGTCCGTGTGGGCGCGCAGGCCGCCCTCGGTCAGCGGCCTCTCCAGGTCGGGCCCGTCGAAGGTGTAGTCCGGGGCACCGTGCCTCACGAGAACGAGCCTAGAAATCATCTTGCTCACCTGCCAGGACGTCGCGTGGTCGAATCCGGCGGGCCCGGCAGCGCGCCGGGGCCGCCCCGCCTCCGATTATCCACCCGCCGCGACGCGCGCGGAAGGCGGCCCTGCGCATCAGGAGTGAATCTTAACCGTCGTCCCCACGCTGACGAGGTCGAAGAGCTGCGCCGCCTTGTCGTACGGGAGGTTCACGCAGCCGTGGCTGCCGCCGGTCTGGTAGATGGAGCCGCCGAAGCTCGAGCGCCAGGTCGCGTCGTGCAGGCCGTACGAGCCGGCGTAGAAGGGCATCCAGTAGCTGACGTGGCTCTCGTAGTCGGGCTTGCCGTCCTTGTCCTCGTCGGCGCCCACGAGCGTGACGTTGGTCTCCTTGCTCTGGATCGCGAAGGTGCCCGTGGGGGTGTTGCGGCCCTGGCTGGTGTTGCCGGAGACGATGTAGCTCTCCCAGGTCACCGACCCGCTTGCGTCGTAGAGGCGCGCGTACTGGTTGGCGAGGTCGACGTCGAGGTAGGCGCCCGAGCCGTCCCAGGTGCCGGTGCCCATGCTCGAGGAGACCTGCTTGGGCTTGGCCTTGGCGCTCATGGGCACCTCGATGGCGGCCGAGCTCTCGCCGGAGACGGCACCCTCGATGTCGCGGGCGAGCTCCGCCGCCTTCACGGTGTAGCTGTAGGAGTCGTCGGAGGAGGCGAAGCGGTCGGCCACGCCGGAGACGTAGCCCTCGACCTTGTCCGCGTCGAGGGAGACCTCGTAGTCGTCGCCGATGGTGATCCAGCCGCGGATCACGTCCTTGTCGACCGTCGCCTTGGTGCTGCCGTCCTTCGTGAGCGGGATGGTGACCGCGAGCATGCGGTTCGCCTTGTCCACGGCCGCGACGAGCTCGGGCGTCGTAGAGGTGACGCTCGGCTGCTCGACGGCCTCCTCGCCCAGGTCGGTCTGCTCGGAGAGGGAGCGCACGGAGTCGGCGGCCTGGGCGCTCACCGCGTCCTTGTCGACCACGCTGCCCGCCACCTCGGGGTTGATCACGAAGGCGCCCTGCTCGTCGCTGTAGATGATGGAGGCGTCCTGGGGGGACTCGGCGGTCTCGTTGTAGCTGTCGACCGCGCTGGAGAGCGCCTGGTCGAGCTTGTCCTCGTCGAAGCTCGTCGCCGCCTCGGAGACGTAGGAGTGGGAGCCCATGACCTCGAGCGGCCACCGGTAGAGGTCCTGGGTCGCCTGCGCCAGCGCGGACTGAGCCGCGGCGGCGCCGTCGGTCGTGAAGCCGATCTGGTCGGCGGTCAGGGTGGTCGTGAAGTCGCCCACCGAGACCGTCTGGGTGTACCTCGAGCCCTCCTCGTCGATGAGCGCGGCGAGCTCGTCGGCGGTCTTGAGGCTGACGTCTATGCCGTTCACGGTCGTGTTGGGGAGGAAGTGCGTCGAGAAGTAGCGGATGCCGCAGGCGTAGGCGGTGCCACTCGTGGCGAGAAGGACGAGGAGGACAACGAGGGCGACCTTGGCGCCGCGATGCCGGCGGCGGCCCGACCCGGCGTCCCTCCTGCCGCGGCCGGAGCGGCGGCCGGACGCGGCCCCCTCCTGCCTGGCGGCGCGCGCCCCCGCGCGCCTCGCCTCCTTGCTCGCCTTCCTGACCTCCCGCTTGGAGGTCCCTGCCGCGAGGTGCTTGCCCTTAGGCTTTGCCACGTTGAGCCCCTTCGGTCCGTATGTCGTCCGTGCGCCCCCTGGGGGGCCTGGTGTGTTCTGCTGCGTTTAGGGTGGGGCGCGAGGCCCCGAGCCGCCTCGCGGCGGCCAGGGATGATTCTAAGGCTTCGGACGGGCGCGTGGGACCCTCTCACAGATACTGGAGAAACCGCGGCAACAAAGGAGGCGGGCGGCGCACGTAGGTGCGCCGCCCGCCCTTGTGTCTTCTCTAGGCTCGGGTCGCTCGGGTCCCGGTCGCCTGCACATCCAAGATCTGCGTCTTGTGATGGTCGCTAGCGGCAACCGCCCCAGCACGTCCGGGCCGCTTCTGAGCCCTTTGGACTCCCCTCCTCAGCTCGTGCCGACCCGCGGGTACGGCAACCTGCTATGGATGGCTCGCCTTCGTGCGAGCAACGCGATAAAGTCTCGGCTTTCTCAAGTAGGATCGGACAGTCGGAAGACGTGCGCGCCTGCCCTCTGACCCGCCTGTGTCGCTCGTCCGAGCTGGGAGAGTACCGGGGCACCACGCGAGAGTCTGCCACCGGAGGGACCCTAGGCGTCCTCGGGCAGGCGCGCGCTAGAACACTCGTCTGAGCCCATCGGACAACACCCCCTAGGTCTGCCGCCCCTCGGGCGGACAACCGACTGGTCGACTTCATTCTGCCCGCCTGGCGCGCCGGGGCCCTCCGTCCGGGGCGGACGGTCGGGTTTCGTCGCCGGGCGGCGATCAGTCGTACTCGACCTCCTCGTAGCCGTCGTCCGGCAGGTAGATGCCGGGGTCGCCCTCCCAGACGACGACGCCGTCCACGATGAGCTTCTCCAGCCCCTCGGTGTGCTCGCAGACCTTTGCGACCGAGGGCGCCGCGTGGTGGACGTGGTCGGACTCGAACTGGATCTCGACGATCCTGCGCGGGCGGATGGGGTAGCCGTCGTCGGTGCGGTCCGCGATCGGGGTGATCTCGAGCCCCATGATGTTGGTGACCGTGCGCTTCTCCTCGTCCTCGTCGAAGTCGGCGCTGGCCTCCTCCACGAAGGTCGAGAGCCTCGCGTGGGAGGTCGAGTGGAACGAGTCCTGCGCGGTCACGTAGGTGTCGATGACCCCGTCGTTGTAGATGAGCGTGACCTTCATGTGCTTCCCCTTTCGGCCGAGGGCGTGCGCGTCAGAGCGTAGGGGCGATGATACGCCAGCACGGCCGTGCCGGGACCAGCGCGTCCGCCACCACCCCGCACGCATCGCCGAAGAGGTGCCGGGGCCTCGGAGCCCGCGCGACGCGCGGCGCCAGCCCCCTCGCCCGCCCCTAGCAGGCGCCCCCCTCGTCCTGGAGCATGCCCGAGGCGCTGCTGACGAGTTCGGCGAGGCTGGCGTTGATCTCCTCGATGCTGGTGTCGCCGTACTCGCCCTTGATCCAGGAGTTGTAGGTGCCGAAGAGCCCCGAGGAGATGTAGTCCGCGGCGAGTAGCGCGGTCAGCGCGTTGTCCGCGTGCTCCTTCACGAGGAAGTCCCTCATCTGGGAGCGGACGCGCTCCTTGAGCGGGCCGGTGAACGCCGAGAGGCTCTTGGACTCCAGCAGCCTCTGCACCAAGTCGAGGTTCTCCTTGAGGAAGCCGCCGATCTGCTGCAGCACCGGCATGGGGTCCTCGACGAAGGAGAGGTCCATGACCTGCTCGACCAGGCTGGAGAGGGTCTCCGCGAGGGAGTCCATGAGCTGGTTCATGAGGGCGTCGATGCTCGAGAAGTGCGCGTAGAAGGTGCCCCTGTTGAGGTCGGCCCTGCGGGTGACGTCGGTCACCGTGATCTTGTCGTAGGGCTTCTCGGCGAGGAGCTGCACGAAGGCCTCCTCGAGCAGGCGGATGGAGCGCTCGGCGTTGCGGTTGCGGGCGCGGGCCCTCCCCTTCGCGGCGCCCTGGCCGCGAGCCGGCCCCTCCCCAGGCGCGGACGCGCCCGCCTCCGACCTGGCGGCGGACTGTACCGCCTCGAACGTCTTCTTGAGTCCCGCAATGCTCACAGCGTCCCCTGACATGGCCACAAGACTCACTCCCGCTTCCCTCTCCCGAAGGCGCCGCGAAAACGTGGCGCCTTGCTAATACTTGCGTATTCGAACGGTTTTCACTCGTGTGTCGGTTTTCATGCATATCGACACCGATTGACCGTTTCTTCTGTTCTCGAACGATTCTACCCACAAAACGGAAAAATGTACAAGTGTTGGAAGTACCACGTGTGCTTATGTTCGTACAGGTGCTTTAGTTTCAGGACCGATGGCGCCCCAGGGGGCGCCGGGCTTCCAGCGCGGTTCGACGGGGCCGGTAGGGGCCCCACGGGTAGGCAGGAAAGGAAGGAACGATGGAGAAATTCTTCAGGGGGGTGCTCAGGCACCGCGTGGTCGTGCTGTGCGTCTTCCTCGCGCTGACGCTGGTGAACCTCGCCTGCATCCCGCGGGTGACGATCGACGCCAACATGAGCGACTACCTCCCGACGAGCGCCAAGTCGTCCCAGGACCTCACGCTCATGAAGGACGTCTACGGCAACGACATCCCCGACGCCCGCATCTACGTGACGGGAATCTCCCAGCCGGAGGCCGAGAGGTTCGCCGACGAGCTCAAGGACGAGGACACGGTCGTCTCCGTCTCCTGGCTCGGCAGCCAGGTCAACCTCGACGAGCCGATGGAGGTCCAGGACCAGGACACCATCAAGGACTGGTACGACGGGAAGGGCTACCTCTTCCAGGCGGTGCTCTCCTCCGAGGCGGACCAGGCCGAGGTCGACCACATCCGCGGCATCGCGCAGGGCCTCGACGGCGCGCAGGACGTCTACATCGACGGCTCGGCCGTCTCCGACGCCGCCAACCTCGCGTCCATCAACACCGACATGACCAAGATCATGGCCATCGCCGTGGTCGTCGTCCTCCTCATCGTGATGCTCAACACCACGAGCTACCTGCACCCCGTCGTGATGCTCCTCACGATTGGCATCGCGATCGTCCTCAACATGGGCACCAACATCTTCCGCGGCACGATCTCCTCGATCACGCAGCTCGTGGCCTCGGTGCTGCAGCTCGCCGTGTCGATGGACTACTCGATCGTGCTCCTCACCAACTTCGGGCGCTGCCGCGAGCACACGTCCGACCAGTTCGAGGCCATGGTCGAGGCGATGACCAAGTCGTTCCCGGTCATCCTCTCCTCGGCGGCCGTCACGTTCTTCGGGTTCCTCTCGCTCGCCGCCATGCAGTTCCTCATCGGCGCCGACATGGGCATCGCGCTCGCCAAGGGCATCGTGTGCTCGTTCTTCTCCATCACGCTGCTCATGCCCTGCGTCCTCTACATGATGCGGAGGGCGGTCGAGAGGACCACGCACAGGCCGTTCGTCAAGTCCTTCAAGGGGATGTCCAGGTTCTGCCACCGCTTCGCGGTGCCCGCCCTCGTGATCGCCCTCGTCTGCACGGTGCCGGCGCTCCTCGCCTCGAGCTCCGTGAGCTTCACCTACGGCTCCGGCTCCAACATCTCCGCGACCTCGCAGGTCAAGCTCGACGGCGACGTGATCGACAAGGCCTTCGGCCAGTCGCAGACGTGGGCGATCATGGTGCCCGAGGGCCGCTGGTCCGACGAGAACGCCCTCGTCGACGACCTCGAGGACCTGCCCACGACCAAGAGCGTGCTCTCCTACAGCACGGCCGCGAGCTCCGCGCTGCCGCATGAGCTGGGCGACGAGTCCCAGGTCAAGCAGCTCCTGAGCGGCGGCTACAGCCGCATCGTCCTCACCTCCAGGATCCCGGACGAGTCCAAGGAGGCCTTCGACCTGGTGGACACCGTGCGCTCGATCTGCTCCGAGCACTACGGCGACGACTACCACCTGGTGGGCAACGCCGTGAGCTACTACGACATCCGCTCGGTCACCACCTCCGACAACCTCACCGTGAAGCTGGCGTCCATGCTCGCCATCGGCGCGGTCCTGCTCGTGATGTTCAAGTCCGTCTCCATCCCCATCCTGCTCATCGCGGCCATCGAGGTCTCGATCTGGATCAACGAGGCGGTGCCCTACTTCACCGGGGAGACGATCAACTTCGTCGCCTTCCTCGTGATCGACGCCGTGCAGCTCGGCGCGGCCGTTGACTACGCGATCATCTACACCGAGGAGTACCTCGCCAGGCGGCGGCGCATGGGCAAGCGCGAGGCGTCCGTCACCGCGATCGAGCACACCGCGCAGCCGATCATGACCTCGAGCTCCATCCTCATCCTCGCCTGCCTCGGCATCTACCTCTCCGTGAGCAGCCCGATGATCTCGCAGGTCGGCATGCTCATCGCCCGCGGCGCCCTCATCTCCGTCGTCGAGATCTTCTTCGTGCTCCCGCTGCTCTTCGAGGTCTTCGACTGGGTGGTCAGGCACACGAGCTACAAGATCGGCTTCCTCGTCGAGGACAAGGGACCCAAGGACGGAGGCCCGGCGCCGGAGGCCGCGCGCTAGCGCACCCCCCAGGCCCGCGCCCGGCGCCCCGGCGCGCGGCGCACACGACAGCAACATGACCCCGAAACGGAGTGATTCAAGATGACCAGCAGGAACGGCAGGAAGATGCAGGAGCTCTCGGGCGTCCCCAGCCTCGGCAGGAGGATCGCCGCCGGCGCCATCACGGCGGCGCTCGGCTTCTCCATGAGCGTGCCCTACGGCGCCGTCGAAGCGCTCGCCGAGGAGGCCACGACGGGCTCCTCCGACGGCTCGAGCCAGGACGGCAGCGCCAGCCAGTCCTCCAAGAACGAGATCGTCTACACCAAGACCGACGCCAGCGGCGCGAGCCAGGGCGTCTACGTGGTCAACTCCTTCGACACCACGGACGCCGTCGACGTCTCGGACCCCGGCACCTACACGAGCGTCAAGAACCTCTCGACCTCCCAGCAGCTGACCAACGACGACGGCGCGGTCCAGCTCACCACCACGGCCGACAAGCCCTTCTACTACCAGGGCGACCTCGACTCCTCCACCGCGCTGCCGTGGAAGGTGAGCCTCACCTACACGCTCGACGGCAAGCAGGTCTCCCCCGACGACCTCGCGGGCAAGAGCGGCAAGCTCGACGTCGAGCTCAAGGTCGAGGGCACGGACGACGACTCCCCCAACGCGGACTTCGCCAAGAGCTTCGTGCTGCAGGCGCAGGGCACCTTCCCCAAGCAGAACTTCAGGCTCGACGAGGCCAAGGACGCCACGACGGCCGAGGTCGGCAGCAACACCCTCGTCACCTACCTGGTGCTCCCCGGCTCCGACGGCGACTACCACATCACCGGCGACGCCCAGGACTTCACCTACAGCGGCTGGCAGATAAGCGCGATGCCCCTCTCGCTCGCCATCGACGTGAACGACTACGACACCTCCGAGCTCACCGACGCCACGAGCGAGCTCGAGAGCGGCGTGGACCGGCTCAACGACGGCGGCAAGTCGCTCGCGGCCGCGCTCGGCCTCATCGACGACGGCGCCGGCAGCGCGAGCGCGGGCTCGGTGGCGCTGGCCTCCGGCGCGGCGTCCGCCAAGAGCGGCTCCGCGGCGCTCGCCGAGGGCGCGGGCGAGCTCAAGGCCGGCACGGCGTCCGCCGTCTCCGGCACGGCACGGCTCGCCGACGGCTCGAGCACGCTCACCCAGGGCGCGGGCACCCTCGCAAGCGGGCTCTCGCAGCTCCAGTCCGAGGGCACGAGCTCCGTGGCCCAGGGCGCGAGCAACCTCAAGGCCGGCACGGCCCAGGCCGTGGCGGGCACCACGAGGCTCTCCGCCGGGGCGGGCGAGCTCGCCTCCGGCACGGGCCAGCTCAAGGGCGGCGCCGCCGCGCTCAAGGCCCAGCTCCAGGACTCCCAGCAGGTGAGCCAGCTCAACCAGCTCAAGGAGGGCGCAGCGGCGGTCTCCCAGGGCACCCAGCAGCTGAGGAGCACCCTCAACTCGACGATCCCGAGCATGGTCGGCGGCGCCAGCTCGAGCCTCGAGGCCATCTCCGGCCGCCTCGACACCATCGACGGCGAGGTCGCCGCCCTCGAGGCGCAGAGCAGCGAGGCCATGAAGACCGTCGGCGGCTACGCCACCAGCGCCAACGAGGACGGGGCCAAGGTCGCGGAGGACCTCCAGAAGGTCGGCTCCGACCTCCAGGGCATCTCGAGCGACCTCAGCGCCGCCGCGAGCTCGGCCTCGAGCGCGGCCTCGAACGCGCAGGGCGCGGCCCAGACGGCGCAGGCGGCAGCCAGCGCCCAGGGCGACGTCTCCGGCAGCGCCTCCGCCGCCGCCACGTCCGCCGGCGCCGCCGCCTCCGACATCAGCGCCGCCAGCTCGCAGCTCGCGGGCCTGCTCGACGACCCGACCCTGACCGACGCGCAGAAGGCCGCGATCCAGAGCGCCCAGGGCTCGCTGAGCTCCGCGCAGTCCAACGCGAGCAGCGCCCAGAGCTCGGCCTCGAGCGCCGCCTCCGCGGCGGCCCCCGCGGCCGAGAAGATCGGCTCGGCGGCCCAGGGCATCGGCACCGCGGCGAGCGAGATCGGCTCGGCGGCCCAGTCCGTCGGCTCGGCGGCCCAGGCGGCCTCGGCCGTCTCCGCCGACGCGCAGTCCTTCTCCGACGACGCGGGCGCGCTTGCGCAGGACCTGCAGAGCCTGCAGGCCTCCGCGGGCGGCATCTCCAAGATCACCCAGAGCGCGAGCGGCATCCTCGCCGAGTCCAGGGGCGTGGTCACAGACTCCAAGTCCCTCGTGAGCGGCATGCAGCAGAGCCTCGCCGAGATGCAGGCGTCCATGCCCGGCCAGCTCGTCAAGCTGGCCGGCGGGGCGGAGCAGGTGAGCGACGGCGTCTCCCAGCTGGTGGGCAGCCTCACGCAGGAGACCGACGCCAGCGGCAACCCCACGCTGCTCGGCGCCGCGACCGCCCTCGCGGCGGGCGCGGAGAAGGTCGACGGCGGCGCGACCCAGCTCAAGGCAGGCATCGACACCCTCGGCTCCGGCGCGACCCAGCTCGACGACGGCGCGGCGAGGCTCGCCGCGGGCGCCAGCACCGTGGACGAGAAGGCCAGGTCCGCCGCGGCGGGCGCGGGCCAGCTCGCCCAGGGCGCGCAGGCGCTCGAGGCCGGCATCGACACGCTGCGCTCCGGCTCCACGCAGCTCGACGACGGCGCGGCGCAGCTCGCGAGCGGCGCCTCCACGCTCGACGACGGCATGGGGACCCTCGCCGACGGCGCCGACACCCTCTCCAGCGGCCTCGCCACCCTCGCCGACGGCACCTCTCAGGCCTACGACGGCTCCAACACGCTCGCGGACGGCCTCCAGCAGCTCGCCGACTCCGTCGACGGCATGGACCAGAAGGTCCTCGACAAGCTTCAGGACACGATCGACGAGAAGCTGGGCAAGGGCTACGAGCTCCACTCCTTCGTAGACCCCGACAACACCGACGTCAACGAGGTCGAGTTCGTCTACGTCGTCTCCGGCGTCTCCAAGCCGGACGACTCCGCGGACGCCTCCGACGACGCGTCCCCCGACGACTCCACCTCGAGCGACCAGGGCGGCCAGTCGTTCCTCGACCGCCTCGCCGCGCTCTTCTCCCATGACAGGCAAGACGACTAACCTCGCTTGACGGCGCGAGAGCGCCCCACAAGGCATCGTCTCGTCTCGCGCCGCCGCACACCTTCCGGCGGCGGCGCAGCCCGGCCGGGACCCTACCCCCCGACCGGCCCCATAGCGCCCCGGGGCCCGCACGGGTCCCGGGGCGCAGCCATGCGCGCGGGGGCGGCCCGGGGGCAAGGGCGCGGCCACAGGGCCGCGGCGCCCGCCCGGCGGGGGGCCTAGCGCCTGCCGAGCACCAGGTAGGCGTTGAGAGAGCCCGTCCGGCCGTCCGAGAGGAAGCGGTCCAGCACCTCGACCGCACCCCCGAGGCCTGCGACGAGGGCGTCCACCTCCTCGTCCCCGAAGTCGTGGCAGTAGCGCCAGGCGCCGGGCGCCCCCTGCCACCCGAGCAGGCAGTCGCCCTCCCCCAGGGACCCCGCGGCGAGCCCGAGGGCCGAGGCGGCCTCCTCGGTCGTGCGGCGGGCGCGCGCGGCGAGGCCGGGGTCGCTCAGGAAGCGCCAGAGCGACACGCAGCAGGCCCCGCCCGGCGCGAGGCGCGAGACCAGGGCGCGCAGCAGGCAGAGGCGGGCGGAGAAGGTCGGCACGTGGTGCAGGAAGCCGAAGCAGGCGACGAGGTCCTGCTCGCCCGCTCCTCCGAGGGCGCCGTCGAGGCCGCGGCCGTCCCCGTCGAGCAGGGCGCGGACGAGGTCGGCCTCCACGAGCGACGCGTCCCAGCCCGCGGGCCGCTCCCAGCCCCGAGCGAGCCCGGGGCAGGAGTCCACCCCCCGGTAGCGCACGGGCGCCCCCGGCAGCTCGGAGGCGAGGAAGCGCGCGAGGCGGAGGTTGCCGCAGGCGACGTCGAGCACGCGGAGCGGGGCCTCGCCGCCCCCTCCGAGGCGCGCGCCGGGCCGGGCGCCGCCATCCGCGCCGCCAAGCGGCCCGGGGTCGAGGCCCGCGTCCGCGAGGCAGCGGCGCCACCCCGGCCAGGCGGCGCGGCGCGTGCCGGAGAAGGACGCCGCCTGCTCGCGGTAGAAGCGGGCGTTCACCTCGCCCATCAGCAGGGCGCAGCCGCGCCCCATGTCCTGCGCCGGCGCGCCGCCGGCCGCGCCCGCCCCGGGGCGCCCGCGTCTCTTCTCGTCCATGGCGCGATTCTAGCAGGGGCGCGCCACGGCCCGCGCCGGGCGGCCGCTATAATGCACACCCATGGAGGAACTTCTGCTCGACATACTCGGCCGGCTGCGCCGCGACCCCTCGCGCGCCCTCGGCGCGGCGGAGCTCGACCGCGTCATCCGCGCGCACAACCGCGGGGTCCGCGACAACGCGCGCCACCTCTCGAAGCGGCAGGTCCTCCCCTACTACCTGCGCGTGCGCGACTCAGACCCCGAGCGCTGGGCCTCCTGGGACGTCGACGCCGACCTCGAGCGCAGGCTCGTCGAGACGCTGCGCCTGAAGCCGCGGCGCACCGCCTCGGGGGTCGCGACCGTCACGGTCCTCACCCGCCCCGCCCCCTGCTCCGGCAGCTGCGTCTTCTGCCCCAACGACGTGCGCATGCCCAAGAGCTACCTGCACCGCGAGCCCGCCTGCCGGCGGGCGGAGCAGGGCTTCTTCGACCCCTACCTCCAGGTCCACGCCCGCCTCAGGGCCCTCTCGCAGATGGGCCACCCCACCGACAAGGTCGAGCTCATCGTGCTCGGCGGCACGTGGAGCGACTACCCGCGCGCCTACCAGGTGTGGTTCGTCCGCGAGCTCTTCCGCGCCGTCAACGACTGGCCCGACGGGGACGCCGAGGCCGCACGCCTCCGGGCCCTCTACCGCGCGGCCGGGCTGACGGACGACGCGGAGGCCATCGCCGGGCGCGTCCGCCCGACGCAGGAGCTGGTGGACGCCGGCGAGCTCACCTACAACGAGGCGGTGCGGCGCCTCTGGGGCGCGGGCGCGGCCCCGGGGCTGCGCGACCTTGTCGCCCGCCAGGCGGCCACGGGCGAGGAGCTCGCCCGCGAGCACGCGCGCAACGAGGGGGCGGCGCACCGGGTGGTCGGCCTCGTGGTGGAGACCCGCCCCGACGCCGTCACGCCCGAGGGCCTGCGGCTGCTGCGCGAGCTCGGCTGCACCAAGGTCCAGGTGGGCGTCCAGAGCACGCGCGCTGGCGCGCTCGACGCGAACGGCCGCGGGACCAGCCCCGAGGAGGTCAGGCGCGCCTTCGCCCTGATCAGGCTCTACGGCTTCAAGATCCACTCCCACCTGATGCTCAACCTCGTGGGCTCCACGCCCGAGCTCGACCGGCGGGACTTCTCCGCCCTCGTCTCCGACCCCGCCCTCAGGCCGGACGAGGTCAAGCTCTACCCGTGCGCGCTCGTGCCCGGCACGCGGCTGGTCGGGCTCTACGAGCGCGGCGCGTGGGCGCCGTACACGGTGGCCGAGCTCGTCGACGTCCTCGTGGCGGACGTGCTCGCCACCCCGCCCTACATGCGCATCTCCCGCATGATCAGGGACATCGGCGCGGACGACATCCTCGTGGGCAACAAGCACGCCAACCTGCGGCAGCTCGTGGACGAGAGGATCGTGGCCTCCGGGCTCTCCCCCCGCGTCCGCGAGATCCGCTACCGCGAGATCGCACGCTCCGCGGTCGACCTCGGCAGGCTCGAGCTCGTCGAGGTCCCCTACGAGACGGACGTCACGCGCGAGCGCTTCCTCGAGTGGGTCACCCCCGAGGGGCGCATCGCCGGCTTCCTGCGCCTCTCCCTGCCGCGCTGGGAGCTCCTCCGCGCGGAGGAGCTCGCCACCAGGCCGGGCGACGCGATGGTCCGGGAGGTCCACGTCTACGGCGAGGCGGCCCACCTCGGGCGCGCGGACGCCCCCGCCCAGCACCAGGGGCTCGGCCGCGCCCTCGTCGAGCGCGCCGCCAGGATCGCGGGCGAGGAGGGCTACGCGGGGCTCTGCGTGGTCAGCTCCGTCGGCACGCGCGGCTACTACAGGAGGCTCGGCTTCGTGGACGACGGCCTCTACCAGCGCAGGGACCTCGCTGCAGACCCGGCTGCGCCGGGAGGGGCCGGGCCCGTCGCGCAAGGCGGGCGCCCGTAGCCGGCCGGTCCGTGTTTCCAAACCAAGTCACTTTGGCGTCCCGCCCGCATCTGTGGCAATCTAGCCACAACGCATCGGGAGGGCCGATGCACACGGTCGAGGGACAACGCCATGCCTAACGTTGAGGTTGCAAGAGCACAGGCCGCCTGGCGCGCGCGTCGCGCCACGAGCGATCGCCGCGCGCAGCTACTCGCGTCCCTCGACCTACGCCTTGCGCTATAGGGTCCCCTAGCGGCCCAGCGCAAGCGCCCCGCGCCGCGCCCCGTCCCACGGGGTCAGGCGGCGGTAGGGGCACGCCCCGGCAGGGCACCCCGGAGCGGCCGTCCGCTCCCGGCAGGCACAAAGTCGGCACAGCACCACCCAACCCTCGCAACCTCACCGTAAGGCACGCACGTCCCTTGGCCGCACCCCCACGAGGACCACGACCGAGAGGATCTGCCATGACTCGCAAGATCGACATCTTCGACACCACCCTGCGCGACGGCGAGCAGTCGCCCGGCGCCTCCATGAACACCGAGGAGAAGCTCGTCATCGCCCAGGAGCTGCTCCGCATGCACGTCGACGTCATCGAGGCGGGCTTCCCGATCTCCTCGCCCGGCGACTTCCGCTCCGTGCAGGAGATCGGCCGCCTGGCGGGCGACGACGCGGTCGTCGTCGGCCTGACGCGCGCCGTGGACAAGGACATCGACCGCGCGGCAGAGGCCCTCAAGGCGGCCAAGCGCCCGCGCATCCACACGGGCCTGGGCGTCTCCCCGCAGCACCTGCGCGAGAAGCTCCGCATCAGCGAGGACGAGTGCGTCGAGCGCGCCATCCACTGCGTCAAGTACGCCAAGAAATACGTCGAGGACGTCGAGTTCTACGCCGAGGACGCCGGGCGCGCCGACCAGGACTTCCTCATCCGCGTGATCCAGGCCGCCGTCGACGCCGGCGCCACCGTCGTCAACATCCCCGACACCACCGGCTACCAGATGCCCGACGACTTCGGCGCCCGCATCAAGGGCCTCGCCGACAACGTGCGCGGCATCGAGAACGTGACCATCTCCGTCCACACGCACAACGACCTCGGCATGGCCACGGCGCTCGCCCTGGCCGGCGTCAAGAACGGCGCCACGCAGGTCGAGTGCACGATCAACGGCCTGGGCGAGCGCGCCGGCAACACCGCGCTCGAGGAGGTCGTCATGGCCATCCGGATGCACGGCGACGAGCTCGACGCCCACACCGACGTCGAGACCCGCGAGCTCACCCGCGCCAGCCGCCTGGTCAGCCGCATCACCGGCATGAACGTGCAGGCCAACAAGGCCATCGTGGGCGCCAACGCCTTCGCGCACTCCTCCGGCATCCACCAGGACGGCGTGCTCAAGGCCCGCGACACCTACGAGATCATCAACCCCGAGGACGTCGGCGCCGCGGGCTCCGAGATCATCCTCTCCGCGCGCAGCGGCCACGCGGCGCTCAAGCACCGCCTCGCGGAGCTCGGCTACACGTTCTCGGACGACGAGTACGACGACATCTACAAGCGCTTCCTCGAGATCGCGGACCAGAAGAAGGAGGTCTACGACGAGGACCTCGAGTCGATGGTGCAGGAGCGCCAGCGCGAGGTGAGCGCCGTCTACACCCTGGACGCGCTGCAGGTCACCTGCGGCGACCCCCTGGTCCCCACCGCGACCGCCACGATCACCGACGAGGCCGGCGCCCAGCACGTGGTCTGCGCCACCGGCACCGGCCCGGTCGACGCCGCCTACAAGGCGATCGACGAGGTCGTCGCCATCCACGGCGACCTGCAGGAGTTCGCCGTCAAGGCGGTCACCCGCGGCATCGACGCGCTCGGCGAGGTCACGGTGCGCATCCAGGCCGAGGACGGGCGCGTCTTCACCGGCAGGGGCTCGGACAACGACATCGTCGTGTCCTCCGCCAAGGCCTACGTCAACGCGATCAACCGCATGATCTCCACGCAGCGCTCGCGGGAGGACAAG